>JADGDV010000012.1 GCA_016744695.1 Hahellaceae bacterium
GAGTAAAAAACCTACGGGCACCTTACTTATTGATAACCTAATACCAGGCCGCAATCTTTATTTAGTCAGCACAGGGACAGGTCTAGCGCCCTTTATGAGCATTATTAAAGACCCTGAAACCTATGAGAAGTTTGATAAAGTCATTTTAACGCATGGTACCCGTGAAGTATCTGAACTAGCGTATCAAGAACTTATTCAGTCTGAACTACCGAGTCATGAATACTTTGGTGATCAAATTAGCGACCAACTTATTTATTACCCCACCGTCACCCGAGAGCCCTATAAAAACCAAGGGAGAATTACAGAGTTATTAGATAGTGGAAAATTAGCGCAAGATATTGGCTTGCCACCGATTAACCTTGAAGATGACCGTTTTATGATTTGCGGAAGTCCAAGCATGTTAAAAGATACCTGCTCTATACTAAATGCCAAAGACTTTAAAGAAGCCCGCCATGGCGACCAGGGGCATTATGTGATTGAAAGAGCGTTTGTTGAAAACTAAAACCTAGCGGCTCACTAAGCCCTTTCTGAACTTTGAAGGGGTTGTTTCTGACCATCGTTGAAATGCATGATTAAAACTCGCGGCTTCCTGATAACCCAAACGACGTCCCACCTCTTCAATGGGTAAATTTGTTTTCTTTAAAAGACTTTTGGCTTTTTCAAACCTAACACTATCCAATACCTTCTGAAATGAAGTGCCTTCATTTTTCAATTGCCGTCTTAATGTTCGTTCGGCTAAACCAAAGGCTTCCGCTACTTCAACGATTGAAGGTAGCTCGTACACAAACAACTCAAGGTGCTTACAAATTTTATCTGATAATTGCTCTATTGAGTCGGTGCGTTTAGCAATAACCTGATCACATTGGGCACGATAATAATCAAATGCGGTAGGGTTGGCATTGGGGAAAGGTATGGTCAAGTCGGTATTATTGATGGCTAGTCGGCAATAAGGCTGGTCAAACTTAAGTTCGCATTCAAATAAGTCTTCATAAGGCTTTATATCGTCAGGCTTAGGGTAAGAGAACCAAACTTCAGCCAAATTAACAGCCTGTTCAATATTTTTTAAAATATCTTGAATTAAGCGATACGTGCCCGATATATCTCTGTCGATAATAATACGATTTAACTTACCAGGAAGCGTGGTGGGCTGAAGGCAAATAGCGGTTACCTCCGTGCCTAGTTCAAGGCGAAGCTCGCCAAACAAATAGGTAATACTTTGATAGCGAACGCCAGTTCTACAGGCTTCATAGGCATTTTTACACGACATTAAAAGCATAGAAAAAGGTCCATAACCTACTAAACCAAAACGCACCCCCATTTTAAGGCCGATACTGCTATCCGATACATCTTCAAACAACTCACTAAGGATTTGTAACTCAGTGGCACGCTCAATTTGTGCAAAAGGGTCTAGTTTATCGAGACTGAGCCCATGTTTTTTCAATACAGTTTGAGGCGAATACCCCATCGTATCAAGGCCATTCACTGTATAGGTTAAACCAAGTATTGAACGTGTGGTCATTTCTCTTCCTTACTTCAGGGTTGAGCTGGCCGTAATTAACAAGTTTGACCTCAACCTTAGCATAGTTTTTATCCCGTTAACGCCTCTATACTGTTTCTAAAGTGACAAATATCATCAAAAGAAAATTGCATGACCGTTATCAATGCACTTATCCTAGACCAAACCTTGTAACAATATGGACAATTCATTTTATGCTCAAATCAAAGTTACTCTTTATTTTTTTACTTATTGCCGTTTCCGGCAGCTCCCTTTACGGCGCAGGATCGTACTATAAGTATGAAATCTATGATGCCGCTATTACCTATGAAAGTGAGAAGGCCTTATTAACCAAGAAGTGGTTGAAAGCAGGCGTAGGGGAGTCTAAAAACTTAGATATAGCTTATTTTGAAGGGCCTCGTCGAGCAGGCCAACCGAGCTTGCTGCTCATTCATGGTTTTGCCGCAACAAAAGAGGGCTGGTTACGGTACGCAGCAGAGCTAAGTGATCGTTATCACGTCGTAATTATAGACCTCCCTGGGCACGGCGAAAGCACTAAGGATCTTTCATTAAACTATAGCATTGAAACACAAGTCGAAAACGTACACCAAGTAGCGAAAGCACTAAAGCTAGGGTCATTTCATATCGCGGGTAATTCTATGGGCGGCGCTATTTCATCAATCTACGCAGCCAAATACCCGAATGAAATTAAAACAGTTACGCTGTATGACCCCGCTGGCATACATGATGTAGAAAGTGAGATGATGGTGCTATTGAAACAGGGTGAAAACCCTTTAATTGTTTCGGATGCCAAGAGCTTTAAGAACTTACTGACATTTGCAATGGAAAAGCCCCCTTTTATTCCCTGGCCAATTACTGAAGTAGCGGCTGAAAAATCCAGTCGAAAACAACAGATTAACGCTAAAATATTTACCGATATATCAACCGGTGAAAAAGGTCTTTTTAAAGAAGAACTGAAGAAAATTAAATCACCGACCTTGATCATCTGGGGAGCCGAAGACAGAGTGATTCATGTAGGAAACGCGGATATTTTTGAGCGTTTAATCCCCGGCTCTAAAAAGATAATTTTACAGGGTATTGGCCACGCTCCAATGATTGAAGCGCCTAAACAATCAGCCGATTTATTAGATGCATTTGTTAATAATTCCGCTTAATAACCAAAGAACATTCAGAAACAAGTAAGGAAACAGAACCACATGGATCTAAGTTGTTTTAAAGCCTACGATATTCGTGGCAAAGTGCCAGAGCAATTAAATATAGACCTGGCTGAGAAAATTGGCGTGGCCTACGCGACGATTTTAAAAACCAAAAAAGTCGTTGTAGGCTATGACATCCGCGAGTCTAGCCCTGAACTCGTTGAAGCGCTGATTAGAGGCTTGCGTGCCGCGGGTACTGATGTTTATAACATTGGCATGTGTGGTACTGAGCAAATTTACTTCTCTACCTTTCATTACAAGATGGATGGCGGAATCATGGTCACGGCTAGTCATAACCCTAAAGACTACAACGGGTTAAAATTAGTAATGAACGATGCCCGCCCTGTGTATGGTGAAACAGGGCTCACTGCAATTAAAGAGATGATAGCCACTGATTCTTGCCCTAACGTTACCGAACTGACGGGGTCTGAGCAGCCTCTAGATGCCATGGCAGACTACATTCAACACCTACTAGGTTATATTGACCTCAAGGGTATAAAGCCCTTAAAGATTGTGGTGAATGCAGGGCATGGTGGCGCAGGGATGGTGATTGATGAACTTGAACGCCACTTGCCCTTTGAGTTTATAAAAATTCACCACAACCCAGATGGCACATTCCCAGCGGGTGTTCCCAACCCTCTCTTGGTTGAGAACAGACTCAGTACCCAAGAAGCAGTGATTAAACATGGCGCAGACTTCGGTATTGCGTGGGATGGAGATTTCGATCGTTGTTTCATGTTTGATGAAAAGGGCAATTTCATTGAAGGCTATTACATCGTCGGTTTATTAGCTCAACAATTTTTGAGCCGATACCCCGGTGAAAAAATCATCCATGACCCTCGCTTAACCTGGAATACTCAAGCCGTAGTGACTGAGCATGGTGGTACGCCTATTGAAAGTAAAACAGGGCACGCCTTTATAAAGCAGGCAATGCGTGAAAAAGATGCCATCTATGGTGGTGAAATGAGTGCTCATCATTATTTTCGTTCTTTCGCTTACTGCGATAGCGGGATGATTCCATGGTTGCTACTTGCTGAGCTATTAGGTCGTTCAGACGCGACCCTTTCTTCATTATTAGAAGATCGAATGGCCGCATTCCCTGCGAGCGGTGAAATTAATCGTACCTTAAAGAACCCTGAAAAGGTTCTGAAATCCATAGAGAACCACTACTCTACACAGGCGTCAGACGTAGCCTTTGTTGATGGTTTAAGTATGGAGTTTTCAGATTGGCGGTTCAATTTGAGACTGTCTAATACTGAGCCTTTAGTTCGATTAAATGTTGAATCTCGAGGAAACCAAGCCTTAATGGAAGAACGTACAGAAGAACTATTACAAGCGATCAAACAGTTTGATTCTGCCGATAGTTAATCTTAGATATTTACTGTAGCGCCTAGCTTGAATACAATTACCACTGGTCTTAACAAGATCAGTGGTAATTAATCAGTATTTCTTCATTAACAGTCGAGTATCCAGATGAATCACATAAGTCTTTCCGAATATCGTAATGCTTGGATTTTTCGTCATAAAGATATGCCTGTTAGCCCAGAAGACCTTGAGTGTATAAAGCCATTATCTGAATCCAGTGCGTTTCAACTGTGGCGACAACGTATCAGTAAAGAAGCTAATCATCCTTCAGACTTAGATAATGACGATTGGGCGACAAAAGAAGAAACCTGGCTTCACCGTGATATTTGGCAAAAATCCTGGGACTCATCAAGCTCCGACTTGCCAGAACTCATCACTCAAGAAATAGACTGGGCAGATAATGTAAGTGTTTTTTTCTGCTATGAAAGTCATAATATCATTGAAACAACTTGGGCGGTCTTTAAAAGAAACTGGAAGAATTTCTTGTTCTTTGATGATTCCCCCTTATTAATCGCCAGAAAGAAAAAACAAGCGGTTCAATTTTTTCAAGATGGCACCTTTGCTATCGGAAAAATGCCCTAATTACTGCAAAGTTAATAATAATCAGCTAATTAGGTACTTCTACTAATTAAACTAACCCTCTGCCGTTAGGTATTATGTGTTCTATTAATTAAATAGAACTAGAACAGGGATTTCCATGAGTTTGTTACCTAAGACCTTTTCGATACGATCAATATTTGCTTGTATATTTTCCATTATTTTTTTTGGTATCTCTTTTGCTATGGCAATGTCTTCCTTCGCGGTGGTGGTTCAAGGGCTCATGGATGGTGAAGAATTAATGCATGCGTGCCTTGAGGCCATTAATACAGGAATAATTTCATTAGCCGTTTTTGAGCTGGCGATGGTTATTAACAAAGAATATGGTGGTGCAGAAGTAGAGGATGATGTGATTGTAATACTGCGCCGAACCTTGCCGCGCTTTATTGGCACTGTCTGCGTAGCATTGTCCTTGGAAGGTTTGATAATGATAATAAAGTATAGCCAGTTAGACTTGGCAGGCAACCTTTACTACCCCGTAGCCATTATTATCAGCGCCTCCTTTTTATTGGCTGCTTTAGGTGTGTTTTTGAAATTATCACCCGACAAACAGGCCGAGAAAGTAAAAACATGGGGCGTTACACCAGGGCAGAACACGAAGGAAGCGACCGTTCAATCAATGTAATGCTATAACATTACTCTTCAACCCACTCCCAGCGGAGTGGTTCACCAAAGTCGTCGTAGATCATTTTCTTTTTTTGTCGGGTCTGCTTTGGTTTCTTTTGAACTGGTTCAGGATGTTTACGCGCTTCAATAGACGCAATTGCCTCTGTAACCAGCGTTCTCCCTTCTTTGGATGTATCGAATGCCATTGAGTTTGATTTAATAGGACCATTTTTATCAAAACGACCACTTACACCTTTTTCAACCTGCTCGAGCGCGCCCCCTTGTTCAAGGAAGTCGCGAACCTGATTGTCCAATTTTCGTCTAATATCTGATTTTGTAGGACGCTTATTCACATTGTTATATCATTCAAAAGTTAGTTTGGATGCTATGAGCTTAGATCATAACCTCCACCTAGAGTAACAGAATCTACTATTTTGCTGTAGCGACCACTAATCATTTATGTTTCGTATTATACTGTAGTCAATTTATTCGCTATGGAACACCATTCTCAAGGAGAGAATCGCTTATGGTCATCAAAAGGATATTCACTATCCTGTTGCTGAGTTTGCGTAGTCTGTCAGTTTACGCTCAGAAACAGACAATAGCTGTAACAATCGATGCTGATAACTCATATCCACTCTATAATCACCCCAACTACAACTTTGAATAATAATAACCATCTGAAAGCAGACTTACTCCTTGTAGTCGTCACTTTGCTTGCCGCCGCCGGCTGGATTTTTTCTAAAGAAGCACTTCAAGGGCTTCCCCCCATTCTCTTTATTGGTATTCGCTTCTTACTTGCAGGGTTAATATTGGCCCTGTTAGGGCAAAAGTCTTTTGCAAAGCTATCAAGCCAAGGTCTAAAACGCTCATTGATGACAGGCGTTGTTTTTGCAGTGGCTATGGTCTGCTGGATTATGGGGCTTTTTAATGCTGAACATATAGGAGAGGGCGCGTTTATTACAAGTACAGCTGTCGTACTTGTCCCTATTATGGCTCGCTTTATTTTTGGTGAGCATCCTGCTTTAAGTACTTGGTTAGCACTCCCTATTGCAGTTAGCGGGTTGGCTTTCTTATCATTAGACTTATCTGGTAGTCATGGTTTTCAGCTCGAAAAGAGCCAGTTATTCTTTTTATCAGCCGCTGTTATTTTTGCGCTTCATTTTAACCTCAACACACGCATGGTTGCAGAAGTGCCTGCGCTAGTACTGACTTCTCTGCAATTAATTGTGGTAGGGGTTATCGCGCTGTTGATCTCCCTAGGAACAGAAGAATGGCCTGAGAAAGTAGCTAATGAAATATGGGGCTGGTTGCTAGCCAGCGCTATTATTGCTACTAGTCTTCGGTTTTTTCTTCAGACTTTTGCTCAAGGCTTGGCACCCGCAAGCCATGCTGCCGTGATATTAACCATCGAGCCCATTTGGACAACGTTATTAGCGGGTGCGTGGTTTTGTGAACAAATGACTACAACCCAGCTAGTAGGCTGTGGACTTATATTTTCCGCATTACTGGTTAACCGTTGGCAATGGGTCAGTTTGCTTATTAAAGGTATTCAGAGGCCATTGAAAACAAAGATAAAGCAATAGACCACATCATTCATAGATTTTATTGCACGAGGCTATGGCTGGGGAATGGTTCCCGATGTGCAAAGCGATTCATGGCTAAAATCGGGCAAAGTCGTTGAGCTTGTTGAAGGCAATACAATGGATATTCCACTTTATTGGCATATATGGAATTTACGAGCATCCTTGAGTCGAGAGTTAACTGCCGCGCTACAAATACAAGCCGGAAAAGTACTTACTCCAATTAACTAGAATAACGTGATAAACTGCCTCGGTTTTTAATTCCCCATTCCTTTTAAGAAGTGAGCAATATGTCTGAGCAATACAATTCAGTAGAAGAGCGCGTAAGTTACGGTATCGGTCGTCAAATGGGTGACCAGTTAGCGAGCAACCCTTTTGACGGTTTGCACATCGATTCTGTACTTGGCGGATTAGCTGACGCATTAAACGGTCAGGCGAGCCCTGTTCCAGATGAGTTAATGGAAGCAGCTTTCCAGGAAATCAGCGCTAAGATGCAGGCTCAGCAAGCAGAGCAAGCTAAAGAATTTACTGCTGAAGGCGATAAGTTTTTAGCTGAAAACGCTAAGCGTGATGAAGTAACCGTTACTGAATCTGGCTTACAGTATGAAGTAATCACTGAAGGTGAAGGCGAGAAACCAAGCCAAGCTTCAACTGTACGTACTCACTACCACGGTACACTCATTGACGGTACTGTATTTGACAGTTCATACGATCGTGGCGAGCCTGCAGAATTCCCAGTAGGCGGTGTTATCGCTGGTTGGACTGAAGCACTTCAAATGATGAGCGTGGGTTCTAAGTGGCGCTTAACCGTTCCATATAGTCTTGCATATGGTGAGCAAGGGGCTGGTGGTGCAATTGGTCCATACTCTACATTAGTATTTGATGTTGAGTTGCTTTCTATTGTTGGTTAATTAACCAACAATACATCAACTGTAGGGGTGCTGCTCCTACAGTTTTGATTTCTTATCATTTTCTCCCTCGCTACATCCCGTTACACGCCTTAGCAATTCCTCACGTTCTTTTACTCTTTTGTCATAGAAGATTCGCTGTTTCTCACTTATCCTTTAATTGTGGATTTGAGTAGTATCCCCCTTAAAGCAGCGGGTTAAGTTGTACCGCTGCTGTTTTTTTTGGGAATCCAAATCCAACCTTATTTAAGTTTATTCAGCCTTTTATTTTTCAGTCCTTTTTTAAGGGGCATCTCAATGAGATGCCCCTTTTTTTATGCGCTATTACTTCTTCTTAGGCTTTTTCGTTTTTAGCTTAACCTTGCCTGCTGGTTTCTTCTTTTTCTTACCTACGGCTTTACCTGATGCTTTTAACTTCTTTGGGCCTTTATAAGTGGCCGGTAATTCTTTAATCACTTTACGCTCGAAGCGGATTTTTAAATATCGTTCAATCGACGACATTAGATTCCATTCTTGCTGAGTGACTAGTGAAATAGACTCTCCAGCAGCACCGGCTCGACCAGTACGCCCAATACGATGTACGTAAGCATCACCTTTACGAGGCACATCAAAGTTAATAACTAAATCAATACCGCTTACGTCAAGGCCTCTGGCCGCAAGATCAGTGGCGATAAGTACGTTAACCTTACCACTACGAAATGACTCAATGGTCGCCTGCCGGCCTTTTTGCTGAACATCACCATGCAACTGAGCCGCTCTAAATTTGTGATAACGCATTAAACCATCAAGGCGGGCGGCCAAAATCTTAGAGTTAGTAAATACAATCGCTTTTTCGTAAGTCTCGTTAGCTAACAACCACTGTAGTAGTTTTTCTTTATGGCTTACGTCATCAGCCAGAACTGCTTGCTGCCTTATATTATCGTGTTTCTCTCTGTGGTGATGAACCAATACTGATTCAGGCTCAACCAGAATCTCCTCAGCGAAACGTCGAATGGCGCTGGGTAAGGTGGCAGAGAAAAGAAGCGTTTGGTGTTGCTCAGGGCAATACTTCATCACATTCAGTACACTTTCCTGAAAGCCCATATCCAACATACGGTCAGCTTCATCCAGAACCAGTACATCAATATCCGCTAGGCTGAAAGATTCATTTTCTAAGTGCTCAATTAAGCGCCCAGGAGTAGCCACGACAATATCCGGAATACGCTTTAAGGATTTCTCTTGTAACTTAAAATCTCTTCCCCCCGTAATACTGACTAAATATTGCTCTGTAAATTGTGTTAACTCTTTACCCGCTTTAACAATTTGATCGGCCAACTCTCGCACCGGCACCAAGACTAATGCACGAACAGCACGGGGTTCAGATGCTTGTGCCAACATACGGTGTAATATCGGAAGAAGAAAGGCGACCGTTTTACCACTACCGGTTGCCGCGCTGACCATCAAATCTTTATTATCCAGAACAAGCGGAATCGCTTTTGCCTGAACTTCTGTCGCGGCTTCAAAACCAAGTTCTTTGGTTGCTTTGATCAGATTTGGGTTGAGTGATAATTCAGTTAGCATATGGGTCATCCGAGAGCGAAAAGAAATGATTATAACGGTTTTTATAGACACACACTATTGCGCATATCCCCCTTTTCAGCCCATTATAGGAAATATAACTTACTCATTATTAAAAATAATCATAAAAGGACAGTCTAATGAAAGGATTAATGATGGATAGCCACTTAACTGTGTCTTCTATTCTTCAATATGCTGAAAAATATCATAAAGATGGTGAAATCGTCAGCCGTAATGTAGAAGGTGGCATTCATCGTTATAGTTACCAAGACGCGGCGATCAGAAGTCGCTGCCTTGCCAACGCACTCAAAAGACTCGGCGTTACTCAGCAAGACCGCGTTGCAACACTCGCATGGAATACACACCGCCATTATGAACTTTATTATGCGGTATCCGGAAGCGGTGCCATATTACATACCATTAACCCTAGATTATTCCCTGATCAATTAGCCTATATTCTTAACCACGCAGAAGATGAAGTACTATTTTTAGACCTAACATTTATACCGTTATTGGAGCAGGTTGCACCTCAGCTAAAATCACTGAAAAAGATCGTAGTGTTAACCGATAGGGAGCATATGCCAAAATCACCACTCCCTGATGCGATTCCGTTCTTATGTTACGAAGCATTGATTGAGGCCGAGTCTGATGCATACGAATGGCCAGACATTGACGAAACATCAGCCGCTTCACTTTGTTATACCTCAGGCACCACCGGCAACCCTAAAGGCGTACTGTATAGCCATCGATCAACAATACTTCATGCATGGGCGAGTATTTCCAGAGAAGCCTTAGACATTGGAAACAACAATACTCTTCTGCCTGTTGTTCCGATGTTTCACGTTAACGCCTGGGGGATCCCTTACTCCGCAACTATGGTAGGTGCCAAATTGATCTTGCCTGGAGCAGGCATGGATGGGGCATCACTGTGTGAATTAATAGCAGCAGAGCAAGTCGATTTGCTTCTGGGCGTACCCACCATTTGGCTAGGCTTGCTTCAATACTGCGAACAACAAGGTATCACGCTTGACCCTGTAAAGAATGTTGTAATAGGCGGAGCCGCCGCGCCGATTACAATGATCCGGGACTTTCAGGAAAAACACAATGCCTTTGTCATGCACGCGTGGGGCATGACTGAGCTTTCACCTATTGGTACCGTAAATAGCTTAAATCGCTATATGAGCAACTTGCCCCTGGAAGCGCGTTACACACTTCAAACGAAGCAAGGACGCCCTGTTTATGGCATAGAAATGAAAATCGCAGGACAAGATAACCAAGCGCTGCCTCATGATGGTGAATCATTTGGTCACCTCTTAGTAAAAGGCCCTTGGGTGGCTACCAGTTACTACAAAGAAGATAAATCACCTCTTATTGATGGCTGGTTTGATACGGGTGATGTTGCCACTATTGACCCTCAAGGCTATATGAACATAGTTGACCGATCTAAGGATGTGATTAAGTCAGGTGGCGAGTGGATTAGCTCTATTGACCTTGAAAATGCCGCTATTGGCCATCCCGCATTGGCTGAGTGTGCGGTTATTGGTGTGCCTCATCCAAAATGGGATGAACGACCTTTGCTTTTAGCGGTATTAAAAGAAGATATGGAAATAAGCAAAGAAGAGATCATTTTCTATCTTTCAGATAAGGTTGCAAAGTGGTGGTTGCCTGATGACATCATTTTCGTAGATGAACTACCTCATACCGCTACCGGTAAAATTCTGAAAATGAAATTGAGGGAGAGTTATCAAGGAACGTTATCTTAGACTAATAAATCAAAGACCTTATCGCGCCAAGGTGACGCGATAAGGTAAAAGTAAGTATCAAAGTGCGGTCAGCAACTTCCTTAAAAGGCCCTTATCAGTATCCTGCTTTCGTATGTCTAATAACTCACCAACTTGCTCGTTAATCGCATTAGCCACCTGCTCTCTCACTGAAAACAAGTCATCCACTTGATGTTTATTTTGCAAGTGAGCCGTTGCTATAGGTTTGCCAAAAGAAAAGTAAAAACGCTCTGGTCGCGGTATCGCCGTTAGCCCAATGCCACGAGCAATCGGAGGAATCATGTCACCATTGCGAAGCGTCTTTTTGTAGAACCGACTATTTCTAAACCGTGCGCCTAAACCTTTTGAAATATCATTGGCATCTAGCACCACTGAATAAGCGTGGTCAGGGCCTACACTTGCAAACGGCACAATATCGTAACCATGTTCCAGCGCCATTTTTACAAACCCCGTACGCTCTTTCCAAACCAGTTTATACGACTCCCCTTTACGCTTAAACACTTCTCGAGCACCGCCAGGAAAAACCAGCACTGATTGTCTATCTTCCATCAAAGCACGACAAATATCTCGTGTGCCGTCAACAATACCCATGCTTTTTATGTAAGGTGTCCATAAGGGCACACCAAAATGCATATGATCAGCCAGTGATCGAGGAAACACACCACGACTTTTATAAATTGATCTTACAATCATCATAGGGTCAAGCACGCCATAAATCGTATGGTTGCCAACAAATAACACAGGGCGGTCTTGTGGAATATTTTCTGTGCCGTAACTTTTAGGCGAAAAATACGCTTCCATTGGGCGAAAGCGTTTATCTGTATAGCGATTATCACTCGGGGTAAACGCCAGAATTTCCTTTATCTGGGACTGCATGTCTAAATCCTATACATAGCCTGAAAGAAGCCGCCATTCTAACTCAAACACCTTGTTCAGGCACTCATTGAAAAAAAAGACAATATACAAAGTTAGACTATACTGATCATTACACTCTATAACACAAAAGTTAAAGTAATCGGATAGTTGGGCGATATATTATAAGTGCTGTATGAACAGTCTGATGAGTATATATCAGTCTCACTGAATAATAATGATATAAGTAGGTTGATGTTGTGCTAAAAAATATTTTTCATCTGGGTATGTTGCTAATCGCCCGTTTAGGTTTTGCTAATAAATTCATTCTCATTAGCATGCTATTTTTTGTACCGCTTATTTGGTTAAGTTATAGCGTTATCAATGACTCATACGACCAAATACAAACGACTCAAAATCAACGAGAAGGTCTTAAATTACTTGATCTGACTCAGAGTCTGGTAAATGCAGCAGAGCAATACCGGGATATAAAATTCATCGCAGTCTACCAATCAGCTGATGACTATGGTCCCAGCTTGGAGCAATATAAAAAAGCCTTCACAGAAGCGGTAATAACTATCGATGAAAGTGATACCGAACTCACTAACAACGATGCCTATAAAAAATTATTTCAAGCAGTAACCCAGTCATTGAAGACAGTGGAGCAAACAAGCATATCGGGTAACGATGCTCCAATGGCGACATTTAATACCTTAAATACATTGGTGGTGAATGCCAATGCATTGCTAAAAGCGACGGTTGAACTCAGCCAGTTATCGCTAGATTCAAACCCAGATACAAAGTCAATGATCGATTTTGCAACCCGTGATTTAAAACCGTTTAGCGATAGTGTTGGCAGGCTTCGCAGTACAGGATCCTACGCCTTAACATTGTCTTATTTAAGCTCCGGCATTGCCGATGAATTAAGTGCCATTTCAGGCAAACTTTACGAGACCCAACCTCAACTCGAAAAGACAGTAAACATTATGATTCCCGCGAGCCTTCCTAAAACTAAAGCGCTCGGCTCATCACTTGCAAAAGATATAACGCGTTTATTGAACCTAGTTGATGATAAAATCATGACAGCAATTACATTCGACATGCCTTGGCAAGATTATTTTGATGAAGTCTCAAAATTCACTGATCTGCAATATGAGATGACGAGCCATATATTATCTGAGGTTGATGAGCGCTTTAAAACGCGACTTGATGAACAAAACCAAAAGTTAACACTAATAAGCGTAGCGATTGGTACGGTTCTACTGTTTATTATTTACCTGTATGCCTCGTTCTACCTCTCATTGAGAACCTCTATTGACTGCCTTTTAGACGCGGCAGGCAAGATGGCCGATGGCGATATGACCGTTCAACTAACCGTTGCCACAAAAGATGAGCTAGGTGATCTAACAATCCAGTTTAATCAAACAGCCAAACGCATGAGAGAGTTAATACAAGAAGTTCACAACACCTCTAATAGCGTGCATCAGCAATCTCAAGAAGTAAGCAAAATAACCAAGATTACAAGCAGCTCAATCAACCAGCAAATGGAAGAAACAGAACAAGCCGCTAGCGCAATGACCGAAATGTCATCCAACTTCACTGAAGTCGCTGATTTTTCTGCGCAAGCTGAAGGTACCGCTCAAGAGGCCAGTATTGAAGCTAGCCGAGGGCGTGATCAAGTTCAGAAAACCTTGTCTAACATCAGCAATTTGGCGAGTGAAATTCAAACATCCTCAAGTGTGGTTGACCAATTAGCGAAAGACAGTGCCAATATCAGCCAGGTACTGGGTCAAATAAAAGGTATAGCAGAACAAACTAACCTACTGGCATTAAACGCAGCGATTGAAGCGGCTAGAGCAGGGGAACATGGAAGGGGCTTTGCCGTAGTTGCAGATGAAGTTCGTTCATTGTCTGGTCGAACTCATGAGTCTACCGTAGAAATTGAAACAATGGTTGATAAGATACAAGAAGGTGTTAAGAATGCCGTAACAGCCATGTCTAATAGCCATAAAATGGCTGAAGAAACGGTTACCGAATCTAAAGAGGTAGAAGTCGCTCTGGAAACCATTCACGGTAAAGTATCATCTATTGCTGATATGAGTACTCACATTGCGGAAGCAGTGAAACAACAAGCCTCCACGGCTGAAGATATTGACAAAAATATTGTAGGTATTAGCCGGGTCGCTGAAGACAACGTAGGTAATGCATCTGAAACAACTCGCGCCAGTGAAGAAATGGCCAGCAAGACTGACCAACTACGCGAGATGTTAACATCGTTTAAGGTGTAGCCGGTGTAGGCTCTACCTTCTCAGTTTGAAAAGCCGCTAGCTGTTTTGCTAGGTCTGTGCTTTTCTGCTGCTCTGCACTTAAATCTGCTTCAGCAGATATAAGCTTTTCTTTCAACTCAGATAACGCTAACTGCTGTTGCTGATATTTTTCATCTATTTCGCTTACCCCAGCCTGATTAGCCACCAAATCTGAGTTCAGTTTTTCAGCAGACAACTTCAGTTCATCCAGCGCGCTGACTAAAGTATCTCGGCTATCACTCAGTAGTTGATGCTGCTCTTGCAACGAGGCTAGCTCAAGCTCCAAATCTGATTGCCTTTGTACTTTGGCTTTAATTATTTTATCTCGTTCATCGATCGCTTGCTTTGCAGCAATCAACACCCCAGATTTTTCTTCCAGCTTAATGGCTAAATTCGCATCATGAGTTTTCAACTCAGTAAACTCTGTTTCAGTTTCCAGTAGTTTAGTCGCAAGCTGTTTGCTTTCCGCGGCCATCGCGGCAAGCTCTATTTTATTTTTGGCCAGAGCATCATCCAACTGTTTTACAGACTGCTCCAAGGCGCTTTTTTCTTCTGTTAAGGCCGCAACAGAACCTTCAAGGGATTTTTTATTACCTTCTAGCGCTGAACGAGAGCCATCACTACTTTTCTTTTCTTTTTCTAATCGAGCATACGCTGATTTTAACGTGCTTAGCTCTTTTGTCTTCTGTGTTAACTTATCATCTTTTAGAGATAAATCTTGCAGAACTGCAGCTTTTTGGTCTTCCGCTTTGGTCAGTATGTCACTCAATTTGCTCACATTCTCATTTGCTAAAGAAAGGCGCTGTGAGAAAATATCGTTCTTGGCATAGTAGTCATAGGTTAAATAACCTGCACCAACACCCGCTAACAACAACACAGGCATCATAAAGGCTAAGCGTCGTTTTCTACCCAAATCAAAACTCGTTCGCTCATCAGTATGGAGCCCTTGATCACCTTGTAGCTGCTTTAATTGCTTAGCAAGCTGGTCCTCTCGTTCTTTCAGTTCACGACCTGCTTCTATCGCTTTTTGTTCACGCTCGGTAACTTTTTCTTGATTCTGAGATAGTTTGTCTTCTTGTTTCTGTTGTTGCTCTACACGACGGTTAAGGCGATCTTCCTGAAGCTTTAAGTCTCGTTCTTTTCGCTCAATGTCTCTTTGTTCTGGTGATGATGCCATAGAGGCGATGCTCCTGATTTTCGATTAAACATAAAATTTATTATTTCCATCAGTCTAGCTCAAAAATAAGATTTACCATGAAACTCCTCCAAAACAGAGAACACCATTATTTAACGTCATGGTAATAGAAGGAATCTGATGACTTAATGTTTCGATTTGTTATCATCATATATTGATAATTTTAAACAGGCTCCTACGTGAAAAAAATACTCTATCAAGTAAGTTTTCTTATCTCGCTAACGCTATTCATTTACGGGTGTGCATCTACGAGACCCACCGAGCTTCCAAGCGAAGAATCTGCACGACTACCTTGGGGTGCCTTAGATTTAAACATTAAAAGTGATTATTCAGAATACACCCTTAGAAAAAGTATGGGGGAAGCTCTAGAGGTCAAAATAAAAGACCACGGTGAAAAAAGCTCAAAGATCCCGTTTAATATTCTAACCTTATCTGGAGGGGGCTCCGGAGGGGCTTATGGTGCCGGTATTTTATCGGGATGGAAGGCGCATGGTGATCTACCCCAGTTTGATATAGTAACGGGAATATCCACCGGTTCAATAATGGCCTCATTTGCATTTCTTGGCGATGAGAGTATCGATAGACTAGAGCAAATATTCACCACTCTTAAAACCGAACACTTATTCACCAGTCGCTTACTAAATTGGTTTAGTAAGGCCTCAATAAATGATACAAGCCCCCTCAAAGAACTGCTCATAAAGGGCATTGATGATGCGTTTTTAGCTAAAATTGCCACTGAGCACAAGAAAGGACGTCGCCTTTATATGGGCACAACCAATCTTGATACAGGCCAACTCGTTGTATGGGACATGGGCGCCATCGCCTCAAGTAACAGGCCGGACAAGGCACAGCGCTACCGTGACATTATTTATGCATCCAGCGCTTTTCCTATTCTATTTCCACCGCAGTTTATTCAAGTCGATATAGAAAAAGAAAAATATTATCAAATGCATGTTGATGGTGGTCTTTACTCAAATGTATTTATGATAGGTTTACTGGTTAATTGGAGCGAAGTACTCCAGATAAACGCTGAAAAAATGTCTCATTTTGATGCTAATTTATATGTCATCGCTAACCGTAAATACCGAGAAAGCTATGCTTATAAGCCTGCACCACTAGAGTCTGCTGAAGTAATTAGCTCATTACTGCTGGTTGCCACTGATCTTCTTTTTGACCGCACAATTTATCGGCTGTATGAAAATGTACAAAAGAGAAATATTAAATTTCATATGGCAACCATTCCAAATAACACCGACTTTATAAGCTCACCCATGGATTTTATTCCCAAAGAGATGCAAGGACTATTTGACTTGGCCTATAAGCAGGCTTCATCTAGTTACCCATGGAAAACTAAAATAGAACTGAATGAATACGATATCAATAATGAAAGCCAATAACACCGGTAAGTAAATCACTCACTTTTAACTTATCACAGCATCACAACAGGTATCCCTATCTATGTCTATCACCCAACTTCAACCCGCCTCGCTCTGGGATTACTTTAATCAATTATGTGAAATTCCCAGACCATCAAAACATGAGCAAAAACTGGTTTCGCATATTATTGCCCATGCTCATAACAACGGGCTAGACGCGTTTACCGACCAGGCTGGCAATGTCATTATTCGCAAACCAGCCACCCAAGGGCGTGAAGCAACACCCCCTGTAGTGATGCAAAGTCATTTAGATATGGTTCCGCAAAAAACCGACGACTGTAAACATGACTTTCTGAATGACCCTATTGACGCCTACGTTGATGGCGAATGGGTTACAGCAAGAGGCACTACACTAGGCGCAGACAACGGCATTGGAGTAGCCGCTATTCTGGCAGTGATGTTTTCAAATAATATAGCCCACGGCCCCTTAGAAGCATTGCTTACCATTGATGAAGAAGCAGGAATGACTGGAGCGGCGAATTTAGAAGCCGGTATTCTGCAAGGTAAGCTATTACTCAACCTTGATACCGAAGAAGAAGGTGAGCTTTATGTAGGTTGTGCGGGGGGAATTGACGTTAATATTGCGGTGCCTGTTGAATGGTGCTCTGTAGCAAGCGACCGTGTTGCACTCTCAATATCTATAAAAGGTTTAATGGGCGGACACTCTGGTATTGATATTCATCGAGGCAGAGGTAACGCCGTTAAGCTAGCGACACGCATTGCACTCGAAGCGCAGTATGATTTCCCCGCTCTTAGAATCTGTACGTTTGAAGGGGGCACCTTACGTAACGCCATTCCCCGTAACAGTGAACTAACGGTAGTTTTACCCAGTAACCAAAAAGAAGATTTTGAAGCTTACCTGCATGCAAGCACCTTGCTTTTTCGAAGTGAACTACATATAGCTAAAGACACCGTAGATATTATATCGCAGATTATTGCCCCTCCTGAAAAATGCCTTACTCAAACAAGCCAACATGCATTACTCAAAGCACTCTACAAATGCCCTAACGGCATGATAAAGATGAGTGAGTGCTTTGATGGGGTCGTAGAGACATCTAACAACCTTGCTACCGTTAGTTTGAACAATAAACATTGTTATGCGCAGTGCCTAGTGCGAAGCTCTATTTCACCATCGATCGCTAGCGCCTGTACTTTAATTAAGTCGGCCTTTTCAATCGCTAATGCCGAAATAACGACAGACAATGGCTACCCTGGCTGGCAACTCACACCATCGTCACCCTTGTTAAAAACGATGCAGCAGGTCTATAGCGATACCTTTAATAAAGAGGCTAAAATTCAAGTTATTCATGCGGGTTTAGAATGTGGTTTACTCGGTGAAAAATACCCCGAGTGGGATATGATTTCTTTTGGGCCAACTATTCGCGGGGCGCATTCACCTGATGAACGCGCTCACATCAAGAGTGTTCAGCGCTTTTGGGATTATCTGTTGGCGGCTTTAGATCAGCTATCTACCGTAGATTCATCAGAAAGAGGAGCCCGGAGACTCTAAAAAGTCGAGTTCATCCGTCGTCGAGGGGCGTCTTAGTATTTCATTACGATGAGGGTAGCGACCATAGCGATCAATTATCTCTTTATGGCGATATTCAAAGCGCAAGTTATCTTCGAGCCCTGGCTGATCAAATAATAATATTGCCTGCTCATGAATAAGTTGAGACTCGCTGTGCATATAAGGCATATAAAGAAATGCACGTTTCTCTGGTGGCAGCTCTTTGTCTATGCCTAACGCTACCGTTTGCTGCGCTAACACCAATGCAATAGCATCGGAAGCAAAGGCTTCAGGCTGCTCTCGGTACATATTACGAGAGAACTGATCAAGCACGATAATTTCAGCCAGACAACCCTCAACCGTGTCGCGCCAACCAAACAGCTCACCTACCACTGCAGCATTATGCACTTCAGAAAACCGATCTTTTATCATTTGATCAAAAGACAGGTCTTTTATAAACCATTGCTTTGGGATTATTTCGTTGAACCAAAATTCGATAATGGCTTCGCTTTTTATTCTCACTTAATACACGTCCTTCTTATTACATCTATCTTAGTCTGGATACTTCGCCGCTATTTCCTGAAACGTATCTTCCAGCACCAAAAAAGCATCAATAATATCAGGGTCAAAGTGTGTTCCTTTTCCCTGCAACAAATAATCTTTGGCATATTCATGACTGAAAGGCGCCTTGTAACAACGCTTGCAAACTAATGCATCATAGACATCAGCAACCGCCATGAGCCGACCCGACAGAGGTATGTCATCACCTTTAAGTTGTCTTGGATAACCTGTGCCATCCCACTTTTCATGATGCGTATAAGCAATTTCAGCCGCTGAATTTAAAAATGAATTGTCACCTAGCATCTCGGTAACCGACTCAATGGCTTCTTTACCTAAACGCGCATGCCCCTTCATCGTATTAAATTCACTTTCAGTGAGGTGTGAAGGTTTAAGCAGAATATAATCAGGAACCCCCACTTTACCTACATCATGTAGAGGGGCAGACTTATACCAACGAATGATCGTTTCATCATCTAGGCTATTCTTGTACTTATCTATTTTTTTCAAATGCTTGGCGAGCGCCAACAAATAATGCTGAGTACGAAGGATATGACGACCTGTTTCATTATCTCTAGTTTCTGCCAGAGATGCTAAACACAAGATGGTGGCATCCTGAGTCAATGCTAATTCTTTCGTTCTGGAATCGACCAACTCTTCGAGGTGATCCATAATATTTTTTAACGATAGATGGGTATGTATACGTGCCAAAACAATGGAAGGAGAAAAGGGCTTAGTAATATAATCTACGGCTCCCAACTCTAAGCCCTTTGTTTCATCCTCATCTTCACTCTTTGCGGTAACAAAGATAATAGGAATGCTGGCCGTTTTTTCATCTGCCTTTAATTGTCGACAGACTTCATAACCATCCATTTCGGGCATCATAATATCAAGTAAGATAATATCAGGCTTCGTTGTTTGTGCGATTTTTATGGCTCGCTTACCACTGGTCGCTGCTTTAATCTGGTATTCATCGTGCAGTAGCTCATCCAACACATCAATATTTTCTGGTGTGTCATCAACAATCAAAATGGTTTTCATCTTTGAATTCAACATTTTGCTACTTCAAACCTCACTTGATAATCCATCAAACTTCAGGCGTATATTTTGAAGACGCACTAACGCTTCTTCAAAATCATAATTTGTCACATATTTTTCAAGATCAATCATGTCTGGCAAACTGATTAGCCTGTTATTACATGCTTTAAGCTCTTTAAAGCAGCGCATTGCAGCCGTATCATCATCTTGTAAAAGTGTAGTCAACTTATCCAAAATTTCAGTTACTTTACCCTGATCTTTCGTTGAAACAGACACGGATGCAGATAAAGCAGGTCGTTCAAGGTTTGTAATATAATCAACTAACGGCATCATCTGCTTAACCAGTTCAGCTAACTTCGTTTGAATTTCAACGTTAGCTTCAGGCAAGTTTTTGAGAGCACTCTCTAAACTCTGTGCTTCCTGATAAACACTCTCAGCACCTAATGTTCCGGCATTGCCTTTTAGAGTATGAGTCAGCCTAAGTGCAGGCTCATTGTCACCGTTTAAAAAGAGTTCATTAAACTTACCTTCAAAAGACAACGCTTTATTTCGGAACTTAAGTAATAAGTTCCGGTAGAGCACTTCATTACCAGACACATGAGCAAGCCCCGATTCGGTATTAAGTCCGGCCAGTCCATGAAACACGTTATTATCCTTTGAGTTACCTCGAGCACCAGACACTTTTACCAACGGCACTTCCACAGCCTTACCTACCCACTGTTTCAAAACACTATATAGCTGTTTAGGATCTATAGGCTTAGAAATATAGTCATTCATTCCTGCTGCTAAGCATTTCTCACGATCTCCCTTCAGAGCATTGGCGGTCATTGCTATAATCGGCAGCTGTTTAAAAGACGGGATCTCCCTAATTTTACGTGTTGCCTCGTAGCCATCCATTACAGGCATTTGAGCATCCATTAAAACGGCATCATAATGCGTTTTTTCAACAGAAGATAAGGCTTCCTCGCCATTGTTAGCCAGGTCGACATTTATTCCTACAATATCCAGTAATTCCTGTGCGACCAACTGGTTCAAATCATTATCTTCAACGAGCAAAACATGTGTATCAGAAAAAGACAACGTCATGTCCTTAGACGCAGCATTCTTTTTATTGGTATCATCAATGTCCCCACCTTGAATTAGCCTAACCGCATTAACCAAGGTATTAAAAAGTACCGATGCGCCTACAGGCTTTAACAAGAACCCATTGAGAGGCACTTCTTCAGCCTGTTTCATTACATCTTCCCGACCATAAGCCGTTACCATAATAATGACAGGTATATTTTTAAGGCCTGCCTTATACTTAATATAGCGAGAGGCTTCTATCCCGTCAGTATCAGGCATTGACCAATCCATTAGCACTAAATCAAACGGGGCATCATTATCGGCTTCTTTCAATATTTCATAAGCCTCAGAGGCTGATGCAACACGGCTGACAGACAATAGAAAACTAGAAAGAATTTCCGCGAGGGTATCTCTGGCAGATTCATTATCATCAACAACCAACACCCGTAAACTTTGTACATCAGGTGAAATAAATCGTGATTTTGGCTTAATTTTGTCTTGCACCTTAAGTTGCGCCGTAAAATAAAAGGTGCTTCCGACGTTAAGCTCGCTGTTTACGCTAATTTCCCCCTGCATAATGTTTACAAGGCGCTTACAAATAGTTAGCCCAAGCCCTGTGCCCCCGTACTTTCGTGTAGTAGAGCCATCTGCCTGAGTAAACGCTTGAAAAAGTTTATCTTGTTGCTCCTGACTTAAGCCTATCCCTGTGTCTCTAACAGAAAATTGAAGTACCGTTTGCAGATCATCACCCGGTTTAGCGTCTATAGGCCTAGATTCTACGCTACTCACAGAAACAACCACTTCGCCACTCTCGGTAAATTTAATTGCATTTTGACACAAGTTCAAAAGCACTTGCCCGAGACGAAGAGGGTCCCCTATAAGCTGGGTTTTAACCTCTTTATCCACATGAAATACAAACTCCAAGCCTTTTTCCTGAGCCTTCACCGCTGCGAGAGCCGACAGATGCTCAAGTACATCACCCAACTCAAACTCAACAGACTCAAACTCCAATTTACCTGCTTCGATTTTCGAAAAATCCAAAATATCATTAATGATATGCAACAGATTCTTAGACGCTAAATCTATTTTATTAAGATAGCCCGCCTGCTTATTGGTAAGCTCTGTCTGTAAAGACAGGTGCAACATACCGAGAATAGCATTCAGTGGAGTACGAATTTCATGGCTCATATTCGCTAAAAACTCACTTTTAGCCTTATTTGCCTCTTCCGCCTGTGTTTGCGCATGCTTCATGTTTTCTTCCGCTTTTTTGCGCTCACTTACCTCACGTTGCAACTCATTGTTGGTGTTTTGTAGCTCTGCCGTACGCTCATCAACACGCTGCTCCAGTTCAGCATTCAGCTGTGATAGTTTTTCTTCTGCCTTAATTCTGCCGGTTAACGTCTTTGCTATTTCCGCTATGTAGGTATTCATAGTGAGAATTAAAAGACCAATTTCATCCGTCAAATGGCTTTTTAAGAGAGGAACACCTTTAGTGGTAGGGTTATCTGGCTGAAGCTTTTTAATATGCTCCGTAACCATCGATATAGGCTTTCCAACCTGAGCATAAAATACATACAAAAGTAGCAGTACCATCCCCAGAATGCCCAACATACCCGAAATAATACTAAACAATAGTTGGTCCAGAAAGGGCGCGTAAGCAAGAGCTCGATTAACCTTAATATGAAGTTTACCCAAAGCCATACTTTGCGAATCAAGACTTATAGAGAACTCTTCTAAGGGTTTATCTATAAAGGGTTTAAGCACCCCAATAGAAACAAATCGTTCTTCCATTTTATGGGATGAGAAAATACCGCCGTATTCATCAACGATCCACGCTTCAATAACATAGTCCGATTCAAATAATCCTTTGAGCAAATCTTTTGATAAGTCATTATCCAGTGAGTAAGTAGCTTTAGAAACAGGTCGTTCTGCCACTTTAAGCATCACATTAACCGCACTTCTTAAATCCTTTTCGGTACGATTAAAGTCTGAAACGAATTGAATAGTCGATAATATAATACCGAGTACCAAGGCAACAACAATGAACGCCACACCCATTTTAAAAGAGATACGGTCTTTTATCGAAAGTCTCGTGTTCATTTAGTTACCCAGTTTAAAGTCATAAACATCTATTAGTGTAGTTAACTTTCAACGTAAGCCCACGTCTGCAAATATACTTATTTGATCTTTTTCTGATAGAGTTGCCATATTCATTTTAAAACTCAATTTTACTCCTAAATATAAGGTGTACAGATGCTCAAATATCTCAAATTAGTGATGATAAGTGTATCGCTGCTTTTTTTTGTAACAAGCCCTGCTTCTGCTTTAACAAAACAAGAAGTACAGCAACTGTTGCAACAAATAGAGATATCTCAAAAAGAAATTACATATTATAAAAATAGCTTTAACAAACTAGAGGGGGAAGAACACACCTTGGCCGCCTTACAGTTTTTAACACGAGAGCAGGCCTTACGTGAGCTATTAGATCGACTTGTCGGTCACCTCATCAATAATACAGCCAAGTCATCCGAAATCGAAACGCTGAACAAACACGTTTTAGAACTTCTGCATAAACAATCAACCGTAATCAAAGAAGAGATTGTGTTAATTGAGACTTTTATCAAACAGGCATCAGAAAAGCAGAAAGAAAACACCACAACCATCGATATAATGATGAACAATCAGGTTCTAGAAAATGCCATTCGATTACTCGATGAGCATATGGAAGCCTTATATAACAATTCAGTCCATTTAAAATCATTAGCTCAAGACCCAGAAAAAGATCTGATCTATTTAGATCAGTTACTCGATACCTACACCATTAAATCAGCCGGCCAATTAGAACTGAATATAAACGCGCTAGGTGATATTGCCTCTTTACTAAGCTTCGCACCCGAAGATACAAAAGTTGAGTTAGCATCAAAAGCAAAAATTTTAGAGTATAAAAAATCAAAGATTGCCGAAAGTCTTTCTCGGCGCATTGCACTAATGGATTTACGCGGTTTAAATACCACCAGTTTTTATCACATATTATTAACCGCAACCGGCCAAGTATCAGGTGATATATTTAATACTGAAGTTGCCTTCGACCTTATGCAACGTAGCTCAGAAGCTATGAAATTATGGTTAATGAAAAATGGCATTGACCTAGTATGGAAGTTCCTCCTGTTTACGGCCATTATTCTATTATTTAGAGCCTTATCAAAGCTATCAACAAGAGTAATTGGCTCTACTTTAGAGAAATCAAACCTACAACTATCCAGCTTACTGAAAGAATTTTTTACCTCTATTGCATCTAAAATAGTCATGTTAATCGGTATACTTATTGCGTTATCACAGCTAGGTATACAAGTAACTCCGTTATTAGCAGGCTTAGGCATGGTCGGCTTTATTGTTGGCTTTGCACTTCAAGATACCCTATCTAATTTTGCTTCGGGTTTAATGATATTAATCTATCGTCCTTTTGATGAAGGCGATTTAATTGAAGCCGCTGGCGCAAGAGGTACTGTATCTCACTTAAGTTTGGTATCGACCACAATTCTTACCTTAGATAACCAAAACCTGATATTACCCAATTCAAAAATATGGGGAGATGTTATTCGTAATGTTACAGCTCAAACAGAACGCAGAGTAGATCTCGTATTTGGTATAGGCTACAGCGATGATATCCCTAAAGCCGAAAGAGTATTGGCAGACATTCTCGAATCACACAAATTAGTGCTAAAAAGCCCCGCGCCTATGGTTAAATTACACACATTGAATGAATCATCCGTTGATTTTATCGTTAGACCTTGGGTAAAAACAGAAGACTACTGGAATGTTCATTGGGACGTAACCCGAGCCGTTAAACAACGTTTTGATGAAGAAAATATCTCCATCCCTTTCCCTCAACGAGATATTCATGTTCATAATACGTAAATTTAAACGCTGGCAAACAGGCATTAAGCAGAATATAATCTGTCTAATGCCTGCATAATCAATGTTATAGGACGTATTTATGATCATCCGTTTTGCAACACTCATTACTTTAATACTACTCATCTACGGCTGCTCTGCTCCCGCACCAACCCCTATAGCGATAGAACAAAGTACCACGCCGGTGCACTTCCTCTCTGACGTTAAGCCTATTCTTGATCAACGCTGTGTTGCCTGCCACTCTTGTTACAACGCCGCCTGCCAAGCAAAATTTAGTTCCTATGAAGGCATAGACCGCGGGGCAACTAAAATCAAAGTGTATGATGCCACCCGATTCAGCCCTATTGAGCCAACCCGCCTATTTCAAGACGCTAAAACAACAGAAGAGTGGCGTGCAAAAGGTTTCTACTCACTCACACAAAATAGTGAAAATACGGATTGGCAAAACAACGACATTCTTTCACATCTACTAAACCACAAAATGAAAAACCCTGAGGCTGTAGGCTCTTACGACCCGGAGCATGAATCATTAATATGCCCCAAAGATGGTAACGAGTTAGGTGAGTACTTTGATAAAAAACCAAACCATGGCATGCCTTACGGCTTTCCGGCACTAGAAAATAAAGAATACATAACACTCATGCAATGGCTATCTCAAGGAGCCAAGGGCCCTAATGCAGAAGAACAAAAACAGCTCACAAGCCCCTCAATACAAGCTCAGAAAAAAATAAACAAATGGGAGCGATTTTTTAATCAAGCAGATCCAAAGCACACAGTCAGTGCACGTTACTTATATGAGCATCTTTACTTAGCCCATTTAAACTTTAAAGCATCACCTAGTGAGTTTTACTCTTTGGTACGCTCAAGAACAGCGGCACCTGAAGCCATAGATGAAATAGTGACTACACGCCCCTTTGATGACCCACAAACAAAACGTGTTTATTATCGGTTCAAAAAAATTCACTCCACCATTGTTCATAAAACTCATATGGTCGTAGAGCTAGACGACACAAAGCTATCGAGAATAAATACTCAATTTATTGAAACAAAATGGGATGAAACCCCTCATTTTATTGAGTACAGCACTAAAGCAAGTGCTAACCCTTTTGTTGTTTTTTCTCAGATACCAACACGCACCCGTTATCAGTTTTTATTAGATAATAGTCATTACATTATTATGACCTTTATTCGTGGGCCGGTTTGCAGAGGGCAAATGGCACTCAATGTTATTCATGACCACTTTTGGGTAATGTTCCAAGATCCAGACTACGATTTATCGATACAACAACCTAACTTTTTGTTACAACAAACCGAGAATTTAGTCACGCCAATAGAAAATATAGACCTCTCTCTATTGAGAGTGTTTTCTAATGATTATTTAAAAAAATATGAGGCATATGTAAAGGCCAAAGCCAATACCTTTCGTACAACATATCCTGATGGCCTTGGTTATGAAGCGATTTGGAAGGGCGAGCAAGCCAACGACGCTCCCATGCTAACTATATATCGCCACTTCAATAGCGCCTCAGTTCATAAAGGTGTTCTTGGGGAGATGCCTCGTACATTATGGGTCATCGATTACCCACACCTAGAGCGCATTTATTACTCATTAGTCGCAGGGTATGACGTATTCGGCAATGTTTCTCACCAAACAAATGTCAGACGGTATATGGATTTTTTACGAATAGAGGGCGAAGCCAACTTTTTAACCTATATGCCTAAAGAAAATCGCTTACCCATGTTTAAATCTTGGTACGTAGGTGATTCAGATATACAAAAACTAAATGATAAGCGGACAAGCGACTACGGCCCTAGCGGCGTAAAGTACAAAACAGATCACCCAAAATCAGAGTTTGTTGAAACCCTTATCAAAGATCATATTTTACCGTCAACCAACGTGGAATTTGATGAAATAAATTACTTTAGTCCTAATGAAAAACCACCTGAAATACCCACAGAGCTAACGAGTGCTAAAGCCATTAAAGAAGCATTAAGGTCATTAACGGTTCCACAAACCGGGTTTTTAAACTATGCCACTGATTTTGGTATTAATGTTATTCATATACGAGTAACGGGGCTGGATGGAAAAGACCACATTTGGACCATGGTTGTTAATCGCTGGCATGATAATGTGTATTCTATGTTTACAGAAGAAAGTACCTTAAACCCAGATAAAGACACCATCGACTTTCTGCCAGGTTCAGTAAGCTCATACCCTAACCTTTTTGTTGAGCTTCAATTTCATGAACTAACTGACTTTCTCGACTTAATTAAGAACTACGATGGCAGTGACGTCTATAACGCGAAAGCAATGCGTTATTTTGTTTCACGTTCAGACCCTGATTTTTGGAACGCTTATGATCGATTTCAAGCAGACTTTAATAAGGAAGACCCTGTTCGTGCAGGGCTTTACGATTTAAATCGCTATTATAGAGAAGCATGGTAGGTTGGATCAAAGGAAACTAAACTTAACCATCAATATACCTTTCCTCAGGTACATTGATGGTTAGCGTTATTAATTCAATACAGCAGCGTATTGTTAACGATCACTAGTAATAAATGAATACACTTTTGCACCTATCACACCCCTACAAACTCTGCGATATTTGCTTTCATTTGTAATTTCCTTATTGCTTTCAGTTTTAATTATTTTTTGTATCAATTACCGTTTTATAGCCGGGTTCCACTCTAACCACTCATCCTTAACTTCTTCATGTAATCTAAAAGTAGCGTCGCTGCCAGCCGGCGCCGGAAGCTCACCAGACTCAGTGCTTGGTGTAGCAAACGATATACCCCCTGCCAAAATTGACTCTATAGAATTCGTTCTAATTTTAGCCCCTGAAAACAAACTAAAATCAACACCAATGCCGCTAGCGTTCCAAAACACCGTATTTTCTCTAACCAAAGCCTGATATTCATCTTGGATAGTAACCTGAATAAGTACCCGATCAGACTCATCAGCGAGTTCAAAACCAGTAACTTCGCCCACTCTTATGTCACGGAAAAAGATGTTCACCCCTGGTTTAATTGACCCTAAACGGTCGGAGGTTAAAACAATATCTAACCCTTCTTCTTCAGACTCAAGGTTTGTCGGTGCTTCAAGCAAACCTTCAAACGTCGTTTGCCTAACCTTACTATCACTAGGCGATACAGTAATATAATGACCGCCAATTAAGGTATCGAGGTTCTTGGTTTCAGCCAAACCCAGTTTAGGAGAAACAGCCC
Source organism: Hahellaceae bacterium (assembly GCA_016744695.1). Taxonomy (GTDB): domain Bacteria; phylum Pseudomonadota; class Gammaproteobacteria; order Pseudomonadales; family Oleiphilaceae; genus Alkalimarinus. Next base: position 28,207 of record JADGDV010000012.1, read on the forward strand.
AGAATAATGACCCTTTTGTAGCTAACTCACTAGCCGTAGAAGCAATTTTAGCCTCGGCAATCACACCATCCATTTCATTGTTCAGGTACACGTTCTCAACGGTTCCCACCTGTATGCCTTTATATTTAATTTCTGTGCCTTCAGCTAATCCATCGCCATTACTAAAAAGAAGCTTTATGGCAATGCCGTTGTCATTGGCAAGTTCTTCATCCGCATAGAGTTCATAAGTATCGCCATTCACGGCAGCTTTACTTTCATTTTTCACATCAGTAGAAAAAGAGACCCCGCCTACAAGTATGCTTTTTAATGACTGGGTGTTAATTTTAAAGCCGCCAATACCACCCGTAACTTCCACACCGGATGCATTCCAGAATTTTGTATTCTTTTTCACTAAATGGGCATATTCCGGATTAATATAAAGATCTATTTTAATCGTCTCTGCATCGTCTAATAACTTAAAGGTATCAACCATGCCCACTTGAATACGACGGTAGTAAATGGGCGAGCCCCGTTGTACTGATGCAAGATTTTTGGTTTCAAGTGATATATGGAGCCCTGGGTAGGAATAATCTAAGGGAGGCTTTTCATTCAATGCGTTGAACTTGAATTTCGGTTTTCCTTCACCCGGAATAAGCGTGATATAGTTACCCGAAATAATGGTATCTAAACCAGATACACCGGCTAAGGAAAGCTCTGGTTTAACCAACCAAACTTTTGTTTCTTCCTTCAACAAGTAGGCTGATGATTTTTCAAGCTCTGCAACCACTTCAACCCCGCCTTCAGGCAACAACACCATACTAGCAACGCTGCCAACCGTGATGCCTTCATAAAGGACCACTGTTTTTCCGGCAATAATACCCGTGCCATCGTCAAACTGAATAGTTACGTCGATCGGCGCATTTACTACGCCTTTAACCACCAGCCACACACCAATAAGTAGCGCAACAAACGGCAATAACCAAATAGCCGAAATGCCATTCTTTTCTTTTAAAGTGGCTTCTCCGATATCGTTAGATTCCATGTTATTTTCCTGCATTTTTTTTATCCCATATCAAACGACTATCAAAGGTATTGGCAGCGAGCATTGTCATAACAATCACGCCACCAAAAGCGGTAGCGCCAGCCCCGCCGGTGATGGTGGCAATATTCCCTAAATCGACCAATGTTACCAAAACTGAAATTACGAACAAATCAAGCATAGACCAGCGTCCGATAAAATGAACCATACGGTATAATATCGTGCTCTGGCGTAAGCTTAAATCCCAATGGTTCTGAGCCGTTAACAACAGCAACGTTAACGCCAGCAACTTGATAACAGGTACAAATACACTGGCAATAAACACCACTAAGGCTATGGGGATCATGCCCATTTTTGCTAGTAAAATCACCCCAGACATAATCGTATCGGAGCTTTCTTTTCCTAGTGACACAACGGTCATAACAGGGAAAATATTGGCCGGTATCATTAATATCATTGAGGTGATTAACAAAGCCCACGTACGCGCAAGGCTGTCTGGCTTTCGAAAATGAAGTTCCGTTCCGCAGGTCATGCAACAGGGAGTTGCATGACCTGTGTGCTCACTAAGCTTGTGTAATTTCTTACAGTTATGGCACGCAGACAAACCTAAAGACTTGGCAGTGACATGCCCATTAGAAGCAGGTTTAGTCATGATGGTTCACAGCCCTATAATGATTGTTTTCCCACCAGCGCCATATAGCCCAATGATCAAGGCTCGTCGTCATCACTATGGTCGACACCATTAAGCCAATAAAACAATAAAAACCTATATCAAAAGAAATACCACCCATACCAATCAGCTTAATAAATGAGACGAGCACTCCTAACAAATACACTTCCAACATACCCCACTCTTTAATGTGGTGTTCAAATTTTAGTAACGCGGGAATATATTTATGAGGGCGGTTTGTTTTATAACAGAAGACGATATGACTACAGAGGATAATTTGAATAAAGGGAACCAGCATCGTGCATAAAAAAACGAGAAAGGCCATCCACCAATATCTCTGATCCATTAAGTGAGTAATGCCACTCAGCACGGTGTTAGAGGTTGTCTGCCCGATAATATCCAATGTCATTAAAGGGAGTACATTAGCGGGAATATAAAAAATCGTACCCGCCAACGCCGCAGCCATGACTTTTTCAAGGGCATTTTTATGCCTTGACCGTATCGATGCACCACATTGAGGGCAAGATAATTTCTCACCCTCAGCGATATCCATCGTGGAGATAATGCAATCACACTCAATACATGCCGTATGCATTTACATAATATCCGTCAGTAAGAAGCCAACACCAATACGTTCAACTTGATGGTTGTAGTCTATTAAGCTCTCACCGTAACCATTAAAGTACTGCACATAACCTTTTAAGCGCCCCCAAAGTGGAAAACTCATACCTAACTCAAAAGCCCCATTCCCTTCTTTGAAGTTGTAACGGGTCAAACCTGAAAATTCAAGACTGCCATAAGAATAAGCCCCGGTTACCTCATAATGGCCCAGGTAGTCTTCAATATCGGGGTTATCATCACCTTTAGGTGGAAGAGGCGTATTAGGGTCGCCATCATCTACCTTAGTATCTTCAGGAATTCGATACCAAGGCTGAACGTAAACCTCCCAATCATTTTTTGCAAACCCCAACCCTGCATAAACTCGGTTCCAACTGCGGCTCAATAGCTGTGAACGGCCATTCGATTCATGCTCAAAACCAAAACGAGTTATAATAGTGCCCCCCCAAGGCTCAAAAGGAATCGGCGCTTCATAATATACCTCAGGGCGATAATTAGTTTCTCTGAAAGGCGATGATATATCATCATTATAAAGCTGCCAAAATGACTTAAGGGTAACGCCAACGTAAACAGCATCGTTTTCAGTGAATAACTTTGAGTATGTTAAAGGTACCTTAAGGCTAATTTGCAACTTAACCTCTTGGTTTTTCATAGGCTCAGTCATTCCGGGGTATATATTCTGCTGATAAGGGTCTTGATTCGGCTCATCCATATAGCTAAAAGGTAGAATATAGTTTTGTCGATGAGGTGTTAGCACATAAGGGTTATCTTCTGTATTTCTTTCAGCAACAAATCGTTCTGGCACCTCAACGTCATTAGCCTTTCCTTTATTAGCTAAACGTTCACAATTTTCTTTCAAAGGCAATAATAAGCTATCATCACCCGCCGCTTTAACCCCTTCTAAAATACATTCATCGACACTGGAAGTGCTGGTAGCACTAGCATTGACAGCCATTAAGGAGGTAACCAACATGCAGAGCCACCCAATAGTACTTTTATTCACAAAAACTCCCTTTAATCTCTTTTTTTTATATAAGCGTAGTTAACAGGCTGCCCAATTAAAAGTAAAGCATGTTTTAAATTAGACATGCTGCTAAAATCGTACTCATAATTTCTCCCTTCTACTTACCAAACTATTATTAAGGAGCTTCTGTGCATTCGCTCACCAGAATCATTAGTCACCACTGGTATCGTTCTCGTCTTTTTTGGGCTCTTTTTTTAGTGTCTCTTTACTCGATTATTGGTTTTTTAGTGCTTCCTGGCGTTATTAAAGACAACATCTTCGAGCAAGTTGAGCAAAACCTTGGCTGGCAGACCAGCATTGAAAAGGTTGAGCTTAACCCCTTTGCTCTGACTTTGACCATTCACAACTTACAAATTCAAAATGAACAGCAAGAAACCGTCGTTTCCTTCAATCGATTTCATAATAATATTGAACTCAGGTCTATAATCGAAGGCGCGGTAACCTTTGCCAACGTCGAATTAGACACGCCTTTTATCAAGCTCTCTATTGAGAAAAACGGTAAAACCAACTTCCACAATGCCATAGAGCACGCTAGCGCCGGAAAGGCTGAAGAAATCACTCCAGAGGCCGCCGATGAAAGTGAACTTATCAAACTATTATTTGATGGAATTCATGTTAAAGATGGCACCATCGATATTGCAGACAACTCACTCTCACAACCTATTGAGCACCAACTTAAACCTATTAGCTTCAATCTCAAAAACTTTTCCACTCACCTTGATGAAGGCGGCGACTATCAACTGAATATTGCCTTGGGTACGGGGCAAACACTTAACTGGCGAGGCAATGTGACTATTGCTCCTTTTCGCTCCAGTGGTTTTCTGAAAGTGACCAACATTAGGGCGCATCGACTATGGGCTTATGTTGAAGAAAGTGCCCCTTATACACTCGCTAACGCATTAGTCGCAGTGGATGGCCAGTATGAAATAAGCATGGCGAGTGAAACACCGCACCTAGTTATTAGTAATACAACGGTCATCCTAGATGACATCAAAGTTGCGACCAGCAAAACCAATGAACCTTTTGTAGATATATCAACAGTAGTCCTAGGCCCTCTAGATTTTAATCTTGAAAAGAAAGAGTTTGATATCAGCAAGCTAGTCATTGATACGGTTGCACTTAAAGTAGACCGTAACGCTCAGGGTGAGCTAGACCTATTAGCACCACTCTCTTCATTGCCTAATAAACCAGAAACCGAGAATGAAATAAGCGAAACAGACAACTCAGAACCTTTCAAATGGTCAATTGGCAAATTACTTATCAATAATAGCCAGCTTAATGTAGCTGATCATCAACCCACTATGCCAGCGAACATACAAATCAATAACATTAATGCCCATATCAACGGGCTTAGCCAAGACCTATCTAAAAACTTAGGTTTCGGCCTTTCATATTTAATTCAAAATTCAGGAAAGAGTGAAATAACAGGTAAAATTATACCTGTGCCTTTTAATCTAACAGCCGCCCTTAACTTAGACGATATTGCGCTCACGACGATTCAACCCTACTTAAATGAACAGGTGAGAATAAACATTGAAGAAGGGACGCTATCTATTGATGGTCAATTAAACCTATCTTCTAAAGAAGAAACCATTCATGGGGGGTTTGAAGGTTCAATCAATGTCGATGAATTTAACACCACCGACCAAGCTGTGAACCAACGACTCATAGGCTGGAAGCATCTTGCCATTACGCCTATAAAAATTAATTTTAACCCTCTGGCTATTGATATTAGTGATGTTCGGTTAGAAGAGCCTTATGGTCGCGTGATTGTTACAGAAGACCGTTCAACTAACCTAGCCCAACTAGCAGTCACTCCTCAACCCGAACAAGATGAAAAAATACAAGAAAAAGTCGATTCAAAAAGTAGCCCCGCCGTACCTATCAAAATTGACCGTATATTATTTAATAATGGGGTAGCATACTTTGCCGACCTATCGCTAAAGCCTCAGTTTGGCACAGGCATTCAAAATATAAACGGTGAAATAAGCGGGTTATCTTCAAACAACCTTGAAAGAGCCAATGTATCTATTAAAGGCACCATTGAAGATTATGGTAAGGCCATAATCAAAGGGAAGATTAACCCTCTAAGCGGGGATCTTTATACCGACCTCGACGTTAAGTTTAAAAATATAGAGCTATCCACATTAACACCGTACTCGGGCCGCTACTCTGGCTATGCCATTGATAAAGGCAAACTCAGCCTTCATTTGAATTATAAAATTGCCAACAGAATATTGGATGGTAATAACAAACTCATTATTGATCAGCTTGAACTAGGTAGCACCGTTGACAGTGAAGAGGCTGTTAGTTTACCCCTTGAACTAGCGCTCGCCATAATGAAAGACCGCAACGGTGTTATTGATATAGACCTACCCACTAAGGGAGACATGGATGACCCTGAGTTTAAAATCAGTGGTCTAGTATTAAACGCGCTTGTTAATGTTATCACTAAAGCCGCAACTTCACCTTTCTCTATGCTCAGCGATCTAGTCGGTGGTGATTCAGACGCGCTCAGTACGGTGTCATTTGAGCCTGGGAAAGCAGATCTAAGCACCGAGCAAATTGCAAATTTGGCCACCCTCTCTGATGCACTACAAAAGCGCCCGCAGTTGATGCTAGAAATTCGAGCCACGGTTGACCAAGAAAGTGATGGAGATGCATTAAAAACACTTAAATTAAACAAGCAATTAAAGACTGACAACACCCAACAGCGTATTGATCAAATGGAGAATCTTGTCAGTAAGCGCTCAGGACAAGCCGAGCTAAACCAGCTTAAAGCCAACTCACTCTTACCTACAAGCCAGGCACAAGCTAAACAAACCATAGACATGGTTAAGTATGAAAAATCACTCTTTAGCAACCTGCTAAGTACAGAGCCACTGGCTAGCCTTGAACTCACCACATTGGCAAAGCAACGCATTAGCAGTATAAAAACTCAGGTTATTGAACAAAATGGCGTTGCCAATGAGCAAGTTTTTGCACTTCAGCCGTCCTTAGAAGGGAAAATTGAAAATGATGTTATTACAACGACGTTTTCTTTAAAGGCCCGCTAAATACTTATACAAATAACACCCTACAATAGATTTTCACAAATCTGTAGGGTGTTCCGTACGCCCCTCCATTACACCTCCGTACTCAACCACCCCTTTAAATAACCACAAACAGTGTACACTCGTGTTTTTAATATAAATTTAATATAAGACGCCATAAACCACATAACTCTCTGATATTTAAATACTTATTACCGCTACCACCAACAAATATAAAACAACCAGATAAATCTATCATTGACATATGTACACTCACGCGATATCTTTCCGGCTTACACATGTAAGCCTAACTTAAAAAATTATCAGAATACGAAAGAATAAACAGGAGCTAATAATGGAAATAGTATCAAACACACATGAAGTACCGAGCTCTGATACCAGCTTCACAGACACCGTCACCCAGCTGCCTGGCAAGCTAAGTAACTTGCTTAAAGAGACCTTAACCAATGTTAAGGGGCTGGGGCTTTCAGCAAAGAAAGAAGCTAACACGCAAACCAACAACCATGCACTGCCTTATATTTCGGCTAGTTTAAAGCATATAACACTAGAAACCCACGACACAAAGAGCTACTTCTTTCGCTCTGAAATACCCCTTAGCACACACAAAGCAGGCGCTCATATTAATATAGCGTTTGATGCCAACGGAGAGACCGTTAAACGTACTTATACACTCTCTTCTAGCCCTAAAGATTCAACCGAGTTTTCTATTACCGTTAAACGCGTTAATGAAGGCCTTGCCTCTAACTGGTTGTTTGAAAACCTGAGTGCAGGTGACAAAATACAAGTCAGCCAACCTCAAGGGCACTTTGTTTTGCCTTATCAGCCTGCCGGAAAAATACTAATGTTGTCAGCGGGCAGTGGTATTACACCGCTCATGTCGATGATTCGCTATTTATCAGAAACGGGAAACCGCAGTGATATCGTATTTTTAAATTACTCGCAAACACCAAACGATATTATTTTTCATGATGAGCTAAATGCACTCACTAGCAAGCAAGCTAATGTTAAAGCGCATTTCGTGGTTGAAAGAGAAGCATCAGCAGATACCGCACATAAAGGCCGCATAAACAAAAAACAACTTTCAGAGATTGTTCCAGATGTATTGGATCGTGAAATTTATCTCTGTGGCCCGCAACCGTTTATGAAAGCCGCTGTAAGTATTCTTGATAAATTGAAGTTTAACCCCTCTCAATTGCATCTTGAGAACTTCACTGCAGACTTAAGTGCTGCCACTCAGCTGGGGTATTCAGCAGAACTTAGCTTTGCATCACTTGAAAGTAGCATTCAATCAAACCCTTCAAATACTATTTTAGAAGAAGCCGAGGCCGCAGGCTTAACACCTGCAGCGGCATGCCGTATCGGCATATGCAGAACGTGCCGATGCAAAAAAACATCAGGCACAACGGTTAACTTAATGACCGGTGAAGAATCCAGCGCAGAGGGTGATTACATTTTACCTTGTGTATCTGTAGCCAAAACCGCTACCTCTGTTGAACTATAAGGAGACTCTAATGAACACGAATAAAGACACTGCTAACATGAAGCCAGACCTTACATCACAACAGATAAATGGATTCCAAAAAGAACTAGATGAATTAAGGCAGTCCATTGAAGCCAAAATAGGCAAAGACGATATCGACCATATTCAAAATATGATTGAAATGCAGCGATATCTGGAGATTTCAGGACGCCTACTTATTCACTTCAGCCTTGACCCTATTAGCTGGGCCCTAGGCGTAGCTAGCCTCAGTGCATCTCAGGTTTTAGAAAATATGGAAATTGGCCATAATGTTATACACGGCCAATATGATTTTATGGAAGACCCTAAAATCAACTCAGACTACGAGTGGTCAATAACGGGCACCACTAAAAACTGGAAGCGAGCACATAACCATCACCATCATACTTATACCAACGTAATTGGCAAAGATACTGATTATGGCTTTGGCGTATTTCGAATTTCTGATGATGTAAAGTGGAAACCGATACACTTATTACAGCCTATACTTAACCCAATCAGTGCGATGGTTTTTGAATATTCTATTGCACTATATGACTTGCAGATCACTCAATACGTTCTACCAAAATGGTTACGACAAGAAGAGCATGCAGAGTTACTATCAAAAAGTGAACTTCTGCAAGAGCTTAAAGATTTTGCCATAAAGAGTGGTAAGAAAGGGCTTAAAGAATATGCATTTTACCCACTATTAGCGGGCCCTCTAGCACCTAAAGTTCTGGCAGGTAATATATCAGCTCAAGTGCTTCGAAATGTATGGGCCTTTGCCGTTATTTACTGTGGTCATTTACCTGATGGTAACTACACCTTCACAGAAAAAGAAATGGAAGCCGAAACAAAAGGGCAGTGGTATTTACGACAAATTCTTGGTTCGAGCAACTTTGAAGGCAGCTTACTCGTTCATATTATGAGCGGTCATTTAAGCCACCAAATTGAGCATCATTTGTACCCAGATATCCCCGCTTGGCGCTATCGTGAAATGGGGCCAAAGGTAGAGGCCATTTGTGAAAAATATGGCGTACCTTACCAAAAAGGAAAAATGGTTCCGATGTTGAAAACCGTAGCCCAGCGCGTTGTTAAATATTCTGTGCCTGAGCGCAGTGAGTGGCCTACAGTCGGTAAGCTAGTGGGTAATGTAAAAGGTAGAATTTTTGGTAAGAAAGAAGCGACCCCATCGCCAAAAGAAGCGATCGTTGAAGCTAAAGAAAAACGACCATTGGAAGTCGTTAAAGCGGCATAAATAAGCCCCTAAGCTCGATTATCGCTTTGATGAAGAAAAATGGAGTCAGGATTTGTTATCATAGGTCCTGATTCCAGCTACACCCTTCCATCAAGACTGCGAATATGACTAAATTACGCCAACTTCACGAGCACCTACAGAACAGCAATACCTATCAACAATGGTTAGCAACAGCCATTGAAATAGACAAGCTCACAGGCATGGATGAATGGCGTGAGACGAATCAATCCAATGACTATCCCTATCAGTTACTTGAACAACACACTTATAAACTTCAACGCTTAATTGACAGCAAAAATTACGCTGAGCTGATTCCCTTCGTTAAAGAAAGTCTTTACCGAACTCTTGGAGAGCTAGACAACACACGGCTTTACCAGCAAGCGATCAGTGGCACTAAAGCGCTCATAGCCCGTTACCTTGAACTTATCGTGCTCGCACTAAACACCTTATGTGATAACCCCTTACCTGGCATTACGACTCAAGATAAGTTGGCCATACTAACCCAATCCGAAAAGAATTTTGGCAGGCCTGCACTTATGCTAAGCGGAGGAGGGACGTTTGGTATTTACCATTTAGGGGTTGTTAGTACCCTGTTAGATGAAAAGTTACTACCCAATATCATCTCTGGCACCAGTATGGGTTCAATTACGGCAGGCATTTTAGCTTGTTATAATGACGATGAAATAAAAGCACAATTAAGCACACCAGAAAAAAGTCATTACAGACCATTAAAACGCCTTCCGCTTGCCTCTTCCTTAAAACAAAAAGCGTTATTATGCCCTGAGCAACTTTATCAATGCCTTCAGGCTAATATTGGTGACTACACCTTTCAGGAAGCATACGATCGAACCGGTAGGGAAGTGAGTATCACCGTTTCCCCCGCCCGTGCAGGCCAAAAACCCCGAATACTTAATCACCAAACAGCGCCTAATGTATTAATTGCTCATGCGGCAAAAGCATCCTGTTCGGTCCCCGGGCTTTTCCCACCTACAGGCTTGAAAGCAAAAACATCTGAGGGAGACATCGTTCCTTATTTAGAGGGTGAACGTTGGTTTGATGGCTCTTTTGCTACGGACATTCCCAGGCAACGCATTAGCCGCTTACACAATGCAAACTACTTTATTGTGAGCCAAGCTAACCCTCATATAGTGCCTTTCATATCCCACCGCCAACGAACAGGGCTGCCTGCACTAATAAGAGATCTTGCCGTTACCTCAGCTTATGCTCAGGGCAACGCTTTACTCAAAATAGCCCGCCGTAGATTGCATAAACAACCCTGGCGCTCATGGCTTAATCACGCATCTTTTATGTTAGATCAGGATTATCTGGGTGACATTAATATTCATCCACAGTTTCCACCCAGTTGGTATCTCAAGTTTATGAAGAACCCGAATGATAGTGAGCGAGATTATTTGCTAAAGATGGGGGAACGATCAACTTGGCCACAGCTAGCGATGATTCGGGATCAAACTCGAGTTAGTAGTACACTACAAGCTTGTATAAAACGACTGTTAAAGGCTCAACACCATGCTAACAATTAATATTCATAAACGTGATATTTATAGCACTAATACTCAAATTTTATATGCGCATCCTCCCCTTCTAATAATTCCATGAGCACCTTATTCGCCTCTTTCCAATTAAAATCAGGGTATTTTAGTTGGGATGCACTCACCTTTTCTTGATAAGCCTGCTTTAGTTTCAGTTCAATACTATGGGTATGAGAAAGAGGCTCTTGATAGAACTGTCGCATTTTTTCTTCGATAGATGCCTTGTCTTCAATGGTGTCAGGTAATGCAGCTATCAATGCATCAGTAATTTTTTGGCTGATTTTAACTTCGTAATTACCTTGTCCTTCTTGCTGGATATACACAATGGCGTCTGCCCAGTCTGCTAACTTGGCTATTTCTTTTAGTGGTGTGTTTTCTAATTTTTTATCGAGCTTACGTAAGGGCGGGTGGATCTCATAATCAAACTGCTTAAATACGTCAGCCTTATCGCCGAGCATGGCTTCTAATTTTCGCTTGCTTACGGAAGGCAAATCTCCGCCTAAAAGCTCTGGTAAATCATGATTCAAGCAATAGTCCATTAATAGAATTTGCTTCTCAGGAGTATAGTAATCAGCGCTTAAAATACGTCGGGCTAAGGCCCTTGCAATCATCGTCACCATATAATGATGTTCAGCTAGATATTGAGGGCGGCCATGTTTAACACTATTCCAGCGAACCACATGCCCACTACGTACAATATCTCTCAAACTTAGCATTACCTTACCCCTTTCATAAATCAAAATTAGTACATACACTCTAATGTAGAAATCAGCCGCATTCAAACAATTAAGGTCAACCCAAAGGGGTATCGCGATGAATAATAAGGATATAAAAACTCACTACCGCACGTGCAACCTTTGTGAAGCCATGTGCGGTATTGAGATTAAGCATCAGGATGATGAAATACTCTCGATAAAAGGCGACAAACAAGACGCTTTAAGTCAGGGTCATATCTGCCCTAAAGCCGTTGCACTCAAAGACCTTCATCTTGATAAAGACCGTCTTAAACACCCGATGCTCAAAACAGACAATGGCTGGGAGCGCATTAGCTGGCAGAAAGCATTTGGGCTTTTCTCGAAAAAGGTTAAATCTACCCAGCAACAATATGGTCGTGATTCAGTGGGTGTTTATCTGGGCAACCCAACCGTTCATAACCATGGCACCTTATTAACCGTGTTGCCTTTTCTAAAGGCATTACGCAGCAAAAAGCGCTTTTCGGCCACGTCAAATGATCAATTACCTCATATGCTGGCCAACCTTAAGTTGTTTGGGCATCAGGGGCTTTTTCCTATTCCAGACATTGACCATACCGACCTATTTATTTGCCTTGGAAGTAATCCTTTAGCCTCTAACGGTAGTTTAATGTCTGCCCCAGGCATACAAAAACGCCTTAAAGCAATCCAAGATCGTAATGGTAAAGTGGTCATTATTGATCCAAGAAAAACCGAAACGGCTCACATTGCTGATGAACACTTATTTATAACGCCAGGTACTGACTGCCTACTGCTACTGGCTATGTTGAATTCACTATTTACTGAAAACCTGATCGATATAGGTAGATTAGATAGCTATTGCGATGACCTTTCACTGATTAAACAAGCCTGTAAAAACTTTACTCCAGAAAGTGTGAGTGAACAGACAGGCATTTCAGCTAAACATATTCGAACACTAGCCCATGACTTAGCCACCACCCCTCGTGCCGTTTTATTCGGCCGAATGGGGACCTCCACACAAGAGTTTGGTGGCGTGAACACTTGGCTGATTTACCTCCTAAATATCCTAACAGGGCACCTAGATCAGCGTGGGGGGATGATGTTCACTAAACCCGCAGCCGATATGGTTGAAGTGGGCGCACTCGCTGGCCAAAAGGGACATTTTAATCGTTATACAAGTCGGGTTAGGGGGCTGCCTGAGTTTTCAGGCGAACTGCCTGCGAGCACCTTAGCCGAAGAAATACTCACGCCGGGTGAAGGACAAATCAGAACCATGATCACCCTTGCGGGCAACCCTGTGCTATCAAGCCCTAACGGACGAAAGCTAGAAGAAGCACTTGAAAGCCTCGATTTTATGGTATCAATTGATTTCTTCATCAATGAAACAACATCCCATGCAGACCTGATTCTTCCACCCACAGGGCCATTGGAGCATAGTCATTTCGACATAGCGTTCAACATGATTAGCGTTCGTAATACCGCTAAATACTCAGATGCACTGTTCCAACCTGAACCGGACACTCGCCATGACTGGCAGATTTTAATGGAAATGACCCGCAGGCTTGAAGGTCGCAATTGGCGCAGTAAAATTGAGGCAGAAACTAAATACCAAGTGATGAGCAAACTAGGCGCCGATGGCCTGCTAGATATTTTTTTACGTTCAGGCCCTTATGGTACGCCTTTACCGGCGACTGAGCGTATAGGTTCATTCCTGTCTGATATCAGTCAAGATTTACTAAAACCCCGTCACCCTATAAGAAGGCTACTTGCCATGGGGCCTTACGGGTCAAGCAATCGCTCATTACAAAAAGACCTCAATCTAAGTTCACTAGCCTGCTACCCTCATGGTATAGATCTTGGGCCTTTACAGCCGTGCTTCCCTGAACGTATTTATCATAAGGATCAACGTATTCCTCTAGCGCCCGCATGCTTTCTTGATGACCTTAAACGTGTGCATAAGGTGTTTGATAAGCCCTCTTCAAATCATCCGATGAGGCTCATTGGTCGACGTCATGTACGCTGCAATAATTCTTGGCTACACAACAGCCAACGACTCATAAAAGGGAGTGATCGCTGTACCCTGATTATCCACTCAAAAGATGCATCCAATTTAGCACTAAAAGAAGGGGGCATAGCGAAGGTCACATCCAATGTAGGTAGTATTGATATTCCGGTCGAAATATCAGATGACATAATGCAAGGTGTGGTCAGTATTCCTCACGGCTGGGGGCATCACCGAAAAGGGTCTCAACTATCTGTAGCGGAAACCAAACCGGGGGTTAGCCTGAATGATATTACTGATGACCAGCATGTAGATCTATTATCGGGAACATCGGTATTGAATGGCGTACCCGTTACGGTTAAAGCACTGCAGCCTTATAGCTAAAGGTCCCGAACAGTTAGACCAAAGAGGCGACCCTAATAGTGATGGAGGGAAATAGGAAAAGCCATATTATGCGTATGTCACAATATGGCAATTCTATTAAACTACTGAGTGCTAATAGCTCACAACCGCTTTAACGTCTTGAAGGGCGTGGCCTTGCAGGGACCGGTCTGTTAACAGGAGGGCGAACATTTGGTCTTTCTGGCCTAGGGGGTGGCACCACAATAATATCAGGGCTGTTATGCCAGTGATTATTGTACATAGGGTCGTTCCAACCAGGCCCGTAATACGATGAAGAGTGCACTGAGCCACCAGTCCCAGAGCTTGCACAAGCAGTTAGTAATACACCTGAAAAAATCAGGGATGCGGTTCCTAAAAATATTTTACATGTCCTCATAGTTATTTCTCCACCTGAGCGATGCCTGACTTTTTAATCAAGCCAATAATAGCCCCATTAGAGTCCGCAATGATGGCTAACTGGCCATCAAAAACCTCCTTGCGAGGGGCGTATATAATACTGCCCCCCATATCTTTAGCCTTGCGCAGGGTATCATCTATACTGTCCACACTAACAAAGCCAACCCAGCGATCTTGTTGAGGTAACGATTTTGGTAATGGCACGATTCCCGCTCGGGCAATGTTATCCTGCAACAGAATAAAGTCATTTTCCCGCTCAGTTTGAGATAACTCCTGAGTCTCGTAGCCAACTACCTTAGAATAAAAATCCATGGCTGCATTTGGATTTACACTAAAGAGCTGAGCCCAGCGCCATTCTCCATATACGGCATCTTCATCTTTAGGATCGCCGCTATCCGAATTTAAAAGACCTACAATAGCTCCTTGAGGATCAACAATAATGGCATGAGTTCCACGTTGCCCGAATTGTCTTGGCTCCAGTGATATTTTTGCCCCTAGATTCTCGGCTGCATTCACGGCCTTTTGGACATTCTGTGTCGATATATGACCAACCCATAATGCTTTATCTGTTTCTCCTTTTACTGTAGGTCGAGAAACAATACCTGCGATTAACTTACCTTCGCTAAGCAAGTGGTAATAGATATCACTGCTATTAGCTGTTTTTGCAGCCTCTGTTCTTTTTACTTCCCAGCCAAATACTTCTGTATAGAAAGAAATAGAAGCATCCACGTCAGCGCTAAATAAATCTGCCCAAATAAACTTACCTGGTTGACTTTGGCCAGTAGCAGGATCAGTCAGTGGGGGAAACATTGAATTTGCCGAGAGCGTCCCTGAAAGTAACACGGCATACAAGATTGCTATTGTTTTTAGTTTCATAATGTTCCTTTCTTAATTAAGAATTCGTCTATTTGATGTGACCAGTTTCCAAAATAGGCGCTTACATATTCCGCATTGGGCGATTCATAGATGTGCCTCTTTAATCAATCCCCAAAATCTTATGCATCTGCAAGGTTAAACGCCATTGCGGGTGCTTAAGGCAATATTCCGTGGCTAAACGCATATTGCTTTGTTTAAGCGCATCACGACCTGATATAACCGCATG
Source organism: Hahellaceae bacterium (assembly GCA_016744695.1). Lineage (GTDB taxonomy): Bacteria > Pseudomonadota > Gammaproteobacteria > Pseudomonadales > Oleiphilaceae > Alkalimarinus. Next base: position 43,511 of record JADGDV010000012.1, read on the forward strand.
ATCTGCCATAGGTGATAAGAAGTAATGACTGGCTTCAATCGCATCAAAACGTTCAGGAAGCGCTAGAGCCTGAGGGTAAACTAACTTTACTTCATCACAGCTCGTAACCACTACTTTCGCATCCGCCTTCGGGCTTATGCAGAGCCAGTCTAAGCCTTTGGGTGCAGGGAGTGTACCGTTGCTTTCTACACCCACTTCAAAACCCCGTTGATGCATTGCATTAATTAAAGGTTCATCAAGCTGTAATAGCGGCTCGCCTCCGGTAAAAATGACATAGGGTTTTACTTTATTGTTACTGCTACGTTCACCTGCCCATCGCTGACTAATGGCATCAGCCAGATCGGCTTCGGTATTAAACTCCCCACCGTTTTGCCCATCGGTACCTATAAAATCGGTATCGCAAAAATTACACACGGCATTAGCACGGTCTTTTTCACGACCCGTCCATAAATTACACTTACTGAAACGGCAAAAAACAGAGGCTCTGCCCGTTTGAGCACCTTCACCTTGTAAGCTATAGAACATTTCTTTTACACGATACATGGTTAGGCCTGCACCTCATAAACCAATGAATCTGAAATACCGTTTTTAGCAAAGGCTTCTAAGCGCTCTTGGCATGAGCCACACTTACCGCAAGCTCGTTCACGACCATTATAGCAAGTCCAGGTTTTGCCATAGTCTAAACCCATTGCTAAGCCTTCACGTAAAATATCTATTTTGTTCTGTTGAGAAAACGGGGCAATGACATCTACGGCTTCGTAGTTAGCAATCTGAGAAACGGCATTCATTTTGTCTATAAATTCAGGGCGGCAATCAGGATAAATGGCATGATCCCCCCCATGGGCTCCGTAATAAACCGCCACAGCATGAAGAGACACCGCATAACCCACCGCTAATGAAAGCATGATCATATTGCGGTTAGGCACCACCGTAGACTTCATACTTTCTTCTTCATAATGTCCTTCGGGTATTTCTATATCGTCAGTCAACGACGACCCGAGTAACAACTGATTGATAGCGGTTATATCTACAATTTTATGAGGAATAGCCAGCTCGTCACATACCTTTTGGGCATAGTGAAGCTCTTTAGAGTGACGCTGCCCGTAGTTAAAAGAAAGCGCATACACTTTCTTTCCTTCATTAATGGCTTTATGGAGTAAAGTGAAGGAGTCCATACCTCCAGAAAAGATGACAACTACTTTTTCAGGCTGTTTTTCAGAAGTGCTTTCAGACATGATATTCCAATCAATAAGTTTAAATAATCAATTTAGATGCTAATTGTGAGTATTGTACGACTGCTTGAGCTCAGGGGGAAGTTTCTTACTCCGACACCCTATAAAAAAGCACAATTTCAAAGGTGACTAGCGCCTCATTTATAAAATAAAGATGAACGATTTGCGAGCAAACCTGCTATAACTAAATAATAAGCACCTAAGTTTTATGTCTGTTTTTGTTCAGAGGAAAACCACATGACACCTGAAGCCTCAACACTATCAATGAGTATTACTATCGTCTGTATTCTTGTAGCAAGTGTATCAATACTGGCCAGCTACCGACTGATGAAACCTTTACCTCTTAAAATTTCAGCAAAATCAACAGCACGTCCTCTCAGTGGTCTTTTACTATTAAGTAGCGCGGTTGCCTGGACTCTTCTGGGAGTCAATGCAGAAAACACGGCGCCTCAAGTCGTATCAGTTGAAGAGATTGAATCTCTCCCTACCACCGCCGCAGGGATCCCGTCATCATTTTATGAAGTGTCTCAGCCTGCAGCACCGTTATCTGAAGCCAAAGCCATAACCGAAGCCGAAGAAATTGCAGAGGAACCCAAGAGCCCTGATTTTCAAAAGCTAAGAAACCATGTGACTAACATGCTATTCACATCTGACGGTTTTCACGCCAGCGAAAAAGCCGTTATAATTGACTTGTCACAGGATCGTCATAAAGACATGATTAAGTACCTTGCAGATGAGCGCCCAGGTTTGCTGACGATTGTTTACCACAAGCAATTATCTACAGGCCCTCAAATGGTGGTATATTTTCCTGAAATTGCAGGTAACCAGCTAATTTATACACCGCTTACAGGGCCTGTATCAAAAGCACTACCAGCGGATGTAAGTGCAAACTAAAATAGCGCTAGAGTTACAGGATAACCACACGAGAAGCTTGCAGAATTATCAGCAATAAAGTTACTATAAAAACATTAATAACAAGAGTTCAGTACCCATTCTAAATGAATATTTCATCGCAACCTGTCTTCATTGATTTTGAAGCATCTAGCCTTAATTTAATTGAAAGCTATCCTATTGAAGCGGGCATCTGTCTTCCTGATAACACCACGCACAGCTGGCTTATTAAGCCGCATGTACTCTGGAAAAACTGGTCTGAATCTGCTGAAAAAATTCACGGTATTAGCCGGGAACAATTACTAGAAGAGGGGCTTGAGATTAGCGAGGTTGCTCACCAGTTAAATACATTAATAACGGGTGATGTTTTTTGTGACGCATGGACCTTCGATAGCTTCTGGCAACACCGCTTATTTAAAGCGGCTAAAACCAAACCGACGTTCCATCTTGACTCAATATCAACACTACTCAATGACGAACAAATTAAGCAATGGCAAGATGTTCGTGAAATGGTTATCAAAGAGAAGGGTATTATTACTCATAGAGCAGCCAACGATGCATTAATTCTCAATGAAACATGGTTACGCCTTCAACATATTAAATAGCCCCCCTTAGTATGGAGGGTTATTAATATCTCTTACTACGTCATCCCCAACATTGTTAGTCATCATATAATTATTAGTCACATCCAGAATTTTTTCATACGAATATGGCTTCACCACATAGCCGTTAGCACCAGAGCTAATAGCCGTTTGGATGCTTTCTATTGAGTCATCTGCCGTAACCAACACAATAAATGCATTTTTATTAAGACGTTTCATAGACTGCAAAACAGAAAGGCCGTCAATATCTGGTAGGCCTATATCTAGCATTACAATGTCATAAGTATTTTCTACGAACACTTCTAACGCCGTTTTTCCATCTTCTGCTTCACCAATGATTTCAATACCGGCCTTTTGCAGGGTATTACGAAGAAGGTCTCGCATTTCGGCTTCATCTTCAACCATGAGCACACTGATTTGCCGCATGATATTTTCACCTCATTTAATTATTTTTAGTTTATCGAATGTTTAGTATTAGTTATTCTGGTTTTGACTGAATAACCAATGGAGCCGGCGCATCACCCTCGGCAAAATCGTTTTGAGAACGTTTATCAGTCTCACTTTTCCTACTAACAATTTTATGTACGCTAACAGAAGTAGAATAAAGTGCAATGGCTATAATCAATAAAATAGGCTGAATATATACCACAAACTTTGGTATCTCATTTTCACTTACTATTTTTATAATTAGCATTAAAGAAGGGCCTAGAACCAAAAAAAGCGTCAAAGCAATAAAAAACACAATACGTTCTTTATAATGACCTAAATCTTTATCACCAATCAAACCTAACACAAACTTACCCACTCCCATACCAGCTAATATAGCAGCCGCAATAGATAGGTCAGGTTGTTTAAGGATTTCTATGCCTTCGTCATTCCACACTCGTTGTAGTGCGATCACTAAAAACGGAAATAATATAAACAATATATCCGCATAAGTACCATACATTGTATCTACAAAATATTTATCGTTCTTTTGTTCGCTCACATCATACCTATTCATTATTAATTACCTTACAGCTAAGCATAGACTATGGTTCTGGGTCTTTCCATGGGTCATCATCGCCATCACCTACTTCTGAATCAACCCCTCTTGGTAGGTGTTCGCTCAAAGCTTTATACAGTTGATCAGGATTAACCGGTTTATCTACTCTACCATTGCACCCGGCCTCCATCATCTTTTTGTACTCTTTTTTATCATCACTGGCGGTAAAAGCAAAAATTGGGCGGCTAAAGCCTGTTTGGCGCAACATTTTAGCCGCTTCAGGACCATCCATTTCGGGCATATGCTGATCCATTAATATGAGATTAACCGACTCTCGCATAGCCATGCTCACAGCCTCACGACCATCCTCTGCAAGTAGAACGTCAATTCCCATTAGGTTAAGGTATCGGCGTGTTAAAAGCCTATTGTCGGCATTATCTTCCGCAACCAGTACTTTGCCTCTTAGTTGTGGTTCAGTGATACCCTTATTCTTGGCCACTTTATTGAACGTATCGATTTTTCTGGGGGCGCCGTCACTCTCATTGGCTTTAACTTGTTTAAGACCCCGGCGGTCTGTCTTAAGATAACGGCCCAGCATTTTATAAAATGGCGCCTTTTCAACCGGCTTAGCCATGACCTCATTACAGCCAGCCTCTTCATACTCTTCTTTGTCTTCTATCATTACATTGGCCGTAACCGCAACAATAGGGGTATTAACACCCGCCTCTCTTATAGCTATTGTTGCATCCCGACCATCCATGACCGGCATTTGAATATCCATTAAGATCAAGTCAAACGAGTCTCCATTCCTCGTAGCCGCTTCAAGCGCTTCCGCGCCATTAGTCACTAAGCTAATCGACGCGCCTGTTTTGTTCACTAGTTGCTTGATTAAGCGTCGATTAATTTCATTATCTTCTGCATAAAGAACCCGGCCTACTAGCTTGGGTGCTTCAGAAGCCACAGGTCTATAAGCTTTCAGATTAAGATCACTTTGGTTTCTGGCAAATTTAGCCGTTTGCAACAAACCCGTCGCAATAGTCACCTCAAATTCACTGCCTTCTCCATAAATACTGGCGGCTGTAATATCTCCACCTAACATTTCTGCTAAGCGACGAGAGATACTCAAGCCTAAGCCGGTTCCGCCGTATTGGCGGGCAACGGTTGGGCTTGCCTGAGCAAAAGGATCAAACAGCTTCTCTATTTGCTCTTGTTTAACCCCGACCCCGGTATCAACGACCTTAATAACTAGCATTTCAACCGGACGCTCACAACGTACTATTAACGAAATACTGCCTCGATCAGTAAACTTAAGTGCATTGCCACATAAATTAATTAAAATCTGTCTTAAGCGAGTAGGGTCTGTCTGAATTTCTTCAGGTAAGGGGAAGTCATACTGAATATTGAAATCAACATTTTTCTCTGCTGCTTTGGGTGAAAAATAGGCTTTCACCTCATTTAACAATACAAACAGATTAACCGTAACAATTTCAGTATCTAACTTATCCGCATCAATTTTGGAGTGGTCTAGTATGTCGTTTATTAGCGCCAACAAATGCTTACCGCTACGTACAACGACCTCTGATGATTCACGCTTTTCATCTTCACTCAGTGTTTCATCTAGCAATGATTCACCATAACCGATGATAGCCGTTAAAGGTGTCCGAATTTCATGGCTCATGTTAGCCAGGAACTGACTTTTAGCCGCGGCCGAAGCTTCAGCTACATTTTTTAGCTGGCGTTCTTGCTCTCGTTCACGCTCAACTCGCCCACTCTCAACTCGTTCAGTTATATCAACAAACGTGCCTTCAAGGTGCAATGGGTCATGATGTTTATCATAAATAATACGCACAGTAGAACTTGCCCAACACTCCTCGCCCTTACTCCCAATGTAACGTGCCTCTATTTCCTGTATTTCATCGCCTTGTTCAATCAGCTTAATCACTTTCTGCTGATCTTCGGCTTTCGGGTAACAGACACTCAACGCATCACTCACGCTTTGAATCAATAATTGTGGGCTACGATAACCCAACATATTGGCCATAGCTGGGTTTGCATCGATAAATCGTCGCTCCAGAGATATCTGGAAAATACCTTCAACGGCATTATCAAACAGAGAGCGGTAACGTTTCAAATTCACCACCGACTGCTGATTCGCTTGAGCAGTCTGGCGTTGGGCCATTTTAATCCGGTCAGCCAAGGCCAGTGATATAATCACCATCTGAGCGACAATACCAATATGAGGCGAGTTACTGGTCATAAAATTAAAGGGGATATAACCAGTCACCGTAAGACCGTACAAGATGACACAACCAAAGTTCAAAGACCAAGCCATAAAATAAAAGCGAGCCATGGGGTTGCCACGTTTCAACGCAGCATAAGCAAGCCATATCATTAAGATGCCATAAAAAAGAGTGCCCATTACAGACCACTCAATGCCTGTTGCAGAATCCAAAAATTGAGTAATAATGGCGGAAACAGCAGCCACTGAAATAAATACTTTTATAATGCCATCCAGATCAGGCTCACGCGCTTTTGTCTCAAGAAAAGAACGTGCAAGCAATAAAGCAAAAATCCAGGCAACCCATATATAGAGAGCAAGGTTATCTTTATGAAAAAAGTCGGGGATATCCCCAAACAATGAAAGCCCATGCACTCGCTCAGTCACTAGAAAGAGCATATAAAAAAATATATATAAAATATAAAAAAGAAAAGAGGGCTCTCTTACCGATATATACATAAAGAAGTTATAAACAATGAGGATCCAAAGCGCCCCCAAAAAACAGCCATAAAGCAGCTCTTCTACCGCCACATTATCAACAAAGCCTTCTGGTGAATGTATTAATAAGGGTAAGTGCATTGAGAAATCACTCTTTACTTTCAGGTAGAGTGTTACCTGTTCATCTTTTTTCAGATTAATGCGATAAACCTGAGTAACATGATTAATCTCACGCTCTTTCAGAGGGATATCATAATTCATCTGCTTTTTAATAATACTGCTAGGGGTCTTATTCCCTGAGGGTACGATATAAAGTTCAGATTTATCCAATAGTGGTAGATCAAGCTGATACCACCATTCTGAAGATGCCTTTTGTCCCTTGTACTGAATGGGTAAAACAATCCAGTAACTTGAATTTGTATAGCCAAAGTTTAATGCCCCTTTATTGGGGATAAACTTAAATTCTCGAATTTTTCCAGGCTGGAGAATATCTTGTATCGTTAACTCACCATGCTTATCTTCCAACACACGCACTAGGTCATTAACCTGATATTTAATCACCCCATCATTAAGTTCGATTTTTTTTTGTGGGTGATACCTGGGTTCAGCCAATACAGAATTACTCACGAAAGCGCTCACTAAACTGCATAAAAGAATAGCAACCCAGAGGTAAGCATGTAATGTCTGTTTTGGAATGTGTAGCACTCGCCTTTACCCCCCCGTTTTATCCGCTACATCGTTATTGGTTATTTCAGGCAGAGTAACTAGCTTAGGCAATATATGACTAATGCTCACGGCGCTTGAATACAAGGTAACGGCTATAATAAGCAATACAGGTTGAATGAAAATAACAGAAGATGGCACATCACCTTCATCCATAATTTGAACAATCAGCACCATTGAGGGGCCAAGTACCAAGAACAACGTTAGGGAAATACCGTACACAATATATTCTTTATAGGGTTTTAATGAGTTATCCCCGAGTAATGCCAAAACAAATTTACCTATCGCCATACTGGCCAATATCGCTGATACGACAGATAGGTCTGCATATTTCAACACTTCAAGACCTTCTCCATTCCATAGACGCTGGAACCCCAACACAATAAACGGAAACAATATAAATAAAACATCCGTATACGTGGCGTATACCATTCTCACGTAATAATTCTCAATTTTTCGATCACTTACATCGTACTCGATCATGCTTGGTTTCGCCTCGAAACTATATTAGATATTATTACCCATTAGAGAATGTTTTCAGCTTCATTAAAGTCTTCTATTGCTCTTTCTGCTTCTATCTCAAGTGCCTTTAATAAGCGATCAACCTCATCAAGGTCATCCTGCTTTAAGGCCGTTTCCAAATTCGCGGCCCGCTTAGTTAAATCAGGGAAACCCAACGACCCGGCAGTGCCTTTAACTTGATGAGCTTGACTACGAAGGCTAGGCCAGTCGCTCTCAGACAAAGAAGCCTTCATGGTCATGACTCTCTCAGGGATTCCCGTTACAAACTGCTGCACAATAGGCTTTATATCAGGGTCATGCCATGGGTTATCGCTATTATCTTTTGCCTTAACATCAGAAGGTTTAGGTAGATGTTTACTAAGCTCTTTATATAGCTGATCAAGCTTAATAGGTTTCTCTACAAGACCATCACAACCCGCTTTCATCATTACGGCAATTTCTTCTGCTTCATCACTCGCAGTAAATGCCAAAATAGGGCGTCTGAACCCCGTTTGACGAAGTAACTTTATAGCGTCAGGCCCATTCATTTCTGGCATATACTGATCCATTAACACTAAATCAAAGGTCTCACGCATAGCGGTACTGACCGCCTCTCGGCCATCTTCAACCCCTACAACCTCTACGCCCATACGTGTTAAATAACGAGTCACCAACAAACGGCTATCAGCATTATCTTCAGCGACGAGTACTCTTCCATTCAAATTCTGAATAGGCTCTACCCGATCATCCTCTTCAACATAACGTTGAAGCATCTGATAAAACGGTACTTTTTCAACGGGCTTGGCCATCACCTCATTACAACCCGCCTCTTTGTATTCGGCAATATCTTCCAGCATGACATTAGCCGTGAGCGCTACAATAGGGGTATTAACACCAGCCTCTCGAAGAGCTACGGTTGCATCACGACCATCCATTACAGGCATTTGAATGTCCATAAGGATAAGATCAAAGGGCTCACCATTACGTGTGCCTGCCTCAAGCGCCTCCGCACCATTTACCACAAGGCTAATAGATGCTCCGGTTTTACCTACCAGCTGCTTAATAAGTCGACGGTTAATTTCATTATCTTCAGCATAGAGAATACGTCCGTTTAAGCACGGAACCGTTGCAGCGCCTAACTTTGGCTTCTTCAACGCCAGTTCACTTCTGTCTCGTATGTACTTGCACCCATCAAGAGCACCTGTAGAAACCACCACTTCAAACTCACTCCCTTCACCAAAAATACTTGAAGCGGTAATGGTGCCCCCTAACATCTCTGTTAAACGGAGAGAAATACTTAAGCCGAGACCCGTTCCACCATACTGACGAGCCACCGAGGGGCTTGCCTGAGCAAAAGGGTCAAATAATTTTTCGAGCTGCTCTTGTTTAACCCCAATACCGGTATCAACCACTTTTATGATTAACGTCTCTGTATTACGATCACAACGTACAGACAGTGAGACACCGCCTTTGTCTGTAAACTTAAGCGCATTGGCACAAAGGTTAATCAACACCTGCTTTAGTCGCGTAGGGTCTGTTTGAATTTTCTCAGGCAAGGGGAAGTCATACTGAATAGTAAAATAAACATTTTTTTCAGCTGCCCGCGCGTTAAAGTAAGTTTTAATTTCATCTAATAATGAAATTAGATTAACCGTGATAACTTCTGTTTCCAACTTATCAGCATCAATCTTGGAGTGATCAAGAATATCATTAATTAATTGCAGTAAATGTTTGCCACTGCGAACCACCACTTCAGATGATTCCTGTTTTTCTTCGTCACTTAAGGAATCGTCTAGTAAAGACTCGCCATAACCAATAATAGCGGTTAAAGGCGTGCGTATTTCATGGCTCATATTGGCCAAAAATTGACTTTTAGCCGCTGCAGAAGCTTCAGCCACCTCGGTTCTCACACGTTCCTTTTCATGTGCTCGTTCAAGCTCTTCGCGCTCCATACGTTCGGTGATATCAACAAAAGTGCCTTCCAAATGTGAAGGGGCATTTGTTTTATCATAAATCACTCGCATGGTAGAAAACGCCCAACGGTCCTCACCACTCAAATTGACATAACGCGCCTCAAACTCATGAATTTCACTCCCTTGCTCAAGGGCATTAACAACCTTATTGTAATCATCTTCCTGTGGATAACACCTCGCCAAGGCATCATTTACACCTTTGATTAAGTGCTCAGGGTCTCGATACGCCAACAATCCAGCCATGGCTGGGTTAGCATCAATAAATCGACGATTGAGTGAAATTTGAAAAATACCTTCAACCGCATTATCAAAAAGTGACCGGTAACGGCCTAAATTAACAACCGCTTCTTTACTTGCTTCAGCCGCCTTACGCTGAGCTACTTTTATTTGGTCCGCCAAGGCAAATGAGATTAGTACCAGCTGGCATAACATACCTATATGAGGTGCATTGCTGGTTATAAAGTTGACTGGCATATACCCAGTAACCGCTAAAGCATAAAGACCTGCTCCGGTAAAGTTAAATATCCATGCTATAAAGTAAAATCGAGCAGCGGGGTTACCCTTCATCATCACCTTGAAGGCGACCCATGAAACCAGTATGGCATAAACAACCGTCCCCCCAATAGCCCACTGCGTAGCCAGCACTGGCCCAGCATAGTAGCTTATAACTAACGAAGTAATAATGATTTTAAGAAATAGTTTTATCAACTGGTCTAGCCTGGGTGAGCTCTTTTTTGTCTCCAAAAAAGCACGCGCCATCGATAAGGCAAAAAACCATCCAACCCAAGCATAATAAGGCATATATTGTTTATGAAACATGACTGGTATTTCATCAAACAGTATTAGCCCTTCGCCACGTTCAGCCATAAGGAAAAAAAGATAAGAAAACATATAGAAAATGTAATATAAGAAACTACGATCTCGAACAGATAAAAACATAAACAAATTGTAAACAATCATTATCAATACGGAGCCAACAAAGAGACCGAACAAAAAATCGTCAACAGTTAACTTATGCGTAAATTTATCAGGCGAATAAATGGTTAAAGGCAAGTGAATGGTGTAGCTTGTTTTAATTTTCAAATAGATAGTAGCCTGCTCATTTTTCTTCAAAGAAAAACGGTACACAGGTGTCGCATGGTACACTTCACGCTCATTCAAAGGCATGTCGTAATGTATAGATTTTTTTTCTATATAAGGCTTATCGCCCTCGACCTCTATAACCTTATAGAATTCTGAGTAGTCCAATAGCGGCAAATCTAGTTGATATAGCCACTCAAAACTGTCTTTTTTACCTACATACTGAACAGGTAATTTAATCCAAAATGACGAACGACTATAGCCCATGTTTAAAGGACCATCAGCGCCCTGCTTATGATAGTAGTCTTGTGATAGTTGAATAATATCTTCAATGTTTAAGCTGCTATTCTTATCTTCAACATAACGAATAACTGAGTTAACTTCATATACACCCCGAGCATCATTCAATTCAAAAAAAGGACGCTCCTCAGCAGAAAATAAAGACGGCGCAAACCCGCACAACACTATCAGGATGCAAAAATGCAATCGTTTAGATATAAAATGTAAGCCTTGAACCCAGCGCACTCGCTTCTATTGCCTCTTAACATATTTATAGATATCTGTAACTTTAGACGGTTTCTCTCTCTTTTACCCCTCTAAAACAATAATTTTAATGAATAAAAGAGGATTGCGTCACTGATGGCGTGCTCTGCAATTGTATTTATGGCTATGAATGGGGAAAATACATTTTTATTGTTTGTAGAATAGGGATGCTATGAAGTATTTATTATTGATGTCAATTGCCGCACTTTCTGTGGGTTTATCCGGATGCGGAAGTAGTAGTGCCGATGCAGAAGGAGATAGTAGTGCCCCTCTATGCCTAGACACAGCACAACCATTTGAATACCCGGTTGCTACGTTTGTTGTAACGGAAAATTTGGATAGAAGCTCAAGTTGGGATTACTTGAAAGGCATTCAGTATGTTTCTGGTGGCGTAATGGATGAAGCTGACATTAAAGCCATTATTGTTTTGATGGAAGATAAAGTTAAAGAATTTGCTGTATATGACGGTGTGGCTGCTGACGGTATTACCTCACTTAACAATGCCATAGATACCATGGAAGAGGTAGTCGCTGCCGAGGACACTGCCGGTAATATACAGAATGGTAAAATACAAATAGAAGGCGCTATCCGGGATGGTGTTACCTGCTCTTATAACAACAGAGCCGCTGTTCTACGTAATGAAACTAACGATGACACCTTATTTTATATCCTAGATTATAGCTACACCTCTGGAACTAACCGTTTAGCCAGGACTATTGCTTACTATACCGAAACGACCATAACAGACCTTGTAACCGGTGAAGACAAGACGACTAACAGTATTTTAGCTACGAGCCTAAGTGCACTCAATCCTGATACCTTTATTACTTCAGGTTACAACGCACCGTTAGCTAGTACGATTCAGTGGGGTGATAGTGATTCCTCTCTCTCACTAACTATGACTAAAGATTACCAAGAAAGAACAGATAGAGCCGCTTATGTTTCTGCTGCTGCTTTTACGGTTGGGGATAATGATAAGGTTAAACGCTTTAAGATTTCTGTTGATTATGAGACCGCTGAGGCAAAAATTTATACATCAAATTTTGTGAGTGCAGTTACTTGTCATCCAGGCACAGCCGACGAAGTTATGTTACCGGACCCTACAGTGGACGAACTTAAAGCTCATAATTGTGAAAATCTGAAGGATGAAAATGACGTTGTAATTAGAGAAGCCTACAAAGACTCAGGTTATGATATAACGGATATTGACCCAGAAGTCCCTGATTCTGGTACGCCTCCAACCCCTATTGAAACCTATACAGCTACATTCGTAGACGGACGCTAGTGTAACACCGTCACTGCATCACGACCCCGTAGTCGTGATGCAGTGCAACGGAATCAAGGCACAATAACCAATATAACCGGCACGTCTGACTTCAGCGATAAAACCCTGATTCCAGTCGTGCCTCCTTGCATCAAGGCTACAAGTGCGCCCACATCATTACTCCCCTTCAAAAAAGCCAAGTTCCACAAACCTGCTATGCTTTATATATTGAACATTTACGCATAAAGGTTACGAATCAATGAGCCCAGTTACTATCGCCAGTACCATTCAGGAGTTTATGTCTTTCATCGAGCTATTAGACGATGCTTATTGGGAGGCCTCTACAATAGAGTCGAAAGATCAGCTATATGACGTTATCAGTATTTTTACTCATGAAATGTCTGAACTGAATAAATTAAGCATTCAAGATCACCACTACCCTTATGAAATAATCACAGAAGGTATTGGCCGGGTTATTCCAAAAATTGAACGCTTAGATGATAAAAAGGACGCGATCATACAGCGTACAAAAACACTGATTGATATTAAAGAAGTAATATCTAATGTGATATCCATTCTTGAAAGCCAGAATGGTGGAGTATCAGACTTTAAATAATTTTTCGTTGTAGGGTGTGCCGTGCGCACCGAAAGATTTTAAAAATGGTGCGCACGGCACACCCTACGAATTTACGACTCTCGAGGACAATTCTTTGCCACCGAATTAACAAACTTCACCAAGCTCGGAATATGAGGCCCTACAAATGAAATACCCGTATTCAATAGTGAAACAGATATATCCCTTGCATCATCAACCCAACACATCTTGTTAATCAGGCCAATGTGGCCATAAGCCTTGCCACTCATGGGCCCCCAAATTCCTACAGGGTCGCCACCTAGCATCATGCCAGCACTATAACGCATAGGTATCATCATCGTTCGGTCTATTTGTAATGATCCATACTCTTGTACTGAACGTTTGATCGTCAAAGGGTCACATATGCGCTTACCATTCCACTCACCACCATTCCTCATCATCTCGAAGAATCTACCAATTTCTTCTGCCGTTGAAGCTAAATTACCCGCAGGGATTACAGCCTCTTGAAAACGCGGGTCATTAATTACTTGGCCTATCGTTTCAGCATCACCACCCAAAGCACGTTTCACAATATAAGACACAGGAAACCTTAACTTAGGCCCCGTCATATAGTTTTCTGCCAAAATACTAAGGTCTTCTTCTTTTACGCCATAGGTAAAGTACTTCATCCCCATGGGCTGACGAATTTTCTCATCAAGATATTCTTGGATTGTCTTACCCGTAACCTTTTGTAGAACACGCTCTAGTACATACCCTCCTGTAATCGCATGGTATGCAAGGTGACCACCATCAGATGCAGTGGGCTTAGTTTCGCACAGTAACCGCCATATTTCGTCATTATTCCATAGCACATCAATAGGGGTATCTTGAGGGATACCGGGAATCCCGCCTCGATGAGATAATATTTGGTGGATTGTTATATTCTTTTTACCCGCCGAAGAAAACTCGGGGCAATAATAACTAACAGGGTCTAGCAAACTAATGCTGCCGTCTTCTGCCAGCATATGCATAAGCAATGCAGTAACGGCTTTAGACGCGGAAAATAAACAAATTGGTGTATCTGGCGTCGCGATTACTTTAGGTGTGTAAGGTGTGTCAAGCGGGCCATTGCCTCGAACGTGACCAATAGAGCGATTTAAAACAATCTCACCCTTACGCCTAACACATAATTCAATGGCTGGCTGAGTACCTGTTTTATATAAATTGACGGCTGACTGCCATATATCATTAACCCCTTTATCAGTAAGCCCTACCTGCTCTGGAGCTACTTCACTTTTATGGTCTATAGAGATAACCGAATCAAGGTCATCAGGAACATCAATTGTATTTAGTATTTTTTTGAGCACTTTTTTCATCGGACCTTTTCTCACAGAGTCTAAACAGACATTAAACATGGCTCAACCACCCACATGTCTTCAGCTGGCAAATGATTTAATGGATACATAAATACCAGATTAGCAGAGCTTTTGCTTTATTTCATTAGCCTATTCGTCCAACTCTTATGGCATTACTGTTCCTAAGGCTAATGACTAAGACTAATTACTTAAACGCATTTATCACATTGTGACTATACTGAAATTAGATTGTGCCTTTTAATAAAAAATAGACGTACCTATTTTCATGAAAAAACGAATACCCGTTAAAAGCCTTAAGGTTGGTATGTACATTACCGACCTTAATAAAGACTGGAAACCTCATAATAATATTAAGAGGTCCAAAGGATTTATTCGAAGTGAGGCCATTATCGAGAAAATCAAAAACCTCGGTATTACAGATATATATATAGATACAAAGAAAGGTAAAGACCACGAGGATGCGATCCCCATCCCCGAAGTTGATCGAGAGAATCAAAAAAAACTCGAAGCTGCCGGTGAACTAAAGCCTCATAGCAAGCCCATTGTGTCATTAAATGATGAAATGAACGTAGCATCAAAAATACATGATGAAGCTATCGGTCTCGTTAATAATGTAATGGAAGACGTTAAATTAGGTCAGGATATTGATATTGGCTCCGTCGATGACCTTGCCGATAACATGCTTGACTCAATATTCAGAAACCATCATGCGCTAACTTGTCTAGGCTGCATACGCGATAAAGATTCCTATTTAATGGAGCACTCCGTTAACCTCAGTGTATTAATGTCAGTGTATTGCCGCTCCATGGACATGGACCGAAGTATCATGCACCAAACCATGGTAGGTGCCTTGCTTCACGACATTGGAAAAGTCATGGTGCCTGATGAAATTCTTCATAAGCCAGGAAAACTAAGCGACCACGAGTTCGCTGAAATGAAACACCATGTGGTTTATGGCCGCGATATGCTAAAAGCCATGGAAGGAGTTTCTGAGCTTTCATTAACCACCATGGCACAACATCATGAGCGCATTGATGGGTCTGGCTACCCAGAAGGTCTTAAAGGTAATGAAATTTCACAACACGGTAAAATGGTCGCCATTGTTGATGTTTACGATGCAATAACAGCAGACCGTTGTTATCACAAAGGCATGACACCTACACTGGCCATCAAAAAATTACTGGAATGGAGTGATAACCATTTAGATAGAGAGCTAGTTAATCACTTTATTCGCTGTATAGGTATTTACCCCGTAGGGTCATTAGTGCTGTTAGAAAGCGGGCGCTTAGGCATTGTGGTTGAGTCTAATGAATTTGATCAGCGCTTACCCGCGATAAGAGTTATGTACCACACCAAATTCAGGTCGTATATCAAAACAGAAGTGATTGATTTAGCTCATCCGAAGGTACAAGACCGGATCGTGAAGACAGTCGATCCGGTTGATTATCAAATACCCATTAAAGACTTTTTATAGCTAGGGGGTCACAATATTAAAGGCCCCCTTTGGTTGATCTAATAAGCTAAAAAAGTTAATTAAGTCTAACTTGCTACCATCCACCGATAAGTCATCGCCAAACAAGGTGTCTTTTAGACCTGCTTTGCCTGTAATAATATCAACCAACAAAGGTTGAGTTAAGTTAAGCGTGGCATCTGCCTGAGTATCCACTGTTACTCGTTTATGACGCAGCACTGAATTGTTGAGGCTTAATAGATAACTTTCATTTAAGTCAGTAAATGTAATCTTAATATCTATTTTTTTACCCTCAGCCTTAGGGCCATTTAAACGCACTGCCATAGAGTCAAAGAAATTTTCCACCGGTGTTTTTAATAACACGCCTTCCATTATGGCCATGTCTATCCCCTTTTCAGGCGCGCCATGCCTTAATTCATAAGCGCCCGTTAGATACACGTCTCGCCAAGGGGCTGACTCAGCTTGATAACCTAACTGATCATAGACCTTTGCCAATAAACGTTTAGCTTGAGCATTTTTCGGCTCGGCAAAGACCGCATGATTAAGCAATTCAGCTAACCAGCGATAGGTTTGAGTACCTACCTCAACCGATGCATTAGCGGCATTATCAAAGTCTATTTGTGCTTTAACAACGACCTTTTCAACTCCTCCCATCATGTCCATATAACGCTTGGCGGCTTGTGTTTCGGGGAGTGGGTCTAACTTAGCAGGGTTTGCGGTGTACCAACCAAGATAGGCCTGATAAACCGCTTTTGAATTATGCTTAACCGTGCCGTAATAGCCCTGATTATGAAACGCGGTATTCAGGCTTTCAGGCAAAACCACCTCTTCCGCAACCTCGTTAGGGGTATAGCCATTATTGAATAAACGAACACTTTGGTCGTGAATGTATTTATAGGTGTCACTTTGTTGGCTTAAGAATGCCTGAATATTGGTTTGCCCCCACATCGGCCAATGATGACTACCAAAATACACATCACTATTAGCAAATAGCGCCTTGGCTTCTTCAATGTAACTACTCCAAAGGTTCGCATCACGCACTTTAGCGCCTCTTAAGGTATACAGGTTATGCATATTACGAGATAACATCTCTGCACCACAGAATGCCTTATGTTGAGGTAAATAAAACGTCATTTCAGCCGGTGCTTCAGAGCCCGGTACAGACTGAAACTCAAAAGGCACGCCATCAATATCTAATGTTGTTCCCGTTTCTGACACTATTTCTGTGGGAGAAAGCAGGGCAAAGCGGCCAAAAGCAGGGCCTTTACCTAGGCCTGTCCCTATATGACCACGCTCACTTCGTGCAAGAGATCGACCGTACATATATGAAGCCCGACGACCCATTGCAATACCTGCAATAATATTTTCACTGGTGGCTTCTTCCATGAACCCCTCAGGGGCAATAATGCGTAGTTTTTCCTGCTCTGCATCACTCATGTTGGCTAGAATACCTTCGATTCCGCCAAAATGGTCTAAGTGGCTATGCGTGTAGATCACCGCTTTTATAGGTTTTATACCGAGATGTTTTTGAGCAAATTTAAGCGCTTTATCGGCTGTCTCCTTGGCGGTTAAGGGGTCGACTAAAATCCAACCGCTATCGCCTTCGATGATGGTCATATTAGCAAGGTCATAACCCCGCAGCTGATAGATACCCTCGCTGACTTTGAATAAACCATGAATATTATTCAGTGAGGCCTGACGCCACAAGCTGGGGTTCACGCTATCAGGTGAAGCGCCATCATCGCCTTTAAAGTCTACAAAATCATATGAGGGCATATCCCAAATAATTTTACCGTCTTGGTCTTTGATAATTAGGCTATTATCTTGAGCAACAAGGCCTCTTTTAGCCTCTTCAAAGTCAGTAACATTGCTAAAAGGACGTTTATTTAATACGGCTTTATTTGCCTTAATGGTTACAGCGGTTGGCGTAGTATGACCATGGGCATCACTGCCTTCTTCGTGCTTTAGAGTGCTATCGCACGCACTAAGGCTAACCAACAAGGGCAGTGCTAATAAGTAACAGTAACGCATAAATTTCCTCTATTTTTCAAGTTATGCGCTATAGTGTCATACCTTATAAATACCTTCTGGTCTTAAAACGACAATCACTATGTCCATTAATGACACATCAACAACGCTCTCTTCTTGGGCCCGTGTAGTATGCAACGCCATTGATGCCAAAGACGCTGATAGCGCCAAGTTATTAACGCTGGCAGGAATAAAGCCTGATGTTTTAAATGACCCGGAGGGACGAATACCGGTATCTAAAATGAGTCAACTTTGGGAGCTTGCCGTGGAGGCAACCGGAGATGAGGCGTTTGGGCTCAGCGTCCCTCCCTTTGTACAACCCACAACCTTCCACGCATTGGGATTTTCTTTAATGGTGAGTGCAACATTAAGGGATGCATGGGCGCGAACTCAGCGGTACTACAAAGTGGTTAGCGATGTGCTGGATGTTCAAATTCAAGAGTATGGCACCGAATCAGCATTATGTTATGTGACAATTCCCGGAAAGGTATACGCCAAAGAAGCCATTGATGCCTTTATCGCGACGATGATCGCATTATCTGCTGGCGTCACTAGCGGTAGCGCCAAGCCAACCAAAGTTGAATTTGAACGAGCAGAACCTCTAAACCGAACACCGTTTGAAAAAGCCTTCCCCTGCGATATTCATTTCGGCGCTGAGCGCAATCAAATTTTCTTCACAAATGAAGATCTTGACCGCCCGCTGGCCACAGCCAATAGAGACATCGCCCTCAAAAATGATGAAGTGGTACAAAGCTATTTATCTCGATTATTAAAAAAATCTCTGGCTAAACAAGTGACCGAGAGAATCATTATTTCCCTTTCTATGGGGGAGCCCAATCAAGAAGTCATTGCTAATAGCTTACATATGAGCAGTCGTAGCCTGCAACGAAAGCTAAAAGAAGAAACAACCTCCTTTCGTCAGCTATTGAATGAGGTGAGAAAAGATCTCGCTAAGAATTATTTGGCCAGCTCTCAGCAGTCAGTCATTGAAATTGCTTATCAGCTTGGGTTTCAAGACCCTAGCAATTTTACAAGGGCCTTTAAGCGATGGTTTGGCTTGTCACCGTCGGTGTTTAGGCAGCAAAGTGGGGGGCGAATAAAAACACCCTAAGCACTCTGGTGCTCATCTAAATACTGTTTCATTTCAACTACAAGTGCTTGATAGGCCTTATTCAATTCAGGCATCAACCGGGCCAAGGCTTCAGCATCTTGATCTTTACTGGCCTGCTCCATATCGCTCGCAATTCCCTGAAGATCAAGAGCACTTAAATTAGCTGATGACCCTTTTATGGTATGAGCTTGAAGATGTGCTTCTTTCATATTGTTTTCATCAACAGCTTGCTGAAAAGCCTCTATTCTTATGGGGAGATCATCCATAAACATCTTAATAATGGCTACAAACAAAGTCTCTTTCCCCCTTAGACGCTTGAGTGCAGACGCTTTATCCCATCCAGTCGTAACGCTCTCGCAGGGAAGACATTCAACAGGCTTTTTATCTCCCTCGTTAAATAGCCATTTCTGCAGGGTAGATTCCAGTATGCCCGAGTCAATCGGTTTACTCATGTAATCGCTCATCCCCACGGCTAAGCACTTTTCTCTATCTCCCTTCATTGCATTAGCTGTCATCGCAATAATGGGGATATCTTTATTACGTTCACCCGCGCTTCCTGTTCGAATTTTCTGGCTTGCTTCATAGCCATCCATTATAGGCATCTGACAATCCATCAAAACCGCGGTATAAGGGTGTTCACTTGGTGCATCGCTAAGGGCACGAAGTGCCTCCTGGCCGTTAGATGCAGTGTCTGAGGTAAGATTAAGTTGTTCTAGAATGGCATGGGCGACTTCCTGATTAACAAAATTATCTTCAACCAGTAAAAGGCGTGTATTAACAGGCCACGATCGGCTTTCAACCGGTTCACCACGACCCAGAGTATTTAAATAATGATGAGTCACTAATGGTTTAGCCTGACGTAACGCTTTTCCACCTTCCACAACGACAGCTAAAGCATCAAACAAATCAGCCGTTGTGGTTGGCTTAGGAAAATACGCATTAAACCCTAGGTCAGCAAAGTATTGGGCATCCCCTTTATGACCCATTGACGTCATCATCACCAGCTTCATATTATTAAGACGCTCATCTGATCTAATCATTCGACCGAATTCGGCACCATCCATTTTCGGCATTTGCATATCGATAAAAGCAACATCAAATACTTCGCGCTCTAACAATTTCATAGCAAATGACCCGCTCGAAACCTCCGACACATCAGCCCCCCAACTTTCTAACTGGCTTCGTAATACATCTCGGTTAGTCGTATTGTCATCAACAATGAGCAGGCTAAGTTCTTCTGTGTTAATTCGAGGCACAACTTGCTTTGAAAGCGTGCTGGGTTGCAAAGTGAGAGTAAATTCAAAACAACTACCTTTACCTTGCTCACTGGAAACTCTTATTTCTCCTCCCATTAATTCACAAAGGTTTTTAGCAATCGTCAGGCCTAGGCCGGTTCCACCATACTCCCGAGTCGTTGACGAGTCAGCCTGAGTGAAGGCTTCAAACAATTGTTGCTGCTTCTCTTTGGGTATACCAATACCTGTATCAGTCACAGAACAGTTAAACAGTAAGCCTGATTCCTCAGTCTCACTTAGGGAGGCCTTAATAACAATTTCACCGTTTTCAGTAAATTTAAGCGCATTACCCACTAAGTTAGTAAGAATTTGCCTTAAACGGCCAGGGTCGCCCTTTACCATAGAGTGCTTTATATCTGTGAGATCCAGTATCAGCTCAAGTCCCTTCTCTTGCGTTCGCCAAGCCATTCCTTCAGCAAATTCGCCTAAGACACTGCGCAGATTGTAATCCAGAATTTCAAGGTCTAGTTTGCCTGCATCGATTTTTGAGAAGTCTAGAATATCATTGATTAAAACCAGTAATGATTCAGCACTAGACTGCGCAACCTGAGCTTTACGGTGTTGAGCAGAAGACAGGTCACCTTTCAGCAAGAGACCTAACATGCCTAATACACCATTCATGGGTGTTCGTATTTCATGGCTCATACTGGCCAAAAACTCAGATTTTGCTACGTTAGCCTGCTCAGCTTCAGTTCTAAGTCGCTCAGATACCTCCAAAGTAGACTGCAACTTACTGGTGGAGTCTTCGAGTGCTAGCGTTCTTTCATGAACCTTATCTTCTAATGAAGCGGCTAAGCTCCTTAGCTCATTCTGCGAGCTGCCTAACTGATTAAGCATTTTTTTAAATGAACGAGCTAAATCTCCAATTTCGTCACTACCTTGAATAATAATATTTACATTCTCATCCCCCGACGTAATTCGGTCGGCTGCTACCCGTAAAGCAATGAGTGGCTTCGTTAACAAACGCAGTACCAGCGCGGCCAACACACTTAAAATAAACAAGGTAACTAATACGAGTATGGTTAATTCTTTTGCAAGACCCAGGGATTCTGCCACGATGCTCTCATGAGTCGTTTCGAAACCAAGGAGGAAAAAACGATCGTTATTAAGAGGGTCAAAGTAGAAACGATGAACTGCTAGGCCCACACCTAATTCATCAATATTAAAACTATCAAAACTGCCCTTTTGCTTGGCGATACTTTCAAGGTTAATAGGGTAGTCATCAATCACACTAACAGGGTTACCCAACTCAAAAGCCAAGCGCTTAGCGGGGTCTGGATGAATAATATAGTCGCCCCGATCATTCGTTAAAAAATAGAATGAACTTTCTGTAGATTTATGAAGAGGTTTAGATAATTTATCGAAGTCTACGTTAATAATAACGATGCCAAATATTTCACCACTAGACCCGAATACCGGCACACCGACTCGCAATACAGCCTGTAAGGGGTATGATATCTGGCCATGCTCTCGGTTATAATTTACCTCCGAATAGTAAATGTCTCCTGCATTCAGTTTAACAGTCCGTTGAAAATAATTTGAATCCCCTTTCTTCTGCAACGCCTGTGTTTTGGCGATAACCACTTTATTATCAGCCCGATCTACCCTTACGATCTCCCTACCACCGTCTTCTACACCGATATAACGGATTTGAGTATAGGCTTGTCGCTGTTCAATAACGGTTTTAAACACGTCATTCAAACGGTGCGTCAATGATTCTTCAGATAGACTCTCAACATCATCATACCCTCCACCTTGATGGGCTCTTTGAAGGCTTGAAATAGAAGGCAGTTGACTGAGAAGCGTAACATCCTCCACAAGCGTTCTTATACCGGTCTTGAGTGCTGTGCCTTCTCTTTGAGTATCATGAGACAAACGTTTCAATGACTGCGTCTGCAACAAGCTACTAGCATTAATATATGAAATATACGTAACAGTAACGATGCCGAAACCAGAGAGTAGAAAAAAAATGAACGCCAACTTGAATGGTAAGCCAAATCTCATTGTATCCGCCCTATAATCGGCGCAGGAAGCTTAAGCAGTTGAAAATTATGACTTACGGCATAAGAATGAGTGTAAAAAAATCTGCACATGTTATGGATTCACATTAACGATAGATAATTGGCGTATTACTATAAGCATAGTTAAATTCACCCATTTTTAAAGCTCATTCTCCGCTATAAGCACGCCTACATTTTTAGACTCAGAGGCCTTTAACAATGCTTTTTTTGCGCTCTCAATAAGGTGGTCAACATGAAACCCTTCTTCAGGCACCTGTGTGGCCACAGCTGTTGAAGCAAACAGGTAGGTCTCTGCAGGAGCAAGGTGTTTAATCTCCGCATTAACGACCATTTTTAAGCGCTCTCCCATAAGCGCCGCTTCTTCCCACGCCATACCTGTTGATATAACAATAAAACGCTCTTCGTCATACTTGGCCACTAAATCAATACCGCGACGAAAGACCTGGCGCAGCGCTCCAGCAATAGCCGCCATCACTTTATTGCCTTGAACCAAGCCTACCTGCTCTTTAAATTGCTCAATATTTGAAATACCAATAAGAAACAATGAAAGCGGTCGCCGTTCCTTTTTCATGGCAACCCACTCACGCTCAGCCACTTCTTCAAAATAACTACGATTGTAAAGTGAGGTTACGGTGTCATAGCTAGAAATCGATTGTTCGGTATCTGTTTTTTCAAATTTTATTTCAGAAGCCATTAATGCATCAATCGCGCTAATACGGTCATTCACATTACGACAGGTACCTATAAAATAGCGCTTTTTTTCTCCCTGATATTCTACTGGCCCGCCACTAATTTCTATCCACTTCTGATTGCCATCTTTGCAGACCGCGCTCAAAGTTACTTGCACCCGAGCACCGTCACCCAATGCCTGGCGAAAAGCTTTTGCAGCCGTTGGCCTAGTTTTATCCCCCAATAAAAATCGAGTGCCTTTGTCCATTAACTCCGATTCACTAAACCCCGTCATCTGTCGGAAAGCGTTATTGGTATACATGATACGATTTTTAGGCGTTGATGCGTCAGTGATAACAATACCATCACGACACTCGGCTAAAGCTGTAAGTAAAAGCTGGGTATCCAAGTAAAAATCCACCAATCAATTAAAAGGCGGCATTGTATCGATTTTTTGTGACAATAGAATGGATGTACATCATTTCAGACAAATAGTATTCCAATAACAACGTCATTTAACCTGCGTTATTCAATTCCCCAATACAAAACCCATCATTTCATAACAAAAAAAACTAATTGTTAGCTTTTCCTTCTGACGATCTCTTCTAAACTCTACCTATAATTAACTTATTAAAACGGCTGTGCCCGTAGGTATATGTGTAGGAACCTACATGAATTCAGAAGCAATAGTTAAAGTTATTGAACAAGCAAAACTGTCGGAAGCAAAAACCAGTGCCTTTCATCACATGATGGAAGATAAGGTTTATAAGTTACATTTAATCATTGGCTTACATAATGAAGAGCAAGCCCAATGCCTGGTTAGATTCGCGACAGAATATATTGAGATGGCACCCCGCATGATGGAGTGTGTTGCAGCCTGTGCAAAAGAGGCTAATGCTGATTTTCTCTTCGAACCACTTCTCGAAAAGGCTTACCGATTCTTCATTAACCCTACCGTGATATTCAGCCATTATACGGGTTTAGATGGATTGTTAATGAAAGCTTACCTTTGCCACCGGCTATTTGAAGAGATGTATGAGAACAATAAATCAATTAGAAATAGTCAGCTTTGTTCGGTTGAAGTAACACAAGCAAACCTATTAGCGCACCAGCTAATAGGGGAACCCTTTGCTAATGAGCTGGACGATTCAGCACTGGTTGCGGTGAAAGAAATTGCAGGAACACCAGACTATTACAACTTAAACCTGAGCATTTTTGTTGAGCAAGCTCAACACCAAGCATGGAACTGGATGCGAGAGTATTGGCAAAGCCTGCTTTCTCGCAACCATATTCAACTACATTTTTCTTATCGGAATATATTGTAAATATTATTTCTGCTTGAATGCTATTTCGAGTCATTCGGGGTAAAAAAGTTCAGTGCTACTACTTCTTCGTCCAACTCCATGGGTGTTAGTTGGTTAACCCGTGTTTCCAATGCATCGTCCTCAACCAGGTCTTCTTGCTTATCAATATAGTCGCAACTGACACACTCACGAAATGAACCTTCATCATTACTATAAATAATCAGGCGATCCATTTCTGCGCATTTGGGGCATACCGCACCAGCAATAAAACGGCGATGTTGCTTCATATTATCTCAGACTCATTAATTAATTACTTTCACTCATTATACCAGAGTGGCGTAATAGAGGCTCTACACTCGGCTCTCGCCCTCGAAATTCAACAAACAATTCCATAGGCTCTCTTGATCCACCTTGTTCGAGAACAGCGTGTAAAAACGCTTCACCTGTTGCTTTATCAAATACTCCTTGTTCTTCAAATTTAGAAAAAGCATCCGCCGCTAATACTTCAGCCCACTTGTAACTGTAGTAACCCGCGGCATAACCGCCTGCAAAAATATGTGAAAATGCATGTGGGAAGCGAGTAAATTCAGGGGGCTTAATAACCGCGACCTTATCTCGAACATCCTGAAGTATCTGCAAAACATCAACAGGATTACTATCGCTATATTCTTTATGGAAACGAAAATCGAATATTGAGAACTCCAACTGGCGCGTCATCTGTATGCCTGCTTGAAAGTTCTTAGCCGCTAACATTTTATTGAGCATATCTTCAGGCAGAGGTTCACCCATTTCATAGTGGCTCGATATTAATTGCAAAGCCTCTGGCTGCCAGCACCAATTTTCTAGGAACTGGCTAGGCAACTCAACCGCATCCCAAGCGACACCATTAATACCAGAAACTTCACACACATCCATTTGAGTTAGCATATGGTGCAAGCCATGACCAAATTCATGAAATAACGTTGTCACTTCATCATGAGTCAATAACGCAGGCTTATCACCCACTGGCGGTGTAAAGTTACAGGTTAAGAAGGCAACAGGATTAACCAATTCATTATTAGCATCACGGTGTCTTACTCGACAATCAGCCATCCAAGCGCCGCCTCGCTTGTTTGAACGGGCATAGAGGTCTAAATAAAACGAGGCGATATGCTGACCATTGCGCTTAATATTGTAAAAGGTAACGTCTGAATTCCATACCGATGGTTCTGTACTCAGTTCGATATCAATATTGAACAAGCGGTGAACACAGTCAAACATGCCTTTGATTACATGATTAGCAGGGAAGTAAGGACGCAATTCTTCCTGTGATATAGCATAACGATGCTGCCTGAGCTTTTCGCCAAAATAACCTATATCCCATGACTGTAATTCATCGTTATGATCAGAAGCACGAGCAAATGCTTTTAGCTCTTTAAATTCATTTTCTGCAAAGGGCTTGGTTTTATCGGCCAATTCATTTAAAAATCCAAGCACTTCATCGGTGCTGGAAGCCATTTTTTTAGCGAGTGAGCGTTCTGCATAATTATTGAAGCCAAGAATCCTGGCTTGCTCGTAGCGCAAGGCCATTATTTCTTTAATAAGCGGGCCGTTATCCCATTTGCCTGCATTAGGCCCTTGGTCAGATGCACGAGTCAAAAATGCTTCATACACTTCACGACGCAACGCTCGGTTATCACAGTAGGTCATTAACGGAAAATAACTTGGGAAGTCCAAAGTGATAACAAACCCTTCAAGTTCTCTTTGTGCTGCGGCTTGCTTTGCGCCTTCAAGTGCAGTCTCTGGTAAACCAGACAGCTCGTCTTCATTTAATACTTGTTTATACCAGCCTTGCGTAGCATCGAGCACATTTTCAGAAAAATTACTGGTTAGCTCTGAAAGACGTTTTGATATCTCGGTAAAACGAAGCTTTTTAGCATCATCTAAATCAACACCCGAAAGATGGAACGATTTCAGTATATTCTCTATGGCTTTCTTACTTTGCTGATCAAGTTCTGAAAATTCATGGCTATCTGCCAGCACTTTATACGCGTCGCATAAGGCCTTGTTCTGGCCTACTTCAGTTGAGTAAGCCGTTATTTTTGCTAAGCCATTATTATAAGCCTCACGCAGCGCATCATCATTGGCGACTGCATTTAAATGACTCACCGCTGACCAAGCATTATTTAAGCGGTTATCCAGCTCCTCCATTGGACGGGCTAGCGTTTCCCAACTCACGTCTTTAAGTTGGGTTAGTAGCTCAATTTTATTACGATTGTCCTGGAGTATCTGGTCAATTGCAGGGACGACATGTTCTGTTTTAATTAGGTCAAAATGAGGGAGTGCTGAAACTTGCAATAAAGGGTTTGTCATTCTAATTATGTTCCTGCCGAATTTTTCTTGGTTTATCCTCCAATAATGGGCACTTATTACGATAAAACAAGCGATAACTTCCCATTATCAGATTTATATCGGGTAAATTCATTGTTATGCTTTAACTATAACTAACCAGAATTAGAGAGTTTTAATATTATGGCTGCGATACGACCTTATCAAGATACCGCTCCGCAACTCGGTAAACGTGTATTTGTGGACCCAAGCTCAGTGGTACTGGGAGATGTTGTATTGGGTGATGACTGCTCAGTATGGCCCTTGACCACTATACGAGGCGACATGCACCGTATTCGTATTGGTGCTCGCTGCAGTATTCAAGATGGCTCCGTACTTCATATAACCCATGCTGGCCCATATAACCCTGATGGTTTCCCATTAATTATTGGAGATGATGTAACCATCGGACATAAGGCCTTACTTCATGGCTGTACGATTCAAGATCGTATTTTAATTGGGATGGGGGCGATTGTAATGGATGGTGCGGTTATTGAATCAGAGGTGATTTTGGGCGCGGGTAGTATTGTTCCTCCTGGGAAGATACTTAAGAGCGGTTATCTTTACCGGGGTAGCCCTGCTAAAGAGGCTCGACCACTAACAGAGCAGGAAATTAGTTTCTTTACTTATACGGCCGCTAATTATGTTCGGCTTAAAGATAAGCATATTGCTGAAGGGTATGAGTAAGTATTTCACGTAGGGTGTGCTGTGCGCACCGAAAATTAAAACGGTGCGCACAGCACACCCTACGAATGTATCAACAACTAAGCTGTTGTTTCTGCACCGGCTTGCTTTAGCGCGTCGGCATAAGTTACTGATGCTTCATGCTGAGAGACATAGTCTAAAATAGTTTTCCCATCATTATCTTTAGCATTAATATCGCGATCATCCGCGATAAAAAACTCAATAAAACGAGCAAACTCTACAGCAAGCATGGCTTGGTAAGCTTTGATCAAGGCATGAAAATCAGGGTTAATCTCTTCTAATCTATCCAGTGACAAATATGATTTAACGCGCTCGTCACTCCAATCTTCGTTACGGGTTGCAGGCTGACTTGGGCCACTCATAAATATTCCTCATAAAGGCAATTCGTTTTAGTTGAATGGCGCGCAGTATAACAAGGTAATACTTAGAAGTGGAAATCACCGTCTTCACAAATAGGGTTATATATTTTAATTTCTACTCGACGGTTTTTAGCTCTGTTTTCAGGGGTGTTATTACTTACCAGAGGATTTGTTTCAGCATGACCAGCAGCCATCACCCTATCTGTAGAAATTTTTTGTTCCAAAACAAGCTGATGCACCACACTAACCGCTCTTGCAGCCGATAAATCCCAGTTTGAGCGAAACCGACCACTAGTAATAGGCTGATCATCTGTGTAACCAGACACGATGATATCACCCTCACAATGAGCCAAGGCAGTCACAATTTTGTCGATAATGGGTAACATATCTCCTTTAAGCTTTTCACTTCCGGAGGTAAACGTGGCTTCTTCAGAAAAGCGCACAATTACTTTTTCAGTATCAAAGCTAACATCCAGGGCGTTGGCAATAATTTCTTGCTCAAGTTTCTGGACCAGCTCCTCAGCCAAGGCTTCTAAGCCCGCATTAATTTTAACCTTAGCAGGCTGACCAATTTCAACATCATCAATAATACTCGGTTTTTCTGGAGGAACCACAACCGGCTCGGCAATGGTTTCCTTCTCTGTCGTAGGCGGAGGTATGGTATCACTGTCGATTAGACTTAACTGACCGCCGGCTTTATCACCTTGTATCCATGCAACACCAAACGATACAGCCATGGTTTCGGCAATAGCCTTATACTTCTCGCTATCCATTTCAGAG
The DNA here is from genome assembly GCA_016744695.1 of Hahellaceae bacterium. Lineage (GTDB taxonomy): Bacteria > Pseudomonadota > Gammaproteobacteria > Pseudomonadales > Oleiphilaceae > Alkalimarinus. The sequence continues at coordinate 72,081 of JADGDV010000012.1, forward strand.
AATGAAAGTAATAATATGAAGAAGGTCAGTAGCAGCGTCATTAAGTCAGCAAACGTGACGATCCAGCCTGTGCCGCCTGATTTTTTGCTTTTTCTGGGTATGGTAGTCGCCATTCTTGGTCTGCCCCTCTAACTAATCTCGTTTTACAACGAGATCACGTTCGGATGGGTGAACAAAAGCTGACAATACTTCAGATAACACTCTGGGGTTTTGCCCCTTCAATATGCTCTGAATGCTGGTAATAATTAGTGACATGTTACGGTGTTCATCCATTGCCTTAAGCTCTAATTTATCAGCTAAAGGCAGCGCCACCATTTGAGCAATAAATGCACCATAAAAGGTGGTAAGCAGTGCCACAGCCATCGCTGGACCAATCGTACTCGGGTCTTCCATATTATTAAGCATCTGCACCAAACCAATTAACGTACCCAGCATACCTAAGCCCGGCGCAGTTTCTGCGATGCCACGAAATACCTTTTCTGCCACTTCATAACGGTCAATAGACTGCTCAACTTCCTGAATGAGCACTTCTTCAACAAACTCGGGGGGGTGTCCATCAACACAGAGATTGATGCTTTTCTTTAAAAATTCATTATCAACTTCAAAACTTTCAAGACCTAAAATGCCATCTTTACGTACCACTGCTGCGAGTTCACGCACTTGTTGTATCAATGCCAAAGGGTCTTCTGTTCGCTCCAGAAACGTTGTTTTAAATGCCAAACCAAAGGATTTTATGACTGAATAAATTCTAAATTTAATCAGTGTTGCTCCCATGGTTCCGCCAATCACAATGCCCAGGCCAGGTAAGTTAACAAAATCCCAGAGTGAAGAACCCGAAGTGATAGCAAGAAGTACAATACCTGAGCCCGAAAGAAGCCCTATAAGCGTGGCTATATCCATAATAAATACAAATTATTTTTATTTAAAAAATGATTAGAAGGTCTATTCAGCATAGGCTAAAAATAAGAGATAGGCCGTTACTTTTTAGTATCGGCCAATTTCAGGGGTTCTTGAGAAGGTTCGAAAGGTATTAATCAAAGGTTCGCATGGCATTAAGCACCGGAGCAGTATTAACTCGTACATCACGCCATATAAAAAACGACTCAGCCGCTTGCTCCACTAACATACCTAGGCCATCAAGCCGCATAGCTGCACCTTGTTTTTCAGCCCAACCATTAAATATAGTGGTTTCTGGTGAGTACATCATGTCGTAAGCTACAGTAGAGCCTGTAACAATAAGCTCCGGCAGCGGAGGAAGGTCTCCCTGCAAGCTCGCCGAAGTACCATTAATAATAATATCAAAAGATTCGTTAAGGTCAGTAAAGCCGCATGCTTTAAGCACCCCATGACCGGTAAACAGCTCTGCTAACTGCTCTGCTTTAGAAACAGTACGATTAGCAATGGTTATAGATTCAGGCTGTTCTTCCAGTAGTGGGAGTAGCACGCCACGCACGGCCCCCCCAGCTCCCAAAATCAAAATACGCTTACCTTTCAATTCAACCTTATGGTTAAGGGTTAAATCTCTTACTAAGCCTACTCCATCGGTGTTTTCACCGACTATTTCACCCTTATCATTTAGGTAAAGCGTATTAACAGCCCCTGCCAGCCGGGCGCGCTCACTCAATTCAACACTTAGCTTCCAAGCCTGCTCTTTAAAAGGGACTGTAATATTCAAACCTTTACCGCCATTTTTAAAAAAAGACTGCACGGTTTCGTTAAAACCATCCAGTGGAGCCTGTATTGCGCTATATTCAAGTGCTTCATTCGTTTGCACCGCAAATTCACCATGAATCTTTGGAGATTTACTATGATGAATAGGGTTCCCAACTACGGCATACAAATCCATCAATTTATTCCTCGCCTAACCAATCACGGCCGGTTAAATAATAATCTGTTAAACGAGCTTCTTCTGAGCCCGGCTCTGCCTGCCAGTTATATTCCCACTTAACAAGTGGCGGCAGTGACATAAGAATAGACTCAGTACGTCCACCAGACTGAAGACCAAATAAGGTGCCACGGTCAAATACCAAGTTAAATTCTACGTAACGGCCACGTCTGAATAACTGAAAATCACGCTCTTGCGCACCATAACTCTTATCTTTACAACGATCTACAATGGGTAAATAAGCCTCTAAGTAGCTATCTCCCACGGCACGTACAAATTCAAAACACTTATCAAAGCCCCATTCATTCAAGTCATCAAAGAATAAACCACCGATTCCTCGAGCTTCATCTCGGTGTTTAAGATAAAAATACTCATCACACCATTTTTTATAATCAGAATAAACGTCTTTACCGAAAGGCTCACAGGTTTTACGAGCAACGTCATGCCAATGAACACAGTCTTCATCAAAACCATAATAAGGCGTTAAATCATAGCCTCCACCAAACCACCATACTGGCTCTTCGCCTTCTTTTTCAGCAATGAATAAACGAATATTGGCATGAGAGGTCGGTATATAAGGGTTTTCAGGGTGCATAACTAAAGAAACACCCAAAGCCTGAAAGCTACGGCCTGCCAATTCTGGGCGTGAAGCCGTTGCAGATGCAGGGAGTTCGGCCCCCATTACATGAGAAAAATTAACGCCACCCTTTTCAAACACATGGCCATTGGTCATCACACGAGTACGACCACCGCCACCCGCTTCTCGCGTCCATTCTTCTTCAAGAAACTGGCCTTTTAAGTCTTCCTGCTCAAGTCCTTCACAAATTTTATCTTGCAGATCAAGAAAATAAGCTTTAACAGCTTCAATGTCAGGGGCTTTATTGGTATCAGGTGCTTTAATATCGGATGCTGTCATTATTATTCTCCATTTCATGCCACTTAACGCTGCATGCTAGTTTCTAATTAGGCTTTAGTTTTAAATTCGAATGTTAGGATCTAATTATTGCACCCGTATCAAGGTCTATAATCCGGGAAGGCTGCTTCTCCAAGCCCAAAGAACCCGGAACGATATAATCTAGGTGCTGACCAAAATATTGCCTTATACGAAGGCTGTTCATAGCAGGAGGTGATCCTGCAGGGTTTGCAGATGTTGAAACAATAGGTCGGCCTAGCTCATCAGATAGCCTTTCAATAAGTGAATGCTTACTTACTCTGACGGCCACTTTATCATGGGCTCCCTTAATCCAAACAGGTATCGTGTGTCGTGAATCAGGCACTAACCAGGTATTGGAATCCGGCCAACTTTGTAACAAAGTTTCATACTGTTCAGCGTTAAGCGTACTTAATAAGAAATCTAATTGACGGATATCTCCACAGGCCAAAATAAGGCCTTTATCCACCACTCTTGATTTTAAAGAAAGCAGGCGTTCAACGGCTATTGGATTCCATGGATCACACCCTAAACCCCATACAGCCTCAGTAGGATATGCAATAACACCCCCTGCTCTCAGCATTTGCACTGCTCGTTTAATGTGCCAACTGTTCATGTATCAACCAAATATATTATTACTCTTAGTTGGCACATTAACGCAGTGACGAGGCAGGATCAAGCATCTAAATCAAGCTTAACGACACTAGGCAGGTGCTAGCTCTCTACAGCGCTGAAAACCACCCGGTACTGATTGAATAAAGCCTTTTAATTCAAGTGACATGACTTGAAAAGAAACCTCCTCTACTGATAACGCTGAACGCTCTACGACCGCATCAACCGAAGTGACATCATAACCGATGAGTTTAAGGAACGACTGCTCTTGCTCCGTCAGTGCTTGAACCACTTCATGATTAAATAAGTCTTGAGGTTCGGGTACTGAATTCCCTGGTTCATTACGAACAAACTGATGAAAAGCCAGCAAACTACTGAGTTCTTCAAAAATATCTTCGGCACTTTCAACCAATTTGGCCCCTTGCTTTAGCAATTGATGGCAACCTCGAGCCATTGGATTATGTATTGAACCAGGAATAGCATAAACCTCTCGCCCTTGATCAAGCGCACAGTGGGCCGTAATTAATGAACCGCTACGTGGACTCGCTTCAACTACTAAAACACCCATCGAAAGTGCACTAATTATTCGGTTTCGTCGAGGGAAGTTAGATGGCTGAGGCCGAGTTCCCAATGGCAACTCAGATACAATCACACCTTTTTCCAGAATTTTATCGGCTAAGCTACGATGCCGTGCAGGGTAAATAATATCTGCACCCGTGCCAACCACTGCAATGGTATGGCCTCCACCATCAATTGCGCCCTGATGTGCTGATCCATCAACACCCAATGCCATACCGCTAGTCACTGCTAACCCTACATTAACCAAAGACTTAGCAAAGCGATAAGCATTATCTTTGCCGTCAATAGAGGGGTTCCTACTGCCTACAATGGCTAGTTGAGGCTCACTAAGCAACTCGCAAGAGCCTCTTACAAAAAGTACAGGGGGTGGGCTGTCTATATGCTTAAGTAGTGAAGGGTAATCATCATCTTCAAGCAATAAAAGAGAATTATTTGGGTGAGTTAACCACTCTAGGTCTCGCTCTATAATACGTCCAAGCTGAGAATTAAGTCCACTTCGAGCATATTCATCAAGTAACCTAATGGAATCTGACTTAACGCCTGCCGCTTGAATAAGCTTACGATCACCAAAAACAACCGCTTGAGCAGAACCAAACCATTCAACCAGTTTTTGATATCTATTAGGCCCAACACCGGATAAGTGAAATAAAGCCAGAGATGCCTGTACTGCATCGGAGTGTACGGTGGTTTTTTGAGAGATTATTTCTAGGGTATTTTCTGAGGGCATGTAGATCTTCCGTGATCGAGTTTATTCGATAGTGTTATAAATAAAGAAAGGGAGCAAATATCCTTATTGCTCCCATAGTTCATGCTATCTATTTCTGATGCTAATACCAAATATTACGGATTACGAACTTCATCACCAATGGATAATGGGCGAAGTGCTCTTAATACCAAACCGTAACTTACTTTCTCAAAGGTTCTAAATACCATGAGAACACCAGCACGCTCAGAAGGTAATTCAACTTGCTCTTTAGTAAATGGGTCTCTTATTACGCCACCCTTTTTGTAAACAGCTAGCACATTACCCTCTTTAACACCTTCACGCTCACCTCGATTGATAACAACAACCGCGTATTGTCCAATCTGGCTTACACCATCAATAACATGGATCATACTGCCATGAATGTCACCTTCCGGTGCGCTAGGATGAAATGTTGAGTTTATGATTCGGTCGTCAGTCGGTAATAATCGATCACCTTGAAGAATTTCTTCACTGGAACGCTGAATATTGAGTGTAACCACATCACCACTCACTGATTTAATCTTTGCGGTGGCAACCGATTTAGCTTCTAAACCTAGAAACTCATTGGTCTCTGGGTCAAAGTAGGCTTCACTATTTCGGAAAACCCCCATTGACTTGTTATCACCAACATCACCACGGGCATAAACAGTATCACCCGCCCCTGTTAGCAGGTGATCACCCTTACCAACCAGTATGTAAGGTGCTGCATCCATATCATCCTTCTCAACAATACGAGATTCAGTTAAAAACTGACTAATGGCATCAAGAGGAATGGCTGGAATAGCCGTAGATAATGGGGTTGCCCGAGCTTGAGGGCTCAGTTTTATCACGCCACTATTTGGGCTACGCTTAATCGTGGTGACTTTAGGCTGGCCCTTAATATATACAAGCCCTAAAATATCACCAGGATAAATTAAATGTGGGTTTGCTACCTGCGGGTTTGCATGCCATATTTCTGGCCATAGCCACGGGCTATCAAGGAACCGTGAAGATATATCCCATAATGTGTCGCCAGAGACAACAGTGTATTTATCCGGGTGGCCGGCTTTTAGATCTGGCTGCGCCATGGCTACCTGCATGCTCAAAAGCAACATTGCCGATAGGCCTAACAACAGTTTCCTCATGATTGAGTCCTTACTAAGCATTTTTATTAGAATAACCATGCAAATGATTACTCTTACACAAAATTTTTATATTCTTGTTTATTTCTACTATATTTTCTACAGAAGAACAGCGGATAATTTGTACTATTCGTCTGTCTAATAGATAATAGTAGCAGGCATCTCGTAACTTGTAACACTCTTTGACCAAAAAGAATCGTTACAAATTGTTTTAAGACTTCGACATAACTATCTATGGCTAAACTAGAAATTCTTGAGTTCCCAGATCCAAGACTGCGTAAAATCGCTGCACCCGTTGCTATCGTTGATGATGCGATACGCAATATAATCGATGACATGTTTGAAACTATGTACGATGCTCCCGGCATCGGACTGGCAGCAACACAGGTCAACATTCACCAGCGTATTGTTGTAATTGATGTTTCCGAAGAAAAAGACCAACCACTGGTCTTCATTAACCCGGAAGTCACCGTTCTTGAAGGCGAACCTCTTTCAATGCAAGAAGGTTGTCTCTCTGTACCCGGCTTTTACGAAGATGTGACTCGAGTAGAGCATGCATTGGTTAAAGCACTCGATCGTGACGGCAACGAGTTTGAACTTGAAACCAATGAATTGCTGGCTGTTTGCATTCAGCATGAACTCGATCATTTAGACGGCAAACTGTTTGTTGATTACATCAGCCCGTTGAAGCGCAACCGAATCCGTAAGAAGCTTGAAAAGATTCATCGTAATGCATAAAAAAGCAACATGCTGACTATTCTGTAGGTCGGGTTTCAACCCGACAACCCAGCACACCAGCATACATCTACTGTCGGGTTAAAACCCGACCTACAGTTTTGGTAAAGATAGGAACCTATCGTGGCAGATGCATCTCCCCTTCGTATCGTATTCGCAGGCACGCCTGATTTCGCCGCATCCAGTCTGGAAGCACTCGTTAATCAAGACTATAACGTGGTGGCTGTGTACACACAGCCAGACAGACCCGCTGGGCGCGGCAAGAAGCTTCATAAAAGCCCAGTTAAAGACGTCGCTGAGCAACATGATATTCCCGTTTACCAACCCGTGAATTTTAAAGACGAAGCAGATCAGCAGGTACTTGAATCACTTGATGCAGATCTTATGATCGTTGCAGCCTACGGAATAATACTGCCTAAAGTGGTGCTCGATACACCTAAAAAAGGCTGCATTAACATTCATGCCTCATTACTCCCTCGCTGGAGGGGCGCAGCCCCTATTCAACGAGCCATACAGGCCGGTGACACAGAAACAGGCATTACCATCATGCAAATGGATGTAGGCTTGGATACCGGCAATATGTTGTGGAAAAAGAAAACCCCTATCAAGCCAGACGATAATGGTGGATCACTCCATGACCGCCTAGCGAGATTAGGCGCAGAAGCTATGCTTGAAGCACTAGAACAACTCACCTCTGACCATCCTTCTAGTCAGTTAACCAACGAAAAACAAGATGACCAGCTAGCTATTTATGCACATAAGCTTTCTAAACAAGATGCTCAAATAAACTGGTCATTAAGTGCTGAATCTATTGCCTTAACCATAAGGGCTTTTAACCCTTGGCCTGTCGCCTTTTCAGTAGAAGCCGATGAGCGCATCCGGTTTTTTGAAGCTAAGGTTATTTCTGAAACTCATAATAAGACACCAGGCACTATTATTAATAAATCCCGTGAGGGTATTATTATTGCCTGTGGAGAAAACACACTCAGTATTCAAAAGCTTCAGTTGCCTGGTTCTAAAGCCATGGCAGTAGCCGATTTTGTTAACGGTGGCAAAGCCATGCTTGATGCAGGCACACAACTAACCAGTGCAGGGGCTTAAGCCTAGCATGACACAGAAAGCGACAAAGAAAATGGCTAAGAAAAAGACCAACAAGCGTTATTTGAAACGTAAAGTATCCATGGTTGAAACCTCCAACCTGAGAGCCATTGCCGCCCAAGTGGTCCATCAGGTAAGTCACGAACAAAAATCTCTCAGCAGCCTAATGCCACCCGCTCTTGAAAAAGTGCCCAGTCAAGATAAAGCATTACTACAAGAGCTATGTTTTGGCACCTGCCGTTGGTATCACAAGTTACAAGCTATTCAACAATGTTTAATGGTTCAACCACTGCCTCATCTTGATATTGTGGTTAATTCTGCCATTTTAGTGGGTATTTATCAGCTATTAGAAATGCGAACACCCGCTCATGCGGCCATTTTTGAAACCGTTGAAGCCGTTGAAGCACTTGGTTTTTTCCGCTTAAAAGGCATGGTTAACGGCATACTAAGAAATGTAGAGCGTGAAGAAGAGTGGCCAGAACAGTTAATTGATGCTGACACCTATGAATCTTTCTTTTATGAATACAGTCACCCTCGTTGGTTTATAGATAAATTATCTAATAACTGGCCAGACCGTTGGCAAGAAATTCTACACATAAACAATGAACGCCCTCCCATGACATTGCGTGTGAACCTTAACAAGGTCAGCCGTGATGAGTATCTTGAAAAACTGAATCAGGCTGATATTGATGCCCGGGCCACTAAATATGCACCAACAGGCATTACCCTAAATTCCCCTGTTGATGTAACGGCACTACCTTATTTTGATGAAGGCTTTGTCAGTGTTCAAGACGAAGCCGCACAGCTTTGCTGCGAACTATTAGATGCACCGGCCAAGGCGCGCATCCTTGATACCTGCGCTGCACCGGGTGGTAAAACGTGCGCCATTCTAGAACGTTTCCCTGACGCAGAAGTCACAGCCATTGATATTGACCCTGGGCGAATAGAGCGAATACATCAAAACCTAGAACGTACAAAACTCGAAGCCAAAGTAGTGGTCGGTGATGCTGCAGATCCAGATAGCTGGTGGGACAAAGAACTTTTCGATCGCATCCTACTCGATGCTCCGTGTAGTGCTACAGGGGTTATACGTCGTCACCCTGACATTAAGCTATTACGTCAGGAAAACGATATTGTTCCTTTAGCAAGCTTGCAATTGAGCCTACTAGAAACCTCCTGGGCCCTGCTAAAACCAGGTGGAAAGCTGGTGTATGCCACCTGTTCTATTTTTTCTCAGGAAAATAGCCGTATAATTGAACGGTTTATCAATAAGCAGCCTGACGCTACACTAGTACCCATTGAAGCCGAGTGGGGAACAAGCAGCCCTTTTGGCCAGCAATTATTTCCACAAGAAGGTGGTCACGACGGCTTTTTTTACGCTTGCCTGAAGAAGTCGGATCAATAGAACGTCGGATTAAGCGAACATGAAAATAATCATTCTTGGTGCAGGACAGGTTGGCGGCACACTGGCAGAAAATCTTGCCAGTGAAGCCAATGATATTACCGTAGTAGATCACGACAGTGATCGCCTTAGGCAACTTCAAGACCGACTCGACATCAGAACTATTCAGGGCTCGGGCTCTCACCCTAATATTCTCAAACAGGCTGGGGCGGAAGACGCCGACATGTTAGTTGCGGTCACCAACAGCGACGAAGTCAACATGGTTGCTTGCCAGGTAGCCCATACATTATTTAGAACACCCACGAAAATTAGTCGGGTGAGAGCCATTCCTTACCTTTCAAAGAAGGACTTATTTGGCGCTGAAGCCTTCCCTATTGATGTATTGATCAGCCCTGAGCAGGTAGTCACCAACCATATTACGCGTCTTATTGAGTACCCTGGCGCACTTCAGGTAACTGACTTTTCAAAAGGCTTGGTTCGACTTGTTGCTATTAGGGCATCAAAAGGCGGCCCACTGGTGGGGCACGAGCTCGCTTACCTTCGTCAGCATATGCCTAATATTGATACCCGTGTTGCAGCAATATTTAGAAAAGACAGCCCAATAACCCCTGAAGGCACGACTATTATTGAAGATGGGGATGAAGTCTTTTTTATCGCCGCAACCAATCATATTCGTTCGGTAATGAGTGAACTTCAACCACTAGAAAAACCTTACAAACGAATTATGATTGCAGGAGGAGGCAATATTGGCCATCGTCTGGCGGAAAAGCTCGAAAGCAAACACCAAGTAAAATTGGTTGAACACAATACTTCTCGCTGCATAGAACTCTCCGAAGCACTGAACAAAACCATCGTATTACAAGGCAATGCAGCCAATAAAGAACTGTTATTAGAAGAAAATATCGAAGATACCGACGTATTCATTGCCGTAACCAACGATGACGAAGCGAACATAATGGCTTCAATGCTGGCAAAGCGACTGGGTGCTCGAAAGGTAATGACATTAATCAACAACCCCGATTATGTTGATCTTATTCAGGGCAGAGAAATTGATGTTGCAATATCCCCACAGCAAACCACGATTGGCAGCCTTTTAACCCACGTACGAAGAGGTGATGTGGTTAACGTACACTCACTAAGACGTGGTGCAGCAGAAGCTATTGAGGCGATCGCCCATGGAGACCATAAATCATCGAAAGTAGTTGGTAGACGCTTAGATGAAATTACACTGCCTCATGGTACAACCATTGGTGCTATTGTGCGTCACAACGAAGTATTAATTGCCCACGACCATATTAGAGTTCAACCTGATGATCACGTCATACTGTTTTTGGTCGATAAGAGTAGAATAAAAGAAGTTGAAAAGCTGTTCCAGGTCGGACTAGCATTTTTTTGATCTTGATAAGAACAGGGAAATAATAACATACCATGCACCTTTCTATAATCTGTCGTATTTTAGGTATTTTGTTGATGCTTTTCAGCATCACCATGCTACCTCCTATGGCAGTATCCCTTATTTATGATGACGGCCAGTTAAGACCCTTTGTTAATGCTTTTGCACTTATCCTCAGTATTGGCTTGGTGGTTTGGTTCCCTGTTAGAAACAAGAGGCAAGACCTGCGCATTCGCGATGGTTTTGTTATTACAGTATTGTTCTGGCTAGCGCTGAGTTTGAGTGGATCTATCCCTCTGTACGTAAGCGATAACCCGTCTATGTCATTTGTTGATGCCTACTTTGAGTCACTTTCGGGTTTAACAACCACCGGTGCCACCGTAATCACCGGCATTGATGACCTTCCCAAATCTATACTCTGGTATCGACAGCAGCTCCAATGGTTGGGTGGCATGGGGATTATCGTACTAGCTGTCGCTGTTTTGCCTATGCTAGGTATCGGAGGCATGCAGCTATACCGAGCAGAGACACCCGGTCCGGTAAAAGATGCCAAGCTCACCCCCCGAATTACCGAAACAGCCAAGGCCCTTTGGTATATTTATTTAGGGCTTACTATCGCCTGCGGTTTAGGTTATTGGCTCGCAGGTATGTCTGGCTTTGATGCCATAACCCATAGTTTCTCAACCATTGCGATTGGTGGGTTTTCAACCCATGACGACAGTATTGGTTTTTTTGATAGCACCGCTATTGAGCTTATCGCTATCGTATTTATGTTTCTATCAGGCATTAACTACGCCTTGCACTTCTTTTCATTCAGACAACGCTCAATTTTCGTTTATCTCAGAGACCCTGAATTTCAATTTTATGCGCTTGTATTAGGCGGTGTAAGTGTTATCACCATATTAACACTACTGGCCACCGAGACATTTGAAGTAAGCGAAGCCATTGTTAGTGGTTTATTTGAAGTGGTTTCAATTGCAACAACCACAGGCTTCGCAACCGCCGATTTCGCTCACTGGCCTCATGTACTACCCTTTCTTCTATTTGTAGTGGCCTTTATCGGAGGGTGTGCCGGATCAACGGGTGGCGGAATGAAGGTTATTCGTATTCTACTTATCTACAAGCAAGGTTTACGAGAAGTTAAACGACTTATACACCCTAATGCCATTATCCCGATTAAGTTAGGGCGAAAGCCAGTACCAGACAGAGTGATTGAATCTGTGTGGGGCTTCTTCTCTGTTTACATGTTTATGTTTGTACTGATGCTACTGATATTGCTAGCAACCGGACTAGATCAGGTCACCGCATGGTCAGCAGTGGGTGCCTGTATTAATAACCTTGGACCGGGCTTAGGGGAAGTTGCTTATCATTATGGCGATTTAAACAGCACCGCAAAGTGGGTACTTTGTTTTGCCATGCTGTTAGGCCGCTTAGAAGTATTTACCTTGCTACTGCTGTTTACACCTGCATTTTGGCGGCACTAATAAAACAACTCGTAGCCATGATGCAGCGAAGCGGAATCACGGCTACACGCTTCGCTCAACTACTTTTTCCCGCCCGTGAACTTTTTAATATCGCCCAATAAACGTTCTGCAAAGTGTCCTATTTCATCTTTCGCTTTCTGAACGGTTGTTGGCTTGGCGCTTTCAGGCGCTTTGTCAGAAATAGGCTCTTTAACCGCTTTCTTAATCTCTCTATCATCTAAATTCTGATAAGCAGCCTTTGAGGCATTCATCGCTTTTCTTGCATCTGAATCAGACGCTAAACCATACCATTCTGACACTCTATCCACAGCCATTTGAAATGCCTTTTCAAAGCCATGAACATCTACAGAAATAGTCGTTCGCCTAATATCATCTTCCCAAGGAATATTAACGCGCAGCTCAAACACCTCAGTCGGGTTGCGACCTTTGCGTTTAACAATGATCCGACGCACCCCTCTAATACGACCATCTGGCCGCATATGAAATTCTTTGGTATAAGCCTGGGCGGTATAATAGGCTTTCTGCCGCCGCGCTAATCGTTCATCAATAACTTTCGCTTTAGCATAAGCAGCCTCCTTGCTTCGCTTAATGCGAACATACTCTTGATACTCAGTACCCCCCCACGCTCTAAAAACTCGATAGTAGGGTAAGTTGCCGTACTTATGATCATAAATCGCCATAACGAATCACATCACACGCTTGTTTAGTCGGTAATAATAGAAAGTAATCGGTACTTTCCGCTCATTGCATTACCTTTAGTCTAGTTTAAATTTCGAAACTACCAAACCCGACCTTCATCATAATGATGATCCTCGCCTTTACGACGACGTTTGAAACGCTTATATTCCCACTGGTACTGGGTTGGACACTGCCTAACACATAATTCAACTGAACGATTAAGTGCTGTCACCGAGCTTACTAAATCAGTCGAGGCTATTTCAGCTTCGGCCTTTTTAATAACTAATTTAAAACCTTCTCCATTAGGTAAGCGTTCAGAGTAAGTACAAAGTACCGTCGCACCGGTTTTTTCAACCAATTTAGAAACCAGTTTCATGGTGTTCGCTTCAACACCAAAAAATGGTGCAAACTCACCACCACTGAACGGGGGCTCCTGATCAGGTAAAATACCCACAACCCCTCCTGAACGAAGCAGTTTAAAAAGACGAAGTACACCACGCTTGTTGGTGGGCACTAACTCCGACCCGGCTCGCCCTCTGACCCCAGTCATATACTCATCAAGTTCTGCCACTTTAGGAGGCCGATAGAGTGCAGCCATATTAAACAGTGTTGAAAAATAAAGCCCTGTTAGCTCCCAGTTCCCCAAATGCGGGGCAAGCAGTATTATTCCTTCATTGTTTGCTATGCCTTCATCAATGAATTCTTTGCCCTCTACAATTCTGTTCATGCCCAAACATTTATCAGTCGGCCACTCCCAAGCCATGCCTATTTCCATAAATGTTTTACAGGTCTCTTGTAAGCTACGTCTCAACATTTTTTCGCGCTTATCATCAGATAATTCAGGAAAACATAACTTAAGATTAGTATCCGTCACACGTACCTGATCGAGCTTAAACAGCCACATCAAGCGACCCAGGAATGCACCCACTTTTTGAACAGTTTGCAGCCTCAGACTGGCCATCACTTTAATAGCAAAAATAATTAAACGGGACTTAGTCAAAATATCTCTCTACTTTATTCAACACAAAAACACATAGATTAACGTAAGAATTTGCCTAAAAAATGGAAAGCACGCACTGATAGGCTAACCTTATATAGGTTATCAAACGACTCAGAAAACGACTAGTCTGCATGGATAAAAAATACATGGAACACAATAAAAATATCCTCGTGTTGCCGTCATTAAAGGCTACAGGAGAGTCTCTCTGATGACGGACTTCCACCATGCTGACAATAACAATGATGATAATATCTATCACAAGCCAGTAGACACTCAACCAACAAAAAACCACTTGCTTGAAAACCAGTTGATATTCTGGTTTCTATTATTATCACTACTACCATTAGTCATTGTCGCCTGGGTTAGTTACCAACAAGCTAATAACAGCCTTTCTCAAGCAGCCACTGAAGAGCTCGAGCTGTCAGAACAACTTAACAGGAACTTTATTCAAAATTGGTTTGATTATCGATTTATGGATTTAAGGGTGCAGGCAAAAACAAGAAACAATGCTCAGCTTCTCACTTCATTAATTGAAGGGCTTACGATAAGTGGAACGTCACCAAAGCAGTATATTAAAAGTAATGACTGGGTACGTAGAACCACAGATTTACAAAATGACCTTATTAACCTTAACCAGCACTATGACTATATTTATGACGTATTCCTGATAGACAATGAAGGCAATATTCTTTACTCAATAGCTAAAGAAGATGACCTAGGAAGCAATCTTTTTTATGGGCCCTATAAAAACACACTTTTTGCAGCAACGGTCAGTCAGTCTTTAATAACAGAACAAATGCTATTTTCTGACCTTGAACGCTATGACCCCTCAAATAATATAATCAGTGGTTTTTTAACCGCGCCATTATTAGGTGAGTCCGGTAAAAAAATAGGCGTTTTCGCCATTCAAATACGAATGGACCGACTTATTTCTTTTTTTACTGATAGTAAACAGCGCCTTATTACCAGCTACTTAATGGGCAGTGACGGTCTTCTACGTACACCTATAAATGGTCAAGAAGACGAACTACTCAATCGTAGAGTCGAAACAGAGCAATTTCGACGATGGAAAACAACACACTCAGACGACATGCATGAACAAGCCTTTGAATATGTAGGGCCAGATGGAAAAGAGGTGATAGGCATTCACTACACGGTAGATATTGCCAATATATCCTGGATTATTATCAGCGAAATTGAGGTAACAACCGCCCTTAAAGAAGCCATCTGGTTGCGCAACATCATGATATTATTAGTCTTTATCACAGGCTTCCTCGTTGTTTGCATGGCCATTTACCAATCAAGACGAATAACTCAACCTATCATTAAACTTGCCAATGCCAGCATGTCTGTTGCTGCTGGCGAACTGGATCAGCATGTAGAAGTTTCTGTCAACAATGAAATAGGCAGACTCGCAGATGCGTTTAACCATATGTTATCAATGCGTAAAATTCATGAGCAAGCGCTTGAACAAAGCACCGCCGAATCTCATCAGGCATTAGATCGACTGGCTGAACAGCGAGCTGCGTTAAACGAGCATGCCATTGTTACCATCACTGATGTAAAAGGCACCATCATTTATGTTAACGAAAAATTTATTCAAATCAGTGGATATTCTCGCGTAGAACTCATCGGCAAGAACCACAGAATGGTAAACTCAGGACTACACGATAAGGCGTTCTTTAAAGGCCTATATCATAACATTGCTAATGGTAATGTATGGCATGGAGAAATTTGCAATAAAGCCAAAGAGGGACACCTTTATTGGGTAGATGCCACTATTGTTCCCTTACCTGGGAAAGACGGGAAGCCTGTAAATTATATTGCCATTCGTACTGATATAACTGAGCGAAAAAAGACTGAGTTTTCACTCCTTGAGGCAAAAGAAGCCGCAGAAATTGCCGTTAAGGCCAAAAGTGAATTTCTGGCAAGCATGAGTCATGAAATTAGAACGCCAATGAATGGCGTACTCGGCATGCTTGGCTTGCTTCTTAATAGTGAGCTCTCAGATAAACAACGTCATAAAGCATCTCTGGCCCAATCAAGTGCTCAATCGCTGCTAGCGCTCATTAACGATATTCTGGATTTTTCAAAGGTGGAAGCAGGAAAACTTGAGCTGGAAACAATGGATTTTAACCTTCGCAGTCTACTAGGAGAGTTTGCTGAAGCCATGGCGCTGAGAGCTCAGGAAAAAGGGCTCGAAATGGTTCTGGATGTGACTCAGGTTGAACATTCAACCGTGCAGGGGGACTCTGGTCGACTTCGTCAAATACTCACTAACATTGTGGGCAACGCCATAAAATTTACCCAAACAGGTGAAATTGTTATTCGTACAGGACTCAAAGAAACAACCGATAACAATATGGTTTTCTTTTGCTCAATCAAAGATACCGGCATTGGCATTCCTAAAGAAAAGCAAGCTAAGTTGTTTGATGCCTTCACTCAGGTAGATGCCTCAACCACCCGAAAATACGGGGGTACAGGGCTTGGTCTATCTATAGTTAAAAGACTCTGTGAACTTATGGGGGGGGGTATTAGTGTAAGCAGTAAACCCGGTAAAGGTGCCTATTTTGAATTTACTATTACCTTGCAAACCAGTAATTACTCAAGTCCTGTAATCCCTACCATTAATATGAATGAGTTGAACCTTCTGGTAGTGGATGACAACAAGACTAATCGAGAAGTATTAATTGGTCAGTTGGAACACTGGGGGGCAAAAGTAACAGAAGCAGAAAGTGGATCCTCTGCGTTAGCTTGCTTATATGAACGAGCAAAGCAATCAATAGAGCCTCCTTTTGATGTTGCCTTTCTAGATATGCAAATGCCCGGAATGGATGGCGCAGAACTAGGAAAAACCATTAGGTCGGACACTCGCTTTAACAATATGAAAATGGTCATGATGACTTCTATGAATCATCGTGGAGATGCCAAGTTTTACGCTGACCATGGTTTTAATGCTTACTTCCCAAAACCCGCCACCACCTCAGACTTATTTGATGCACTAGCCGTAGTGGTTGATGGAGGGGAAGCCTTACGTAACGCTGGCCCGTTAGTTACTCACGACTATTTACAAACATTAGATCACAGCCATTCATCAAAATGGCCAGACAATACAAGACTCTTACTGGTAGAAGATAACCGTATTAACCAAGAAGTAGCACAAGGCGTATTAGAAAACCTTGAACTAAAAGCTGATATTGCTGGAGATGGCTTCGAAGCTCTGCATGCCCTGAATGAAGCCCCTAGCAAAAACCCTTATACCTTGATATTAATGGACTGCCAGATGCCAGAAATGGATGGCTATGAAGCCAGCCGCAACATTCGAGCAGGCAAAGCAGGTAGCCGAAATCAGTCAATTCCTATTATCGCCATGACAGCCAATGCAATGAAGGGCGATAAAGAAAAATGTCTGAAAGCGGGTATGAACGATTACCTCACTAAACCAATAGACCCAGACGCATTAAATAGCATTATGGATAAATGGCTAGGGGAATCCCCCAAACCCTCCATCACGCTAAAATCAATTGATAACTTAATGGATTCAAACATGACAAACACCTGCGAAGAGGGTTCCCAAATATGGGATAAAGCTGCCGTATTAAAACGATTAGGCGGCAAAGAAAAATTTCTTCATAAACTACTCACACTATTCGCCAGCGATACCTCTCAACGCATTGAAGAGTTACAAAGTGCGGTTACTGAAGGGAATATAAACGACATCGCTAATCTGGCTCACACCATAAAAGGAAGCGCAGCGAATATCAGTGGTCTACAATTACAACAGTACTCAGCAGAACTGGAGCTAATGGCTAAAGAGGGAGAAAAAACAGGCATTGAACCACTAATGAAGAAAATAATTAATTCATACCAGTTACTTAATAGCACCTTAGTTCAGTATCAAGAATCAGTAGAGGCTCCAAAAGAATGAGTAAACAAGCATAAATTATGATTTTCGAAAGCCTTTATGACTTTATGCAGCAAGAAGCGTAAATAAGCGATAGAATATGTCCCCATTGATACTTACTACTTGAAAATATGAATTATTTTAATGGGGAACATCATGGATCGCAGCATGAACTACAGCATCTATCTATCAGGCGAAATTCACAGCGACTGGCGTGAACAAATAGAAACAGGCATTAATGAAGCCGGCCTTGATGTCACTATTTACAGCCCAATCACCCATCATGAGTCAAGTGATGACGTGGGCGTTAAAATATTAGGCGAAGAAGAAAAACCATTCTGGAAAGACCACAAAGCCGCTAAAATAAATGCACTTCGCACCCAAACCTTAATCCAACGTGCCGATGTTGTTGTGGTGCGGTTTGGCGAAAAATACAAGCAATGGAATGCCGCTTTTGACGCCGGTATCGCCATTGGTTTGGGTATTCCCCTGATTGTTATGCATGACCCATCTCTGACACACCCATTAAAAGAAGTCGATGGTGCCGCGATGGCCGTAACAGAAACCCCTCAACAAGTGGTTGAAATTCTCAAATATATCAGCCAATAGTGCATAAATAACATTCAACCCGCTATAATGTCGGGCTTTACATCAACCATACAACTTTAATCATACAATAATCGAACTGGTGAACTTTCCGTGACGAGTCAAAACAAACCCGATACAAGTACCTTTCAGGGCCTGATTATCGCTCTCCAACAATATTGGGCAGAGCAGGGCTGTGTTGTTCTTCAGCCACTCGATATGGAAGTCGGTGCCGGCACCTTCCACCCAGCTACATTCTTGCGGGCTATTGGCCCGGAAACATGGAATGCAGCCTATGTACAGCCAAGTCGCCGCCCTACTGACGGTCGTTACGGTGAAAACCCCAATAGATTACAGCACTATTACCAGTTTCAGGTTGTACTTAAGCCATCTCCAGACAACATTCAGGAACTCTATCTTGAGTCCTTAAAAATGCTGGGTATTGACCCACTGGTTCATGATGTCCGTTTTGTAGAAGATAACTGGGAATCTCCTTCATTAGGTGCCTGGGGTCTTGGTTGGGAAATTTGGCTAAACGGTATGGAAGTCACTCAGTTTACTTACTTCCAGCAAGTGGGCGGCCTTGAGTGTTTCCCTGTTACCGGCGAAATCACTTACGGACTAGAACGTATTGCCATGTACTTGCAAGGCGTTGATAGTGTATATGACCTGGTATGGGCTAAAGGCCCAGAAGGCGTCGTTACTTATGGCGATGTATTCCACCAAAACGAAGTTGAAATGTCGACTTACAACTTTGAACAAGCCGATGTTAAATCTTTATTTACTAACTTTGATACCTATGAAAGTGAAAGTAAGCGCTTAATTGATGAAGGGCTTCCTTTACCCGCTTATGAGCTAGTACTTAAGGCCTCCCATACGTTTAATATGCTGGACGCACGTCACGCCATATCAGTGACGGAAAGACAACGCTTTATTCTTCGCATTCGCACCCTTTCTCGTGAAGTGGCGCAATCTTACTTTGACCGAAGAAAAGAACTGGGCTTCCCTTTAGCACCAGAAGCACTAAGAAATGAAGTATTAGCCAGCCTGAAAGAAGGGGAGAGTAAATAATGTCTGATACAAACATGCCAGCTCAGGATTTTCTCGTTGAAATTGGTACCGAAGAGCTACCACCTAAGGCGCTTAAAAAATTATCACACGCTTTTTCAGACGGTATTCAACAAGGGCTGAAAGAAGCCAATATTGAAATGGGTTCTGTTGAATTATTTGCCGCACCACGCAGACTAGCCGTTCGTATTAATCAGTTGAATAATACTCAACCAGACAGCAAAATTGAAAAACGTGGCCCCGCAGCAAAAGCAGCCTATGATGCCGATGGCAACCCAACACGCGCACTAGAAGGCTTTGCCCGCTCATGTGGTGCCACCGTTGATCAGCTAGAAACAATGGAAACCAACAAGGGCGCCTGGTTAGTTTACCGTTCTGTTCAGGCAGGGCAAAAAACCATTGAATTACTACCTGACATTATTAGTAAATCATTGTCTCAATTGCCGATTCCTAAGCGTATGCGCTGGGGTGCTAACCGAACTGAGTTTGTACGTCCGGTTCAGTGGATTATTATGTTATCGGGCTCTAAGGTAATTGACTGCGAAATTTTAGGCCACAAAGCCAGTAATACAACCCGTGGTCATCGCTTTCATTGCAATCAAACACTCACCATTAACACCCCTTCAGAATACGAAAACACCTTACTTGAAAAAGGGTATGTGATTGCCGATTTTGAAGTACGCCGTGAAAAAGTACGTGCTGGTGTTGTCGCTATTGCTGAAACCGTTAATGGCCAGGCGGTGATTGATGAAGGCCTATTAGATGAAGTGACCGCGCTGAACGAATGGCCTGTTCCTCTTATTGGTCGCTTTGAAGAGCGTTTCCTTGAAGTCCCTTCTGAAGCATTAATATCATCAATGAAAGAGCACCAAAAGTACTTTCATGTAGTCGACTCAAATGGGAAAATGCTGCCTAATTTTATTACCCTCAGTAATATTGAGAGTAAAGATCCGGCGCAGGTTATTTCAGGTAACGAAAAAGTAATCAGACCTCGTTTAGCCGATGCAGCGTTCTTCTTTGAAACCGATAAAAAAGAAACTCTTGAAGCCCGTGTTGAAAAACTTAAGTCTATTGTTTTCCAGAGACAGCTTGGCACTATTTATGACAAAGTTCAGCGCACATCAGGCCTAGCAGGAAAAATTGCTAATGCAATTGATGGTGATGAGCAACTGGCAAAGCGCGCAGGCTTATTATTAAAATCTGATCTCGTGTCTGAAATGGTACTGGAATTCACCGACCTTCAGGGCATTATGGGTATGTACTACGCCCGCTTTGATGGTGAAGCAGAAGAGGTAGCAACTGCACTGAAC
>JADGDV010000040.1 GCA_016744695.1 Hahellaceae bacterium
CAGGGGTGCTCATTTTAATTTCCTTATCTGTGATTGATTAGGAAATGATGCCTTGGAAAATTATAGATGGTAAGTACGTTGGTTGATTAGGCGCTTACGGTTGATGCATATAGATAATGTGCACCACATTGATAAAAAGACGGTGAACAATCGTGTCGATTGGCCACAACGAGACAGACAAATTGCTAGAGAGCTGCGCCGAGCTTGTGAAAATCTATCTGACGACTTAAACGCGCCCCACTTAAGCAAAACATTCCTGATTCACCAACTTGAACATCGAGCAACAGTCGAAAAAAATCTTCATCGTCTACCTCGTTGCTCAACATTGCTTGCCCTTTATTCCGAAAGCATAGCTGAGTATCAGGCTCGAAGGCTTACTCGCGCCTATTTGTCGATGATAGAGCGAGGGCAGATAATAAAGCGCTGGCCCTTGCTTAGGGAAGCTGGTTTAAGCGATGAGCGAATGATAGATATTGTTGCAGAGCTTTTAAAGGAGATATTAAGTGAGCAAGCATAACGCAAGGTTTAAAAAGCTGAAGGATGATTCCAAAGTACTTGGAATCGGTTCCCTTTTCCGTGGCAAAGCCAGGAAATCTTGGGCGATAAACGTTGACTTGAATGGTGGTTCTTCGCAGAGCATGCAGTTTAGCAACATACCAGTAATTGCCAGAAAGCGTGTTTTGAATCCGACAAAGCAGTATAAGCAAGCCGGTTTGCCAATCGAGTTCACGATAGAAAATGCCCAATCATGGCGGGTAGCTAAAGCATCTGACTGTCCTGCGTACCAAGCACATAGACACAGTGGAGACGGTAACCAACTGTGCTTTGTTGCGCAAGTTGGAAGCACTAGGGTATTTATCCCGCAATTAGAAATGGCTCGTGTACTTTTTTATCATGATCCGTTTTTGGCTCGTCTAAGTCTTCAGCATAATGCTTTGTCTGAAGACTTTGTTGTCGGCAAAAGAGATGATGGAAAACCCTTGATTGTCGTTCGAGAGGGAGCGGAGTATCCAGTATATTATTTTAACCGAGATGATAACCGGCGTTTTCTCAGTTGGGTGCTGCTAGATCGTGCTGCCAGAGCATCCTTTGAAAGTATTTGTGTCCAGTTAATAAAAGGCCAGTATCAGCACAACAATTATCAGCACTGGAACTTTCAATTTACACCACCGCCTCTTACGGGTGTAGAGTTAGAGGCTAGTGGCTGGGAGGACAGTACCTCCAACACTTTCTTCGTGTGGGAGGTGAGTAAACTCGATAAATTGCCTTCAGAAGTTGAAGGCGAAATAGACTTTTATCACCCAGGATATGAGCGGCAAGTTGGTGGCAAACCAACCAAGGGCGGAGGCAAGAAAGGGGAGGCTTCCGATCAGTACGATTTGGATGATGACGAGCTCTCAGACTCAGATAAAGCCACAATAGCGCTTATGTCAGATCGAGTCGCGGTGTCTTTTAAGAATCCACACATAACAAACCGTATCCCGAGCAAGACAAAATCCGTCAACAATTTCATCGGTGATGGCGAAAAGGAGGTGCTGGACAATAATCTGAGCCCGAATGAAAAAGAAGAGTCTGGCGATTTACCGGGAGGGGCCTAGAATAATCTTGATGATCAAACTGACGATGTCCATCTTTATATTGGGAAGTTTCAATCCTTCTTCAAAATGGTCGATTGCTTAGTTGCTAAACATGGCTTTAAGTTAATCAGAAAAGAGTTGGCAAAACTCCCTAAGCTCGGCGATGGAAAAAAACATTGGTTAGCAGACACGCAAAACCCTCGCTGTTTGGCTAATGTCGAGCTGGAGCTCAGTAACCAGTTCTATACATTATTGGAAATAGATACCTCTGATGGCGCTGCGAAACTCTCGACTATGTTGCTCAAGTCTGCGCCAGGCTGGGTAAGCGAGAATGAAAAAAAGGTTCTTCAACGCATTATGAAAAAATCTCTGGGATGGCCAAGTGATTACTTTAAAGAGCAGTTAGGCGAAAAGACCTACACAGGTATTCCTCACCCCAAATCCAAGCACTCTGGGGCTCTTCCGCCGGAGGTTATTGATCCTTGGGCGAAGAGAATCGTTAATTGGATTGGGCACACGGAGTGAACAACCTTCTTGCCGATTCCTCAATTTTCCCATATCCTCCTAATAGTCTAAATATAGGTTATATTATGAGTGATGAAATCTTGACCTTAAAAGAAGTCGCGGAATACTTAAAATTAGCAGAAAAAACCGCTTACCGGCTGGCTTCAGAAGGAAAACTGCCCGGCTTTAAAGTGGGTGGAAGTTGGCGTTTCAAGAGTGAAGATGTTGAAAAGTGGATCGAAGAACAAAAGGTTAATAAATAACCATACAGGATGTCTCGTGGAGTTAGTTACACAGTGAGCAAATCAAAATACTCTCTAAGTTTTACAACCGGTGCAGCTCTAATCAGGGAGAGCATCGATGTCGCTGCACTTAAGTGTGAACTAATTGACTGGAAATCAGTAAAAGACCACATACTTCAGAACAATACCTTTCAGTCGCGAACTACCAGTACCTTGAAAAAGCTCTATGGCGAAGTCTCTCGTCGCTTGCAGCAACTAAGTGATGATGAGCTGAACTTGCTTGCTACCGGAGCCGAGGCAGAACAGAAGCAATTGCTGTGGTTGGCACTCTGTCGGCGTTACAACTTGATTAAAGATTTCTCGATTGAAGTGTTATCTCATCAGTTTGAAGCGGCAAGATATGCCGTTACCCATGATGATTATGACGCCTTCTTTAATGCTAAAGCGGAATGGCATGACAATCTTGATGGAGCCTCTACCCAGACTAAGAGTAAGGCGCGGCAGGTTCTGTTCAAGATGTTAAGAGAGTGCGGCTTGATTAATGAGCATGATGAAATTGTACGTCAGCAAATCGGGCCAGCGGTATTGGCGCTTATAAAAAATAACAGTGCGATAGACCTAAACGTCTTTCCGGGAGTGGAGTGCTAAGTGGCCGGTAGTCTCAACAGCATAAACAAAAAGAACTTACAGCAAGCCTATGAAAAGCTTGTTGCAGTGGTATCTGATGATGGCTTTCTGGCCAACCAAGGTCTGAATAACGAAGTGCCCTTCCATATTTGCCCCTATGACCCATCTACCCAAGTAGATATTAATCAGATGGTGCGACAGCTCAAGAATGATCTTCAAGATAAATCTGTTTCGGTGCTGGAGGTCAATCTTTACGACCTGGTTGTTGAAACCCTAAAGCAAGAAGGCGATTGGGAGTGGTTATTAGAAAACGAACCGACCATGAGTCGTGATGAGCTGAAAGAAGAGCTACAGGGCGTGTTGGATATTGAAACGGTCATTACCCCAGCCATCTCAGCAAAAATGGAGGCGGCTGACTTCAACGTGTTGTTTATTACTGGAGTGGGCGAGGTTTTCCCCTATATACGCTCCCACAATATATTAAACAACTTGCAGAAGCGGGCAAAAGAAAAACCAACATTAATGTTCTTCCCTGGTTCTTATCAGCACTCGTTGGAAAGTGGTGCCTCATTAGTTCTATTCGGGAAGTTACAGGACGATAAATACTATCGTGCATTTAATATTTTAGATCGGGCTATCTAAGGGAAACAATAAGAAATGAGTATGAAACTAGAGCAGCTGTTTAATAAAAAAGTTGATCGCCCAATAGAAGGTGTTATCAAAGCTGATGACGATGTAGCTTTATACCTAGAACTTGATGAATATGTCATTACCGACGAGGTCGCCAAGAGGCTCGACATCTTTCTTGATGCCTATTTAGATTATCAAGGCGCTAACGGTGTTTGGGTTTCAGGCTTTTTTGGCTCGGGTAAATCTCACCTGCTTAAGATGCTCGCTCTGCTATTAGAAAACAGCCCCATTGAAGACATAAAGCCCCTAGAAATTTTCCTTGAAAAGCGCCCATTAAATGAAGGTGGCATCTTCGCCAACGATTTAAAACGGGCCGTTGCAATCCCGTCTGAGAGCATCCTATTCAACATTGACCAAAAGGCCGATGTTATCAGCAAAACAGAAATGGATGCCCTGATTGCTGTGTTTGTAAAAGTGTTCGATGAGCACTGCGGCTACTATGGTAAGCAAGCCTATATTGCCCAGTTTGAACGGGAGCTAGCAGTTGACGGTCAATTGGATGATTTTTTAAAAGCCTTTGAAGAAAATAGCGGTATGAGTTGGGATAAAGGCCGTGCCCGTGCTAAACGCATGGCAGATGCCGTCGACAAAGCATACACCGCTGTATCTGGCCAAACCGTTAATGGCATTCTCGATAAATATCGCTCTGATTATCGTTTGTCGATTGAGGACTTTGCCGAGCAAGTACAAAGCTATATTGCCAAACAAGAAGAGGGATTTCGCCTTAACTTCTTTATCGATGAGGTAGGCCAATACATCGCGGGTAACACCAAACTGATGACTAACCTGCAAACCGTGGCTGAAAGCCTGGCAACCAAGTGTAAAGGGCAGGCTTGGGTTATCGTGACCGCACAGGAGGATATGTCTTCAGTATTGGGTGAAGTGAGCCAAAAAAGCGAAAACGACTTTACCAAAATTCAAGCTCGCTTTAAAAACCGCATGAAGCTAACCAGCCAAGATGTGGCTGAAGTCATTCAGAAGCGTTTGCTGGAGAAAAAAGATGACTTCGTTCCCGAGCTGTCAGACCTATTTCATACTCAAGAGAACAACTTTAAAACCCTGTTTGATTTTGCCGATGGCTCGCAAACCTATCGTAACTACCGAGATAGAGAACACTTCATTCAGAGCTACCCCTTTATCCCATATCAGTTCACCTTGTTTCAGTCGGCTATTCAGAATCTGTCTGTACATAGCGCATTTGAGGGTAAACACAGTTCTGTAGGTGAGCGCTCCATGCTGGGTGTGTTCCAACAAGTAGCCATTGCTATCAAGGGCCACCAGGTTGGTGAGCTAGCGACCTTTGATTTGATGTTTGAAGGTATCCGTACAGCTCTTAAAACAGCTATTCAGCAATCTATTATCAAGGCAGAAAAAAACCTCGATAACAAGTTTGCTATTCGCCTACTGAAAGCCTTATTCCTGGTTAAATACGTCAAAGAATTTAAGCCCAGTGTCAGAAATCTCTGTGTGCTAATGCACGACAGCTTTGAACGTGATATTCCGTCGCTAAAGCTGAAGATTGAAGAAGCTTTAAACCTTCTAGAAAAAGAAACTTATATTCAACGCAACGGAGAGCTCTACGAATACCTCACAGATGAAGAGCAAGATATTGAGCAGGAAATCAAGAATACTGAGATTGATAACTCAGTGGTTGCCAGTGAACTTGATAAGTTGATTTATGATGGCGTGCTGAAAACCCGAAAAATTCGTTGGGATGAAAATAACCAGGATTACAACTTCAGTCGTAAACTGGATGACAACCTCACAGGCCGAGAGCATGAATTGGCCATCAATGTTATTTCACCGTTTCATGAATTAGTCGGAGATGAGCATTTAGAAAAACATAAGGTTGATACAGTCTATAGCCATGAAGTAAGAATTGTTATGCAGGCTAGTGAGCGGCTATACAAAGACTTAACACTTTATAAGCAGACCGAAAAGTATGCTGAGCATGCTACCCGAACAACCCAGCAAGACTCCATTAAGCGTATCATCGCCGAAAAAAGAAGCTACAACGCTGAGCGACTAAGCCAATTAAGACAGCTTACAGCTAAACTGGTAGGCACCGCCAAATACTATGTGGCGGGTCAGGACTTAGGCCTTAGTGGTGAAGATGGACAAAGCAAAATGGTTAGGGCTTTTGGTGAGCTGATCAAGCATACCTACCCCAATCTTAAAATGCTGCGAGACCTCACTTACACCGAGAATGATATTCCCGACATTCTCACCAAGGCAGAGCAAGGTCTATTTGGTGATGACACCCAGCTGCCTGAAGCTCAGCAAGAGATGTTCTCATTTATCCAAAGCAACAATCGGGGTGGCATCAGAACAACTGTTAAATCTCTATTAGAGAAGTTTGAAAGTAAGCCCTACGGTTGGTCATTCGCAGCGGTGCTTTGTACGCTGGCCCACCTGTGTGGCCGAGCCAAAGTAGAAATTCGTGAATCAACCAATCTATTGGATGACTCTGAGTTAGCAAGAGCATTAACCAATACCGCATCCCACGGTAATTTAATCCTTGATCCGCAGGTAGAATTTAGCCAATCACAAACCCGGAAGGTTAAAGAGTTCTACAACGACTACTTCGACAAGGTAGCCCACGCTACAGAAGTCAAAGCCCTTGCCAAAGAAGTACAGGAAGGCTTTGTAGAGCAGGCCAATACCATTGATAAGTGTTTGGCCCAGACTGAGCAGTACCCTTTTATTCGTGCTTTATCCCCCGTATTGGCTGAGCTACAAGAGCTCAAAAGCAAACCCTATACCTGGTTTATGTCAGAGCTAACCAGTGATGAAGACAAGTGGTTTGATTTTAAAGAGAAGACCATAGACCCCATCCTCAAATTTATGCGAGGCCCGCAGAAGGCCAGCTTTGATACCGCCAAGCAATTGTTAGCAACCCAGAAGCCCAACCTGGAATATGTACAGGGCCAAAAGGGTGAGAGTACTCATCAGCAAATAACCGAGGCCTTGGTTAGCCCTGATATCTACAAAGGTGCGGCGATACAGCAGCTCAAAGCTAATACCGATAGTCTGAGTAGTGAGTTAAACGACCTGTTGATTAAAGAACGCGAAGCGGCGATTGGTAGTATCGAATCACTTAAAGACAAACTTACCGGCTTTGATGAATATCAGGCACTGGATCAAGACAAGCAAACACAGCTGGCATCTGCTTTTGATGCGGCTACCGGTAAGCTCAACGGCCAAAATCTAATCGCCATGCTCAGGGATGAAGTGCGCCGCTTTGAAGAGCAAAGCTATTCGAACTTGGTGCAAAAGTTAATGGCCTGGAGTCAGCCAGTGCCAGAGCCTAAAAAGCCTGAATCCAAAAAAACAGAATCGACTAAACCTCAGCCAGTACTTGCCGGTGAAGAAGGTAGTGAGCCCGTTCCTGATACCAAGGGAATAGAAGAGCCTATCGCCACCCCCGAGCCACCTCAGACCGTATCGGCTAGAAACGTAAAGGTAGATTTTCACAAGCCCTGGTTGGCTAGTGAGCGGGATGTTGAGCAGTACCTTGAAGAATATAAGAAGTCGCTGTTAGCCGCGATTAACGATGGGAAGCATATACAATTATGATTGATAAAATCTCACTAGAGAATTTCACACTCTTCCACGATGTCGAAGTAGATTTGTGCCCGAAGATCAATATCATTATTGGTGAGAATGGCACGGGTAAAACACAGTTATTAAAGGCAGCTTATGCTGCCTCTAGTAGTCGCCAGCAAATCGGGGCTACCAGTAACGATGAAGACGTTATTCGCACAAAAATGACAGAGCGTTTCATTAAGTTGTTTCTGCCTCTGGATGACAAGCTCGGTAAGCTTCATAGAAACGGTGCCGAATCGAATGCCAAGATAAATCTGAGCTTTGATGATGGCAATGGTATTGAATTGGGCTTCTATAACAACTCTCAGGCTGCCACCGTAAAGGGCCAAGGCAAACTGGAAGAGACCCTGGCAGCACCGCTGTATATGCCAACCAAAGAAGTGCTGTCTTTTATGAAGGGCTTTAGCAGCCTATATCAGCGCTTCGACTTGTCATTTGATCAAACCTACCAAGATATTTGCTTATCGCTTGATCTTCCTGAAATCAGAGAAGAAGCCCTGCAAGAGAAAGCCAAATGGGCCATCGATAAAATTAACGACGTTGTCGGTGGCAAGTTTGTCTTCTACGGCGGCGGTAAAGTGACCTTTAAATCACAGAATAACGAGTATTCTGCCAATGTAGTAGCTGAGGGCTTCCGTAAGGCCGGTATGTTGGGCAGATTGCTAGAAACAGGCGCTATCCAACCGGGTATTAGTGGCACCATGTTTTGGGATGAGCCCGAATCTAATTTCAACCCAAAGCTGATGAAAATGCTGGTAGAGATATTGTTAGAGCTAGCTCGTCAAGGTCAGCAGATTGTTTTAGCCACCCATGATTACGCATTCTTGAAATGGTTTGACCTGCTCGCTGATGGGAATAAAGGTGATCAGGTTCGGTATCACTCGCTTTACCGAAACGAAGCAGGTAGCAAGGTAAGGGTTATGACCACTGATGATTATATGGAACTACAACCTAACCCTATTGATGAGGCTTTTGGAAATATCATCAACGAAGAAATCGCTAATGATATGGGAAGCCTTGGTAAATGAAAGTAGTGGATGCTGACGGTTTCAGATTTGAATTTGATGATGCAATAGAGGCTTTTGTTTTTGATGAAAAAGATAAGAGCAAGACAACATATCATGGAGCACCAATGAAAGGTGTTGATGTCGTGGCAGAGTTTGAAGAAGCCTATGTTTTTGTAGAAATTAAAGACTACGAAGAGCAGGAAGCGTACGACACCTTTGTGTATTCTTCCGAAGAAGAGAAAAAAGAAAAGCAGAGGTCTTTCAAGTGGCTGAAGAACTATCTCAAGTACAAGTTTCGAGATTCATATCTGTATAGACATGCTGAAGATAAGGTGGATAAACCCATTCACTATGTCTGTCTTTTGACATTTGATAATGCTTTGAATTCCAGAATGAGAAAGTCCCTGGTGCAGGAGTTACCTGTGGGTAAAAAATCATCTCGCTGGAACAAGGCGTTGGTGCAGAGCTGCCAGGTGGTAAATGTGGATAAGTGGAATGAAAATTTTCCGAAATGGCCAGTGGCGCGTATAGCATAGAGAGTGCAAATAATGGATACATCCAGACTAAAAAAATTCGCCCAATATGCTCGCCGTAGCTTAATTGAACAGGTCGAAAGCAAGCTAAAGTTAGTGCTCGCCGAAGAGAGCGAAGCTCGTCGTGAGCACCCTAGCGCTGTAGCAGAGCTAGAAAAGAAGCTTAAAGAGCTAGGCCAAGGGAAAAAACAAGATCAAGAGGCAAAGCAGCAGCTTATAGAGCAGGTGGCCTACACCTGGTTTAACCGCTTCTGTGCGCTGCGCTTTATGGATGTTAACCAGTACAACCGCATCATGGTGATCTCACCTTTGGCGGGTCAGTTTCAGCCAGAGATCTTAGCGGAGGCGAAAGCGGGGCATATTGATGAAGGCATGGTTCACGAAAAGGCGCGTGAAAATATCTTTGGCCTATTGAGTGGTTCTATCGCCAGTCGTGACGGCCAATCAGAAGCTTTTCGCCAGCTTATCGTTGCCGTCTGTAATGACCTGCATCGAATCATGCCTTACCTATTTGAACGCATTGAAGACTATACAGAACTACTCATGCCAGATGACTTATTGTCCGGTAACTCCATTCTGGCTTATACCCGTGAGGCCATGACGCCAGAGGCTTGTGAATCGGTTGAGTCGATTGGTTGGTTGTACCAGTTTTATATCTCTGAGAAAAAAGATGAAGTCTTCGATGGGCTGAAGAAAAACAAGAAGATCACACCAGAAAATATCCCTGCGGCTACACAGTTGTTTACACCACACTGGATTGTGCGTTATCTGGTGGAGAATTCGCTGGGCCGTTTATGGATGCTGAATAACCCAAACTCGAAAGTTATCGAGCAGATGGATTATTACATCAAGCCTGTTGAAGAAGAGAAGGACTTTCTCAAAATCAGTAGTCCTGAAGAGATTAAGGTTTGCGACCCTGCCTGCGGCTCCGGCCATATGCTTACTTATGCCTATGACTTACTTTTTGCCATCTATCTGGATGCGGGCTATGAATCCACAGAAATACCAGAGAAAATTCTAACGAATAATCTATACGGCATTGAGATTGATGAGCGTGCTGCCGAATTAGCAGCATTTGCATTAACCATGAAAGCGATTAAAGGCAATCCCCTGGATGAGGGCAATAATCGTCGTCGCTTTTTCCGTAACCCAGTTGAACCCAATATTTGTCGTTTGGAAAAGGTTAGTTTTACCGAGGAAGAGCTGGATACCTATATCGACTTTGCGGGTAAGGATCTATTTACTCAAGATTTAAGAGCGACACTGAAGGAATTTGAAGAAGCGGACAACTTTGGTTCTTTGATTCAGCCTACCCTGAAAACGCCTGCTGATGCATTAGCGACTTTAGAAGCAATAGATGTATCTGGACAATTATTCTTAACAGAGACTCATAAGTCTATGTTGAAGGTATTGGAGCAGGCAGAATACCTTAGTTCTAAATACCATGTTGTTGTTGCTAACCCTCCCTATATGGGCACCAAAGGTATGAATGCGTCGTTAGCAAAGTGGGCTAGGGATAATTACCCAGATAGCAAGTCTGACTTATTTGCCATGTTTATTGAGCGTGATCTGAAGCTGACAGTTAAATCGGGTTTTTCTGCAATGATTAATATGCAGAGCTGGATGTTTCTATCGTCCTTCGAAAAACTAAGAGTTAATCTACTGAGGCGGTCAACTATTACTTCAATGGCTCATCTTGGTAGTAGGGCTTTTGATAGTATTGGTGGGGAAGTTGTTTCTACCACAGCCTATGTACTTGAAAGATCTTTATGCAGAAGTAAGAAAGGTGCTTTCGTTAGATTAGTGAACGGCAGAACAGAAGCTGAAAAGGAAGCTGATTTGTTGTTAGCAAGGAATGGAGCGGGAAAAGATTGGCTCTATTTTTCCTCAGATCAGGATTTTCAAAAGCTGCCCGGTAGCCCTATCGCATATTGGTTGTCTGATAAAGAGTATGGCGCGTTTGAATTGCCGATGCTGGGCGAGGTGGGGAGTACTAGACGAGGTCTCCAAACTGGAGATAAGGATAGATTTATTCGCAACTGGTTTGAGGTTCAGATTGGTGAAACTGATTGGGCTTCTTTAACAAAACAAGAGGCAGCAGTTAGCAATGCAAAATGGTTTAGATTTAATAACGGCGGCGATTATAGGAAGTGGTATGGCAACTTCTTTCTTGTGGTTGACTGGGCGAAAAATGGGAAGAATATTAAAGAGTCTGGTGGGGCTATTATACCAAGTGAAGAGTTATATTTTTTGCCTGCCGCTAGCTGGGCAAGGTTAAGCACAGGAAAAAATTCGTTCCGCGTGCATGCTGAGGGGGTTATTCCTGGTGATTTGTCTCCTTGTTTTTATTCTAAAAACGACAATTACGCGATTTCATACTTGAATAGCAGTTGTGCGAATTATTTTCTAAATGTAATAAACCCTACTATTACTAAAACGGTAGGAGATGTGGCCAAAATACCAGTTCTGTCCGAAAGTGAAGTGTGGCCAAAAGTTAGCAGTAATACACTTCAACTAATTGAAAAACATAGGGAAGACTGGGATTCGTGTGAAACTTCATGGGGGTTTCAGTGTAGTCCACTACTTGATCATAGGTTGGATACTTTAGAGAAGACTTTTTCCGGTCTTAATAATAAGTGGGAGGCTGAAGTTTTACTTTGCAAAGGACTAGAGGAGGAAAATAACAGGATATTTACAAGTTACTTAGGTTTAGATAATAAGATTTCACCTGTTGTTGAGTTGAGTGATATTACTTTAAATTGTAATCCTTATTTTAGATATGGTTGTGATAAAAGTGAAGAAGTATTGCTGGTTAAAATATTGTCTGATGCTGTTTGTGACTTTATGTCTTATTCAATAGGTTGCATGTTTGGCCGGTATGCATTAGACAAAAGGAGCCTGATCCTTGCTAACCAAGGTGAAACTCTCGAAGATTATCTAAAACAGATCCCTCAACCATCCTTTATGCCAGATGACGACAATGTTATTCCCCTTATCGACTTCGATGGTGACTGGTTTGAAGACGATATCACCGAGCGTTTTAAGCAATTCTTGAAAGTCACTTTCGGTGAAGAACACTTTGCCGAAAACCTGGCTTTTATCGAAGAGGCTATTGGTAAAGACATCAAGAAGTTCTTCCTAAAAGACTTTTACACCGACCATGTGAAACGCTATAAAAAGCGCCCCATCTACTGGATGTTCTCCAGCCCGAAAGGCTCATTCAATGCGCTCATCTACATGCACCGCTACCGCCCCGATACGGTGAGCGTAGTGCTGAATGATTACTTACGTGAATTCCGTACCAAGTTACAGGCCCGTAAAGAAAGCCATGAGCAAATAGAGGTGAGTGCGTCTGCCAGTGCCAAAGAAAAAACTCAGGCGATGAAGGCCATCCAGAAGATTAACAAAGTACTGGATGAAATTAACGACTACGAGCATGACACGCTTTACCCCTTAGCCGGTAAACCGCCAGAGATCGACCTAGATGATGGGGTGAAGCATAACTACCCACTATTTGGCAAAGCATTGAAAAAAGTCACGGGCTTGAGCTGATGCGATTAGTTACTCCCCGCATACAAATAACAAACAGGAGCAGACACCATGTCTCAGCAACGTAAACAGTATGAGCTTTTTGAGCATGGTTCTGTTTGGCTAAAGGCCGACTTTCACTTACATACAAAGGCCGATAAAGAGTTTAAGTATACAGGGGAAGATAATTCCTTTGCTGGTGAGTATGTTACCCAGCTTAAAGGCAAGGGCATCGGTGTAGGTGTGATCACCAATCACAATAAATTTGATAAGGATGAATACACGGCGCTCAGCAAGAAGGCTCGAAAAGAAGAAATTCTGTTATTGCCGGGGGTTGAGCTGTCTGTAAATGATGGTGCCAATGGTGTGCATGTATTGGTGGTGTTCTCTCATCAGTGGCTTGAAAACGGTAATGATTATATCAACTCGACAATCAGTACGATGTTTCCTGGTAAAGCAAAGCCTGAATATGAACAGGAGAATGGTCGCAGTGATAAAAATATCTTACAGGTGGTTGAAGAGCTAGATAAGGTAGGGCGAGATTACTTTTTAGTCTTTGCCCACGTTGAGCAGCGCAGTGGCCTGTGGGAGGAGATGAAAGGTGGCAAGATAAGTGACTTTTCAAGTAAACGTTATGAGGCCGTCAGACAACGCACTTTGGCTTTCCAGAAGGTGCGCACCCATGATGAACGTACCAAAGTTAAAGACTGGCTAGGTGGTTGGTACCCCGCAGAGGTCGAAGGTAGCGATGCCAAGAGTATTGACCAAATAGGCAGTAAAAAAGAAGAAAGCTGGCTTAAGTTAGGTGATTACACTTTTGAAGCGGTGAAATATGCCTTGGCGGACTTCAGTCATCGTTTGCGTTCTGCACAGCAAGATAGTTTTCAGCGCTCATCGGTAAAGAGTATTCGCTTTGAGGGGGGCGTTCTTGATGGTGAGCAGGTGAACTTTTCATCTGAGCTGAACGCCTTGATTGGTATTCGTGGTAGTGGCAAATCATCTTTGCTCGAAGCGGTACGTTATGCCCTGGATATTCCCTTTGCTGATAAGACAATTGATAAGCCCTACAAAGAGAGTTTGGTGGCTCACACTCTAGGCAGCGGCGGTAAAGTGGTGCTTGAGGCAGCAGATAAGCATGGCCAGGTTTATAAAATTGCTCGGCGTCTGAATGATTTGCCTGAAGTTTTTGTCGAAGGCATATTACAACCTGGTATCGCAATCCG
The DNA here is from genome assembly GCA_016744695.1 of Hahellaceae bacterium. Lineage (GTDB taxonomy): Bacteria > Pseudomonadota > Gammaproteobacteria > Pseudomonadales > Oleiphilaceae > Alkalimarinus. The sequence continues at coordinate 13,538 of JADGDV010000040.1, forward strand.
AGAAACCGTGATTCATAAGCCAATCTACTTTGGTCAGAAAGATCTATCTAGTACCGGTGAGGGCTTTGAGAAAGATCTGGTAGAGAAGTTGGTTGGCGAAAAATTACTAGAGATTCGTGAAAAGACCTTCGCTCAAAAAGAAAAAGTTCGAGCGCTTGTTCAGCGTTTAATGAAGCTGGGTGATATTGCAGAGAAGATGGCTGAAACTCGTGATAGAAAACAGGATGCAGAGTTTCGCTTAAAGGTGTTTAAAGATAACGGTATTGATGACAAATTAAGGCAGCAAACGGATTTTGATGTTGATCAACGTAAGATTAAAAAAATTATTACGGATACACAAAGTTTTGGTAGAGGCTTAGCTGAGCTACTCGACCAGTTTGAGGATGATTTAAAAAATTATCTTCTTTACCAGTCTAAGCAAAATAAAGCGTTTTTTGTTGAGTTTTTTCAGTGTTATCAAGCGGTGATTAATTCTTTTGAAACGATAAAGAACGAGAAAGTTGTACTGCAAGGTGTCTTTAAAACATTAAAAGAAAAACAGGCTGATTTTACTCAGTTGAAACAACAACAACTGGATACCTTTGCTGAAACTCGCCGAGCGCTTGAGGTGGAGCTAAAACAACAAGGGAAAACTCTGAACCTTGAAGAATTTCCAGAATTACAAAGCAAAATTGAGAAAAGTACACAATTATTGGCCGCTTATGAAAAAGAAAGCCAGAAAAGCGCAGATATTAAACGAGATTTAGCCGCAGCGCTTTCCGAGTTAAATGACCTGTGGCATCAAGAATTTAAACATATTGAGGCTGAGCTGACTAAGGTGAATACCAGCCAGACTGCCCTGAAAATATCCAGTGAGTTTAAAGGTGATAAAGCTGCATTTTTAGAACAGTTTAAGTCGGTATTTAAGGGGAGTCGTATTAGAGAGGCTAGCCTTCAGACTCTGGTTAGTTCCTATTCTGATTTTATGCAGATATACAATGACTGGGGTAATGCCAAATCTAAGCTTGGTGGGTCTACAGACGTTTTTGAACGCTATTTTAAAGAGAATATAGCGCACTTATTAACTTGGCAAGTGCCGAATAAGTTTGTTATCGAATACCAAGGAAAAGAGCTTCAGCATCACTCATTGGGGCAACGAGCTTCAGCGTTGATCTTGTTTGTGCTGAGTCAAAAAGACAATGATGTCGTGATTATTGATCAGCCAGAAGACGACCTGGATAACCAGACGATTTATAATGATGTGATTAAGCTGATCCGTGAAATCAAACCAGAGATTCAGTTTATCTTTGCGACGCATAATGCCAACTTTCCTGTGCTGGGTGATGCTGAGCAGGTTCATGCATGTCGTTACAGCGATGAGAAGATGACACTTAAGAGCGGCAGTATTGATTCGCCCGATATACAGCAAGAAATTGTTGATATTATGGAAGGTGGCGAAGATGCCTTTAACAAACGAAAAGAGATTTACCAGATATGGAAACCACAGAGCTAATTGAAATACTGGCCAGAGATGAAGATAGCCACCATCAATTTAAAGCCAATGTGACAAATGAGGTCTCCTTGGCTGCTGAGATGTTGGCGTTTAGCAATACGCAGGGTGGCATTATTGTTATTGGTGCTAATGATGATGGCACTATCTCGGGCTTAACCCGAGAGGATATGGGGCGGTTGAGCAATCTGGTTTCCAATGCGGCATCGCAACAAGTTAGACCTCCTATTAATCCGCTGACAGAAAATATTGCCATGGATGGCGGTCTGGTAATGGTCGTTCATATCACAGAGGGAATCTCAAAGCCTTATATGGACAAGAATGGTGTCATTTGGGTAAAGAGTGGCCCTGATAAGCGTAAGGCTACTTCGCGTGAAGAGGTTCAGCGCATGTATCAAAGTGCTGCCTTGATACACGGCGATGAAATACCATCAGGCATACCGATAGGTGATATTGATGAACGCTTGTTTTCCGCTTTTTACGAGAGCCAGTTTGAGGAGCCTTTAGCTGATCAGGAGCTTCCACTCCCGCAGATTCTTAGCAACTTGAATTTGGCAAAAAACGGTTCTTTGAATATTGCAGGTGCTTTGTTGTTTGCTCAAAATGTTCAATATCGTCTGCCTGCATTCATCGTGAAATGTGTGACTTATCCGGGGATAGAGCTTGATGAAGATGAATATCTGGATAGTCAGGATGTAACAGGTACATTACGACAGGTGTTTGATGATGTGCTGGGCTTTGTTCTGCGCCAGATACGCAGAGTACAGGGTGATCAGGGAGTGAACTCTCTAGGTGAGTTGGAAGTTCCTAAAATTGTCTTTGAGGAGCTGATCGCAAACGCCCTGATACATCGTGATTATTTTGTTACGGCTCCGGTGCGGGTTTTTGTATTTAGCGATCGTATTGAAATTATCAGCCCAGGGCATTTGCCGAATAATTTAACTATCGAGAATATTAAAAACGGCAACTCTAATATTCGCAACCCTATTTTGGCATCATTTGCGACCAAGTTACTACCGTACCGAGGTTTGGGAAGTGGCATCCGCCGTGCAGTTAAGGCCTACCCTGATATTGCTTTTGAAGAAGACCGCGAAGGGAATATGTTTAAGGTCATTATCTGTTTACCAAAAAAACAGCTAGAAGGGGGCGGAAATTGAGTAATATAGCTAATGCCCTGAATAGACTGTTTGGTAAACACCGCATCGTTTTCTGGTATGACAGCAAACAAGAGTTACGTTCTGAATTTGAAGAGTTAGACCTTGCTGGCGTGCAAAAGCTGGAGATTGCCAATAATGAGTTTGGTATTAAGCATCAAGTTTTGCGGGATCAGCCTAAGCAGCAGTTTTTACTTTATAAAGAAGGCCCGCAGCCAGAACACCTTCAGAATTGGCTATTAGATGTTGAGCTAGCCAGTACTACGTTCCGAACAGATCAAGTCGCTATTTGGTTAAGTGAGCTAGAACTGCCTAATGAGTTTTCAGAAGTTGTAGAAGAGCACAGCGCCTTTTTTGAACCGGCTAAAGCACCGGTTCAAGCGGCAAAACGCAAAGAAGCGTTAAAGAAGCTGCTCACCACTGAGGACTCACTACCGTTGGTTCGAATGAAGATGTTATCGGTTTGTGCCGGAGCCAATAAGAAAGGTGAGGACAGAATAGATAATGTGCTGGAACTGCTATTAGCCGAATTGCAAAAGGCCATTCTTAATAATGGGAAGTCACCGCTCTACAGCCTGATAGAACGCTGCGGCTTGGATGGCTTTTTGTGGCAGCAGGTGGATCGCCATTATGGTTACCAATCCAAAAGCCCAAGCATTAAAGATTTTGCTATTGAGCTGTTTAAATCCTGTTATTCAATGGGGTTGGATGCGCCGGTAAATAATGACCCGATTAAGTTAAGCAGTGATGCTTTGGTATTTTTTAAACGCTGGAAGGATAGCCGTACCCATGAGGCGAGCTTTGAAGCTTTATCTGAAGAGTGTTCTGAGCTCTTAAATATTGAAACTGATTTAACCCATCGGGAACTGAAAGAGCTCATTGAGCTGGATTACTTTGAGCTGATTGATAAGCGGGTAATCCACGAGTTAGTGGCGGCGGTAGAGCAACGTACTATATCGCAGGGTGAAATAGCGCTATGGTGCCGCCAGCGCAGGCAGGGTCACTGGTATGGTAAGTATCAGCATCTTTACAGCGCGGTGGATGTGGCTAGCCAGTTCTTGGCATTATTGGATACGGTGCAGCTCTCAATGGCAAATAGTACCGAGGCAGTACAGGGTTATACCAGTCATTGGTATAAGTTGGATCAGCTTTACCGTCAGTATGTGTATGCGCTTAAAGTCTCGGCCCAGAATACTTTGCTGAATTCTCTGACCGCGCAAATTGAAAATCAGTACACCAATCGCTACTTATTGCCATTAAGCAATGCTTGGCAGCAGCATGTTGATGATATGCAGTTGTGGCAAGTGCCTGATGTGACCCCTCAAGCCCAATTTTATCGAAAGTGGGTAAAGCCCTACCAAGATAAAGACAAGAAGATTTATGTGATTATCTCTGATGCTTTTCGCTATGAGGCGGGGCATGAAATGGTGAGCCGAATTCGCCAGGAAGATCGCTACCAGGCCAAGCTTGAGTATGCGCTGTCATCACTGCCAAGCTATACCCAGCTGGGTATGGCTTCGCTATTGCCTCAGTCGAAAGATCATCCATTGAAATTAGCAGATAGCAAATCGAGTACTGTGTTTATGGGAGTAAATTCGACGTCTGGTACCGACAATCGAGATAAGATATTAAAGGAGCAGCTAGGTTCAAGAGCTACGGCAATTCTTGCTGAGTCTAAAGGAAACTCAACAGGATATTTAGACCTTACAATTGATCAGAGTCGGGCATTGGCGAAAAACAATGATGTAATTTATATCTACCATGACAGGATTGATCATTCTGGAGATAAGCTTAAGTCTGAGGGTGAAGCTTTTGAGGCAGTTGAAAAAGCTTTTTCGGATTTAATGAAGCTCATTAAAAAATTAGCCAATGCCAATGCTAATAACATTCTGGTTACCGCTGATCACGGATTTATCTATCAGAACAAACCTTTGGAAGAGAGTGACTTTCTCGCTAATGATGTAAAGGGTGATGTGCTCTACAATGATAGGCGCTTTGTGTTGGGTAAGGGCTTGAGTAGCTCCGATGCGTTGAAAAGCTTTAATGCCGAGCAGCTGAAGCTGGCTGGTGATGTGGGTGCGGTTATTCCCAAAGGTATTCAACGCTTGCGTTTAAGTGGTTCTGGTAGCCGCTTTGTTCACGGGGGCGCGACCCTCCAAGAAACAATCATTCCCGTTATTAGCATCAATAAAAAGCGCCAGAGTGATATCGCAGCCGTGGAAGTAGATGTATTACGTGGTGGCACCAATGTTATTACCTCTGGCCAGCTGTCAGTCACTCTATACCAGACGGAGGCGGTGACCGATAAAGTGCAGCCCAGAAAGCTGCGTGTGGGTCTTTATACCGATGCCGGTAAGTTGATCTCTGATAGCCATGAGGTGTTGTTGGACCTGAGTTCTGACAACCCTCGTGAGCGAGAAATGAAGCTGCGCTTTGTCTTAACGCAGGATGCTGACGAGGCAAATAATCAGGAGGTATTGCTAAAGCTCGAGGAGCCGGTTTCAGGTACCAATCAGTATAAGGATTATAAGCAGCTGCCTTATACCATTCGTCGTTCGTTTACCAGTGACTTTGATTTCTAAGGCTGTGTTGATGAGTGCACTAACGACTGAATTTAACCCTATCAAGAAAATGGATTTTCTGAGGAACTGTAATGACTGATTTGAACAATAAGATCTGTGATGTTTTTGCCGGGCTAGTGGTTCGCAAAGACTTGGTGAAGACCGTAAAGGGCAATGCCATAGTGCCTTCCTATGTACTGGAGTATCTGCTCGGGCAGTATTGTGCTACTAATGATGAAGACAGCATTGAAAGTGGCATTCAAACAGTTAAGGAGATTCTGGCCAAGCATTATGTTCACCGTAACGAGGCTGGGCTAATTCGCTCTACCATTCGCGAAAAGGGTAGGCATAAGGTTATTGATAAGGTCAGTGTTGCACTGAATGACAAGAAAGATTGCTACGAGATGGCATTTTCTAATCTCGGTATTAAAAAGGTATTGATCGATTCCGGTACGGTGAAGCAACACCCAAAATTGCTTGTTGGCGGCGTATGGGTAATTGCTGATATCGAGTATGAACATACCGAAGATAAAGATGCCAGCCCCTGGATACTCAGTACGATTAAACCCATTCAGATGTCGCATTTTGATTACGAAAGCTATATCGAAGCGCGTAGTCAGTTTTCCTTAGATGAGTGGATTGATGTGCTGGTTCAGAGTATCGGGTTTGACCCCGAATACTTCGGTAAGCGGAGCAAATTGACGCAGTTAACACGCTTAATTCCATTCTGTGAAAGGAACTACAACCTAATTGAATTAGGGCCTAAAGGAACCGGTAAATCGCATATTTACTCAGAATTTTCCCCACATGGCATTTTGCTATCCGGTGGTGAAGTCAGTGTGGCCAAACTATTTGTGAATAATTCATCTGGAAAGATCGGCTTGGTAGGCTATTGGGATACCGTTGCATTCGATGAGTTCGCAGGTAAGAAAAAGAAAGTGGATAAAGCGCTTGTCGATATCATGAAAAACTACATGGCGAATAAGTCATTCTCGCGAGGTGTTGAAACCTTGGGGGCCGATGCGTCGATGACGTTTGTTGGCAACACTGAACACAGCTTACCGTACATGCTGAGGCACAGTGATTTGTTCGATGCCTTGCCAGAGAAATTCTACGATTCAGCCTTTCTTGACCGACTGCATTTTTACATCCCAGGCTGGGAAGTGGACATTATTCGTGGAGAGATGTTTTCTAGCGGTTATGGCTTCGTCGTGGACTATTTGGCGGAGATCTTACGCCACCTTCGAAACCAGGACTTTTCCGATCAATACAAAGAATACTTTACGCTTTCTTCCAATATATCTACGCGAGACCGAGATGCGATCAATAAGACCTTCTCGGGTTTAATGAAAATCCTGTTTCCTCAGGGTGGTGCATCTGAGGAAGAAATTGAAGAGCTGCTTAAGTTTTCAATGGAAGGCCGAAAGCGCGTTAAAGACCAGCTCTTTAGAATCGACACTACCTATGCTGAAGTCGATTTTTCTTATACAGACAAGTCTGGCATAGAAAAGCCTGTTACGACGTTAGAAGAGCTTGAGTACCCCAACTATTTCCATAAAACCGTTTCCAGTGATGATGCCGGTTTACTCGACCCCGATACGGGTTCGAATGAAGCGGCTAGCCAGGACAAACCAGTCTCTACAGAACCAAAAATTCAGGAAGCCAAAGAGGGCCACCTTACCTTTGTTGAGAACCAACGCGGCGTATGTTACGACGACTTGTTCTCGCCCTATCTTAAAGGCGCAAAGCATATAACTATCACCGATCCCTATATTCGTATCTTCTTCCAAGCCCGCAACTTAATGGAGTTACTAGAGACTATCGTTAAAGGCAAAGCTGAAGAGGATGAGGTTGTCGTAAGCCTGGTAACCGTAGAGGACGAATTCAAGGGTGATCAACAACGAGAGTTTTTGGAAAAAATTCAGAACGAAATGTTCACGGTTGGAATCAAGTTCGCTTACTCGTTCGATAATTCCGGCACCCAGCATGCTCGACATATTGTTACTGATACTGGATGGAAAATTTCCTTAGATCGAGGCCTCGATATATTTCAGCAATACGATATGGGCGATGCCTTTCAGCTTGCTAACCGCAACCAGAAACATCGGGCTTGTAAGGCATTTGAGGTTACTTATATTAAAGTATAAGAAAAATTAACAACTTTATTGTTCACCAACACCACCTGTGGTCGAGTAATAAAGTTACATACTAAGTAATAAAGTTGCATACTGAAGCCGTTCTAGCTAAGCTCAAATTGTGAGCAATGCAGGAGCGGCTTTTTTATGGCTAGAAAAAAGTATGGCAACTCGGATGCCAAAAACAAACGCTGGATTAAAGACGGTCGTGGTTCAGGCAGGAATCATGAGTACAAACCCTGGCTAACTGTTAGAGACCTTCCATCTGAAGGGCGTTCACACAGGGTCTTTGGTCACAAGTCTTAACGTACCCATCATCTATTCTCAGACCTTGAGTTAGCTACTTTTCTAATATTGGAGTGGCACTCTGACACGCAAGAAATTAGGGAGCAATTTCCGCTCCAGTTAGAGTTAGGCTTGATCGAAACTTTAATTGTTCTGTTAAAGCATTTTTTGCTTCGTCAGTTGATATAGATAAACTTCAAAAATATATTGTTGAGTCAAAGCCTATTAACTGGCTAGATACGCTACAGACCAGTTATACATATTCTGGGGAGCTGTATTGGAGCGAAAAATATGAAATTGAAGAACACAATGAGTTGCAAGTTACCGTCGGGTATTCAAAAGAGGAAATAGAGCAACCAGAAATAGTATTCAATGGCAAAGTGTTTAGTGAAGGTGGCAAACAGCTGATAGATGTTCCTGAGTATTCATCGCTAAACGTTCAAGTACCTGTTATTGGATATTGCTGGGAACATGTCAGCAGCTCAAACCCAAGTATTAGTCGTGTTCTGCTCGCTCCATGGGTAGTTGAGGCTTTAAGTTTAGGGTTTGATCCAACCAACCTTAATTATACTGTCAGTGGTAACCTGAAAGTGTACTAATCCTGACAGTTTGAAATAGTTCCCATCTTCTTCTTCTGCATCTTCTTTTTGAAACCATACATCCATAGCCCTTTTTTCTTTCCGTTTTCTTCTGTCTTCTTCTCTTTTTCTTTCTGTACTTTTTCGATTATTGCACCAATTATACAGATACCAATGGAGATGTAGCGACAGTAGTTATTGACCAAAAGGTAAGCGCTTAATGAAGCTACGTGGTTTTATTTCTCGG
>JADGDV010000013.1 GCA_016744695.1 Hahellaceae bacterium
ACTTCATTGTTACTTCGTCTTATCTACACCATGCTCCAAAAAAGAAGTAACAGGTACATTTGTCATGAGCATCAAGAAACAAAAAGGCAGTTTTCAAAATAACGCCATTCAGGTGAATAGTGGTTTTACATTTATCGAGCTTATAGTTGTTATGCTAATTATTGGTATATTGGCAGCTATAGCCTATCCATCCTATCAAAATAGTATACAAAAAAGCAGGCGTGTGGAGGCGAAGAGTACACTGATGGAAGCGGCGGCTCGCCAAGAAAAATTCTATAGTCAGCATTTTGAATACGCCAACACTATGGGGGGAGGCAAACAGAACTTAGGATACGCCTCTAACCCGTTAACCACTGGGAATGGTTTTTATAGTGTGGCGATAGCCGTATCATTAGATGCAGGAAAAGCTATTTCTTACACACTCACAGCAACGGCATTAGGAGCCCAAATAGCCGATAGTTGTGATCAGTTTAGTATTACCAACACAGGAGAAAAAACTGTTGTAGAAGGCTCAAATACTGAGTGCTGGTAAATTAATCTCCTGGCCAACCCGCAGCGCCATTCCAAGTTTTAATGCCTGCATTGCTTACAGTAAGGCTTCCATCTCCAGCTTGAGATGTCCCGACTCTAGGGGTTGCTGTTAAGGTATAACTGTTTGCAGCCAATGTAGAGATGCTTAAATCATAAAAAACGGTACCTGTTGCAGGAATAACTGCTGAAAAAATATCAGTATTACCTGCTCCAAATGTTGCATCTCGCCCATTCGTGCCCGCTGTATATGAATAATTGTTGCGAGTTTTAAATCGTTCCATCGCCTCAGAGGCATTCATCATTACACCCATGGCAGCAGCTCGACGAGTTTTAGTACCATGATCTTGGTAAGCAGGGTAAGCGATAGAAGCTAAAACACCAATAATTGCGATGACTATCATCAATTCAATTAAGGAAAAGCCTTTAATTTTATTCATTAGTAATACCTGATTTGTGAACTATTAAGAAAGAAGCTTCCTTCTTCCTTAATAGTTAATCTATTCATAAATTATGATCAGACGACTAACGTCGCTTATGTCGACCATATACTTGCATAGGCTTACCAGATGGAGGTGGTGGTGTATCAAGAATCACATTACTATCCGTTACAATTACACTACCTTCTGTAACCAATAAACTAGCTCCTGTAGATATGCCGGGAGCGGTTGGTGTGTAACGGTCTTCTTTAACAGGGTTCAATGGGTCGCCTACAACCAAGGGGCGCCCATCAGTTACATTAACCATATAAGACAAGCTACTTCCTTCTGATGCGGCACAAGCACTCGCAGCAGATCCCTTTGCAGCCGGAACATAGGTACTAAAAATAACCGTATTATTCAGGGTTATTGAAGGCGCTACTACTTTTTCACCGGTAAATCCTATTATTGAAAGATCTAGATACCAGCCTTTTTGCTCAGCTCTTGCTTTCGATGCTGCGCCATCTCCAGCAAGTGTTCCAGCACTCGATCCTGCAGCATCTCCAGCAGCGGTTCCTGCAATAGTAGCCTCTATATTAGCAGCGACAACAGCTGCCGCGTCTGCATCAACATGGCTAGCGCCTCCGGCTACCTCTGCAGCATATACGGAATAATACTCAGAGCTGTAGGCTTCATTATACGCCGTTTCATAAGCCTTATCATACGCGTCGTCATACTCTTGAGTTCCAGCAATAAGCGCATCTTTAGCATCTGTTCTAGCTGTATCGACACCCGCAGAACTATCAATAGCTGCTGCGGCATCAGCTTCAGTAAGTGCCACGGACACATCAGCTAAGTCACTCAACGATATATCTGCGTCAAAAACAGGTCCATTTAGAACACCAAGGTCTTTCATTACATAAAAGTGCTCTTCTGTCTCTGAGTTAAGAGGATGCGCCCTATAACCAGAACCGATAGCCATAGCTACATATTTCTCGCCATTAGGTCGAATAACTAGAGATAGGTCTGGCGCATAATAAAAACGTCGATTTCCTTCAACAGTATTTTCATTGAGGTGAGCAATGCGCCCGCCCACAGCAAAGTCTGAGGCCCCCTTGTTTTCCTTATTTATATCAAAGCGAAATAATTGTGCCGCCGTATCAGAGGCATAAATAGTATCAACAAGACCATCATTAGATAAGTCAAGGGTTCGAACATCGGCTGGAATACTATTGGTTAGCTTTGTTTTAGCTGCAGGTACCGAACTAGCCGTAGGCGCAACTGCATTTATTTTGGCACTCCATAAGCGAGCCCCTGTTAAGGCATCGGCAACAAAGACTGTCCGTCCCACACTATCGCTGATAGGCAGTCCTCCTTCAGTATCCTGGCTATCATCATAGCCCCCACCAAAAATAATTACTTTCTTTGGAGTAGAAACACCATTCCACTGAATTTTACCCGCATTCACTTTCGACCATGTTTCACCTAACTCAGCAAAGTCACCCGATCCACCTTCAATAACAAACAGTAATTTTGGTGCATCTTTTTTGGAGATATCAATCGCATAATAATTACTTCCTCCACGCCGCATCCCTACATACATAATAGCCGTTTCAGTTTCATCTACTTTAGCATCATGATCAGTATCTTCATGCAATACACTAATAGAACCATCTAGTCCATACGGGTGTTTCACCCCGTTAATTTCCTGCTGGTAAATACGTAGGTTACTCAACAATGTCTTAGGTATAAAAGACCACATTTCATTGCCATTGCTGGTATTAATATTATGCAAATACCCTTGATTAGTTCCCACAAATACTCGAGATTCACCCGCAGTAGTCGTATTATCGTAAGTTACAATTATTGGACGAGAGTGCAATGGATCACCCATTTCTCTTCGGGCTTCAGTTGTATTGCTGTCCTCATCAACATCATTGACATCAAGACCTCGCGCCCATTTCAATACATTCGAACGCTCTGTGGCATCAGAGACTCCCAAAAGTGAAGTAGTAATATCAGCATTGCTCTCATTTACTGCATTTTTTACATTAGTTAAAACGTTAGAGCTACCCATATTAGTATAGACATTACGACTTGTAGTTAAGCGATAAGCCACACCACCTATACCCACTTCATTACCATCTACAGTCGGGGCATTCCAGAAGCTAACGGCATCACTTGTAAAACTGCCGTTTGCGTCAACAGCGTCCTTACCATCTGTACCATCCGTACCATAATCAACAATAGCGTTAGTATCTGCGTCAAAGCGATAGCGCTTCAAGTTACCAGGCCATACGACATCATCATTAGGTTTAAATAATGAAAAGTATAACTCGTCGGCATTAGTCAAACGATTAAACTGGTTAACCGTGACTCCCGCAGAAACAAACGAAGATGTGGTACTCAAAGTTCCGGTAAGGATCTCTTCAAATGCTTTTGTTAGTTCCCCAGCAGTAGTAGCCGTATAACTACCACCACCACCAGCTGCTGCAATTTCATCTAGCAAGGCAATATTGGAGCCAAAACTAATCGTATGCGTTATGACCTTTTGATCTCCTGCATGCGCTGAACTCTGGTCGGTTGAGGATAGAAATGTAGCGAGGTCCTTTGAACACTCTTTACCACTATCGGAAGAGCTACAAGCTGTACCAGTAATATTTTCTATAATACTCGCTGTTTCTGAACCATGAGAGTTAGGCTGGCCATCAGACAAAAATACAATATGGTTCGTATTTGTTTCACAGACCCCTGAAATAGGGCTGATATAACTTGCACCCGTTATAGTCTCCGCAGCACAATCACTATCACTGGAGTCTGTTCCTGGGCACCCTGATGGTATTGTATGCGAGCCACCCGTCCATGAGTCTGGATGACTAACACGGAACTGCCTGCTACCTGTAACCCCACTAGAGTTGCGGTTATCACCTCGAGCAGCGCCAAAGGTTACATCGCCAGCGCCATAATACAAGGCCGCTTCGGCCAAAGTACCACTAATAGGGGTGTAACCAGAATGTGTAAAATCATTAACAATATCTTGTAAACGTTTTCTGACCGTTACGCCACCTACAACATAAGAACCAGTATAATTAATTCTCAAAATCGCTGATTTACCAGGACTACTATCATAAGAGTAAAGCTTGCCCCCATCAGAACCAGGATGTTCCAATGCGAATGCCATACTGTTTTCGCTTGCCCAATTTGTACGATTAACAATTTCTTGTACTAAACTTGCAATATTGGGTGTCTCCAATACGTCATTTGGCGTCCATGCAGGCTCAGACCAGCTCACAACAGGCGTGCTATCGCTTCGGCTAGATATATCATATTTAGGCGACGTTTTAAACTGACCCGGATTATCTTCATCAATATGATAAATGCGAGAGTTCAAGGCACTTGAACGGCCTTCTGATGCAGTAAAAGAAATACTTGCAGAGCTAATTGTTGCTCCCTGAGGAATATTAATATCGTTAAATCGAAGTCCCGTCCACCAATCCGTTTTAACGGTTAAAGTATTACCTGTCTTTACCGTACCATCAGGCTTTTCTTTAGCATCATCTTTATTTCCGTTAATCTGTTTAACTATAGATGCATTAACACAACCACCTACTGCACTTGCATTGTCAAATTCAACTACCAAACGGGGTACAGAACCGGGATCTTTATCAAAAGAAGCAAATCTACGCGTCCCTGTTCCTGAGAAGATAAAGCTCATAGGGTTGCCACCACACCAACCGGTGAGATCAACGACCTCTTGAACTACATTTTTAATCTCAGGCGTTCGGTAAGTGCTGCCATTACTCCAATCTCCCACCGATCCCCACGTCGCTTGAGCGCTGGTTTTTGCCCTAGTACTAATATCAACGGGTGCGACACTGAACGTTGGAGAATTAATTGTTTTTTGAGCATGGATCACAAGGTCGGTTTGAACCGTATCTGAATTTGCAGCAACAAACTCAATATACGCTGAAGTAATTGTTGCTCCACTTGGAATGTCAACTGTATTAAAGCGTAAGCCAACCAATTGCGATGCTGCCACGGGTGGTGTTACAACACCTCCATCAAAACTTGCAGTAATAGAAACACTATTAAAGTTACTATAAGCAAACACCGTAATATAGTACGTTCCCACTGAGGGTGATGCTATAATGCACACCTCTGAGCTATCTCCAGTATAACCCCTGCAATCATAACTACCACTGCTAGCCGCGCTTCCATACTTTATATAAAGATCGGCATCACCTGAGCCACTACCTATAGTTTCGATTTTTAAATTACTAGCTCCTGGAGTCACATTAATGGTGTAGGTCACAAAATCATTGCCTGAAGTATCTGGTACTGCTTCAGTAACACCGTTTACCAAACCATCTGCTACATAATCAGTCATAGATATAACGCCGCCACTCAAATTAACCGGCGCCAAAGGGATAGTTAAATTTTCAACGGCATCATCACTACCCTGTTCTACGGAGGATGTAACCTTTGGTTCAGAAGCAGAGTCATCAATGTAACGAACAGGGTAAAGAACCGGGCCGCCATTGTTATCGTAATTATCAGGCGAGGAATACCTCATCATCCCTACGTTCACATTACTCATAGAGCCAATTAAGTCTACCAATGATTCCTGTAAGACCTCCAAGCGATCTTTGCCAGTATTACCCACTTCAGTACTCATACTGCCTGAAGTATCCATAACAAAAAGGATATTAGGTATAATCGACGAAGTGTTAGCACCAAAATAAATTTCGGTATCATCGGCCTGAACACTAAAGCCCAGTCCCATGGTGTAGAAAAAGGCAAAGATTAATGATGCCAATTTACTGTTAAGCTGCCTGATATTCATAATAGACTCCAGCCATTCAAGTTATTCATTCTATATGTTTGTTTAAAAATTCAGTTTGAAAATACGTCCTCGCAATGCACCGGTCGCCGCCACCGAATCCATTGATCAACATAAACAATCGCTTCTCCACCCGTTCCAACCGTTGGTTTTTTATCGCCATCGCGGTCTAACCATGCAGCCCCTTCAACATAGGCTTTGATACAACCTGGACCTGCGTCACCACTATTACTTAAAGAAGTTGCCATTCCCGCCCCACAAAAAGCAGCGTGACAACCCGCAAAATATGCCTGCGTTCTAGCTCTAATTGGTGCAGCATTATTCGTTGATCGCTGAATAGAAACGGAACAGTCAGCACCATCAACATTTACGCCGTTAGAATCCACACAATGACTAACCGCGTTGGCTGCATTCAACACTAGAGGCTCTTGAACTGACCCTGTTCCGGTTGAACTGATCATCGTGGCCCACCATGTATCACGAAGAATATTACCACTAACACCAAGAGGGGCTCCTCCAGCATTGGCAAAATCTGTAAATGAACCATTAGCAACTATGCCTGCATCAACAATATAAGCATCACTGGCTGCTTGAGCTGCATTACTAGTAATAGACAGTAAATGATTATTGCCTGCCATTTTTTCCTGAAGCGCACCCGTTGACAAAATAACAATACCAATCATTGTTATTACACCTAAAAAGACCAAGCTGGTTAGCAATACCGCGCCTTGTTGTTTTTTAATATATGCTCTGGTATACATAAACACCGCCTTCTACTCAAATTTATTAGTGGTAAGACTTGAAACGGTTAATAAAATACGTAATCGTCTATCGTTATAAGCTAAAGCGGGCTCATTAAATAACGTATAGTTTCTAGTTACATTTTCATCATAAGCATTACGTTCTTCACTTCTTAATAAGACTGCATATTTAACAGCCATTAACGTAGCTGTATTAGTATCCCAATTATAGGCCTCGATATACCTGTCGATAATACCATCACGATCTTTTATCGCGGTGCCCGATGTATAAGGCATGCCCGCTGCATCAGAATCATCAAGACCATATAAAACCTGAAAACTTTCAACATCATTCAGAAGAACGGCAGGTTGGGTAACAATATTCCCTCTGCACATAAAATTGCCATTCTGAACAAAGTAAGTATTCGTCACAACACCAAGATTCCCTGAATTTACCACTCCACCAAGGCAGTCAGTCAAACCAGTATATGAAACCTGAATCTGGTCACATCGGTTAGTAAGGTACGCCGTTTCTGCTACATCACAAACATTAGCGCTTTCTTCTGATGATCCCGCGCCGACAATTACGCCTGAATCAATGGTAAAGGCTACAGAGGGGTCTACCCAACCTGCACGCTCAATTTCTTCAGACAGGTAATTACTCAGAAACCTCGCTCGTTCCTGAGTATCAGCAATAGAGCGGGTTAAACTACTTGTTTGAGAGGCCGATAAAAAAACATTGATCGCACCGCCCAATAAAAATAAACCCAGCGTAGCGCCAATCATCAGCTCAACAAGGGTATACCCTGCTTGTTTTTGAATAATTTGTTTATTCATTATTAAGGCACCAGATCAATCGCGACACAGTCACGGGTTATTGGTAAATTAAGCTCATCGGCTGCGTAGCAGCGGCTATTAGTGTTGTCAGTATCCAAATCAGACTCACCGCCTTCTGTACGGGTTGCACCTTTTAACCATGAAACATAAATAGTGTGGTGGGAGCCTGGGCTACACGTATCGTTATCCAGACCAACCAAGGGTACCGTTGCATCAGGAAATGCTGGGTCAGGCTCAAAATAGCGATGTTTATCATCGTAAGGATTAACCCTTGGGTTAATCTGCCCCGTTATATACGCAATCCTGGCACTTGCAATCTGATCTTTATCAGCGCAAGTTACATGCACGGTGCCTGAAGGCAACACCTGCCTTGCAGTATCACACACATCCCACACATCATAGGCTGCCATTTCTTGTTCGTCACAGGCATTACGTACCGTTGGTGCTGCAGAGTTTGCAGCAGGTAATGCAGAGCAATTCGGTGCAGGTCGTACGACAGCGCATATATGCCCTGTCGTTGCATTAGCACTTACATATAAATTAAGATCTCCAGGAGAGCCTGCTTTGGCTGTCGCTCTAGTATCCCAGTTAACATAAGTACGATTAGCACGCATTCGAGAAGCAATATCTTGAGCAATGATTGTTGCCTGGCTTTTAAAATAGCCTTCCTGGTTATTGTTAATCGCTGTAAGTTGTAATGCAGCAAAACCTAGCAAGCCAACAGCTAAAATAAACACCGACACAAGGACCTCTATTAAGGTAAACCCTGCTATTTTTGAAGGTCGCGTTATAATCATTAAACAACTCTCTTCTGTATTAATATTATTTTCACAGTCTTAAGGGGCGCAAGCTGTTTCAATTTGAGCCACTCTAACACCACCACTCACATTAACAGTCAGTTCCCGGCCCAAGCCGCCACTGTCACAAATTCGTAGATTAAACACAGGGCCATTACCGACGAGGTCATTACGTCGACCAGATTCAAGAAAGCTGATATCTGCAATATTCGTAATTGTAAGGCGATCAAGCCCTTCAAATACCTTAATAACTCTGGTCTTTCCACCCGCATCAACGTACGTAACAGCCCAGCCGTTCACCCAATTACCACCAGCATCAAATTGGATTTCTCCATCTCCGTCAAGATCCGCGGTGCCATTGGCTTTAAGTTTAGGGGTTCCCGACCTGAGGTCTGTAGGCATACCTCGTATAATTGCTTCACTGCGCGCAAATGAAATTGCCCCCTTCAGACTATCAGCCGCCTTGGTTAAACGCCCCTGAGTCATTGTTCGCTGATAAGAAGGCACAGCCAGTGATACAAGAATACCTAAAACAATCATGGTGATCATTAATTCAAGCAGTGTAAAACCCTGCTGATTTTTTTGACGACAATTAATATATTTTTTCATAATCATTATTTAGCGTTCTTCAAGGCAAAGTTACAACCATTGTAAGATAAGTGGTCTTTTTAAAAAGATAGGCGGTAAGATTTACATTCAACCTATCAATAATGGTAGGTTATATTTGAGAAAATGAAGTGTAAATGGTGCAGATAGAGAAATAAAAAAAGAAAAACTATGATAATAAAGACATGCCTAACGAAGCATGTCTTTATGTATGGTTATGACTTAGGTATTTTAAGACAGGCGGCTCTTTCTTTTTTATAAACGGCCTCACAATGTCCCTTATCTTTTGCGAGTTCAATAATACAATAATCAAGATTCCACTTGGCCTTTTCCAAACATTGATCCAAGTTAACAGCGACAATAAGCCCCTCATGCTTTGGGTATAAATCTGATGAGCTTATAATAGACTTCTCTGCAGAAAAAGAAGATACGTTCCCTAATGCTCCCAGCATTAAAACCACACATTTAATATAAAAACGACTCATAACAAAACCCCTCATTGACTATTTTTTATCAAAAAACTATCTAAAATACCAAATAAAGAAAATTTGACCAGTGCTGTTTTTAAAATATGACCCAGCTAATACAATAAATCAATTTATTATTGTAACCGGTATCCTCAACTCCTTAGGCATACTAAAAACAATATCCTCTTTACGGCCTTCTATCTCATTAGGACTCTCGCCACCCAAGTCTTGCAGTCGCGAAACTACTCGATCAATCAATACATCAGGTGCAGAAGCCCCTGCGGTCACACCTACATTCTCACAGCCCTTCAGCCAGACAGGGTCAATTTGTTCGTCGTTATCAATCAAATAAGCAGGCGTTCCCATTCTTTCGGCCAACTCTCGTAAACGATTAGAGTTTGAACTATTAGGTGAACCCACCACTAACATCAAATCACAGTCACCTGCTAACTGCTTTACAGCATCTTGTCTGTTTTGAGTAGCGTAGCAAATATCATCTTTTCTAGGGCCTTCTATTTTTGGAAATTTTTTACGCAGAGCCTCAATCACTCTTGCTGCGTCGTCCATAGAAAGTGTTGTTTGCGTAACATAAGCTAATTCATCCGGATTTTTAACAACTAGCTTTTCAACATCATTTTCGTCTTCAACCAGATAGATGTTTCCACCATTAGTGAAATTATACTGTCCCATGGTGCCCTCAACTTCCGGGTGACCATGATGACCTATCAGAATACACTCACGGCCATCCTTACTATATTTGCTCACCTCAAGATGAACCTTAGTCACAAGCGGACAGGTTGCATCAAAAACTCTCAAGTCACGGTCTTTGGCTTCTTTTTTAACCGCTTTTGACACCCCGTGGGCACTAAAAATAACCAAGGAGTCATCAGGCACTTCAACTAGCTCATCAACAAATATAGCACCACGATCTCGAAGGTCGTCGACTACAAATTTGTTATGTACCACTTCATGTCGAACATAAACAGGTGCACCGAATACATCCAAGGCTCGATTCACTATCTCTATTGCGCGATCTACACCAGCACAAAACCCACGCGGGTTTGCCAAACTAATTCTCATGTTTAATTTACTTCTCTTCACCAAGCGCGGTCACGCTTAAAACTTGTACTTCAAATTTAAGCGTTTCACCAGCTAAAGGATGATTAAAGTCAATCACCACTTCATCATCAGTAAATGACTTTACGACACCCGGTAATTCTGACTTATTCGCATCTGCAAAAGAGATAACCAAACCTTCGGCTAATTCAATATCGTCAGCAAACTGTGAGCGCGCAATGGTTTGCTGATTATTCGGGTTTGGCATACCGAATGATTTTTCAGGTGGTACATCCCATTCGCCTTTGTCACCGGCTTTCATGCCCACTAATAACGATTCAAAGCCTTCTGGAAGGTTTCCATCACCAAACTCAAAGGCAGCTGCATCACCTTCAAAGGTTGAGTCTACAACGCTACCGTCTTCTAGCTTCAAGGAAAAATGAAGAACAATACCTGTTCCCTTACCTACTTCCAGTTCACTCATATGATTACCTGTCTCTAAATTAAGCCGTCTTTATGTTAAGCTTTTTCAGTTGTTTCTTCTGATGGTTTTCGAAAAATATCTAGCGCCATCATTATTGCGCCTACCGTAATGGCAGAATCTGCCAGATTAAAAGCAGGAAAGTGGTTATTTCCCCAGTAAAAATGAAGAAAATCTACCACATAGCCGAGTAAAACGCGGTCGTATAAATTACCCAGCGCCCCACCTAATACTAATGCAATAGCCACGGCTAGCCACTTGTCGTCTTTTATTGATGCTAGCCATTTAACCAGCATGATACTTATACCCACAGCGAGAATGGCGAAAAACCAACGCTGCCAGCCCCCGGCCCCAGCTAAAAAGCTGAATGCAGCACCTGTATTATGTAGTAAAGTAAAATTAAAAAACGGTAGCACAGGGACTGAAATGGCGTAGTCCAACATGTCAGTCGCCAACCATTTTGTTCCTAGATCGAGCACCACTACAGCGGCTGCTAACCATAACCATTTCAACATAAGTATTCCAAATTTCTCAACAATATAAGGGGCACTTTAATCTAGGTCGTCAGTTACGCAAACTGCCTAGACTCACCTTCTCCATCAATGTTTTCAATACAACGACCACATAACGTAGGATGCGCTTCATGAGAACCTACATCTTCTCGCTGATGCCAGCATCGCTCACACTTTTCATGTTCACTAGAAACAATGGAGATTTTAAGCCCTTCTATATCCGTCGCAACGGCTTGCTCAGAACCTTCATCAGATAAACCAACGACTCTGGCCTCTGAAGTAATTAATACAAACCTTAGCTCTTCACCTAAAGAAGCTAACATTTTCTGTACATCATTATCACAGAAGAGAGTCACTTCAGTGGTCATAGAACCTTTGATCGTACCTGCTTTACGCGCTTCTTCCATCTGCTTATTGACAGCTGTCTTCACTGCAAGAATTTGCTCCCAGTACGCACGACCTTTCTCTTCTGAGTCAGCCATTGGCTGTAAACCCTGGTACCATTCTTCAATAAAGACTGTTTTACCGCGCTCACCCGGTAGAGTGGTCCAGATTTCATCTGCGGTAAAACTTAGTACAGGAGCAATCCAACGCACTAAGGCCTCTGTCACATGATACATCGCCGTTTGGCAAGAGCGACGCTCAAGACTATCCGGCTTGGTGGTGTACTGGCGATCTTTAATGATATCTAAATAGAAGCTACCTAGGTCAATATTACAGAATTGAAGTATTTTCTGAGAAACGGCAAGAAGATTATATTCATCATAAGCTTCAAGTAGTTCTTTTTGAAGCAAGTAAGCACGATCAACAACCCAACGATCTAGAGCAAGCATATTTTCAGGCGCTACGATATCGGTTGCTGGTTCAAAGCCATTGATATTAGCTAATAAGAAACGGGCTGTGTTACGAATTCGACGATAAGAATCAGCGGTACGCTTGAGGATTTCATCTGAAACCGTCATCTCACCACTGTAATCTGTTGATGCGACCCATAAACGAAGAATATCAGCCCCTAGCTTGTTCATCACCTCAACAGGCGCAACAACATTGCCCATGGATTTAGACATTTTCTTGCCTTGCCCATCCACCACAAAACCGTGAGTAAGCACTTGCTTATAAGGCGCAGCACCGTTAATCGCGATACCTGTTTTTAGTGATGACTGGAACCAACCACGATGCTGATCTGAACCTTCAAGGTAAAGATCCGCTGGGTATTGTCCTAATTCATCACGCTGCCTTAATACCGCGGCATGCGTTACGCCAGAATCAAACCATACATCTAGTGTATCGGTTACTTTCTGCCATTGATCTGCGTCTTCGCCCAGCACATCGGCCGGGGCAAGATCAAACCACGCATCCATCCCTTCTTTTTCGACTAACTTGGCCACTTCTTCAATTAAACGGCTAGTTTCAGGATGAAGCTCTTGAGTTTCTTTGTTAACAAATAAGGCTATGGGAACACCCCAGGTTCGCTGGCGAGAAATACACCAATCAGGGCTTTGCTCTAACATGCCCTCAATACGTTGCTGCCCCCAAGAAGGGATCCACTGAACCCCTTTAACCGCGTCAAGTGCAGCATCTTTAAGGCCATTTTGACTCATACTGACAAACCACTGAGGCGTTGCACGGAAAATCAGCGGAGTTTTGGTACGCCAGCAATGTGGGAAGCTGTGGCTAAATGATTTTTTGTAGACCAACTTGTTATGCTGGTTAAGCACTTCAAGCACCTTGTCATCCACTTTATAAACGTGTTGTCCGGCAAATAATTCGGCACTTTCACGGAACACACCATTATCATCGACTAGGTTAAGTGTTTTTAGTCCGTAAGCCTTACCTACGTTAAAGTCATCAACACCGTGATCTGGTGCAGTATGTACAGCACCTGTGCCCGCATCGGTCGTTACATGGTCACCCAAAATAACAGGCACCTGACGTTCTGAATAGAATGGGTGGGCCAGTAATTTACGTTCTAAATCTGCACCTTTACAGCGTCCTACAACAGCGTATTCATCTACACCGTAACGAGTCATGTTATCTACATAGAGTGCATCAGCCATTACCAAACGCTCTTTACCAGCGCTACCGTCACCTAAAATCGTAGTGCACTCAACCAGAACGTACTCAAGGTCTGCATGCAAAGAAACCGCTTGGTTCGATGGTAGAGTCCAAGGCGTGGTTGTCCAGATAATAACGGATACGTCTCCTTCTCCGCCATCACCTTCTAAATCAAAAGCATTGATAAAATCAGCTTGATCTACCGCTGAAAAACGTACATCAATAGCCGTCGAAATTTTATCTTGATATTCAACTTCTGCTTCCGCTAGCGCAGACCCGCCCACGACACTCCAATAAACAGGCTTAAAACCTTTGTGGAGGTGGCCGTTTTCAACTATTTTTCCTAAAGAACGGATAATATCAGCTTCAAATGCGAAATCCATCGTGAGATAAGGATTAGCCCAGTCACCCAAAACACCTAGACGAATAAAATCTTCTCTCTGCCCATCAACTTGCTTCTGAGCATATTTTCTACAAGCTTGGCGAAATGTTTTAACATCTACTTTAACGCCCGCTTTACCGATTTTTTTCTCTACATTATGCTCAATAGGCAAACCATGGCAGTCCCAGCCAGGAATGTAAGGCGCATCAAAACCACTAATAGTTTTCGCCTTAACAATGACATCTTTTAATATTTTATTAACCGCATGACCAATGTGAATATTGCCGTTTGCGTAAGGAGGGCCGTCATGAAGAATAAATTTTTCAGCACCGCGTCGTGCATCCCTGATTTGCTGATACAGGTCTTTTTCTTGCCATTCTTTAAGCTGCTTAGGCTCTCGCTGTGCAAGATTGCCTCGCATAGGAAATTCTGTATCTGGCAGGTTCAGGGTGTGCTTATAGTCACTCATCTTCTTTTCACTTCATCACGATTTACGGGTTATTATTTAAAATACGTTTTGGTTTCTTCTATGTCTTTGAAAATTTGTTCTTTTAATGTATCTATATCACTAAATTTTTTCTCATCGCGAATGCGTCGCTTAAATACAACCTGCAAATGCTCACCATAAATAGAGCCATCAAAATCAAACAAATGAACCTCTAAAGAAGGCTGTATTCCATCCACGGTTGGCCGTACACCAATATTAGCAACGCCTTGCAAACAAATGCCAGACTCAAGCGTCGCCTCTACGGCATAAACACCCTTCAATACCAGATTTTTCCGACCTAGAGATACATTAGCTGTAGGCACCCCTAGTTGACGCCCTAATTTTCGACCATGTACGATACAACCCGTAATGGTATACGGGTGGCCTAACAATCGCTCCACCAAATCAAAACTATTACTATCTAGAGCATTACGAACACGCGTACTGCTTACTCGTTCAGAGTCAATCTCAACCGTTCGGGTATTTTCAACCGAGTAACCACATTCATTACCCACTTTACTTAATAAAGCAAAGTCGCCAGCACGATCACTACCAAACCTAAAGTCATCACCAATAACAAGGTGCTTAATATTAAGCCCACCAACCAACACCTGATCAATAAACTCTCGAGCAGACATTTCATGTAAACGATCACTGAACTTTAAACAGAGCAGGTAATCAATTTTTAACGTTCTAAGGGCAACTAATTTCTCCCTAAAACGCATTAATCGTGCAGGCGCACTCTCAGCTCTAAAATATTCCTGAGGCTGAGGTTCAAATACCACAACAACAGAAGGCACACCTAACTTTTCTGCACTTTCTTGAACCTGTTCGATAATGACCTGATGCCCTACATGTACACCATCAAAATTACCAATCGTGGCGACACACCCCTGCGGGGCTTTTTGCGCTGCCAAACTGTGCAGCCCACGTATGAGCTTCATTAACACCAACCTATTCTATTATAAAGAAACTCAAATGGGCGATTATATAAGGATCGCCCAATTAAATCTAACCCCAAACAGTCATTCTACGACTTAAGCACAAGGTGAGAGAACAAAGCGTTAATGCCGAACAAGAAATGCCTTTATTCTCAGCCCAGAAAGGTACAAACCAACAAAATAAGCCCCCCCACCTGCAACAACAATAATGGCAAGATAGTATATTCGCTCCCAAACCGTCATAACTAACCAATCAGGAAATAAATACAACAAAGCCAAAATTGACCCTATCATCAAAAGTAAGGAAAAACCCATCTGACAGAGAAATTTAACCCAGCCGTTATGCAGCCAATAAACCTTATCTTTAACTAAACCCCGATAGAGTAAAAAAGCATTTAACCACGCAGATAATGCGGTAGCCAAAGCCAGACCCGTGTGAGCCAGAGGCCAAATAAGAATCAGGTTAAACACCATATTAACCCCCATCGCTATTACACCTATTTTTACGGGTGTTTTAGTATCTTGACGAGAGAAATAACCGGGCGCTAATACTTTAATTAACATAAAGGCCATTAAGCCTGAAGCATACGCCCTTAAACTTAATACAGACATTGATACATCATGAGCAGTGAGCTCACCATGATAAAAAAGCGTTGCCAGCAAAGGCTCAGCCAACAACAATAAAGCAATAGCCGCAGGCAAGCCAATTAATAAAACCAACCTTAAAGCCCAATCCAGTGTTTTTGAAAACTCGTTAAAGGATGAATCTGTATGCTTACGAGACAAAGACGGCAAAATAACCGTGGCGATAGCAATACCAAAAACCCCTAAAGGCAATTCTGATAACCTATCAGAATAATAAAGCCAAGATACACTGCCTGTCTCAAGAAAAGAGGCCAACACTGTATCAAGCAATAAGTTAATTTGGCTGACAGAAACACCAAAAAGCGCAGGCAGCATTAATTTCATTATCCTGGTCACGCCCTCATGACGATAATCCAACCTTGGTCGCGGCATTAAACCCAGCTTCATCAAAAATGGGAACTGGAAAAACAGCTGCAACATACCCGCAACCAAAACCCCCCAAGCCATCGCAACCACAGGATTATCAAGATAAGGAGAGAGCCAAATAGCAGATGCTATAAGAGACAGATTAAGTAATACCGGCGTAAAAGCAGGTATGGCGAAACGCCCATAACTATTTAAAATTGAACCCGCGAATGCCGTTAGTGATATAAGCAATAGATAAGGAAAGGTTAAGCGTAGCATCTCACTTGCTAATGTGAACTTCTCAGGTTCATCCACAAACCCTGGCGCAAAAACCATAGTTAATAATGGGGAACCCGCAACAGCCAGCAAAGTAACAACCAGAAGCACCAACCCTAAGACACCGGCTACGGAATTAATTAGAGCTCGAACATCCCGAAGGTCCTTTTTTAAACGATATTCAGATAGCACAGGTACAAATGCTTGAGCGAATGCCCCCTCAGCAAACAAACGCCGAAGAAAGTTAGGGATTTTAAATGCAACAAAGAAGGCATCAGCCCCCGCACCTGCTCCAAAATAACGAGCAATGACAATATCACGCACCAAGCCAAGGACCCGGGATAGCATGGTCATGGAGCCCACCACACTACTCGACTTTAACAGCCCAGGGGAGGCGTTTTCTTTTTTGGGCAAAGCACTCACCCCACCCTTTTCTACATCTTTCTTCAATTTCATATTCTCAGTAAAAATGGCGCACACGACCCACCCGACAAAAACACAGGCTATTCGCTAAAAAAGTGGGAATAATAACACCATCCCTTTAATAATTCGCCTCAACTCTGTATCATGCGCGACAACGCTCAATAACAACCCATTAAAAACAGGGTTTACAACGTAGTTATTGACAATAAGAGTTTAAAGAGGCATAGTCTCGCGTCATTTATTTTGAGTCCGCTCAAAATTATATAATATTTTTGCAAATCGAGGAGTCCAACGGTGGCTAATTCCCCATCTTCAAAAAAGCGCGCACGTCAGCAAGAAAAGCGTCGCCAGCACAATGCAAGCCAACGTTCCATGGTTCGCACATTCATCAAAAAAGTGACAGCTAAAATTGAAGCTGGCAACCACGAAGAAGCTCTAACTGCTTTTAATGAAGCCGTTCCTGCTATCGACAGCATGACGAGTAAAGGCATTCTTCCTAAGAACAGAGCTGCCCGCATCAAGAGTCGCATGAATACACGAGTTAAGGCGCTAAAAGCAGCTTAATTTGTAGTATTAATAAAAAAACCGGCTATTGCCGGTTTTTTTATGCCTTATTAATGCATCAACAGAAAATCACACCAACACTAAATTATCTCGATGCACCAACTCTGACTCATTAACATAACCTAGTATTGATTCAATCTTATCGCTAGATTGCCCTATAATCTTTTCCGCATCCACAAAGTCATAAGCAACCAAACCTCTAGCCACCTCGCGACCCATCTCATCAACACAGACAACCATCTCTCCTCGCCGAAAACGACCAGAAACAGACTTAACACCAACCGGTAATAAACTTCGACCTTTTTGACGCAAAACCTTAACAGCACCTGCATCAAGCACCAACTGACCACGCGTTTGCAAATGCCCTGCTAACCATTGCTTTCTAGCAACCTGACGCTCCTGGCTTGGCAACAATAAAGTGCCCAGCTTCTCGGCAGACCTTAAACGACGAAGCACATCTTTAATGCGTCCACCCACAATAACTGTTCGCGCCCCAGAACGTGCTGCTAATCGAGCCGCTCGAACCTTGGTCACCATTCCTCCGCGCCCAAGCACACCTGCTCCACCTGCAGCCATAGCATCTAGAGACTCATCATCAGCCAAAGCCTCATCAAGCAAAACAGCATCAGTATTTTTTCGCGGATCCTTATCATACAAACCATCTTGATCTGTCAGAATAATTAAAGCATCCGCCTCAATCAAATTAGCCACTAACGCACCCAAAGTGTCATTGTCGCCAAACTTAATTTCATCCGTTACAACCGTGTCATTCTCATTAACAATAGGAATGACATTCATACCCATGAGCGACTTTAACGTCCCCCTCGCATTCAAATAGCGCTTACGGTCAGACAAGTCATCATGAGTCAGTAATATTTGAGCCGCATGTAAACCGTATCGCTTAAACTCTGTTTCATAAGTCTGAACCAAACCCATCTGACCCACCGCTGCAGCTGCCTGCAGCTCATGCAAATGCTTAGGCCGCTGCTTCAGCTTCAATCGAGTAATACCCTCAGCAACAGAACCCGACGAAACCAAAACAATATCAACACCCTGCTGACGCAACCAAACCAATTGCCCCACCCACTGAGCAATAGACTGCTTGTCCAAGCCCTCGCCATCATTCGTAAGTAAGGCACTACCAATTTTAACAACCCAACACTGAGACGCTGACAACGCCTGCCGACCAGACAAAATACTCACCCCTTTAAAATAAGCTGTAAGTGTCGCGTAGCAACTTCAAAAAAATCACTCCGCATAAACGACTTCCATGCCGTCTTCGTCATCGTCATCAAAGTCATCATCATCAAGCCCCTCAAAACCAGCTTTATCATTACTCTTTTTCTTTTTCCAAGCAGCTTTTAACGCCTGCAACTTCTCTCGTGACTCAGCATCCATTAACGACCTCAAGCGACGCTCGGCTTCAGCCAAAGACTCGTCACCAGCCTCCTCCGCAGTACGCTCTTCAATCCAGCCCATAACATCAAAACAAAGCTGCTTGGTGCCCTCACCCTTAATAGCAGAAATCTTATAAACAGGCCCTTCCCACTGCAACTTATTTAATATTTCATCACATACCAGAGTTTGCTGATCTTCAGAGAGTAAATCTAACTTATTCAATACCAACCAACGCTCTCGACTAGCCAGTGACGCACTAAATTTATTTAACTCACCTGCTATAGCCAACACCGCATCAGCCGGAGCCATGTCATCATAAGGAGCCATATCAACGACATGCAACAACAAGCGAGTTCTAACCAAATGCTTTAAAAATCGAACCCCAAGCCCTGCACCCTCAGCAGCACCTTCGATTAGCCCCGGAATATCCGCCACAACAAAACTACGGTGAGGCTGAACACTTACCACCCCCAGGTTAGGCACCAATGTTGTAAAAGGGTAATTAGCCACCTTAGGCTTAGCTGATGATATAGCCCGAATTAAAGTCGACTTCCCAGCATTAGGCATCCCAAGCAAACCAACATCAGCCAAAACCTTCATTTCAAGACGAACTGATCGCTCCTCACCCAGAGAACCATCGGATGTTTTTCTTGGCGCACGATTAGTACTAGACTTAAAGCGCGTATTACCCAAGCCATGAAACCCGCCTCGTGCAACCATTAAACGCTCACCGATTTTGGTTAAATCACCTAAAACCTCTTCAGTATCAGCGTCAATAATAGTCGTCCCTATCGGCACCCTTAAAACTAAATCATCACCCTTTGCGCCAGTACAGTCACGACCACGACCACCTTCGCCGGTTTGAGCGCGATATCTCGGCTGATAACGAAAATCGATCAAGGTATTTACAGAACCATCCCCTTCAAGGAATATCGACCCGCCATCACCACCATCACCACCATCAGGACCGCCTTTTTCAATGAACTTTTCACGACGAAAGCTCAGACAACCATTACCACCCTTTCCGGCTTCTAAAAAAATGGACGCCTCATCAACAAACTTCATAACCCAACCCTCGCCTGAAAACCATCATTTCACTAAAAACTATCACTTTACACTCAATCTATGCCCCAAACAAAAAAAGCCCCGCAAGAGCGGAGCTTTTTAGGTCGAACTACAAACTAGCTAGCGTCTACGACATTAACAAATCTACGGTTCTTGGCACCTTTAACTTCAAACTTGATAACACCGTCCGCTGTTGCAAACAAAGTGTGATCCTTACCACAACCAACATTTGCACCAGGGTGAAACTGAGTTCCACGCTGACGTACAATAATGTTACCTGCTTTAACTACTTGGCCGCCGTACATTTTGACACCAAGTCGTTTCGACTCGGAATCACGGCCGTTATTGGTACTACCACCAGCTTTCTTGTGAGCCATTAGTTTTCTCCTCTAGCCGCTTAGGCATTAATTCCAGTGATTTTAACTTCTGTATACCACTGACGGTGACCCATCTGTTTCATGTGGTGCTTACGACGCTTAAACTTCATGATCTTAACTTTATCGTGACGACCGTGGCTAACTACTTCTGCAGTTACCTTAGCGCCTTCAACAACAGGAGCGCCAATTTTAACATCATCTCCGCTAACAACCATTAGCACTTTATCAAAATCAATAGCGCCGCCGGTTTCTACTTCAATTTTTTCTAGCTTCAGCACTTCACCTTCAACTACACGGTGCTGCTTACCACCACTTACAATAACTGCGTACATATAAATCTCCGACTACCCTTAAGTAGCACTTTCTTTTCTCGTCAAGCAGTTTACCTTAACAATAAACCCACTCAAGCGAACAAATTCATATCGAAACTCACCTTCACATCCAAGCTCAGCTACCTACTTCTACTGGAAGCACTCTGTCGACCATATTGCAGGGCGGTTCTGAAGGGCGCGTAATTATATTAAAGACTGCAATAATCTGCAAGCGCTATATTACAACAGAGACATTAATAGGCATAAAAAATAATTGCAGGCAAAATATCAGCTACTAGCTACCTAAGCACCCCGTAAGAACTTGACAGTAGAGTATCCACCCCATAGCATTCATTCAAATTTTATCGAAGAGCTCTGACCACTATTATGCAGGCACAACAAATACTCGACACCGTAGCCCAGGATTTTGAGCGCGTTAATTCATTAATTATTGAACAACTCTCCTCAGATGTTCCCTTGGTTGAAAAAATTGCTCACTACATTGTAGAAAGCGGCGGAAAACGTATGCGCCCCCTGCTAGTATTACTCAGCAGCAATGCATTGGGCCTTAAGAGCAAGAGCCAAAACGAAGATAAAATTAAACTCGCAGGTATTATTGAGTTTCTGCACACCGCCACCCTACTACATGATGATGTCGTTGATACCTCAGACCTTAGACGAGGCAAGGCTACAGCTAATGCCAAATGGGGCAACGCTCCCAGCGTTTTAGTCGGCGACTTTCTTTATTCAAGAGCATTTCAGATGATGGTGCAAATAAGCAATATGTCCATCATGAACATCCTGTCAGATGCCACTAACATTATTGCAGAAGGGGAAGTTTTTCAGTTAATGAACTGCAAGAACCCTGATGTAAGCGAAGAAAGCTACATGGCCGTTATCAAAAGCAAAACCGCCATGCTTTTTCAAGCCGCCTCTCACAGCGGCGCCGTACTTGCTGGCGCATCATCGGAGCAGGAAGCTGCCTTACGAGATTATGGCCTGCACTTAGGGCTCGCATTTCAGTTAATAGATGACGTACTTGATTACACGGGCTCACCCGAAGATATGGGCAAAAATGTTGGTGACGACCTAGCAGAAGGCAAGCCAACACTACCATTAATCTACGCAATGAAGCATGGATCAGAAGAGCAAGCACAGCTTATTCGTAACGCCATTCGAAAGGGCGGCTTAGAAGACCTGTCCCTTATTAAAGAAGCGGTACAAACCACTGGCGCACTAGATTACACCATTAAACGTGCCAACGAAGAGGCTGAAAAAGCCAAAAACTGCCTCAACACTTTAGAGAGCTCAACATTTAAAGACGCTCTTTTTGCACTTGCAGGCCTCGCAGTAGAGCGAAATAACTAATACAAACAGCATTGGCCTGACAAGAAATATGTAAAGAACCGAGCTGTCAGGCACTTAAAATAAAGGGCGTTATTTTATATGCAGCAATTATCAGACCTGGATGCATCTTTCCTCTATTTAGAAACTGAAAACTCCCCCATGCTGATAGGAGGACTCTATGTATTTGACTGCTCAGAACGTGAAACCCCAATGCAATTCGGAGAATTTTATGCATTTATTGAGTCAAGACTACATATCGCTCAATTTTTTCGTCAACGCTTAGTTGAAGTTCCGTTAAAACTTGATCACCCGTACTGGGTTGATGACCCGGAGTTTGATCTATCAAAACACCTAAGCTACATCACTTTAAACGGCCCTGATAAAGACACTCAATTAACAGAGCTCGCCGCCAACTTTTTCAGCTCGCCACTCGACCGTGATAAGCCATTATGGTCTATTGCTTATGTTGACGGCATTGAAAATTGCTCCGAGCTTCCGGGGAAATGCTTTGCAATGGTCGTAAAAATTCACCATGCAGCCATTGATGCACTAAGTGGCGATGAAGTTATGAGTTCATTACTCGATTTCTCAATAGAGCCCAAGGTCATAACAAAAAATGCAGAGTGGAAGCCCTCCCCCCTACCCAATACATTCAGACTTCTCGGTAGCGCTTATGGCAACGCACTAAGCACACCCCTTAGGCTAGCAAACCTAGCAAAAGACACAGCCGCTTCAACGTTTTATTCTGTATTACTTAATAGATTACGCAAACTAAACTTACCACCAGCATTATTTAGCGCTCCCAAAACAGCATTTAATAACACCATTACCAATGAGCGCGCACTTCATTATATTGAAATACCCCTGGAGCGCATTAAAGAAATCCGTAAAGAAATTGATGACACAACAATCAACGACATTGTTATGGGTATTTGCGCAGAAGCACTCCATCACTACCTTAAAGACCATAACGCAACACCTGAAACCCCACTTATTGCAATGACCCCTATTTCAGTAAGATCAAAAAACCTTCAGACAAAAACAGGCAACCAGCTCTCAGCCATTATTTTATCGCTAGCTACAGATATCCAACACCCCATTGCAAGAATAAAGCAAATCCATGAAAACGCAGTAATATCTAAAACCTATAATCAAGCCATTTCAGCAGACAGACTTACCGAGCTAATACCATCCAGCGTTGCAGCGCTGTCAGCAAGGATTTATACAGAATTCCAATTAGCACAGCGCCATAAACCACTTTTCAACATCCCTATTACAAATATTCCAGGCCCTCAAATGCCGCTTTATTTGAATGGTTCAAAGCTCATCAGGCAAGTAGGGACAGCCCCCCTGTTTGATGGCATAGGGGTCGTTTTAGTTGTGGTAAGTTATGACGGTAAAATCACAATCAGCGTTACATCTTGCCCTACAATAATGGAAAATCAAGGTGACTTTGGTGAATACCTTCTTAAAGCAATTGATGACATAGAAGCGGCACTTCACACCCCCTATTCAATGGAAGAAATAAAAAGCGAAAACAACGAACAGGTCTCGATCAAGAACATAGGTTCGGGGTTTATCGATGATATTATTGAGCTTTTTAGCAACCTATTTAGTAAAAACGACACAAAGAACAGTACATCAACAGAAGATCAAGCACACAAGGATTAGAGCTCGAAACATAAAACACGACATATATTCAGAGCAAACATAAAAAAGCCTGCTTTTAGCAGGCTTTTTTATGTCGATTATGGGCTTATGTCTACGTAAGCAATAGCATAAACCGTAACCTGAAAAGCTTATTTAAACGCCCACTTAAGAAACTCTTTTTTCTCTTCTGTAGAAGCGCTATCCCACAAGACTTTAAGTGCATCAATTGATGGCAATGCTCCGCCTTGAGAGGACGCAGAAGGCACCACGGCAACCGTGTTAGCAGAAGATGCGGCAACAACACCCGCTGAAGCCCCTACCACAGCGACTGTTCCAGCAGCACTCGAACTCGCCACTCCAGGCGTAGCACTAACTGAAACCGGCGCAACTGAAGTAGGGGTCACAACAGCAACAGCCTTATTATCTTCACTCTCAGATGCCTCAGCATACAAAGTAGATTCAGCAATAAAGCCTTCAGATGAGTCCACCAATGTCGCCTTAAACGTTTTAGCGAATTCAGCCGCCTCAGCTCTGTTTTCAGGGCGACCAAAGACAAAACTGTAAACTTCTCCAGCTTTTGCATTAAAAGTAACCTGCATTGGCTCTGTTACAACTAACTCTGAATTAGATTCACCATCTTCTTTTTTACCCGGCTTAGCCCATAGTGTCTCATGAGTAAATACCACTGAATTTTGGCCCGGAAGGATTTGATAGTTAATATCTAACTGAGGAATCAAATAGCTTTTCACCTCCTGCCCATTCACTGAAAGTATTTCTATTCCGCCGGAAGTCGATAAAATCGCAGAACGAGATACATCTACCTTTGGACCATCATAAGTCTTAACCAAAGATGTCGACGAACACCCCGCCAGAAATACAAGTGGCAATATAACACCCCAGACAGCAACCCACCCCATCAATAACCGACGCATTAAAAAACAACCCGATAGCAACATTCACGTACCCTTTCAAACAATGACTTAAATTTAACGCTAATTGTCACCATTAACACAGGCTTATGCAACTGCTAACCGTTTTTATACAATCGTAATTCGGATTTATATAACAAATAAAAATGTCAATAGTTATTGAAAATATATTTCAGTGTTGTAGAGTGAAAGAATAATAATAAAAATATAACGATAGACAGGGGTATATATTATGATTTCAGAAACACAAATAGCTGATATTCGGAATGGCGAATTGGGAGAAACACCCTTTCGTAGCAATCGTTTTTTCTGTGTTGGCCATAGATGGTACTTTACTACACGAGAAGGGTTTGATAGCGGACCTTATGCAGATAGAGCTAGAGCCAGATTAGGTCTCGATCGTTTTTTACATATTGTTAGCTTGCTACCAATGGTAAATCAAACTCATTAACTGACAGACAACATACAACTAGCTCTCTAGCTATTTTAGCTAGACTGGTTTTTTTCGCTCTAAAATTCACCTTCAGTAATGTACTCAAGTGGTACTCAAAAAACATAGGCCAATATTTGCAAGCAAATAAGAGCGTATATTCCAGCTAAAACATCATCAATCATAATACCGAAACCTCCCTCAATCACATTGTCTGCAACCTTTATAGGCCATGGCTTCCATATATCAAACAAGCGAAACAAGAGAAAACCCACAAGAATCCAGACCCAGCCTGCAGGAGCTGCAATCATTGTTATCCAATAACCTACAAACTCATCCCAAACAATGCCTCCATGATCATGCACACCCAGCGTTTTTGAAGCCCTATCACAAAGCCACACACCTAAAGCAAACGTCACAACAATAAACCCTAGATACAGCCAAATAGACAAATACTGAAGCGGTAAATAAAATAACACCGCAGCCGCCGTACCGAAGGTTCCAGGGGCTTTAGGGGCACAGCCACTACCAAGACCAAAAGCCAAAAAATTCACAGGATCTTTCAAAAAACCTTGAGGCAACTTTGCCATTTACATCCACCTTACTGTCACATTAAATAATTAAAAGTGTTGATACCCTTTTGGGGATACCTGTCGCTCACTACCGCTTTCATCAACCACTATAATCCCTGGTGACGCTGTCACCTCCCCTATAATCACGACCTCATCAAGCAAGCTATTCTCCCTCATCACCCCAACTAAAGAGGCAGGAACACAAAAGCAAAGCTCATAATCATCACCTGCTGTCAAAGCCAAAGACATGGCCCCTCCCTTTTTTTCAGCCAACAATTCAGCCGATATAGGAATACTACTCTCATAGATCAGCCCTCCCACCTGAGAGGATTCAGCAATATGGTTAAAATCAGCAAGCAAGCCGTCAGAAATATCTATAGCAGCCGATGCAATCCCTCTAATAGCTAGCCCTTCTGAAATTTTAGGCTGAGGATAATAATACCGATTCAAAAAATGCTGAATATTTACATTCAAATCATCCGCAAAGTCATCAAGGTGAAGATAATCTAATGCCGCACCCGCATCACCCAATGAACCCGTAATACAAATAAGGTCTCCTGGATTTGCACCCGATCGCTTAATAGCCATTTCCGATGGGGTAAGCCCATGAACCTGGATAGAAACAGTTAGGGGACCTTTAGTGGTATCACCACCAATTAATCGCACGCCGCACTCATTAGCAATTCGAGATAAGCCTTTAGAGAAGCCTTCAAGCCATTCTTCATTATTGTCAGGCAAGGTGATGGCTAGAGTAAAAGCAACAGGGTTCGCCCCCATCGCAGCCAAATCACTCAAGCTTACAGCTAAGCTACGATAGCCCAATTTATCTGGGACAATATCTTCAGGAAAGTGTACACCGCAAACAAGGGTGTCTATAGATAAACAGGTTTCATACCCTGCAGGTGAACGCAAAATAGCACAATCATCACCGATACCAAGCGCGACAAGGGAATCATCAGAAAAAGGCTCTCCAACTCTCCCCACGCCATTAAAAAAACGAGAAATTAAACTAAACTCATCACTCGAGTGCCTCATTCTCGCTTTCCGCACATTTTTACGAACGACCGCGTGTTCCGCGAGTCTCTTCCGGGCGCAACCGTGGCGCTAACTTATCAAGCACACTATTTATGTACTTATGGCCATCCGTTCCACCAAATTTCTTAGCTAACTCTACCGCCTCATTAATAACCACACGATAAGGCACATCAACACGATGCATCATTTCGTAGGTACCCATTCGTAATAAAGTCATTTCTATAGGGTCTACATCCGCGGATGCACGGTCAAGCAGGGGCTCGATCTGACGATTTAAATCAGATAGGTTACTTGGAACCCCTTTAAGTAGCTCTCGAAAGTATGATACATCAACCTTACCCATATCATTATCAGCAGCAAACTCCGCCTCTATCTGAGAAACATTAGCCCCAGATAACTGCCATTGATAAAGAGCCTGCAAGGCCAATGTACGAGACTTGCGACGCTGTGCAATACCAGGCTTCCCTGGATTACCGCCTTTTCCCGGTGTTGACTCTTGTTTATTGGTTGGCTGATCTGTCACTGGGATTACGCTCCCATATCATTAAATAAACTAACCATCTCTAAAGCAGAAAGTGCAGCTTCTCCGCCTTTGTTACCAGCCTTAGTGCCTGAACGCTCAATAGCCTGCTCAATAGTATCAACTGTAAGCACACCAAAAACGACAGGAAGATCCAAGTTCAAGGATACCGCACCTAACCCCTTCACACACTCACCTGCAACATATTCAAAATGAGGCGTTCCACCACGAATAACTGCACCCAATGCAATAACTGCATCGTAATTACCTGTTTTAGCTACACGCTGAACTGCTAATGGAATTTCAAATGCACCCGGAACTCGATAGATTTCGATATCCTGCTCAGCAATACCGTGACGCTTTAATGTATCAATCGCACCTTCAAGCAGGCTTTCTACAACAAAGCTATTGAAACGACCAACAACAATCGCGTAACGACCACTACAATTTCGAAAGTCACCTTCGAATGTTTTTATAGACGACATTTAAATCTCCAACATTAACTATGTGGCTAGCCACTTAAATTCTTAAAATCAAGACTCGTAAGGAATACACTCAACCACTTCCAGATCAAAACCTGAAATAGCCGAGAATTTCATTGGCGCACTAAGCAATTGCATTTTACGCACACCCAAGTCGTTTAATATCTGAGACCCAGTACCTACAGTCTGGTAAACACCAGAGCTTGCTTGGGCTGAGCTTCTAGGCTTTTTAGGTGCAAAAAACTCAGTAACACGTGCCTCAAGGTCTACATCTGAATTAGCGCCTAATAAGACAACAACGCCCGCGCCTTCTGATGCCACTTTCTCAAGCGCACGATGCAAGGGCCAACTTGATGATCCCTGCTTCCTAGCACCCAATAAATCTCTCAAGGTATCAGCCATGTGCACCCTAACAGTAACAGGGCTATCTGGATTAATATCACCCTTAACCATCGCTAAATGAGTATCACCCTGAATGGTATCTTTGTAAGTAACTAGTTTGAACTCACCGTATTCAGTATCTAAAGCATATTCATCAACTCTATCAACGGTTTTTTCATTTAATGCTCGATAATGTATAAGATCTGCAATCGTACCAATTTTTAAATTATGCTCTTTAGCAAAAATCTCAAGATCGGGGCGACGGGCCATAGTGCCGTCTTCATTCATTATTTCAACAATCGCAGCAGCGGGCTCAAAGCCTGCCATTCTAGCCAAATCACACCCCGCCTCAGTGTGCCCCGCACGACTAAGAACACCACCTGGTTGAGCCATTAGTGGGAATATGTGACCTGGCTGAACAATTTCTTCGGCCTTGGTAGTACGGCCAACTGCAACACGAATAGTATGCGCTCTGTCTGCCGCAGAAATACCCGTAGTTACACCTTCTGCCGCTTCAATAGAAATTGTGAAATTGGTTTGAAACTGAGCCTGATTCGAATGAACCATTAAAGGCAAACCCAAAAACTCACAACGCTCTTGCGTTAATGTTAAGCAGATTAAACCTCGAGCATGCTTCGCCATGAAGTTAATATCTTCAGGACGCACCTGCTCTGCAGCAATAATCAGATCGCCTTCATTCTCACGATCCTCATCATCCATCAGAACAACCATTTTACCCTGACGAATATCTTCAATAATCTCTTCTATGCTATTGAGCTCCATTGAGCGACCTTTTCAAAAAGTTGAACATTTTAAGACCATTTTGTTAAGCCTGTGGCTTATCAGTGAAGTCTAACCGCTTATACCGTTTCGTGCCTACATAAAACCATTAGTCGCTAAAAAAGACAGGTTGATTTTCGAACCTTGAGGCGAGTCAGTTGAATCTTGGCACGACAAAAGCCGCTCCAAGTAGCGTGCAACTAAATCTACCTCCAAATGTACTTTACATCCCTGTTTATAACTTTCAATAACGGTTTCTGCCGCCGTATGAGGAACCACATTCAATACGAACTGATTTTTTTCAACCGAGTTTACAGTTAAGCTTACGCCATCAACCGTTATTGAACCTTTTTCAGCAATATACTTAGCCAATGCCTCTGGCGCCTGAATAACAAAACGTATTGAACGTCCATCATCATATCGCTCAAGTACAACACCCACGCCATCAACATGACCACTCACCATATGCCCGCCAAGACGCGTATTGAGCGTAAGGGCTTTTTCAAGATTTACCCGCGAACCCACACTGTAATCAGTCATTCGGGTATGAGCCATAGTTTCATTGGAAACATCAGCCCAAAAACCATGAGACTCTAGATTAGTCACCGTTAAACAAACACCATTTACAGCGATGCTATCACCGAGCTTTACATCTGAGTAATCAAGCTGCTCTGATGTAATGAACAGTCGACTATCTCCACCTTGTGAACGAATAATGCCAATTTGGCCTACTGCTTCAATAATACCGGTAAACATCTACGCTACCCTCGTGGCCTTAGTGACGACTCTAATTGATAAATTAAACGAATATCATCACCAATCACTCTAATATCACTTACTTTCATCGGTATTTGCTGTGCCATGGTATCGAATGGCAAACCTAATAATGGGCGAGCATTACTCCCCAACAGCTTTGGAGCCATGTAAACCCACAGCTCATCTACCAACTCCTGAGAGACAAACGCACCAGCCAGCGTAGCACCAGCTTCGACTAAAACTTCATTACACCCTTGTGCAGCCAGCCAGCTTAACAGTAATTTAAGATCAACACGCCCACTCGCTACAAAACCAGCGCTTGAAGGAAATGACTTAAATTCAACACGATCAAGCTTTATTTCCGACTCATCAAGAGCCTTGTTACTCGCCATTGCAATGATCGTCTTACCGGGCAACTGCAATAGCTTTGAATCTAGTGATATATCACCATCAGAATCAACAACAACACGCAGCGGTTGTTGCTCTGCCAAACCAAACTCTTCACTCCTTACCGTTAAAGAGGGGTTGTCATAATTAACCGTGCCTGAGCCTGTCACAATAGCTGAGCTTCGCGCCCTTAGACGCTGAACATCTTGTCGAGCAGCGCCGCCTGTAATCCACTGACTTTCGCCCGATGCCATCGCTGTTCGACCATCAACACTCATGGCCAGTTTGACTCTAACTAACGGATAACCAGTTCGCATCCGCTTAATAAAACCTGGATTAATCGCTTCGGCTTCTGCCTGAAGCACGCCACACTCGACGTTTATTCCTGCATCCCGAAGAGTCTGAAAACCATTACCGGCCACTAAAGGATTAGGGTCCTGCATTGCTGCAACAACTCTTTTAACTTTAGCTGCAATAAGCGCATCAACGCAGGGCGGGGTTTTGCCCGTGTGACTACAAGGCTCCAGTGTCACATAAGCAGTCGCGCCTTCTGCGAGAGAACCCGCATCACGAAGCGCATTCACTTCAGCGTGACCTTCGCCCGCCTTTACATGCCACCCACGCCCAACAACCAAACCTTCATCAGATGATTCATTGCTAACAATGACACAACCAACACGAGGGTTAGGGTCTGTAGTATAAAGCCCTTTATATGCCAGCTTTATCGCTTCAGCCATATAGCGCTGATCTTGAGATGCAAAGGTTAAACTATTAGTCATCCTGTCCCGGTCTTGTTAAGCGGTCAATCTCTTCCTTGAATTCATTAATATCCTGAAAGCTACGATAAACTGAAGCAAAACGAACATAGGCTACTTCATCCAACTTTTGCAGTTCAGTCATAACTTCTTCACCCAGGATTCGCGATTTTAGCTCACGTTCACCTGTGGCCCGAAGACGGTGCTTGATGCGATTAATAGACTGCTCTATTTCTTCCGTGCTGACAGGGCGCTTTTCAAGTGCTTTGGAGATACCGGCAATGAGTTTTTCTTCATCAAAAGGCTGTCGAGTTCCATCATGCTTTACAATTTTAGGCATGACTAATTCAGCAGATTCATACGTCGTAAAACGCTCCCTGCAAGACAAGCATTCACGACGACGCCTAACCTGGCCGCCACCGGCGACCAGTCGGGAATCAATTACTTTTGTATCTTCAGCACTACAAAATGGACAATGCATTATTGCACCCTGTGAAGAGAAAGATCGTCAGCAACGACTAGTTAGTTAGCATAAACCGGAAAATTTGCACAAAGCGAGGTTACTTTTTCTTTTACGCTGGCAATAACATCTTCATTGTTAATGTCATCCAGAATGTCGCAAATCCACTCTGTTAACTCACGCACTTCAGTTTCTTTAAAGCCACGACGAGTCACTGCCGGCGTACCAATACGTAAGCCACTGGTAACAAAAGGAGATCTTGGGTCATTAGGCACGGCATTTTTGTTAACCGTAATATTAGCGCGACCTAATGCGGCATCAGCATCTTTACCCGTAATATCCTTTTTGATCAGATCAACAAGGAATAAATGGTCATCGGTTCCGTTAGATACGATATCAACACCACGCTCAATAAATACCGCAGCCATTGCTTTAGCATTATCTGCAACCTGCTGCTGATACACTTTAAACTCTTCAGTCATTGCTTCTTTAAAGCAAATAGCTTTAGCAGCAATAACATGCATTAAAGGACCACCCTGACTTTCAGGAAAAACAGCAAAGTTTAATTTCTTTTCTAGCGCTTCATCGGCTCTAGCCAGAATCAAACCGCCACGTGGTCCACCCAATGTTTTATGAGTAGTGGTAGTAGTAACATCAGCGATATTAACTGGACTTGGGTAAACACCCGCAGCAATTAAGCCTGCAACGTGCGCCATATCAACAAATAAGTAAGCGCCCACTTCGTCGGCAATATCACGAAAACGCTGCCAATCAACAACACGAGAATAAGCAGAGAAACCAGCAACGATCATCTTAGGCTTATGCTCACGCGCTAATTCAGCAACCTGCTCATAGTCAATCTCACCTGTTTCAGCATTCAATCCATATTGAATCGCATTATAGATACGACCAGAAAAGCTAACCGATGCACCGTGAGTTAAATGACCACCATGCGCCAAACTCATACCTAAAATAGTATCACCAGGCTTACATAAAGCCATGTAAACAGCCGCATTAGCTTGAGAACCAGAGTGAGGTTGAACGTTTGCATAGTCGGCGCCAAACAATTCTTTAGCACGATCAATAGCTAGCTGCTCAATAACATCTACATGCTCGCAACCACCATAGTAACGCTTACCAGGATAACCTTCGGCGTACTTGTTTGTTAAAACAGAACCCTGCGCTTCCATTACTCTAGGGCTGGTATAGTTCTCTGAAGCAATCAGTTCAATATGTTCTTCCTGACGCTTGGCTTCTGCTTCAATTGCAGAAAAAACTTCGTCATCAAATCCAGCAATAGTCATATCACGAGTAAACATCTGTCGCCCCAACCCTTATTTTCTAAAAAACTTAATGGATAGAACCCCGCAGAAAGCGAGACCCAATAAAAAGGCGATATTTTAACCTAAACTTCGTCATACATCACTAAGCAGCATCGATTTATTGCCATTCATTCAATTATCAGCTAGTTTTTGCACCCACTTACTCATTTTTGCTTACATTTTTAAAACAAACAGGATTCAACTCAATGGCTCAATACGTATACAGCATGAATAGGGTGGGAAAGGTTGTCCCCCCGAAAAGAGAAATCCTCAAAGATATTTCACTATCCTTTTTCCCTGGCGCTAAAATTGGTGTTTTAGGCCTCAACGGTTCAGGTAAGTCCACACTATTACGCATTATGGCCGGTGTAGATACCGATTTTCACGGCGAAGCACGACCACAGCCAGGCATCAACATTGGCTATCTCCCCCAAGAACCTGAGCTCGATGAAACCAAAGATGTACGAGGCAATATCGAAGAGGGCGTAAAAGCCGTTAAAGATGCCCTAGTTCGTATTGAAGAAGTCTATGCCGCTTACGCAGAACCAGATGCCGATTTTGATGCTTTAGCTGCTGAACAAGGTAAACTTGAAGCTATTATTCAGGCGTCTGACGGGCATAATCTTGAACGCACCCTAGAAGTCGCTGCAGATGCGTTGAGACTCCCCCCATGGGATGCTGACGTAAGTAATTTATCAGGCGGAGAAAAACGTCGAGTGGCACTTTGCCGCCTATTACTCTCAAAGCCCGATATGCTATTACTCGACGAACCCACCAACCATCTTGATGCAGAAAGTGTGGCTTGGCTTGAGCGCTTCCTCCATGATTATACTGGCACCGTTGTAGCCATCACTCACGATAGATATTTCCTTGATAACGTTGCGGGCTGGATACTGGAGCTCGACAGAGGCTATGGCATTCCACATGAAGGCAATTACTCGCAATGGCTAGAAGCTAAAGATCAGCGACTAGATCAACAAAATAAACAAGAAGCAGCCCATCAGAAAGCTATAAAATCTGAGCTTGAATGGGTGCGAAGTGGCACTAAAGGACGTCATACCAAGAGCAAAGCACGCCTACAACGTTTTGAAGATCTAAATTCTCAGGAATTTCAGAAGCGTAACGAGACCATGGAGATTTATATCCCACCAGGGCCTCGTTTGGGCGACCTAGTAATAGAAGCCAATAACATAGAAAAAAGCTTTGGTGATAAACTCTTGTTTAAAGACCTTACCTTCAAAATACCTCCCGGCAGTATTGTGGGCGTTATTGGTGGTAACGGCGCAGGTAAATCGACACTCTTCAAAATGGTTGCAGGACTTGAATCACCCGAGCATGGCGATATAAAAATCGGTGAAACGGTGGAAGTTGCCTATGTTGACCAAACCAGAAACCTTGAAAGCGATAATACCGTTTGGGAAGAACTCAGTGGTGGGCAAGATATATTGCAAATTGGTAATTACCAAACACAATCTAGAGCGTATGTTAGCCGTTTTAATTTCAGAGGCACCGACCAGCAAAAACGTGTAGGAGATCTTTCTGGAGGTGAACGAAATCGCCTACACCTAGCTAAACTACTAAAGCAGGGAGCCAACCTTCTACTGCTCGATGAACCAACCAACGACCTTGATGTAGAAACCCTGAGAGCACTGGAAGAAGCTATTTTGGCATTTCCTGGCTGCGCCATTGTTATCTCTCACGATCGATGGTTCCTTGACCGAATTGCCACCCACATTCTAGCGTTTGAAGGTGATAGCGAAGTGGTCTGGCATGAAGGCAATTTCTCTGATTATGATGAAGACCTTAAAAAACGCAAAGGGGAGTCAGCACGAACGCCTAAGCGAATGAAATATAGGAAATTAGCTTAAGTTTTAACCTGTGATAGTGCGAAGACTGCATTATCACAGGGCGCTCCAATATCGTTTATACCTAGCCATCCCCCAAATAAAAGCTATAGTTAACGTAAGCATTAAAATCATTCGTTAGGGGGAACTGTGAGCCATAACAATACAACCGAAGACAAGCGTCACTTTAGTCGCATATTATTTGATGCTTCTTGCACCCTTATTCAAAACAATAAAGAGTGGAAGACAGAGCTACTTGATATTTCGCTACGCGGAATCTTGGTAAAACGCCCTGACGACCTAGACGCTGATTTTAATAAACCTTTCGAAGCCGTCATTTCATTATCTGAAGCAGGCGACTCAATTATTATGTCAATTAAACTGATGCACAAAGAGGCTAATCACTTAGGCTTTGAGTGTGAATATATTGATATTGATAGCATCACCCATCTCAAGCGTTTAGTAGAGCTCAATTTGGGTGATCATGACCTTCTAAACAGAGAGTTAAGCGCATTAACGATTTATCATCTCGAACCAGAGAGTTAACTCACCGCTCTTTTGTAGCCGTGATTCCCTGCGCCTTAAATTCAGGTAATAATATTCAAAGCCTCAGACAATTTATTTACAACAATAATTTCCATTCCATCAATTGATTTCTTAGGCGCATTGGCTTTGGGCACAATAGCCTTTTTGAAGCCATGCTTTGCCGCTTCATAAACTCGCTCCTGACCACTAGGCACAGGACGAATTTCTCCCGAAAGACCGACCTCTCCAAAAATGACCATATCCTGAGGCAAGCAAATATCCCTAAAGCTTGAGACAACCGCTAACAGCGTAGCTAAATCGGCACTTGTTTCACTGACTCTA
Source organism: Hahellaceae bacterium (assembly GCA_016744695.1). Classification (GTDB taxonomy): domain Bacteria; phylum Pseudomonadota; class Gammaproteobacteria; order Pseudomonadales; family Oleiphilaceae; genus Alkalimarinus. The sequence goes on from JADGDV010000013.1 coordinate 35,070, forward strand.
ACACCACCTACCACATTAACGAATACATCCTGGTCGCCACAATGCAAGTTACCGTGGCGATGCAATACAGCCAAAAGCATTGCCAAACGGTTCTGGTCCAAACCAATCGCGACCCGCTTAGGGTAATCCATTTGGCTATCATCAACCAAGGCTTGTAGCTCGATTAAAAGCGGGCGAGTTCCTTCCCAAATAACGGTCACACAACTTCCTGGCATCGGCTCTTCTGAACGATTCAAAAAAATAGCACTCGGGTTAGTTACTTCTTTCAAACCGGTTTCAAGCATAGCAAACACACCTAGCTCGTTAACCGCACCAAACCGATTTTTAATACCACGCAAGGTACGAAAACGGCTATCGTTAGACCCTTCAAGCATGATTGAGCAATCAATCATGTGCTCCAACACCTTAGGACCAGCCAAAGAACCATCTTTAGTTACATGTCCAACCAAAAGAAGTACCATCCCCGTCTGCTTAGCATAACGAGTCAACATAGCAGCACTCTCTCGAACCTGAGAAACACTTCCTGGAGAAGATTCAATTCCCTCCATATGCACCACCTGAATACTGTCTACCACCAAAACCTTAGGCTGAATTTTATCCGCAGCGGCAATTATCGATTCAACATTCGTTTCAGAAAGCATTTGTAGATTATTAGTTTTAACCCCTAAACGCGTGGCTCTCATGGCAACCTGCTGCAAAGATTCTTCACCGGTTATATAAAGAGCGGGCATTGCACCAGCCAAATAACACATTGTTTGAAGCAGCAGCGTGCTTTTCCCCGCGCCAGGGCTTCCCCCAACAAGGATTGCAGAGCCTGGAACCAGCCCTCCACCTAACACTCGGTCAAATTCACCTATACCGGAAGTAAAACGGGTCTGATCTTGTAAGTCGATAGAATCCAAAGATTGTATTTCGGATAATTTCCCCGCATAACCATCAAAGCGAGCGCCTTTGGAGGGAGCTGTCTTTCCGACTCTAAACTCACTGATCGTATTCCACTCTTTACATTCAGCGCACTGCCCTTGCCATTTACCGTACTCGCTTCCGCAATCCGTACATACATAAGCGGTCTTTACTTTTGCCATAACAATTCCACGTTTTATCGAACCACCAATTGCACCAAAATGGCTCGATTATTATTTCTATTTTCTGGTACTCTTTCACTATCTGCCGTAAAGAGCAAAATGCTTTAGTCATATAATAACAACAACCCTTTCACTGAATAGTATAGGAGTTTTACCCTCTATGAAACTAGAAACACTGGCTATCCATGCAGGTTATACCCCAGACCCAACCACCAAAGCTGTTGCCGTCCCTTTATTTCAAACAACCTCTTATGCTTTTGACAACACCCAGCATGGCGCAGACCTGTTTGACTTAAAAGTTCCGGGTAATATTTACAGTCGCATAATGAACCCAACTAATGACGTTCTCGAACAACGACTAACACAGATGGAAGGTGGTATTGGAGCCTTGTCGATGGCATCGGGTATGGCGGCAATCACCGCGTCTATTCAGGCTATTTGTGAGGTAGGCGAAAACATTATTAGTGTTAGCCAACTCTACGGCGGCACATACAACTTATTTGCCCACACGTTCCCTAAGCAAGGGATTGAGGTTCGATTTGCAGACGGTGATAACCCTGCTTCTTTCGCGAGTTTAATTGATTCAAAAACAAAAGCTATTTTTTGCGAATCTATTGGTAACCCTTTAGGTAATATTATTGATATCAAGGCACTTGCAGATGTTGCGCATCAGCATGGTGTACCTCTGATTGTAGATAATACCGTTGCCACTCCGGTTCTTTGCAGACCCTTTGAGCACGGTGCAGATATTATTGTTCACTCATTAACAAAATACATCGGCGGACACGGAACGACTATTGGCGGTATTATTGTTGATTCAGGTAAGTTCCCTTGGGCTGAGCATAAAGAACGCTTTGCTGTGATGAATGAACCGGATCCTTCTTATCATGGAGTAGTCTATTCAGAAGCGCTTGGAGACGCAGCCTACATTGGTCGCTGTCGTGTTGTTCCACTAAGAAACATGGGAGCGGCACTCTCGCCATTCAATGCAATGATGATAATGCAAGGCCTCGAAACACTTTCGCTGCGTATGGAACGACATTGCGAGAACGCTCAAAAGGTGGCTGAGTTCTTAAACCAAAGAGAAGAAGTTGAATGGGTTAACTATGCAGGGCTCGAAAGTAGTAAATACCATAAACTAGCAAAAGACTACATGAACGGGACACCATCAAGCATTCTTTCTTTTGGCATTAAAGGCGGAGTTGCAGCAGGCTCTAAATTTATTGATGCGCTAGAATTAGTCGTTAGATTGGTAAATATTGGCGATGCAAAATCACTAGCCTGTCACCCCGCATCAACCACTCACAGACAGTTAAATGAAGAAGAGTTAAAAAGTGCTGGAGTTTCTACCGATATGGTAAGGCTTTCGGTTGGTATAGAGCATGTAGACGATATTCTTGAGGATATTACTCAGTCTTTAGAAGCTTCTCAGAGGTAAAATACCAAAATGGCACACTCAAGTAGGGTGTGCCATGCGCGCCGTTTTTATAATTGGGCACGGGCATTTTAAACATCTTTCGGTGCGCATGGCGCACCCTACATATTATTTACTGGTGGTACTTCGCACTAAACTCATGTACAGCTTCAACAAATACCTTAGCCCGCTCTGGGTCAACAAATTGATGAATTCCATGCCCAAGGTTAAATACGTGCCCAGGGTTCGATCCATAAGCCTTTAAAATACTTTCTACTTCTTTTCTAATGGTCGCAGGTGAAGCATAAAGCACACTTGGATCCATATTACCTTGCAGAGCAACTCTATCACCCACCTGACTTCTTGCGTGCCCAATTTCCGTCGTCCAATCCAGACCTAGCGCATCTACACCGGTATTAGCCATCTGCTGTAACCACTGACCACCACCCTTTGTAAACATAATAACAGGCACTTTTCGTCCGTCATGCTCACGTATTAAACCATCTACAATTTTCTGCATATACTGCAATGAAAACGTTTGGTAAGCCGCATGACTTAAATTACCACCCCATGTATCAAAAATCTGAACAGCCTGAGCCCCTGCTTTAATTTGCTCATTCAAGTAGTCAATAACAGACAACGCTAGTTTATCCAACAACTTATGCATTACTTCAGGCTTGTCATACATCATCGCCTTAACGTGTCTAAAGTCTTTAGACGAGCCACCTTCAACCATATACGTTGCTAGCGTCCAAGGACTGCCAGAAAAACCAATTAAAGGCACACGACCATTTAGCTCACGACGTATTGTAGTCACCGCATTTAAAACATAATCTAAATCAGAGCTTGTTTTAACCACAGGTAACGCATCAACATCAGCCTCTGTGCGAACAATCTTTTTAAAACGTGGACCTTCACCCGTTTCGAAGTAAAGCCCCAAACCCATTGCGTCTGGAATAGTCAGAATATCAGAGAATAAAATTGCCGCATCTAAAGGGAAACGTTCAAGAGGTTGAATAGTTACTTCACATGCAAACTCTGCATTCTTGCATAAGCTTAAAAAATCACCTGCCTTGCTACGTAACGCTCTATATTCAGGCAAATACCGACCAGCCTGACGCATCATCCATACAGGCGTTACATCCACAGGCTCTCTTAATAATGCTCTTAGAAAGCGATCATTTTTTAGTTCAGCCATGCAATTTCTCTCTATAAAAATTATTAAAGGCTGGATAATACCCGCCTTTAAAGTGAATTCGGTTGTTAAATGTCAATAATTAGCAAGATAGAAAAAAGCACAGCGATTGCTGTGCCTTTCTTCTATCTAAAAACATGTAACTTTTCAGTTTTTATTTAGACTTTAAGGTAATCCAAAATACCTTCTGCGGCATCTCGTCCCTCAGCTATCGCTGTAACCACTAGATCAGAACCTCGAACCATATCTCCACCCGCAAAAATCTTTGGGTTTGTTGTCTGGAAAGGGAACTCACCTTTTTCAGGCGCAAGAACACGTCCGCTATCGTCAACATTCACATTCTGAGCCTTAAACCATGAAGCTGGGCTTGGTTTAAAACCAAAAGCGACGAGCACGGCATCTACGGGTATTATTTCTTCACTACCTTCGACAACTTCAGCTCTGCGGCGACCATTTTCATCTGGCTCACCCATTTCAGTGCTAACGACCTTTATACCTTCAACCTTACCATCTCCTACAATAGCGACAGGCTGACGGTTGAATAAGAAGTCTACCCCTTCTTCTTTCGCATTCGTTACTTCTTTACGAGAGCCTGGCATATTAGCCTCATCTCGACGGTAAGCACAGGTTACTTTTTTAGCCTGCTGTCGAATAGCCGTTCTATTACAATCCATCGCGGTGTCACCACCACCAAGAACAACGACCTTTTTACCCTTCATATCAATGAAGTCAGACGCTTCTTTTTCAAAGCCAAGACAGCGATTAACATTGGAAATTAAGTATGGAAGTGCATCATATACACCTGGTAAATCTTCACCAGGGAAGCCACCTTTCATGTAGCTATAAGTACCCATACCCATGAAAACTGCATCGTAATCTTCAAGTAATTGCTCAATGACTACATCGCTACCAATCTCAGTATTCAGCTTAAACTCAACCCCCATGGTTTCGAAAATGTCACGACGTCGAGTCATTACACTTTTTTCAAGCTTAAACTCTGGAATACCAAAGGTTAACAACCCACCAATTTCAGGGTTTTTATCAAATACGACAGGCTTAACACCATTTCGGATAAGAATATCTGCACAAGCTAGACCAGCAGGCCCAGCACCAATAACAGCAACCTTTTTGTCTGTCCAAACAACCTTAGACATATCCGGGCGCCAACCCATAGCAAACGCTGTATCGGTAATATACTTTTCAGTAGAGCCAATAGTCACTGCACCAAAGCCGTCGTTAAGGGTACACGCACCTTCACATAAACGATCTTGAGGACAAACACGACCACACACTTCAGGCAATGAATTGGTCTGATGACACAATTCAGCTGCTTCAAGTATATTGCCTTCAGAAACCAGTTTCAGCCAATTTGGAATATAGTTATGCACAGGGCATTTCCATTCGCAATATGGGTTACCACACTCTAGGCAGCGATGAGACTGACTCTCTACTTCTGCTTTTTTAAATGGTGTGTAAATTTCACCAAATTCTTGCTTTCGAATCTTTGCAGGTACCTTTTTTGGGTCCTGTCGACCAACATCCACAAATTGGAAGTTATTATTCAATCGATCTTTCATCGTTTAAAAGCCTCTTTAACCTTCACACGCAACTAAATATCGCCGTCTGCCTTATTCTGGCTGGGCTCTTGTACTGTCTAGCAAGTTTTTAAGGCTCGCCGCTTTTGGCTTCACTAGCCAAAAACGAACAATATAATCATCAAAGTTATCAATGATATGCTGAGCCCACTCACTGCCTGTTTCAGCAACGTGTTCTTCAATTACACCCCGTAAGTGATTACGGTACGGTTCCATATGCCCGCTTGAAATACGATGAATCTCAACGAGCTCATGGTTATATTGATCTACAAAACCATTCTTCCGATCAAGAACGTAGGCAAAACCACCGGTCATGCCTGCACCAAAGTTATAACCCGTCTCACCAAGAACAGTAACCAAGCCACCTGTCATGTACTCACAACCGTGATCTCCCACACCTTCTACAACAGCGTGAGCGCCTGAATTTCGAACGCCAAATCGCTCCCCTGCAGTACCTGCAGCAAAGAGTTTTCCGCCCGTAGCACCATAAAGACAAGTATTACCCGCTATAGCAGTATCTTGTGTTTTAAACGAGCTGCACTGTGGAGGGCGAACAACCAACTTACCACCGGTCATTCCTTTACCAACATAGTCGTTTGCATCGCCCTCAAGGTACATATGCAAACCACCAGCATTCCAAACACCGAAACTCTGGCCAACCGTTCCTGTAAGATCTAACTGAATAGGCGAACCACTCATTCCTTGGTTGCCATGCTGCTTAGCAATTTCACCAGACAATCTAGCACCAACAGAACGATCACAGTTAGTTACTTTATATGTGAACTTACCACCAGACTTGGATTCAATAGAAGACATGGCATCAGCCATCATTTTCTCTGCTAATAAACCCTTATCAAAAGGTTCATTTCTCTCAACTTGGCAAGTATGAGGCTTATCTGCCGGAATATAATCATTGCCAAGCATTGGTGTCAGATCAAGGCCCTGCTGCTTACTTGTCTTGCCTGGCAGTACTTCTAACAGATCCGTACGCCCAACAAGCTCTTCCAAAGAACTAACGCCTAGTTTAGCCATCCATTCACGCGTCTCTTCAGCAACAAATTTGAAGAAATTCATAACCATTTCAACGGTGCCAATAAAGTGCTCATCACGTAAGCTCTGATTTTGTGTCGCGATACCTGTTGCACAGTTATTAAGATGGCAAATACGCAAGTACTTACAACCTAAAGCAACCATAGGCATTGTGCCAAACCCAAAGCTTTCTGCACCAAAAATAGCGGCCTTTACAACATCCAGACCGGTTTTTAAACCACCGTCTGTTTGTAGTCGAATTTTTCCACGAAGATCATTACCACGTAGTGCCTGATGAGCCTCAGTTAAACCCAACTCCCATGGAGATCCAGCATTACGTACAGAGGTCAATGGACTTGCTGCGGTGCCACCATCATAACCAGAAATAGTGATCAAATCAGCGTAAGCCTTTGCTACACCAGCAGCGATTGTTCCAACACCGGGTTCAGATACCAACTTAACAGATACCAAGGCGCTTGGGTTTACCTGTTTTAAATCGAAAATTAGCTGAGCTAAATCTTCAATTGAATATATGTCGTGATGAGGCGGTGGTGATATCAGTGTCACACCGGGTACAGAGAAGCGCAGGGTCGCAATCAGGTCATTAACCTTACCGCCTGGAAGCTGCCCACCTTCACCTGGCTTAGCACCCTGGGCTACTTTAATTTGTATAACATCAGCACTACTCAAGTAGTGAGGTGTTACGCCAAATCGGCCAGATGCAACTTGCTTAATTTTAGAGCGTTTGTTAGTTCCGTATCGAGCAGGGTCTTCGCCCCCCTCACCTGAGTTTGAACGTCCACCCAAGGTATTCATTGCAACGGCTAGAGCTTCATGAGCTTCTGGTGATAACGCACCCAGAGACATTGCCGCAGAATCGAATCGTGCAACAATTTTCTCCATCGGCTCTACATCACTGAGTTCAATAGCTGTCTGCTTGTCACTAAGCTTTAATAAGTCTCGAATCGTAGCAACCGGACGCTCATTTACCAGCTTGGCATACTCATGGTAAACACCATAGTCACCGGTCTGAACCGCCTTTTGTATCGTGTTAACAACGTCAGGATTATAAGCATGATACTCACTTCCGTGAACATATTTCAGCAATCCACCTTGAGAAATAGGCTTCCGCTTCTTCCATGCGTCGTTAGCTAATAGCTGCTGTTCAAACTGAAAATCTTCAAAGTTAGCGCCTTTAATTCGACACGCCACACCTTTAAAACAAAGTTCTTCTACCTCATCGGCCAAACCTACGGCTTCAAATAACTGAGCACCACGATAGGAGGCAATAGTAGAAATACCCATCTTGGAAAGAATCTTCATCAGACCTTTGCCAATCCCTCTACGGTAATTGTTTTTGGCCTCAACAGGGTCAATCAGCATCTCACCCGTATTAATCAGGTCATTAAGCACCTGATAAGCAAGATAAGGATATACAGCGGTTGCACCAAAACCAAAGAGTACAGCGAAATGATGCGGATCACGCACATAGCCACTTTCAACTACGATGTTTGAATCACAACGTAATCCGGTTTTAACTAAATGATGGTGAACAGCACCCGTTGCCATAAAGGCATTAATTGGCAACTTGCCTTCGGTGATGTTTTTATCACTTAGCATTAAAATAACATTGCCATCTCGGACGGCGCTTTCAGCTTCATTACAAACCGCTTTAATCGCCTGCTCTAAACCTTGCTCTGCACTATAACTTAGCTCTATACGCGCTACGTCAAAACCAGAAATTTCTTTAGTTGATAAACACTTAAATTTAGCAGGAGATAATACGGGGGTTCCTAAGATAACACGCCTTGCATGTTCGGGTGTCTCTTCAAATATATTCTGTTCAACACCAATGCAAGTTTCTAAAGACATTACAATGGATTCACGTAATGGGTCGATAGGCGGGTTAGTTACCTGAGCGAACTTCTGACGAAAATAATCAGACACAGAACGAACACGTTCTGATAAAACGGCCATTGGGGTGTCATCCCCCATAGAACCAACCGCTTCCTGACCAGCTTCGGCCAGTGGTCGTAGCACCTGATCACGCTCTTCAAAAGTAACTTGGAACATTTTCATATGAGATTTCAACTCATCTTGTTCCATCACGTTATATTCAAATCTCGACTTACCCAATGTAGCTTCAAGACGTGTTGCATTATCCCTTAACCATTGCTTATAAGGGTGCGCCGTCTTAAGCACTCCGTCGATATCTTCAGTATTTAAAATTTTTCCGGTTTGTGTATCAATAGCCAAAATCTGACCAGGCCCTACACGCCCCTTTGCAACCACATCTTCTGGCAAGTAGCCATAGGTGCCAATTTCAGATGCAAGAGTGATATAGCCGTTCTTAGTAATAACCCAGCGAGATGGGCGTAAGCCGTTACGATCCAGTAAACATACCGCGTAACGACCGTCAGTCATTACAACGCCTGCGGGTCCATCCCATGGTTCCATGTGCATAGAATTATATTCGTGAAAGGCACGAAGATCCGCATCCATTGTATCAACATTCTGCCAAGCTGGCGGAATCATCATTCTTACTGCACGGAACAGGTCAACTCCGCCTGCCAGTAATATCTCAAGCATGTTATCCATACTTGATGAATCTGACCCCGTTAAGTTAACAAGAGGACTTAGCGACTGAAGATCAGGTATATCATCCGTTTTAAATTTAGAAGTTCGTGCCAAAGCCCAATTACGATTACCTTCAACCGTATTAATTTCACCATTGTGAGCCAGCATTCTGAAAGGCTGAGCCAAAGGCCAGCGTGGGGCTGTATTAGTAGAGAAACGCTGGTGAAATACACAAATAGCCGTCTCAAAAAGCTCGTCACCCAAGTCAGTATAAAAACTTGGAAGATCAACAGGCATCATTAAGCCTTTATAAGACAACACTTTCTCAGAAAGACTACATACATAAAACTCACCATCTGAAATAAGCTCTATTTCTGCTTTACGACGAGCTAGAAATAACTTAATTGAGAGTTCTTTTTCAGAAAGCTCTGCACCAGAGATAAACACTTGCTCTATACCAGGCAAGCAATCAATGGCCATTGGACCCAGGCAAGACTCGTCGGTAGGGACAACACGCCAGCCAACAACACTTAAACCTTCGTTAACAAGGTGCTTTTCTAGCACTTTTTTAGAAGCTACCGCTTTTTCAGGATCTTGATTTAAGAACACCATCCCGATGCCGTAACGCGCACCTAAATCTACACCAAAGCTCTCTTTTGCAACATGACGCAGAAATGTATCAGGCTTTTGCATAAGCAAGCCACAGCCATCACCTGTTTTACCATCTGCAGCGATACCGCCTCTATGGGTCATGCAAGTCAAAGATTCTATGGATGTCGTAAGCAAATCATGACTTGCTTGTCCTTCCATATGGGCAATCAAGCCAAATCCACAGTTATCCTTGAAATCATCAGGATGATACAAACCTGTCATCATATTTCACACTCTCGCGTTTATTCTTTACTAATCAAAAGCTTACAAAAAACAAAATACTCGGCAAGCTTCTAAACGTCAAAATTGGGGGTGGCTATTTTACACGCCTAGGGGGAGTCACACAAATTTATCGAAATTTTATATTAGAGCTACCTGACAACGATCAATAAAATCGTTTAAAGTCAGGTAGTAAGAAAAAATAACACTGCAGAGTAATTATTTACTCTGCAGTCCTTTAACACTTCTCAGCCAAGGCTTTTGCTTTTTAATTACCACCGGTAATGAGGACATCGCCTTTCTTGCAGCCTCTTTATCGGTGTAGACACCCGAAATAACAACAAACCAAGCCCCGCCTTTATACGTTGACTCTATATATAAAAGGCTGGCCGAAGCACTTGCCTTATCAATATACTTTATAGCTGTCTTTTCATTTCTACTTCCCAAAACCTGGATAGTATAAGCAGAAGAAGCCTGCTTATTAATCCAAGCTTCTGACCTAAACCCTGAGTGCCTACTTTCAGTTTTATCAACCACTTCGACCGCCACCTTTTCAGGCTCACTTTCAGTTACAAGGGTCTTTTCCTGAACGACGATTTTCTCAACACTTACAGGCATAACAACATCAGAAGCAGATATTTCACCCTTATCTTTAGGAACCTCAACCTCAACTACATCTATAGCGGCTTCTTCAACAGTATTATTAAGACCTTCCTTTGATTCTTCTGGCAATACAATCGAAGGCGTGCCATAAACATCTTCCACTGGCTTAATTTCGCCATCAGGTGTGTATGACGGTATAAGAGGCTCATTTTCATGAGCAACAATCTCCGCTAGTTTATCTCTAGCATTAAGGACACTAGGATCTACAGTAAGGTTATCTTGCAACTCAACAGGTGAAATATTTTCGGAAGACACAAAAAACAAATTGTACTGATAAGCAACCACTAAAAATGAAAATAGCAAAGCAACAGAAATACCGGCTAACACCCAGCCAAGTCCCTTAGGGTTTCTTTTTTTCCTTTCAGAAGTGCCAAACACATCAAGTAAAACTGCTGGAGCAATTCGATTGATTCTGCCAGGACAGCCTTTTCCAAGCTCATGAAGCGCAGACCTTTGTGCACCTGAGAAGTCTAACTCTCCACTGGCTCCCGCCCTAACCAACCTCAAATTCACATAGGCGGCAGCATCGTCAAGAGAGAAAGGTTTAAGTTGTATTTGGTGTATCCAGCCACAGTTATCAGGATCAACACCCTCCAAAGTCATACTATGAAGAACACTCTTTCGGCCAGAAATAAGCAAGCATACTCCCGCATCACCGCCTAACGGCTTAAAAGTCGAGATAAGTAACTGAAAACTTTCTTTGTTTGTTTTATGCGCATCATCAACAACTAGAAGGGTACGCTTACCTTCAGTAATTTCCTGGGAAAAATGTTGTGTAACTTTATCCATTGAGCGATCTGTGGGCTCGCCATCAACCTGGTGAATATTGAATTTTTTACACAATTCAGATACAAGTTTTCTAGGGGTTGATATAAGCGAGGGGTTTAAACTAACGACATCAACATCATCTACTTGTCTTGCCAACTCACTAATTAAGGTGGTTTTGCCACTCCCAGTGTCACCCGTTAGTAGCAATACCATATCACCAAAGTTTACAAGATGACGAAGCGTCTCAAGGTTGTGTTGCCGTTGTGCACCTTGAAAAAACAAGTGAGTAACATCACCAAAAGGCTCAAGTTTTAGATGATATTTATTTCTCAACTGATCATTCAGGGATTGCTGATATTCACTTTCCTTGGTAACAGAATTCATTTTTCTGATATATTCCTATGAGCTCAACAACTAGACTTTAAAGTTAAACAACCGCACTAAATAGTAGAGAGTGTCTCATCAAAACTAGACACATCAAATTCATCAGTTACTATCGCGTCACCAATTTTTGACATAAGAACCAAGCGTACACGTCCATCAATTACTTTTTTATCTACAGCCATTAAAGATTTAAATAAGTCTATCGTCATTTCTTCAGGTGATGTCACAGGTAAATCCACCCGTTTCAATAAAGTAGTAATGCGCTGTACATCCTCTTTCTCTATCCAACCCTGCCGGTAAGATAAGTCTGCAGCCATTACCATCCCTGTTGAAACGGCCTCACCATGCAACCACACACCATAGCCCATATGAGTTTCAATAGCATGACCAAAGGTATGACCAAGATTCAAAATTGCACGAACCCCACCCTCTTTTTCATCCTCACTCACAACCGAAGCCTTACATTGACAAGAAACTTCTATCGCATAAGTGACCGCTTCAGGGTCAAGTGCATATAAGCGATCTATATTAGATTCAAGCCATTCAAAAAAGCTTACATCACGAATAAGCCCGTATTTCACAACTTCAGCTATTCCAGCAGAAACTTCCTGCTGAGGCAAAGTGTTCAGAGTTTCAATATCAATGATCACGGCTTTCGGCTGATGAAACGCACCAATCATATTCTTGCCTAAAGAATGATTTACCCCTGTTTTTCCACCAACCGAAGAGTCTACCTGTGAAAGCAGAGTTGTGGGGATCTGAATAAATTCAACACCTCGCTGATAACAAGCCGCAGCAAAACCAGTCATATCACCAACGACCCCTCCACCAAGGGCAACCATCGTCGTTTTTCTGGTGTGTCGTCTCTCAAGCAATTGATCAAATATTTTGTTCAGTGTCTCTAGGTTTTTATAACACTCACCGTCAGGTAAAATAGTCACAGATACATCAAAAGCCTTAAACAAGGTTTTCACTCGCTCAAGGTAAAGAGGGGCCACCGTGTCATTAGTAACAATCATAACCTGGCTACCAACCACGTAAGGGGCAACCAAATTAGTATCATCAATTAATCCTGCACCAATAAAAATAGGATAACTTCGTTCACCAAGTGCTACTGTTAACTGTTTCATTTCAACCAAACAACCTTTTAATTACTAATATACCGCCCTACTAATCTTGAGCAAGTACCTGATCCAGAATCTGTCTAACAACCGCTTTGGGGTTTTTTTTATCCGTTAGGATAATAACATTAGCCACTTCAGAGTATAGTGGATCTCTGATTTCAAAAATGTCAGTTAGCGCCTTTAGAGGGTTATCATTTTGTAGTAGTGGCCTATTACGATCACGCCTTGTCCGCTCAAACTGCTGCTCTACCGATGTTTTTAAATAAACCACCTGAGCTCCAATTTTAAGATGAGAGCGATTGTTAGGGTTAAGAACCGCACCACCTCCCGTAGCCAATACAATGCCATCAGTCTGACTTAGATCTGCTATCACACCACACTCACGTTCACGAAACCCGGCCTCGCCTTCCACATCAAATATCCATGGAATATTCGCTCCGCTACGAGACTCAATTTCACTGTCTGAATCACAAAAAGAAAACCCTAGCTCGCGAGAAAGCAGTTTGCCAATTGTTGTTTTACCAGCCCCCATAGGGCCAACTAGCACAACTCTTTTTGCATTATTTTTTAATAAACTAAGCATGTAAACCTATAAATGGATCTGACTTTAATGAGGCGAGAGCATAACACAAGGCATTATATTCAGAATACCCCAGACAAAAAAAAGCCATCACCTAATGGTGATGGCTTTTTGTTCAATACACTAAAACTTAATTTTCAATCAATCCACGCTTAAGTATTTTAGGTGTAATAAATATCAATAACTCAGCACGCTCATCAACTTTTTCAGTCTTTTTAAACAGAGCACCAAGATAAGGGATATCACCTAAATAAGGCGTTTTAGTAATTGTGGTCGAAACTTCAGACTGGAATATCCCGCCTAAAACTACGGTCTCACCATTACCAACCAACACCTGGGTTTGGATCTCATTAGTTTCTATACTTGGGATACCCGCAGTAACCTCACCACGATTGTCTTGATTAATACTAAGATCCATAATCACCTTACCATCAGGGGTGATCTGTGGAGTAACTTCCAACTTCAAAACAGCCTCTTTAAATGAAACAGAAGTTGCACCACTTGAAGATGCTTCCTGATAGGGGATTTCCTCACCCGACTTTATCATAGCGGTTTGTCGGTCAGCCGTTACTACTTTAGGCTGAGAAACAATCTCCCCCCGCCCATCAGACTCTAGTGCAGAAAGCTCCATTTGAAGCAGTACATGATCATTAGCAAACCCTAAAGCAAAAGACGATGCACCCGCCTTAGTGATACCTAAATCAACTACATTGGCTCCAGGAAAGGTAATTGTCTCGCCTTGAGAAATCTGAGAGGTGGTCTCAAAGCTACCACCGCCAAACGCGGTATGGTTATCACCTGTGTCAGTAATAGCCCCACCCCACTGAACACCTAGATCACTTGCAATATTGGTTCTTGCACGAACAATTCTTGCTTCAATCAATACTTGCCTAACAGGAATATCCCAAGTAGCGATCAATCGACGAATTTGCTCTTGCTTGTCAGCCGTCTCTCTTACGCTAATGGTATTTGTTCTTTCATCTGAAGAAATAAAGCCTCGGCCAGAAATTAACTCACTATCAGCCTTAAGCAATGAAACGATATCCTCTGCCTTTGCATAGTTTATTTGGATCACTTCGAGTCGCACTGGCGCTAAAGCAGCAACCTGTTTATTGGTTTCCAGCTCTAATTTTTCTCTCGCTGCAATTTCATCAGCTGGCGCAACTAACAGAACATTGCCGATTTTACGCTTATCTAAACCCTTTGTTTTAAGTACAAGTTCAAGCGCTTGGTCCCAAGGAACATTTTGTAACCTTAAAGTAATACGACCACCTACTGTATCACTGGCTACCAAATTAAGACCTGTAAAGTCAGCGATCAACTGCAGCACTGAGCGTACTTCTATATCCTGAAAGTTCAAAGAGAGCTTCTCACCAGTGTACGGAAACTTATCTTGCTTGCGTCTTTCAACTTCATCAGCAGTCAATTCTTCAACACTGATCGTAAATTGGTTGTCAGCCTGATAAGCAAGGTAATCATAATTCCCTTCTGGCTTGATGGTTACAACAACACCCTCATCACTCTGCATTGCGTCAATTCGTTTAACCGGTGTAGCGAAGTCAACCACATCTAAACGTCGCTGCAATGCTTCAGGTAGCTCTGCACCAGGCAAAAACAACTTGATCAGACCACCTTCTTCTGACATATCAACATCAATTTTTGGTGTCGAGAATGACAAGACAACTTGGCCATCTCCTTTCTCGCCTCGACGAAAATCAATATCAGTAACCTTTGGAGTCATACCTATTTGAGGAGATGAGACCTTTGGCTGAGCTGAAGAAGATCCTGAGATCGCCGTCTGAGGTACTTCAGAAGAACCAATTAATAGAATTATCTTATTCCCATCAACTGTCGATGCATAAGGAACAAGCTCAACCAAGTTCACAATAAGGCGCGTCCTATCTTTAGCGCCAACTACCGTCAAACCCTGAGCATTACCCATACCCAAACTATGGTATTTTGTGCTAAGCGCATTACTAACACCTTTAAGGTCAATAGCAATTCTAGCGGGTTTTTCAATCGTATACCCTTTTGGCTCTGGCGGCACCCCGTCAAAACTTAATGTAACTTCAGTTCTATCTCCCGTTAGAGAAGCAAAACTTACATCATTTAAAACTACAGCTCTCGCCTGCATTGATAACAATGCCAGACAAAGCGTTCCTAATAGCAACAGCGCCCGATAATACATGTTATTTTTCGACCTCAATTGTTTATTATCGATTTCAGCATAATAATTATTCATTTTGCCCCCTTCATATTACTGATCATCCAGTGCGATAGAACGGGGTCTTTCCAACCAGCCGCCACGACCATTTGGTACAATTTCTATCAGTTCAAGTTGGCTATCGTCAATCATAACAATACGCCCATGATTTTTCCCCATAAACTGCCCCAGCTTCACTCGATGAATACCGCCATCATTATCACTAATTAAAGCCCATAATGTATTCTCTTCCTGACGCTGTAAGGTCCCTACCATTTTAAGCCCCCCTAACCCGAAGGTTTCAAGTAGCTCTTTGGGTCTGTCAAAATTGGGTTTCACACTATTCTCAGGCTTATCTTCAATGACAGCACTTAACACCACATCAACCGGTGGAGTAAATGGCGCACGTCGATTGGCCGCACTATAGGTAAAGGACTGATAGGCTTTAAACTCAGGCAACGGTTCGACCTTTCCACGAGGCTTCGCCTTTGTTGCATCCATAAACTGATCTATGTCTGAGAACCCGTTTCCACCACTACACCCAGTGAGGGCAAGCGTAACAGATAATACTATAAGCAGGCTTTTTAGTTTCACTTACCTTTCCTCCCTGCTTTATATCGATAGGTTTTAGCCTCAATAGACATACTTAACACCTCGTTTGCCATTGACGGCGAAATAGAGAAGTCATGAAGCGTTACAATTCTAGGCAAACTAGCCACCCCACTAACAAACGAGGAAATATCGTGATACGTTCCCGAGACTTCAATCTGGATAGGCAACTCAATATAAAATTCTTTCTTGAGCTCTGGTTTTAGCTTAATGGATTTAAACTCCAAACCACTACCAATACCTGTATTTGTAATATCTTCTAGCAAACCTGGCACTTCTGTGTCTGTGGGTAGCTGTTTTAATAAAGCACCAAATGATTCTTCCATTTCAAGCATTTGCAACTTATAAGCAGCCAAGTTGGCGACCTTATAAGCCTTCGACTCATATTGCTGCCGAAGATCAGACTCTTTAGAAGTAACCTGCTCTAGCTGAGAAAACTGATCTTTAATTAAAAACCAATATCCTCCACCAACCACTAATGTAATGACAATTAAAAATACAATCGCTTTTATTGGTCCGGGCCAAGAGCCTGCATTATTAAAATCCAGCTCATTGACGTCGAAACCTTTTAGACTTTCGAGGGATTCAGCAAAACTCACTTATTCTTCTCCTTCTTATCTTCTGGAGTTTGTTGAGCCACCGTCATGGTAAATTCACTGGCCGGCTCCCCCCTCGCTACAGCTTTAACCGCTGTTAAATTAGGCTCTCCAAACCATTCTGAAGCTTCGAAGTTCCGCATCAATCCAGCAATTCTGTTATTTGACTCTGCCAAGCCAACAAAGCTTAATTGCTCACCCTCTTTATTCAACTTGCTATAGTAAAGCCCATCAGGGAGTGTTCTTACTAACTCATCAAACACTCTAACAATAACAGGGCGTGTTCCTTGAAGGTTCTGAATAACTTTCATTCGAGCCAGGAGCTCTTTTTTCTGTTTCTTCAGCCCTTCAATTTCTTTTATCTTTTTATCCAGCGCTTTCATGGAAGTTTGAAGGTAGTTGTTACGAGACTCTTGATACTCAATCTCTGAACTCATATTACCCTGCCAGAGAAAAACAATTCCCACTGCAATAATAAGTACACCAACAAGCACCGCAATAAATTGCTTCTGCCTTTCTACACGCAGCTCTTCGCGCCAAGGCCTAAGGTTAATCTTTGCCATTAATCAAAACTCCTCATCGCAAGCCCACACGCAATCATCAACGACGGCGCATCATTACTAAGCGCTGATGCATTAACTCGCGAATTTAATGCCATATCGGCAAAAGGATTGGCAATAACAGTTGTCGTCCCCACCTTCTCCTGCACCATATCGGCAATACCTGACGTAGAAGCGGCTCCTCCAGCCAGCACAACAACATCAACCTCGTTATATTGACTAGATGAAAAGAAAAACTGAAGTGAGCGCGCAACCTGCTGAACAACAGCCTCCTTAAAGGGCTCAAGCACTTCCATATCATAATCATCTGGAAGACCGCCTTGCTTTTTAGCTAGACCGGCTTCCTCTTGAGACAAACCATAGCGTCTCTGAATTTCTTCGGTAAGCTGCTTACCCCCAAACAACTGCTCACGGGTATAAATCGTTTTGCCATCGGTTAAAACGCTCAATGTTGTCATTGTGGCACCAACATCAATAATAGCCACTGTCCGTTCACCAGCATCAACATCAACATCCATTTGCGATGCAATCAACTCAAACGCACGCTCCATGGCGTACGCCTCAACATCAACAACCTTAGCTTCCAGCCCACCAATTTCGAGAGAATCCTCTCTTAATTCAACATTTTCTTTTCGGCAAGCGGCCAGTAAAACATCAACCTGGTCGGGGTTCTGATCAGAAGGCCCCTGCACCTCAAAGTCAATTGAGACCTCATCGAGAGGATATGGGATATATTGATCCGCCTCGACGGTAATCTGACTCTCAAGCTCTTGCTCACTGAGACCTGCGGCCATTTGAATCGTTTTAGTAATAACCGCTGATCCAGCCACGGCAACCGAAGCCTGACGCACTCCCGTGCGAGATTTAGCGACCACTCGCTTAATCACTTCACCGACCGCCTCAGCGTCATTAATATTTTTCTCAACAACAGCATTGGGTGGCAAAGGTTCAACACCATAGCTTTCTACTCTATAGCGGTTGCCATTTTTCCCAATCTCCAACAACTTAACCGAAGTTGAGCTGATGTCGATCCCGATTAACGTATTTGCTTTTTTTCCAATTAACCCAAACACAAGTAAACCCTATAAATTCTAGCAAGTTATAATTCTTAATTAGCGCAGAATCTGAAGTTGCGCTGCAGAGTTAAACAATTCTTAACTAAACCCATTAACAAAAAACACGTATAATGGAAGCAATTTAAAGCAATTTCTTAAATAATAGACATAAATTCATCACTTGTCAGGAAAAACATGTTGCGATTTGTTAGTTTTTATCGTTTTTTAGGCTGGAGTTTGGTCACAACCCTTTGTGGAACAGGCTTAATATTTGCCTCTTTTTATCTTTACCTTACCCCTAACCTGCCAAATGTCGAACAACTTAAGAACACTCAATTACAGATACCATTGCGCATTTTTTCTGCTGACAATAAATTAATAGCAGAGTTTGGCGAAAAGCGCAGGTCTCCTATTACCATAGACCAAGTTCCCGAAAAACTCACTAAAGCTTTTATTGCAGCAGAAGACAATCGTTTCTACCAACACCACGGTGTTGATATTAAAGGACTTTTGCGCGCAGCAACCCAGCTCATTGCCACAGGAAGAATCAAATCAGGTGGCAGCACCATCACCATGCAGGTTGCAAAAAACTTCTTTTTGTCACGAGAAAAAACATTTTCACGTAAATTTAACGAGATACTCCTAGCACTTCAGATTGAGCAAGAACTAAGCAAATCAGAGATTCTCGAGCTCTATTTTAATAAAATTTATCTGGGAAATAGAGCCTACGGCATTGAGGCTGCGGCAAAAGTTTATTATGGAAAAAGTATTGCAGAGCTAAATCTTGCACAAATGGCTATGATTGCAGGCTTGCCAAAAGCCCCATCCCGATACAACCCCATAGCAAATCCCTCTCGCGCACTACTCCGAAGAAACTGGATATTAGGTCGCATGCTAAGCCTGGAATTTATTAATAAAGAGCAATATGACACAGCACTTTCAGCGATAATAAGCGCTAAGTATCATGGATCAACACCCGAAACAGAAGCACCTTATCTTGCAGAAATGACACGAAAAACACTTGTTGACCAATACGGTGACAAAGCTTATTCGGATGGGTTTAATGTTTATTTAACTGTTAATAGCAGACTTCAGGAGGCGGCCAACAGCGCGATTAGAGAAGGGCTTGAGAGCTACGATAAACGTCATGGATACCGAGGCCCTGAAGGAAAAGTCCCCACGGAACAGATCAATAACATAAGCTATATCAATTCAGCTATAAACAACCTCACCAACTATGGAAACTTAACCGTTGCTGTTGTCATAAGCGTTAGCGATTCCAAAGCAACACTGTTCACCCAAAAACACGGAGAAATCACACTAACACTTAATGACATTAAGTGGGCTAAACCGTACATCAGCGTTAACCGGCTAGGAAAAGAACCAAAGACCATCTCCAACACCCTTAAAACAGGTGATATTATTCGGATTAAGCCAAGCAATATTGCCATCCCGAATGATGAAAACGCTGGCTGGCAACTGGCTCAAGTCCCTAAAGCTCAAGGTACTCTAGTGTCGATTACGCCAAATAGCGGCGAAATTAAAGCGCTTGTAGGCGGCTATGATTTCGCACAGAGCAAATACAATCGGGCGTTACAGGCCGAACGGCAGCCTGGTTCCAACTTCAAACCTTTTATTTATCTTGCAGCGCTTGAGAAGGGATCAACAGCAGCAACACTTATTAATGACGCGCCCATTGTTTTTGAAGACAAAAATCTAGAAGCCTCATGGCGCCCGGAGAACTCTAGTGGGAAATTTTACGGCCCCACAAGACTAAGAACAGCCTTATACAAATCACGAAATCTAGTTTCCATTCGCCTTCTTAAGAAAACGGGCATACGCGCTACACGTAATTTTGTAAGCCGTTTCGGCTTTGATAGCGAAAAACTACCCAACGATCTATCGCTTGCCCTTGGCAGTGCAGTTGTGACTCCTATGGACGTTGCCACAGGTTATAGCATTCTTGCTAATGGAGGGTACGCAATTAAACCTTATTTTATCGAGAGAATAGAAAGTCGCACAGGAGAGGTACTCTTTAAGGCAAGACCGTCCCTAGCTCCAAATGCTATAAATCAACGTGAAAAGAGTGTCCCCACAACACTGCCGAGCACAATCTCCGAGGAGCTCGAACTACCCGAGATTCAAGAACCAGAAATGCCGAAATACTATGCAGCCGAAAAGATAATGGATAATCGAACCGTTTATATCATGCATAGCATATTGAGAGATGTGATAAAAAAAGGCACTGGGCGAAGAGCTCAGAGACTTAAGCGCTCAGATCTGGCAGGCAAAACAGGCACCACCAACGACCAAAAAGATGCATGGTTCTCAGGGTTCAACACTGATACAGAGACAACCGTATGGGTTGGGTTTGATCAACCAAAAACCTTAGGGAGAAGGGAGTATGGCGCAAGTGCGGCACTTCCTATCTGGATTGATTATATGAGGGTAGCCCTCAATAACACGCCAAGGGCAGTCATGAGGCAACCCGAAGGAATAGTCACAGTGAAAATAAATTCAGAAACAGGGAAGCTGGCCGCAGCAAGTGATACCAATGGCATTTTCGAAATTTTTCGAAAGGAAAATATACCTTTAGCCGACGATATGACGACAGAATCTCAGCAAACGAAACAACAAGAACAGGATGAAGACGATATATCTACTGAAGATATATTTTAAAGCTCATCGCCATAGCCGCAAGGAAGCGCTATATCTAAACCAATAGGCAAATGATCTGATACAGGGTACATAACAACCCCTGCTTTTAATACCTCTAAGGAAGCGCTAACCAATATATGGTCCAGCGCTTTACCAGGCCTCCAGCTTGGAAAACTATGCGCCGCATCCGGCAGTGAAACCAAACCCATACCTTTTAATGGCGAATTTTCAAGAAGCTGCTCTGCATGAGTATTCATATCCCCCATTAACACTACATGACGATAACCAGATAACAACTCCCGAATGAAACCCAGCTGTTTATTTTGAGCTTTAAGGCTTAGTGATAAATGCATAACGACCAGAACTAAAGGATCATCTTCTTTGCCATATTTAATGACAATAGCCCCTCTCCCAGGAATAAGCCCTGGCAAACGGTACTCCTCAACACTTAAGGGCCGGAGTCGGCTCAAAAAGCCATTACTATGCTGTGCTACGCGCCCCAAGTCTCGGTTTAACTGCTGATACCAAAAAGGAAAACCTCCCGCCTCAGCCAAATATTGAACCTGATTAACAAACCCACTGCGGAGACTACCACCATCAACCTCTTGTAGCGCAACGGCATCATAGTGCTGCAATAACATCGCTATTTTATTAAGATTTTCAGTGCGCGCTTTATGAGGTAAGAAATGCTGCCAACTACGCGTCAGATAATGTTTGTAGGAAGATGTTGAAATGCCAACCTGAATATTAAACGTCAACAAGCGAATATGTTGACGAGAATTAAATGCTGCACCGCAATCCAGACCAGAACAAAGCCCCCGTACTTTTGTAGCACCACTATCAGAACGGGCGCTCCGCCGGAGACTATCAATTCTAGACCTGAGTTCACGGTACATAAATATATATAACCCTTTACCTTAGAAGGCAAGACTACTTAGAAGTAGCTCCTTTTTCTTTCGCTATAAGAAAATCAACCACCTTTAGCATATTTTCATTACTGCCTGCTTCAGACGCACTCACTCTGTACTTACCATTTACAATTAGAGCAGGAACACCTGTAGCGCGATAACTTCTTCCACGCGCATTAGCTTGATCAACCATTGATTTTACACTAAATGAATTATAAGCCTTTTTAAAATCTTTAGGATCAACGCCGTAATTTGCAAAGAACTTAGCTAATTCACTTTCGCTACCTAGCGGCTTTCTATCTCTTATAATGGCATCAAACAAAGGCTGATGCATCTTTTCTTGGATCCCTAAAACCTCGGCAGCATAAAATGCCTGGGCATGAACGACCCAAGCCTTGCCAAATGTGGCTGGGGACAACCAAAAATCAACATCATCAGCTAAGCCTTCAGACCAGTGATGCACCATTGGGTTAAATTTATAGCAGTGTGGACAGCCATACCAAAACAGCTCAACTACCTCAACCTTACTTGCATCACGGGTACGCACAGCATAAGGCAGCACTTTATAATGCTTTCCAGCTACCCACTCAACGCTCTCAGATTCTTTAGCCCCTTCAGCCAAAACAGCACTAGAGATAAATGAAAAAGGCAGAACAACCACCACAAAAAACAACTTAACTAACAACCGATTAATCGACAACCGCCTCATATATTCGCTCTCTTATTTATTTTTTACAACAAACCCACGCCGTACTTAAACAGCATAACTTTGTAGATATTAGCATTTTTATTAACCTGTACAATTAAATTTTGGCAATGTGCAGGCACAAAAAAACCCCTAATAAGGGGTTTTAATTGTTAGGCTAATGCAACCTAGTGTAGACCTGAAATATAACTGGCCACCGCCTCAATCTCAGAATCACTCAACTTTGCAGCAATATCGCGCATCATACTTGCGTCGCCATCATTAGTACGCTCGCCAGAGCGAAACTTCTTGAGCTGAGTTGCTATATACATAGCCTGCTGCCCAGCAAGTGCCGGGAATGCAGCGGGCTCATTACCCATTCCGCTAGGACCATGACACGCAGTACAGGCTGCTGCACCCGTCGCCATGTTGCCCGCTCGATACATGGACTGACCTTTTTCAACCAAATCAGCGTTAGCCTGACCTGTCGTTGTTTTCTTAGATGCAAAATAAGCAGCAATATCTTGAAAATCCTGATCATTTAAATTATCAAGCAGTCCTGTCATTTCAGGAACGAGTCGATCGCCCTTCTTAATGTCATTCATCTGCTTAACAAGGTACTTCTCACCCTGGCCAGCCAGTTTTGGGAAAGTAGGCACCATGCTATTACCATCAGCACCATGACAAGCACCACATGCAGCCGACTTCTGCTGCCCAGCCGCTGCGTCACCTTCTGCTTGAGCCATGCCAGAAAACCCTATGACTAAAACCAGACCTGCTAAAATATTTTTCATGTCAGCCCTACTCTCTCTTGTTAGTTCTTAAAAAATCAATGCGACATTATACACTATGAGGCTTCTGTTTAAAGTATTGATAACATTTACAGTTAAAAATGACATCTCACGCACACTATGCTCGAAGCAAACGGTAATTAACTATATAATCTGATGATTAATCACTCATCATATAAATGATACCCCCATGACCGATAAGAAACCGAAAGTCTCATATAATAGCGCCCGCTTCATGCTGAGCGCTCCTGATTTAGCTCGATGCCCTGCAGATACAGGCTATGAAATTGCCTTTGCAGGCCGCTCCAATGCTGGCAAGTCTTCAGCTATTAACACTATTACCGTCAATTCAAAGCTGGCTCGCACCAGTAAAACCCCAGGCCGAACACAACTCATTAACTTTTTCACGCTTAACGTCAAAGGCTGCAGACTGGTTGATTTACCAGGATACGGTTACGCCAAAGTATCTAAAGAAGTTAAAACGGAATGGCAGGAGAATATGGATGAATACCTTCATGCAAGAAATAGCCTTAAAGGCTTAATGCTTGTAATGGATATTCGAAAGCCTTTGTCTGACTTTGATACGATGATGCTTGAATGGGCTGAAGCCAGCCAACTCCCTATCTCTATATTGCTCACCAAGGGCGATAAGCTCCGCCCTGGCGCAGCAAAAAACATGCTAGCAAAAGTGAAAACAGAGCTAAAAACCTTTGAATATCTAAGCTCTGTTATTCTATTTTCAAGTCTTAAAAAAGTAGGCGTTGAAAACGCCCGAAACCAGCTAGATCAATGGCTAATGCCATTAGAGTAATGGCTTAAGCCTCCGAGAGGGGGCGGGGGCGGTATTTATCCTGCAGCACTCTAATTTCTTCAAGATAGTTATCGGTAAGGTAAGGCACAGTAAAAGAAAGCACTTGATAAATACCCTGCTTAAGCATGCTTTTATCAATTATTTCATCAGCCTCGCCTGCATGAGCTGTTTTGAGATAAGCCATCCAGTTAGTTACCGCCAACCATACGTTCAAAGCCATTGACTCCAAGTGTTCATCATCCAGCTCGACTAATACACCATCCAACCCTTTCTGCAAACCTTTCAAGATTTTCTTTATGGCATTTAAGCAACGAAAGGTAAAAGCTCGGTAATCTTTTCTTAATCTCTCATCGCTTCCCAGTAGAAACTCTAGATCACGATGAAAAAACCGATAAGCCCACAAACCTTCAAAAACAGCTTCCAAATAACCCACTAAGTGATCTAGGGTCAGCGCCTGATCATCAGGAATATGCAAATAATGATCAACCAACAACTCATACTGCACAAAAATCTCATAGATAATGTCGGATTTATTTCTAAAGTGATAATACAAATTACCTGGCGACATGTTTAACTCAGCCGCAATATGATTCGTGGTTATATTTCGCTCACCCTTCTCATTAAAAAGATCAAGACTTGCCAAAATTATTTTATCTTTTGTTTTCATATAAGGTTAACCAAAAATCCCTGAATATCTATTGTTTACAACGACACATTATAAAATGTCTTACCAAAAAGAATACATCTAAATTTTATTTCTCATAACAGGGCAATAAAAAGTGTTGACCAATTAGAGCATATACTCTAATCTTAGAAATACAAACTGAAATTATTACCTACACCTAACACAGAAAACACGTTATTTGGAGATAAGCCATGGTCACTAATGTTGTTCAGCTTACCGAGAGCAAAAAACACATTCAGCATATGAGTCGAGTATTCGATGATCAGAAAAGTGCTTATCGAAAAAATCCGATGCCGACCATAGAGCAACGAATAGAAAACCTACAGACACTTAAAGATATCCTGCTAAAAAATCAAGACCGTTTTATTGCATCGATAAATTCAGACTTTAGCAGTCGCTCAGCCGATGAAACTTTATTAGCCGAAATAATGCCCGCTATACAAGGCATCAACTATGCGATAAAGAATCTTTCAAAATGGATGAAGCCATCTAAACGCCATGTGAGCTTATTATTCCAGCCTGCCAGCAATAGAGTTGAATACCAACCTCTTGGTGTTGTGGGTGTTATCGTTCCTTGGAATTATCCATTATTTCTTGCAGTAGGACCTCTTACGGGAGCTTTAGCCGCAGGCAACCGCGTAATGATTAAGATGTCTGAGTACACACCAGAAACATCTCAGTTATTTAAAGATATTATCGAAGAATTTTTCCCTGAAAATTTAATCAGCGTAACAACCGGCGAAGCAGATGTAGCCATCGAGTTTGCTAAAAAGCCTTGGGGACATTTAATATTTACTGGATCTACAGCTGTTGGTCGCCATGTAATGCGTGCGGCAGCAGAGAATTTAACACCAGTAACACTAGAGCTAGGAGGTAAGTCACCAGCCATTATTTCAGCTGATGTACCAATGAATGATGCAGCTGAACGTATTGTATTCGGTAAAGCCTTTAATGTTGGTCAAACTTGCGTAGCACCTGATTACGTTCTTTGCCCATCTGATCGCATTGAGCAATTTGTAGAATCATTCAAAACTAATTTTGCAACAATGTACCCATCTATTGCAGATAACAAAGACTTCAGCAGCATAATTGACGCGCGCCAAAAAGCACGCCTAGAACACTATTTAGAGGATGCTAAGAATAAAGGGGCGACGGTTATTCAGATAAACCCTAAGAGCGAAAAGTTCCCTGAAGGCGTTCGCAAAATGCCTATACACTTAGTCTTGAATGCCAACGACACAATGCTGGTGATGCAAGAAGAGATTTTCGGTCCAATTTTACCCGTCGTGCCATACAGCCAACTTGATGAAGCAATAAACTACATCAACGACAGACCACACCCTCTGGCACTTTATTACTTTGGTTACGATAAAGATGCTCAGCAGCATGTATTAGAAAATACGCACTCTGGCGGCGTATGCATTAACGATACGCTTATGCACGTAGCCCAAGATGACATGCCCTTTGGTGGTGTAGGTACCTCTGGCATGGGACACTACCATGGAGAGGAGGGTTTCCGCACATTTTCTAACGCAAAAGGTGTGTTTGCTAAACAGAAAATTAACAGCGGCAAAGCAATACACCCACCACACGGCAGCTTACTTCACAAAGCAGTCTACTCCCTCTTTATTCGTTAATAATCGTCAAATTAAGAGCCCCTTCCATTTTGGATTTGTACTGGGGCTCTAATTTGGTTAATATTCCGCCCAAAATCTAGATTCACCTTTGGGCTGACCTTTCATGAATATCGTTGTTTATCCTGGTACTTTTGACCCTATCACCAATGGGCATACTGATCTTGTTGAACGCGCATCAAAAATGTTCGACAAAATCATCCTTGCCGTTGCAGAAAGTCCAAAGAAAAGCCCCTTGTTTCCATTAGAACAACGCGTGAAACTAGCACAACAATGCCTTGCCCATTTAGATAACATAGAGGTCGTTGGATTTAATAATCTATTGGCCACATTTGCGAAAGAGCACAACGCCAACATTTTTTTACGTGGCATTCGTGCTGTATCAGATTTTGAGTTTGAATTTCAATTAGCGGATATGAATAGACGGCTCGCGCCTGAAGTAGAGAGTGTTTTCCTTACACCTGCAAACCACCTCTCCTATATTTCATCTACACTCATCCGTGAAATTTCAGCACTTAAAGGTGATGTATCTGAATTTGTTAATCCTTTGGTCGTCAAAGCACTCAACGAACACTTTAAACACTAATACCGGCCAGACCGGAGATAAATGAGGTACTCGAAATGGCATTAATTATTACTGATGACTGCATCAATTGTGATGTTTGCGAACCGGAATGTCCTAATGAGGCAATCACCCCAGGTGAAGAGATTTATGAGATTGATGTAAGCAAATGCACAGAGTGTATCGGGCACTACGATGAACCACAGTGCCAGCAGGTGTGCCCTGTAGATTGTATTCCTGTCGACCCAGACAACATAGAAACAGAAGATGAACTAATGGCAAAATACAATAAGCTCACCGGCTAAACAGTCTCCCCTCCAAAAAAGAGTGAGATCAGCCAGGGATTGGAATGATGAAAGCTAGATTATTACCACTTACCACACTACTGCTAGCTCTATTCTTAGTGACGGGGTGCGCGAGCACTCCGCCAATCACATCTACAGCAGCCATTGCAACCGCTCACCCTCTTGCTACACAAGCAGGGTTCCGAGCACTAGACCAAGGAGGGAATGCCTTTGATGCGGCCGTTGCTGCAGCTTCCGTATTATCTGTCGTTGAGCCCTATAGTGCAGGCCTTGGTGGTGGAGGGTTCTGGTTACTTCAAGACAAAAACGGAAAATCAGTCGTTATTGATGCCCGAGAAAAAGCACCAGAACACGCTCACAGAAATATGTACATCAACAAAAGCGGCGAACTGCTTCCAGATCACC
This sequence comes from Hahellaceae bacterium, assembly GCA_016744695.1. Taxonomy (GTDB): domain Bacteria; phylum Pseudomonadota; class Gammaproteobacteria; order Pseudomonadales; family Oleiphilaceae; genus Alkalimarinus. The sequence continues at coordinate 62,821 of JADGDV010000013.1, forward strand.
CCTCAATCAATGGGCCAATGGCTGCGGCTATCCCGGGTCAAGCTGCGGCTTTTGCTCACATATCAAAACATTACGGAATCCGCCCTTTAGCAGCAAACCTTTCCGACGCCGTTCGGTTCGCAAATGAAGGTTTTCGGGTCGACAAAAAATACCAAATACAAGCAGGCTACCGCTTGGAAGCCCTCAAACAACACCCCTACTCTAAAAAAATATTTTTAGAAAATGGAGAGGTACCGTCTAAGAATTTTATCGTTAAGCAACCCAAGTTAGCAGGCACTCTTCGTTTACTTGGCAGGAAAGGACACGAGGGGTTTTACACAGGGTTATTTGCTGAAAATCTTGTAGCCGATATCAATGCGAGTGGCGGCTTGTGGACACTTGAAGACCTTAATGAGTACCAAGTTATTGAACGCCCCCCGATAGTTTTTAAATATAAAGGCAGCACCATTATAAGCCCACCGCCACCATCATCTGGAGGGGTTGCTCTACAGCAAATGCTTAATATTTTTGAGCGGTTTGACACCAGTGAAATAAGTAAGGTTAAAAGAACTCATCTTATTACAGAGATTATGCGCCGAGCATACCGAGACAGAGCAGAATGGCTAGGGGATACAGATTTTGTTGAGGTTCCTTTTAAGCAACTGACCTCTAACCCCTACCTAAACTACCTAGCAAGTACAATTGACCTAACAAAGGCTACGCCAAGCAATCAGTTATCACCCGCTGGATACGGAGACGAAGGCACACATACAACTCATTTATCAATAGTCGACAAGTGGGGAAATAAAGTCTCCGCCACACTCAGTATCAACCTCCCCTTTGGATCAGCATTTACGTCTTCATCTACTGGCGTACTACTTAATAACGAGATGGATGATTTCTCAATTAAGCCAGGCACACCAAATGCCTACGGTCTAGTAGGAAATGACCAGAATGCCATTGCCCCAAAGAAGCGTCCATTATCCAGCATGACCCCAATAATTATAGAATCTCCTGAATCTTCGGCTATTATTGGCACCCCCGGCGGTAGTCGAATTATTACGATGGTTTTACTGGGAGTACTAGATTACATGGATCAAAAAACCGCCGACGAATGGGTGAACACCCCTCGATTTCATCATCAGTACCTCCCTGACGTCATTCAACATGAACCTGATACGTTTACCAAAAATGAAGTACGATCCTTAAAAGGAATGGGGCATACGCTCAAAGAGGTTATGCATGAATACGGCAATATGCAGGTAATTCACATCAATAAATTAACAGGCGCCATTGAAGCGGCATCAGATCCTAGAGGGAAAGGTCAAGCCATTGTTCGCTAGGCACTATAATATTTAACATTAGAGCAACTTCATTACAAAAGACAAAAACTAACCCTTCTATCCCATTATTTTTACAAGTCTTTATTTTTGTCTACACTATAACTAATAATCAATCATAATTATCTTTTGGGGAGCAAATACAAATGGCAGATGCAGATAGAGATGAATCTGATGAGCATGATGATTTATCAGAAGAGCAGCGTATTTCTCTATTGGAAAAAAGCGTCACCACGAATAAGGTAGTCCTCCTTATTTTAGCGCTCATCCTGATTGTAGGGATATCGGTTACACTGACGGTGATGATTATTTCTGGGATGAGTGACGAAGAGTCTCTGGTTGGACAAGAGGCGTTTGTGCAAGTTCAACAAGAAATAACATTACTAAACCAACAAATTGCAGAACAGAAAAATACTATTACCAAGCTCGAGCAAGAATACACAGGCTTAAAAGGCCTACTTGAAAATAGCAGCGCACCTACATTTCAAAAGGTTTTATTGCAGCAAGAAAAAAGCTACCAAGATTTCATTAAATCAATGCAATCTGGTATGTATGACCTAGCTCATATGGTGCCTGGATCACGTACCTGGCTTGAGTTATATAATGAGCAAATGAATAAAGCAGTGCAATTAAGCCAAAAAAGAGAACGAGAACTTAAACGCCTTCAAACGGGAGAAGTACTTATCGAGCCTGACTTTTAACATCAGGCTCAATGAGTCAACGCTTTGTCATCACATTAGTGGAGGTAACGGAATTTCCATTCCATTCACGTTAATGATCATATTCTCAAGCGTGGCTTCTGTTTTATAGACGCCACCTTCTTTCACGATGAATTTCTGCGCTATAAGAGCATCTAATTGATTCTGCATCTCAGGTGTTCCGCCCTCGACTAGCAAGGCAGGAATCGAAAGTGTCAAATTGCCCTTAGTTGTTTGCAGTAACACCCCTGGTCCTGCGTCAGTTGCAACATCAGACTCTGGCTGCTCTAAGTGAAGCTGGCCATTAACATCTCCTTTTGGCGTGTTCACAAACAACTCAGAAATATCTATTTTAAGCCCTTTGTTCAATAAATTCGTCACATCTTGCCCAATGCGAGCAAACTGTTCCATTTGCGCCATAGCTTGCTGCTGAGGATCGCTTATCTGCGCGGTCTCCTCCAGCTTATCAAGGGTTTCCATTAACGCATCAAATTCTTCTACGGCTAAATCACGTAAGCTGAAAGTCAATTTTTGATTTTTAAACTCATCGTCATTAAGCTTAACGCTATCAAAAGCCATATTAAAACTTGAGTTAATACGACCCGCTGATGCCTCTTCTGTTAGAGAGCTAAATTTCAATGATTTAAGGTCAAATTTCTGCCCATTCTCAGCGCCACTAATAGAGCCCAGTGTCATAGACATATCACTGGTCCATAAATAATCAGTCAACTGACTACCCGTTTGCACCATAGACAGCTTGCCAATATTTAAAACATCACCACCTTCGCCCTTTACACTCATACCTGGCCAGCTTATGTTAGCCTTAACCTTCTTATGGTTTGACGGCACATCAACTGTCATTTGAAAAACCGCAATAGATGCAGTTTCGCCACTATCTTCTTTGGTAAAGTTAACTTCTGGGGTGCTTGCAACAATAGAGGCGTCACCCAAAAGGTTCACCTTAGTTACAATTTCAACAGGAGGTTTATCACCCAAAAACTCTTTAAACTCAGCTTTTGTAGCCTCGTCCAAAACCACGTGCGTAATTGCACTAACTGAATAAATACCATGTGACATATGGGTATTTAGCTTTACTTCCTGAGGCAGTTCTTCATCAAGTTCAGTTCCGTCGATTTTTATGATCGTAACGACATCCGCACCTAAATAACCCTTTTCGTAACTCTCAGAAACAGCAGTAATGCCTGTCTGCATATTCAAAGATTCAATAGCCTGATAATATTGAGTCTCTGCTTCGGTGCCACTTAGATACGGCCCTCCAAGAGCAACAACACCTAAGCCAACCAAACCTACACCTACCCATTTATTCATTTACATCTCCGTCTTCATATTTTTATTTAAACCGCTATTATTGTTTATTGCATGTCACGTCTATATTTAGCCTAACAATAGATCTGTTCATATTTGCAGAAATCATCTTTTTGACCCCAGGATTAATCTTCTCCCTTCTGGTAGTAGGCAATTCTGGGCCATTTTTAAACACAACCTGGCACTCAACCACCTCCTGCTCTTTATTTTCAATAAAGACCATTCCACGAAGACCAACAAGACTGCTTTCAACTAAAATATCGAGTTTATTAAGCTCCTCATTAACAAACACAGGGGTGGCCGAAACAGGAAAAGAAGCCCCGATAACCAAGAGTGAGGCAACAAACAAACGAGCCAAAAACCTTTTTATAATATACATAATTTATCCTACTTTATATTTTTTAGGTGACTCTTTAGTCTTTAATATCTGGCCCCATAATAATCGCAATCCATTTAGTATCATCACTACTTTCAAAAGCCATTTTTAATAACATGGTCAAGGGTACAGACAATAACATACCTACCGGACCCATAACCCAGCCCCAAAATACCAGGGACAAGAACACAATCAGCGTCGAAAGCCCAAGTCCCTTCCCCATATACCTAGGCTCTATAACATTTCCCATTATAATATTAGCTAGCAAATAACCTAAACCAACAAACAGCGATGACAAAGGCCCTAATTGAATGAGCGCCAATAACATCGCAGGCACCGCGGCAATAATAGAGCCAATATTCGGCACAAAGTTAAAAAGGAAAGCAACCAATCCCCACAGCAAAGCATAATCAACGCCTATAGCTAGCAGCCAGCAATAAATGAGCGACCCTGTCATTAAGCTAATCACGGTCTTAATCGTCATATAGCGTTTCACATTATCTAGAAACTGTGAGATATGCGCCATATGCAAGCTATCTTCACCAAACGCATGTTTTAACTTATGAGGAAGGCTCGAACCTTCAAATAACATAAAGATAACCGTAAGAATAATCATAAAAGAGTTAGAAAGTACCCCCCCTAAGCCTCCTAGCGTACTTGCGGCTACTTTCAGGATCACTCCTGGGTCAAAGTGCTGTTTAAGAACATCTGCAGGTACATCAACCCCCCACCCGTTCAGCGTGTTGATAAAATCATGAAATATAACCTGTAAACGCTCTTGATAAAGCGGAATATCTTTTGAGAAGTCGGAAACAGAAGAGGCAATAATCGTAATAAACACAACTTGCACGCCTGTTATGCCCACAACAACAATCAAAAGCGAAAGCCAATCAGGCACACCTTTACGTAGCAGAAGCATAAAGGGTGGAGCACAGATAATTGCAAAAAAACCCGATAGTAAAAATGTAACCATCAAAGATTCCGCAGACTTAACGCCTGCTACAACCACAATAAATGCAGCGAATATGATAAGTAAACGCCCTGCACTAGAGAACCCAGAATGCCCCTGCATATTAATTCCACTCAATTCTGTGAGCTTGACGCCCAGTTAACATAACAATAAAACCTAAACAGCAGACAGCGTCTCCAGCAAGGTTTGTTGCACACAAATACGTTCTTCGCCCTCTTCAGGCTGAATTTGTGTATACCCACCATCGGACTGCAACAACCAACTTTGGCAATTATCCTTAAGATAGGTTTCTAACTCATTTTTTACACGTAAAGATAATTTTTTATCCTCTATAGGGAAGCAGGTTTCCACTCGGTGTACGAGGTTACGAACCATCCAGTCAGCGCTAGCACCGTAAACCTCAGGGTTACCATCATTTTCAAAATAATAAACGCGCGTATGCTCCAGAAAACGACCAATCACAGAGCGCACCGTTATATTTTCAGAAACGCCAGGAATACCTGGTCGCAAACAACAAATGCCACGAATCACTAACTCAATTTTCACTCCAGCCTGAGACGCTTTTAGCAAAGCTTTCATTATTTTAGGGTCAGTAAGCGAGTTCACTTTAATCAATATATATGCAGTTTTCCCTTCCTCTGCATTTGTTGCCTCTCTCTCTATCAGTTCCATCATCTTACTGTGCAAAGTGAAGGGAGCGTGATATAACTTTTTAATTTTTAGCGCTTTACCCATTCCTGTTAGCTGTTGGAATATTTTATGCACATCTTTTGTTAACGCCTCATCACAGGTCATGAAACTATAATCAGTATAAAGGCGAGCATTTCCGGCATGATAATTTCCAGTGCCTAAATGAACATAACGCTTAAACCCACCTTCTTCTCGGCGCACAATTAAGATCATTTTTGCATGGGTTTTATAACCCACTACACCATAAACAACCACAACACCGGCTTCTTGAAGTCTGCTGGCCAGTTCTAAGTTCTCCGCTTCATCAAATCGTGCCCGCAGCTCTATAACCACAGTAACTTCTTTGCCTCGACGAGCAGCATCAACCAATGCCACAACTATTTCCGAGTCAGCACCACTTCGGTAGAGTGTCTGTTTAATAGCCGCGACACTTGGATCTTTAGCCGCTTGCCTCAATAAATCAACAACAGGGGTAAAGCTTTGATAAGGATGAAGCAACAAAATATCTTTTTGACGAACGGCTTCGAATATATCCTGTTTGCTATTCAGTGTTTTAGGAATACCCGGCGTAAAGCTCGGATAAACAAGATCATTACGGTTAATCACGGCCCCAAGATTCATTAAGCGAGTTAGGTTAACCGGCCCTCGCACTCTATAAAGCTCTCGCTCTGACAAGCCAAACTCTTTTAGCAAAAAGCTAACTAATTCTTCAGGGCAGTTATCTGCAACTTCCAGACGAACAGCATCACCAAAACGTCGGCTCAACAACTCCCCTCGTAATGCAGAGGCTAAATCTTCCATATCATCATGTGCTAACACAAGGTCAGCATTACGCGTCAATCTAAACTGGTAACAGCCTTTTACAACCATGCCTGGAAATAAACTGTCTGTATGATTGTGAATAATAGAAGATAGAAAAACAAGGTTATCGCCGCCATCACAAATCTCATCAGGCAATCGAACCATACGAGGTAATGAACGTGGTGCAGGAACAATCCCCATCCCCGTTTCACGGCCAAAAGCGTCCTTTCCTTCCAACTCAACAATAAAGTTTAAGCTCTTATTAACCAAACGAGGGAATGGGTGTGAAGGGTCAAGACCAATAGGGTTAATAACCGGCAGAATTTCTTTTTCGAAGTAATTAGCAACCCACTCTGTTTGCTTGTCACTCCATTCTCTACGTCTCAGGAATCGGATATTTTCTCGCTGCAAAGCAGGAATAAGTTCTTCGTTTAGTACTCTATACTGTTCATCCACAAATGCATGTGTAATCGTATCAATTTTTTCGAGCACCTGATCTGGCGTTAAGCCATCAGGGCCAACCGTTTCACGTCCATATTTAATTTGGTGCTTAAGCCCGGCTACTCTGATCTCAAAAAACTCGTCCATATTGCTACTAAAAATACAGCAAAACATCATGCGATTAAGTAGAGGATGATTTTCATCAACTGTTTGTCTTAAAACGCGATAGTTGAACTGTAGGTGGCTAAGTTCTCGATTAATATAATAATCATGAGAATTAAGATCAAACCCCTCAACCGATGATGCCGCATCCGCCTCTGGTGTACTTACTGTCGTATTTGCAACGTCGGCATCTATGGCAGGTTTATTAACGGCCGCCCTCGGGGTCGTTACTTTTGACGTTGTTGTTTTTGAAACTATCTTATTTACCGTCATCTATCACCTCAATTATTTTGTTACTTAAGCATTATCTTTAAGCGTCTGAGCTGCACGTTTTGCAAAATACGTGAGTATGCCATCAGCACCAGCGCGTTTAATACACAGTAGGGATTCCATCATCACCGCATCAAGATCTAGCCATCCGTTCTCTGCTGCTGCCACATGCATCGCATACTCGCCACTCACCTGATAAACAAAGGTAGGCACCTGCAACTCAGACTTTACTCGACGGACAATATCCAAATAAGGCATGCCAGGCTTAACCATCACCATGTCAGCCCCTTCCTTAAGATCTAGGGCGACCTCATGAAGTGCTTCATCACTATTGGCAGGGTCCATCTGATAACTATGTTTGTTAGCTTTGCCCAGATTACCAGCAGAACCGACCGCATCACGGAACGGACCATAATATGCTGATGCGTATTTAGCCGCATAAGATAATATACGTGTATTTACATGATTATTTTCTTCAAGTGTCGCTCTTATTTCACCAACCCGCCCGTCCATCATATCGGAAGGCGCAACAATATCAGCACCCGCTTCAGCGTGAGAAAGTGCTTGGCGTTTAAGCGCTTCAACGGTTATGTCATTAAGTACATAGCCATTATCATCAATAATCCCATCCTGACCATGTGTGGTAAACGGGTCCAGTGCAACATCAGTAATTACTCCCAACTCAGGAAAATTAGACTTAAGAGCCCTTACTGCTCGCTGTGCAATGCCGTCTGGATTCCATGCTTCTTTTGCATCAAGAGATTTCGCTTCAGGCGGCGTAACAGGAAATAAAGCAACCGCAGGAATACCCAGTTCGACAAGCTCTTCAGCTTCTTTAAGCAGTAAGTCAATACTTAAGCGTTCAACACCTGGCATAGAGGGAATGGCTTCACGCTGATTTTCACCATCAACTACAAACATCGGGTAAATTAAATCATTAGCACTAAGCGTATTTTCTTGCATGAGTCGTCGAGAAAAGCCATCAAAACGCATTCGACGCATACGTACCGCAGGAAACTGTCGCTGATTACCTTTAAACACTTTTTTCTCCCGAATTTTAAGTCTAGTTATGCAATAATTTCACTGCCTCAAGCATAACAAAGTTCTACACATATTATTACTGACATGTGACAACTGGACTACTTTGAGAACGTAATAAAAGGGAAAACATCAAGGGAAGTTAATTAGCATGAGCCTAGCCTAGTTTATGACGGTGGCAGCTACACTCAAGAAAGAAAAAGGCTTTTAATAAGCCGCGTAAGCTATATCAATTAAAAACACCGATGCAATAATAGCCATGCCACTCATCAAACACCCTGCACCAAAAATCTGAGAACCAAAAATGCGTCGCTTTTGGGTTTTATCATCAATCATCGCTCTCCAGTGATTGAATGCTGACGGCTCCAAAATCAACACACGCATACGACCTCTTCCATCAAGCTCATAACGCGCTTTACTGCTTTCATCTCTATTACAATAATAAGCAACCATAATAAAAAGGCAAAAGGTCAAAATAATAGAAGAAAAGCAGATATGAGCAATCGTTAAACCAACCGATGAAAATACAGCACCAATGACTAGCCCAACAGACAGTACCGCAAGCATGAGAATTAAAGATACCGTTGAGCGACTAACACGCCCCTGACCCCTTCTTGACCGACAGAACCTTAAATCAACAGCATCGCCTATATGATACTGGTCAGACGATTGACCGCTTATCATAGTAAAACGAACCGCCTCACCATTGGACAAGTACTCTATTACGGGATAAAGACTATATTGCTTGTCACTAGAATATAAGGATTCAGAAGAGACATGCTCCGGTTTATTAGCCAGCGTTGTTTGCTGAGTTAAATTTGAATAACCATGTAACGAAGATTGTTGAATAGAAACGACATTGCCCTTAACGATATAACCGCTCGTTAAAAAGCGCACATAATCCCGTAGCATAAACCAACCTGCAGCTAGCAGAGTTAGCCCCATCGCAAGAGTGAAAACATCCATTGTTATATCCCTTCTTGTAATACTCAAAACCCTTATTAAAGCAGGTTAGATGTACCACTGAAGCCACTTCATGCGGCCTCTTCTTATTATATGGTCGAGAGTATAAATAAGCGGCTCACCTTACACAAGATTTTGTGATGGGTTTCTCGGAATAAATGTCTACTAACAACAGAAGTAGCGCTGAGGGTTAACCACCATTGATGCGGTCAAGCGCTTTAACCCGGCGAGTTTCAATATCGGAGAAATGATGACTTCGAAGCTGCTCTATCTGTTCGACTAGGTCTTGCTGACTTAGCCCCGAACTATCTAATTGCGCTTTTTCTATTCGGTACTGCTTAAGTCGTAACTCCCACTCCCCTCGCTTCTGGTCAAGCTCGGCTAAACGCACAGCCGCTTCTTCACCGAACTCCTGAGACCTTAACTGGTGAATTTCTGCGGGTGATGCATTTTGTTTTTCAAGCTTCGTTTCTTCAACAAGGTAGCGTTGATATTGTGTTACTTCGGCACGCTGCTGGCGAATATCCTCAGGCAAAGTGTCCTCTAATTGCGCTAACTGCTCTTTTCTTTCCTCTTCAGTTAAAGCCTTATCGTGTAATACACTCAAACGATTTAGCGTATAACGATCAACCGCCTCATCTTCAGAAAAGAATGCATCCACTACCTCCGCACTTAGATGAGTACGACGCGCATCAAATATTGCTTCTAAGCGGCTAGCCAACATCGGTAACTGACTACCATTAAAAGAAGCTGGGTTAAACTCTCCTATTTGCTGCTCTAACTCATACAATTGTGTTTTATATGACAAGTAGTCTTCGAGAATCGTTAGCGCCTGAGATCTTGCAGGCTCCTCAAGCTGGGTCATAATAGCATCGTGAATTCTTGCTGTTATTTCAGCAATAGACTCTTCCCCCACTGTCGCCATAAAATAATCAAAGTAGCGCTTAATGCCCTGTTCAACAATTAAGTCACCATTTTCATCTACCCGAAAACCCCCGTCCACCTCAGTACCTCTTAACGATGCAGGTAACTCAGAATCTGACAAATCTATTTTATTGGCCTCTTGTACTAGCTGAGCCCCTAGGCTTGCGCTGTTATTGGTGGGCGATACAAGTGATTTAGAAGAGTCTTGATTAAACGTGACCTTTTTTGGCGGCACTTCGTTTTTCCAAAAGAATACGGCAAGCAGAACAATAGCGGAAACAAGAACGATCCATTTAAGGTGCTTCATTAATAATCCTATTTTTTATTTTTATAACTTCGGAACGATGGTGCTAGAAGAGTAACTATAAAGAATAATCAAGAACTAAAAAAGGGTGCACGTCGCACCCTGAAGAGACAGTTTTATGGAAATGTAAACACTAAAGCCGTTTAGATAGGGGTGGATCCATAGCTCATGGACGGCTTGCGTGGAGGGTCAGCGCGAACATTATTATCAATTTTGGTCACTTCCCCGCCACCATTTAAAAACAACTCTACATCAGATAGCAACTGAGAGCGCACTTCTGCTCGCTCCTCTATCGACAAAGCTTCAACTTCTTCTTTTTTTGACTTGCCCTTTTTTGCTTTAACTGGAGCATCAATCATATATTTTCCCCTTTATGCTGACATTTTCTTATTTTAGTTTTTTAATACAACATAAATAAACGCTGCGATTAAAAATTTTACTTTATATTAGTCTACCTTAACGTCAATACCACTAGATCCTAACTGATTGTTTGTGTTTTTTTGTATCTATTTAACTATATACAACAATCTGTTGGCTTAATTATATAAACCATACAGTTACATCATTAAGGTAAAATATTGAATTAAATGACATTTTAGTCATTTATCTTTTCAAGCATGCACTCAGCTTTGCCTGCATCGCACTCAAACCCTTCTCTCTTGCATATCGAACATTACGCTCAGGGATTTTTTCAGGGTTTTGAATATCCTGTAATGCACGCTCAATGCTCTCTTCACGAATCAAATGCAAGGTAGGATAAGGGGAACGATTTGTATAATTAGCAGGGTCATCTGTTGAACTGTCAGCAAAACAATAATCGGGGTGAAAGCTCGCTAACTGATAAACCCCCTCATAACCCTGGTCGGCCATTAAATTATCAGCAATAGCCACTAACTCCAAAAAGACCTGAAATTCACTGAACCCCTCAGGGTAAATTAATAAGGTTGTTTCAGTCGAAGGGGTATTATCAAGGTGTTTACACTCAGAGATCAGAGTCACTAGCATGTCTTCTAAGGTCTGAGTGCAAACAACATAACGAATCGAATTGTTGACCATTTCCTTTTTGGCAAAGGGGCAAAAGTTATCTCCAATAACGACGGTAGAAACCCACTCTCTAGTTTGGGAGATAATCACTTCATCAGTACACATTTTCATTCCATTAATACAAAAACAAAGTCACAGCAACGGTTATCGCATAAGCCACGATACACCAGTTTAATCGGGCAATATTTTTAGCTATTCGGTTTTTATTATGTGTACGCAAATAAGCAAGCAAGCCAAAAGCAGTGACAACCAACGTTATTTCTGAGAAAAACACGCCGATGACGAAAGCAGCTTTAGTATCCCCCCCCCACAACTGAAAATAGGCAAGCAAGGTAATTAAGGTGCCTAACAATGCAAACAGCGTAGGCGCCATAGAGACAATAGGCCAAACTATTTGCTTAGCCGGTTGGTTTGGTGCAGTATTTTCCTGAATCATTGATCACTCTCTTCTTTAAAAGGCTGACATTATTTTAAAAGAAGAAGACAGCATTACTTTTGACACAGATTAGGAAAGCACCAAGCACTTTAACTAAAAGTAGAGTATAAACGTAGCAGCGACTTCACTCCCGTTACAAGCACGCTATTTAATTCTTTTTTTCCTGTTAGTTTAAGCTCAGATATGACCAAAACGGCCGATCTCTTTTGCAGCACCCTGCGAATAAGCACGGACACTTCAAGTTCGCTACAGCCCCCCACCAAAACCTTATTCTGCACAGCCCAAACAAGCAACACCCAAACAGACAAACTACAACTCTCATAGATTCTTTGATGTTCAGAAAAGGCATGTAAATCGAGGCAGTCCTGTTCACTCAATGGTATCTTTGTTTGATAACTCTCACGTAACAACGAGATAACGACAGAGGAATCAAGGTCATTAAATACATCATTCAAATCAAAGATAAACTGTTCATAAAATCGTTTTTGAGCCTTGTTGCATAGGGTCTCTCCTTTATCAGATATGGCAGAAAACATGATAACTGAATGCGCTCCACTCGCTGCTTCACGCTGTAATCCAAGCCGTAAAGGATAAAAGCCATTGCTACTCCAAAAACTGAGCAACTCAGACGTTGCACCAAAACTCGCTCCTACGTAATCCAAGCATGCTTTTTTTGCATCATCCTTAATCGCACCAATCAAATACGTGCCTAAACCCTGCTGATGCAGCTCAGGGTGAACGGCAATACGCATAATACGATCACCCTGTAACCCTGTTGCCTCTTTAAAACCACTAAAACTTGATAAAGCCTGAGGAATTAAGTGTCCACGAGGACGACGCTGCCCCTGCCAAATAAGCTCTCCCAGCTCAGAATCTAAACCACCTTCCCGTCCAACTAGCGCGACAGCAATTACGTTCGAACTCTGCCCTTCATCATTAGAACGATCAAAAAGAGCAGCAATACGGATGGAAGGGCTATCAAGTAACATTCTTAAATCATCTGGGCTTGTTCGGTAATGAGCCAACACTAACAAGCCAAACAATTGATTAAGAAGAGGTTCATTTTGAGACAGAGAGTCCTGGTTAATCCACTGAAACGCTATAGAATCCATCATTGCCCCGACCTGCAAGCAAGGATCTACAGGGGACGCATTCAATAACAACGCATCAAAAACAAACCGTTCCAAAGGATCATTCTCAGACCAGCGAATAGGCGCCTTAAGATGCAAGGAATTCCATTGAGGGGTGATTCGGTCTAACACTTTGGTGAATCGCACAGCAAAACCTCGGCCAGTCCCTTCATAACCATGAATCGTTGAGGCAAATACAATACGAGAATAACGCTTTAATAAACACTCAAGCATTGGCGCGGGGATTGCCGCAGCCTCATCAACCATAACGAGGTCTGCATCAGGTGAACTAGTAATTAATTCATCTGTCGCAATAAATTCAACTTCAGCCAGTGCCTCATGATCACTGAGGTAACAGTGAAACATCAGACCATCTCGCTTGCCTAAGGGGAGTAGTGCTTCCAAGCGAGAAAATGCACTTTCTACCGCTTCGGGGTAAGGCGCTGTGAGTATTATCTTTTGAGCACCCTTTTTAATTAATTTGGCCGCAGCAATCCCTAGCGCCGCACTTTTACCTCGACCCCGATCAGAGTTTATAACTAAAGGCCGACGACGATGACCTGTCACCACTTTACATACAGCCTCAACGGCTTTTTGTTGATCCTGAGTGATGCAATCATCACTTATATCACTCATATCGAATATGGGTTCAGGTATTTTATCACTGTACTCAGAGTTCGAAACAGACTTACCTTGCTCTATGACAAGGGTACTATTTTCATGGGTAACTGCATGCTTTATACGCTGAATAAACCGTCGATTTAAGCTTTCCCTCTGATAGGGCAGCGAGGTGATCCGTTCATAATCAGGATCATCATATGAAGACCATTGTTCAAGTGGCGGTACTATCAAAATAAATAAACCACCTGCTTTTAGAGTACCACTAATCGCCCCAAACCCATCAGGGTGAAAACCTGCATAAGCATCCATCACAATGAAATCGCACTCGCTGCCTAAGTGATGCAGTGCTTTCTTTGCATGGGTAAATATTACAGGTACAGACAGTTGGGTAATAACAGGTCTATCAGTCAGCCAAACAACGGACTCACTAACGTAGTTATTCAACACCTCACAAGCCAGAGACTCACCCCAAAGCCTATCACCGGATAAAACCAAAAGACGCCGGTGCCGAGCCAAAACGGCTTGTTGCTTTATATTAGTAATGGCTTGTAAGTAGCGATCATTATTCAAACGTTTCTTCTCTAATAAAATGACGAATGATAGGTCGGATAGACACTTTATTTATTGCGTAAGCCCGTGCTGTTTTAACACCTCTATAAAGGTCTCAGGCTCTGGTCGTACTCTATAGTTATCCGTCAGATCGGCAAAAATAATCACGCCTTCTTTATCGGTAATAAGTACCGTTGGCATAACTGTGTCAGTATCATATCCCAGCACTTCCAACCCTTTTGGTGTACCGTTTTCTGCGTCTACCCCCAGTATCTTAGCGGCTTTGTTATCTACATCAACCAAAAATTTTAACGGTACCTTAAACTTCTCCGCGAGCCCACGCGTATTTTCGTGGGACTGAGGACTTATCAGCGCAACGGTCGCACCTAAATCGGCCAATGCCTTATATTGCGCTGCCACTTCTTTGATTTGAGCCATACATAGCGGGCACCAATTTCCACGATAAAAAATCAACAGTGAAGGCTGACCAACAAATACATCTGAAGATACGGCATTACCCGACTCATCTTCCAGTTCAAACGCTGGCAGTGTCTCACCTGGCACTAAAAACTTAGCTTCTTCACGCTGAAAATGTGAATACCAGTAAACATATAATGCTGTACCTAAGACACCCACACCGGCACTATAAGCCAATTGCAGAGTTAATTCCTCGCTCTTCCAACCTAGCCCAAGGGTTAGTGCGAAACCACCCCATGTAAATAGTTGAAAAACAGTGAGATTAGAACTTGTTCTAACCACATCAGATAAAAACAAACGAACAAAGAAGAACATCATGGGCCAAATGGCGATGCCTACACCTGCCCAACCACTCATAACACCCGACTCCCACACGCCCACACAGGCATGAACTGAAACAAGTATTAGCAGGGTGACATAAACAGAAATAAAAATTGATTTAAGCAAATTAGTCATTGTGATATCTCTTATTAGTCCAAAATTGTGAGTGCAGTTTCAATCATCTGCCAGCGCTTTATGTTTATTGAATGTTAACGGCCTCATTAACTTCTCCATTGTTATAAAACATTCCAAAAATATACAGGAACGATCATTCCAATACAGTGTATTATTAAATAACATTCGACCCAATAAGATGAATCATGGCGCACTATTTTAAGATATGGATACTGATTCATGTTATTAATCTAACCCACAAGGTATTAATGAAGACCAACTTATTAAGTCAATTACTCGTTTTTGCGTGCAAGCGGTAACCAGCAAGGAATAATTTATGACAGATCATTATTTTGCAAACACTCACACTGTCGAGAACCAGCCACCAGAGTTAGAAAACTACAATTTATTTGAGCAGGACAACGCCCTAAAAGAAGCCGTTGAACGCGAAGGGGCCAACTGGGCTAGGCAAGACATTTCTTCATTTGGAGAAAAGGTAGGACAAGCGAGCTACATAGAGCTAGGCTTTCAAGCCAATGAAAACAAACCCGTGCTTCATAGCCACAACCGGTTTGGACAACGCATTGACCTCGTTAAGTTTCACCCCGCTTACCATGAGCTAATGAAGACATCTGTTGAGAATGGGCTGCATTCATCCCCTTGGACAAATCCAAAACAAGGTGCTCATGTTGCCCGTAGCGCAAAGTTCTACCTTCAGAGTCAAATAGAAGCTGCTCACTGCTGCCCTATCACAATGACCTTTGCAGCCATTCCCGCATTACGCACACAACCGAATCTAGCGAAAATATGGGAACCGCTAATTACCTCACAACATTATAATCCAGCAAATACCCCTCCTAACCAAAAACAGGGCATTACCATCGGTATGGCAATGACCGAAAAGCAAGGGGGCTCTGATGTTAGGGCCAACACAACTAAAGCCCACCCCGTTGGTCAAGGTGGCTCTGGTGAACTTTATGAGCTTGTTGGTCATAAATATTTTGTATCTGCTCCGATGTGTGATGCATTTTTAATGCTTGCCCAAACCCCAGCGGGGCTATCTTGCTTTCTGGTACCTAGATGGCTTGCGGATGGGAATAAAAACCCACTTCAATTTCTTAGACTCAAAGATAAAATGGGTAACGTTGCTAATGCATCTAGCGAAACGGAGCTGCGTGGAGCCTTAGGGTATATGGTCGGTGAAGAAGGTCGTGGAGTGAAAACCATTATTGAAATGGTTTCTCTTACTCGCTTTGACTGCATGGTTGGGTCCTCAGCAGGGCAGCGACTCGCTGTCGCCCATGCGACTCATCATTGCCACTATCGATCAGCCTTCGGAGCCAAGCTTGATCAACAACCCTTGATGCAAAATGTATTAGCAGACCTAGCACTAGAACAAGAAGGCTCCCTTGCTTTTACTATGCGCATGGCTCGCTCGTTAGACAATCAACACGATGAGTCAGAGCAATTATTAATGCGTTTAGGTACCGCTGTTGGTAAATACTGGATTTGCAAACGCACCCCTAATCACGCCTATGAGTCAATGGAGTGTATTGGTGGTAGTGGCGTTATGGAAAGCAGTATTTTTCCACGGTTATTTCGTGAATCACCCATTAACTCTATTTGGGAAGGCAGTGGCAATGTTCAGTGCCTCGACGTATTGCGCGCTATATCAAAAACACCGTCTGTTATTGATGTTTTTTTTAATGAAGTTGATAAAGCAAAAGGCTCAAACAATACCCTTGATAATTTTGTGCTTAAGTTAAAAAGTGAGTTCACAGACCTCAGCGACATTGAATACCGAGCACGTAACATTGTCGATCGCCTCGCATTAGCTATACAAGGGTCCTTATTAGTGCGTAACAGCAGCAATATGATAAGTGACTTGTTTTGTTCTTCTCGTTTACACCATAATGGCGGCCATAATATTGGCACTATGCCAAAAAGTAAGGTTTGCACACAGATTATTGAACGCGCCAGACCGATGATAAAGACATAATCCTCTGCATAGCATTACTGTTTTTTAACTTGAAAGACACACAAAAAGCGACCCGATATGAACGACAACCAAAGACAGCAAAACCGCAGTAAATTCACCTTCGCCTTTGCCGCATTTGCACTTGGAATGCTGATATCAGCAACCATTATCAACGCCAACAAAGGCCCGTCAATCGATGACGCAAGCGGACTTATCAACTTTAAAGGTTCTAACTATACACTGAATGACTTACCGACCAGTGTCGCCATGCCCTATTATGAAATGGAGCATGAACACTTTGAAAAACAACGT
This sequence comes from Hahellaceae bacterium, assembly GCA_016744695.1. Lineage (GTDB taxonomy): Bacteria > Pseudomonadota > Gammaproteobacteria > Pseudomonadales > Oleiphilaceae > Alkalimarinus. The sequence goes on from JADGDV010000013.1 coordinate 80,085, forward strand.
GCCTTTCTAGGAGAAGCAGTTATTCAACTTGTTGCCGCAGAACAGGCAAAAAAAGAAAATATCAGTGAAGAAGCGGCTATGGAAAAACTATTAGCCGTTTCGCCTGCCTCTGAAGAAGAAGTAAGCACATTCTTTGAAGCAAACAAAGATCGCATCGGTAAGCCTTTTTATGAAATAAAGGCTGATATTGCTCAATACCTCACGCAACAAAAAGAGAGAGAAAAACGCCTTTCTTTACTAGAAGAATTAGAGCTTAAAGGTGATTTCTCACTGCTAATTAAAGCGCCAGCATCGCCTACAGTGTTTATCGATACAGAAGGCTACCCAAGCACAGGCAACCCTAAGGCAAAAATAAACATTGTTGAATTTGCAGATTATCAATGCCCTCACTGTAAAGAAGCAAGCCAACAATTACACGCCTTGCTAGAAGAATACAAAGACCAAATACAACTCACTTATATGGACTTCCCTATTAACCGCTCAGGTATCTCGCGTAAAGTGTCTGAGGGTGCGGTATGCGCTGACCAGCAAGGTAAATTTTGGGAATATAATAACCAGGCATTTGAAGAACAAGTTCAGCTAAGTGACAACTCGCCTCACACTATCGCTAAAACACTTCAGCTTGATCTTGCGCAGTTTGACCAATGTATTGCAGACTCTGCCACCGCTAAAAAAGTAAAAGCTTCAGAACTTCAAGCAATTAACTTAGGCGTGAGAGGTACACCAGCGATCTATATTAATGGGAGAAAACTGGAAGGGCATTACCTTGACAAGGCATTGAGAAAAGCAGTGGTAGAACTGCTTTAACACCCTAAATGTAAGTTATTATAAGTACCCAGCATGACTGTTAATTAGATGTTATTAGCTCATACACGTAATCAACCATATTAGCACTCAACATATCCCTAGCTCTTTGCTCTACCTGCCCCTTATCTGTCGCTGAGACCTTAAGGGGCCAACGTTTTTTAGCAATAACCTCATCATATTTCATCAAACTAATCTCGGTTGAACCACGTAACCAATACCAACCCTGCTTTTTTTGTATTTCCTCAGTATCCATGGTCGCTTTAAGTTGATAAAAAGAGCCTTCATCAAGCGTAATTCCAAGCGCACTGACGGCACTTTCTAAACTCTGCTGTAACTGTACTGAATCAGCTACAACATTAAAATGTAAAGCAACCAAAGCCTCACGCAGTAGCGCCTCAAGCTTAGCTTGATCATAGTGGGCAGGTATACCTTTTCCACTGACTACGCCAAGGTTACGATTAAGATTACTTCGTTGATTCTCAATCTCTCTTGCTTGCTTAAGAACGGCTAATGCTGCAATGGGGTTTGGAGCTCTTTGCCCTGCATAAATCACCCGCTCTTCAATTTTCCGATCCGCACTGCGAACCCCTTCACGGAAACGTCGCTCTGCCGGCGCTTTTTCCAAAACAGCCAAAGCGAAGGATCGCCCATCATCCGACTGCCAAGTTTCCACCACTTGGGCACCTTCAAGCACATGCTTTGCTTCCGTTGAAACATACCTTGCGAGACTCTGCTTATTAGTCGTCACGCGTCCAGATTGGCCAGTTGTTATCTGTGCTTCTGAAAAATCAAGAGATTGATCTTTAATAGCTACTTCAAAGATCTTAGCCAGATTAGCCAGCGCCCTATCATTAGCTCCATTGCGACTATCGGCCTCACCAACAGCACTGAGATAACGCTTTTGGGAATAATTTTCTGCGGGCTGGTCAAGCCACGACGGCTGGCTTGAAGTTAAACTACAGGCCGCTAATAAAAGACTTAAAAGCAATGTTGTTATGATTTTTATATTCATTATTATTCAACCCTGAAAACTCAGCTAAAAATATGAGTAGAATGTTCTACGACTTGCAGAAGAAATAAACAGTACTATTTTATCACCCGCGCGGGCAGTGAACTCGGTCTTTTCTGACGTTGATGTTACAAAATTGTTTACAGGTAACGGGTATTTACCCGTCGGCACTAAAAACCTGGAAACCTGAATAGTTGATGGCAACATATTCCAACTACGAATATCTGCAGACTCCGTTAATAATGTAGCTAAATTCATTAGCAACCCCAAACTACTATTTTGACCATTCGCCTGCTTAACCATTTCAGCTTTCGCAACCATACGAGCCAATGTCATTGTATATATTTGTGCAAAATTATCAGCAAGATCTTCTCTTGCTAGCGCCTCTATATCTTCAAGAGTTTGAGTAATATAATGCTTTCCATCAAAGTTAACGTTTAATGGCCTTTTCACATAATCTGACTCTGGATACGTGGGCACAGCAAGAGAAACAACTTGCTCTAAAGATGGCACCCACACACTCAATGACTTTTCACGTTTACTGGTTACTATACCATCCCAGTAAATCACAATAATTTCTGCGGAGTCTGGAGGCAAGGTCGTTGCAACCATATTAAACCGCTGATTATATTTTTTATAATCAGCATCAAGCCCTAGATCTCGGCTCAAATTAAGAAGACTATATTTCAACGCGGCGGGAAGATGAATGTTGCGCACAGTCATTATTTTTTCAGCCTTACGATAGCTGATCATTGCATCGTCTAACTCCCCCCCTAATTCATAAACCAAACCAGCAATATAATGACTACTTGCAAGCTGTCCACTGGGGCCACTTGCGCTTGCCAACTCATCCATTACAACACTAGCCTGCAAGACCTCAACCCTTGCTGCATCAAGATCATTTTGCATCAAATAATTAATCGACATTAACTCATGCAACAATACCCGCTCACTGGCGCTACCATCGTAGCTTGTTAGTGTTTCATTAATAGTGGTAGCCCACACACTTTCACTCACACTTACGGCCTGAAGAGCATTAAGTATTTCTTTTGCCAATTGAAGGTCCTTGTTAGCATCAGAGAAATTTCCCCTAATACTTTTCAATAAACCTACATTTAACAAATATTGCGCACGATCACGGTCTGAGGCATCAATTTCTTGCAATGCAAGCAATGTTTTTTCAGCGCCTAAGCCTTCAAGTCCTTCCGCTAGAGAATTCACTTCCGTTTGATGCATGGCGCAAGCCTGCAAAAAAAATGGTAATAAAAAAAAGAGTACGCTCTTTAATTTTAATGGCATAAAATCAAACAACTAGTAACGAACCTTCGCATTTTCAACCAACTTCTTGATTTTCTTCTGCCCAAGCCACACTTTGCGGTTATCGGCCATACTGATTAGTGTCAGATCAACTTGGTAGTAACGCACCTGTTCTTTGCCATCAACATCCACGATAGTATTTATCTGACCCTTCAACATAAAATCTGCGCCAACTTCTTTACCTGCTTCATTACGTGTTTTTTCAGATGAGTTAAGGTCTTGATCTTTTCTTTCTTCACGTATTTCACCACGCTCAGTACTAGACGCTACGAATTCAACCCGCCCAGAATTAATTAACGCTCTTTCCATATCAGCAACAAAGGTATTTACATTAATGTGTTCATGACTAAGGTTTCGCACAGATCCCACAATCACTGCTGGTGCATGACCTTTTTTGCTAACAAAATTTGAAATCCAGGGACGAGAAAGAACATCTGTAATCATCTCCTCGGCCACTAACCGAGAGTCCGTATCGTTCCAGTTTCCACTGAGGTCGATAGTCTCATTAACATCCATACGTGTAACCTGTGTGCCACACCCTGCTATTAACAAACTTGATAAAATGACTGCCAAGTAAATTCTCATTGTTATTTCTTCTCCATAAAGCGATCAAAATTGGTGCTAGCGTTTTCTTTATAATACTTTTTAAAAGCATCACTCAAGGACGTTGCCGTTTTCAGCGTAGCCTCAACAGCATCTAAGTCTAGCTCTGCAAAGGCATAAATATCATTAGTATCGTCATCTTTCCAATGCCCAAGTATTCGAGCACCACTTAACGCTAACTGAGTTGTACTACGTATTTCTCGTTCAACATTAAGGTCAGCTTCGCCGCCAGAACTTGCGGTGTAATCTTTACTCACGGCGTCAATATAGGTAGACAAAACCCGAGCGACTTCAGCTCGTGCACGATTATCAGCCGTTGATTTTTGCAAAGAGACATCTCCCATCGCCGGAGCCATACCTACACCATGTATCAAACGGCCCTCATTATTCTCAACAGCCTGACTACCTTCGTTAACCCAATCAGGCGCACCACTGATACCCATATCACTATCAATAGTAGTCTTGCTGGAGCAAGCACCCAGCACCAGTGTAAAAAGTACTATATATAAAAAACTCATGAACTTAGTCATACATCAAACTCCCCGATTAAATTACTGTTACTAAGCATACTCAATATTATTAACCTAGGCGAACAAAGTCATAAAAATAGATTAAAGAAGTCTACAATTCGTCTCAGTCAAACTCACCCTTTACAGCCCTCTGGTTATCTTATGCATGACAGTTTATACTGTGCATCACTAAAAACTTACACCTAAATATTATGTCCTATCGAGCCTATAGCAGAAGTCAGTCGTTAACACTCGAAGATAATCCTATGCCGCATAACTCCATAAAAAACAAGAAAAAACTGGCCTTTGCCAGCATTAAAAGCATGTATAGGGTATTCACTGTACCCGAGGCACCTGACTCAACGCTCAGCCAAATTGATAAAAATATTTCCAGAAACCTAGCAGGTTTCTTACAAGACCATATTGTTGCTGTCGAAAAAGATTTAACAGAGGTAGAAAAAGACTTTTCTGACTCAAAAATACCTGATAAGCCCATATTTGTTTCAGAACAAACTCAATTTCTTCTCGATAAATTGGTTGCCCAATCGGTTCACACCGCATCCCCCAGTTTTGTGGGTCATATGACCTCTGCACTCCCTTACTTTATGCTTCCTCTATCCAAGATTATGATTGCGCTCAATCAAAACCTTGTTAAAACGGAAACATCCAAGGCGTTTACCCCTATGGAGCGCCAAGTTACAGGCATGCTGCATCGCCTTGTTTACGAGCAAGACAGTGAATTCTATAAGCACTGGATGCACAACACTCATTTTGCATTAGGCTCCATGGGCTCTGGCGGCACCATTGCCAATGTAACAGCACTCTGGACAGCCAGAAATTTAGCATTTCCAGCAGAAGGGAGCTTTAGAGGCGTTAATCAACAAGGTCTCTTTAAAGCACTTCGTTACTACGGCTATGAAGGCGCCGCTATTCTAGTTTCAAAGCGAGGTCACTACTCTCTCAGCAAAACAGCCGATATTTTGGGAATTGGCCGTGAAAACCTCATAGCCATAGAAACTGATAACGACAACCGTATTCAGTTAGACCTATTAAGAGAGCAATGCATTAAGCTGCAGCATGAGAAAATTAAAGTAATCTCAATCGTAGGCATTGCAGGCACCACTGAAACAGGAAACATAGACCCACTAGAAGAAATTGCAGAAATTGCCCGAGAATTCAAAGCACATTTCCATGTAGATGCTGCATGGGGTGGGCCTACTCTATTTTCTCGTGAGCATAAACATCTGTTAAAAGGCATAGAGAAAGCAGACTCTGTCACACTAGATGCCCATAAACAATTATATGTCCCTATGGGGTCAGGCTTGGTTATATTCAAAGACCCAGCCAAACTAAGCGCTATTGAACATCATGCCCAGTATGTAGTACGCAAAGGTTCTAAAGACCTAGGTAGCACAACATTAGAAGGTTCTAGACCCGGCATGTCGATGCTTATTCATTCCGGCCTTAGAATTATAGGCAAAGAAGGTTATGAAATTCTCATCGATCAGGGCATTGAAAAAGCCAGAGACTTTGCTGAATTAATTAATAACAATGATGATTTTGAATTAATCACCAAGCCCGAACTTAATATTCTAACCTACCGTTATTGCCCCCAATGGCTTCAGGACGAGCTAAGCATCGCCGAGCCAGAACACGCTGAGCGCATTAATACGCACATCAATCGAATCACCAAATATATTCAAAAAACTCAACGAGAGCTTGGGCGAGCATTTGTTTCCAGAACATTACTAGAACCCCAGCACCACAACAACTTCCCTTGCGTTGTATTCAGAGTAGTTTTGGCAAACCCCTTAACCACGATGGACATTCTCGAAGAAATTTTGATTGAGCAGAGCAAAATAGCTGAAGATGATAAGATTTCAAGCGAAATCAATGCATTTAAAAAGCTTTGCAAGCACTCTGAGCCTGAAAACAAGAAACAAGTAAACCAGTAGTAATGCAAGTCAAAGAGTCAATAATACAAAAGCTAAAACTTGAACCTCACATTGAAGGCGGTTACTTTAAACGGACATTCGAATCGCCTATCCACACCCAAGCTAATCAGGCGGCAATGAGCTCCATTTTTTATATGCTCACAAATGAAATGCCCATTGGTTATTTACACAAGAACAAATCAGATATCATTCATTTCTTTCATTCTGGCTCACCGATTAAATACTATATTGTGGATGCAGAAGGCACATTAAGTATAAAAATACTGGGCCCCGATCTTCACCAAGGCCACCAATTCCAACTAATGGTTAAAGGAGGAGACTGGAAGGCGAGCCAGCTAATACAAGAAGGGAATTCTTTGAAAGACTTCGGACTCATTAGCGAAGCTGTTTGTCCTGGATTTGAATATAAAGATATGCAACTTGCAACAATAGAAACACTTGTAAAACGGTATCCAAGCTTAGTCAAGCAACTCGAACACCTGATAAAAAGTCAATAAAGCGCAGATTCATCCTCAAGCACGTCTTTTATTATATTTAAGAACATTTTATCTGCATCACTATGGTTTTCAGGAATTCTAACGATGGTTTCAGAGCTAATTGCTTCCGCCATCTTAAGATCAGCATCGGACTCATTTTTAACTCGTCGCGCAATCTCCATGCACTTACTTGCCACGGTAGGATCGCTCAATACTTTCTTAATGAAAACACTTAACTCTGAAATCACCCTTGCTTGACGACTTTCTTCTGCACTACTCATGCGTACATTCCCTAAAATTTGTTTATTTTACAATACCCTTCGCTTCTTACAGGATACCATAACAGCAATTATTAGAAGGTTCCACACACTTGATTGCGTCCACCTTCCTTTGCTTTATACAGGTTTTTATCGGCAGCCTCTAACAAGCCGTCGGGGGTTTGACCTTCCGTTTTTTCTGCAACCCCTAGACTCACCGATACGGTATTTCCAACCAGAGCGTGAGCATGGGGTATCGCTTCATCATTAACCACCTTCCGTAGACGCTCAGCAACTAACATCGCGCCTTCAATTGAGGTATTGGGTAGCAAAACAATAAACTCTTCACCACCGTATCTAGCAACAACATCTGCGGGCCTCAAGATGCAAGAGCCCATTGCCTGAGCGACTCGACGAAGGCAATCATCACCATCTACATGACCGTAATTATCGTTGTATGCCTTAAATGAATCGATATCAATCATTACAACGGAGAGCGTTGAACCCTCCCGACTAGCACGCCCCCACTCCCGCCCATAATTCATAATAAACCCACGGCGGTTAGTTAGTTCTGTCAACGCATCAACATGCGCTAACCGAGATAATTCTTCATTAACCTTCTGGAGCTGCTCTTGTATTGACGCAATCCGTCCCATTGCCTGAACCATTGACTGCAAGACAGGGCCGTTTACAGGTTTGGCGAGGTAAGCATCGCCACCCGCCTTAATACCTTTAACGAAATGCTGGTCCGATGAATTTGAACTAAGAAAGACAATAGGCAGCCACTCATTAGCCAGCCTCGCACGCATCCGACGAGTGACCTCAAAGCCATCGATTCCCGGCAGTTCAATATCCATTAAAACAAGGTCTATATGCTCCTGATCAAATAATTCAAGTGCAATCTCCCCTGTCTCGGCCATTAATACTTTATGCCCCACCTCTTCAACATAAGCCGCAACAAGGTGGCGAATAGCCTTACTATCTTCTACTAACAATACATTCATGAAGCAACTTGCCCGTATACGGCTACTTTTTTATTAAGTTAATAATACTATAGCTAATACTATAACTAATGCCATTAGTGTGATATCGACTAAATCAAAATAAGAGAGATCAATTTAAAAAGACGACTTCCACTCCGTTATTAGCCTACATTCATTAATTGGGCGTAAGTACAGAATTATCTTTGATATTATTAAATATCAGGTCAAGTCTGCAAAAACGATAATAAGACCTGTTTATAGCAAGGTTCCCGCTATTAATTATTTACAATTCACCTAATCTCAACTATCACTTAAGGTTGATGGAATTGTAAACGTATGACACAGAGACAGTACAATCGACATAAATAAACCTATCACTCAAGTAAATGGAAGCTCAAACAGCATTCAGGAAAGAGTTAACTCAAGAATCGTAGCAACACAACAAAATGACGAGCAGCGAGTTGTTGGGTTTTTGCGTTTTTTATCTCTGGGTGCGATTTTTTTCCTAGTCGCCATAGGAACAAAGTCACACCTTTCAGACCACCACTTTCATGGCAATATTCTTTTTTTCTTTGGTCTTATTACAGTCACAAACCTTATTAATTTTCAATTAAGAGGTAATGCTCCTTTTTTTCAAAATGCCTTTATGTATATGGTCGGCATTCTTTTCCTTTATTTAACGGCCTCAGGAGGTGAAAGTAATACAGGGCCCCTCTGGTTTTATGTATTCCCTCCTATGGGTTTTTATGTCATGGGGCTCAGGTACGGTTTAACGCTATCTATTGGAGCGCTCATTGCTGTCTTCTTTATTTTTTACTTTCCTGAGCTACCCTTTGTGACTACAGAATATAATCCTGATTTTAAAATTCGGTTTCTATCAACCTTCTCATTCGTTACCGCTTGCGCTTATATGCTAGATGACTCAAGAAGGTCAGCCAGAGATGAGCTCATTGCAATGGCTTCTCTTTATGAGCAAGCAGCAAGAACCGATGAATTAACAAAGCTATCTAATCGAAGGGATATGAAGGAATGCATGGAGAAAGAGCTTTACCGCCATCAACGCAGTAATAGCTATTTTTCTATTATTTTGATGGATATTGATCACTTTAAACACGTCAATGACACTTACGGGCATGATGCAGGCGATTCCGTATTAAAAGATTTCGCGTCGCTACTTAAGCCTCTTTCAAGGAAAGTAGATATCATATCTCGCTGGGGCGGT
>JADGDV010000074.1 GCA_016744695.1 Hahellaceae bacterium
TCACCCACTGATACGGGGTGATGAAAGTTAATATCTCCAACAAAAGCCGTCACACAATAGCGTCCACTCCAAGCAGCAGCGCAAGCATAGCCTGCTTCATCAAGCCATTTCATCGCCGAGCCACCATGGATTTTTCCGCCAAAGTTCGCGCCCGTTGGTGGCGCTAAAAAGCGTAAAGTCATTTCTCTTTTTATATCAGTCATCTCTTCTTTCCATCGTAATCAAATAGGGTATAGCAAAGTAAAAAACACCAAGCGTTCGACGAGTTAGCCCACAACAAGGCTTTCTGTGAATAATACAGACTCAAGCTGTGCTTCCAGCTTCATATCAGGCTCAAGGAGCCCTACTCCTGCGGGAGTCCCCGTTAGCACAACATCACCCGGCATGAGTGTGAAATACTGACTAATATAGGCGACTAAAGGCTCAATGGCAGTAATCATATCTGACGTTTTTCCGTGCTGACGCAGCTCGTTATTTATTTTTAGCTGAAACTCAATATCAGAGCAGTCTTTTAGTTCACTTGGCTGAACAAAGGAAGACAAGGGACATGAGCCATCAAAGCTTTTTGCAATTTCCCAGGGGTGTCCTTTTGCTTTTAACTCGCTTTGAAGAGTCCGTAACGTTAAATCCAGGGCAAGACCGTACCCTGCAATCGCATCATCAATGTCTTCTGGCGCAGCTTTCGTTAATTGCTTCCCAATTAAAATGGCTAGCTCAGTTTCATAATGACACTCACCTAAATCATAAGGCAAATTGATTGTGTCAGAAAAAGGGCTTACCGCCGTTGCTGGCTTTATAAACAAAATAGGCGTACTGGGGATGGGGTTATTGAGTTCTTTTGCATGCTCGGCGTAGTTTCTACCTACACAGACAACTTTACCTAGAGGGTGATTAAAGGGTGTTCCATCAGAGAATTGGTGTTGGTAGGACATAATTACTCCTTGTATTTAAACTCGATAAACTTAAAGGGTTTCTATTATCCAGCGCTACTGGTGCGCAAGCACACCCTATAAGAAACATATTTCCGAGTATTATAGGGTGTGCTTGCGCACCAGATTCTTTTGTTTTATAGATCAATCACCTTGCCAGGATTCATAATATTCTTAGGATCAAATACTCGCTTAATCCCTTTCATATATTCAATCTCTGTTGGGCTTCGAGTGTAGCTAAGGTAGTCTTTCTTTGTTAAACCCACACCATGTTCAGCTGAAACGCTGCCGTTGTATTTTTCAACAATCTGAAACACCCACTTATTAACTTGTAAGCATTTTTCAAAAAACTCTTCCTTTGGTAGGTCCGAAGGCTTGAGGATATTAAGGTGCAAATTACCATCACCAATATGGCCAAACCAGATAATTTCAAAATCGGGATAGTGCTCTGTGACCACTGCATCAATTTCTTGCAAAAACTCAGGGACTTTAGACACAACCACTGAAATATCATTTTTGTAAGGTGTATGAGGCGCAATTGATTCAGAAATACCTTCTCTTAAACGCCATAAGTTCTGAGCTTGTGTTTCACTTTGACTAATAACACCATCAACCACCCAGCCTTCTTCTACGCATTTTTCAAACAAGGCCATGGCATCATCCATCACCCCATCTGAAATTGCTTCAAATTCAAGTAAAGCATAATAAGGCGCTTCACCTTCAAAGGGAGCCGGTACATCACCATGGGCCAATACATGCCCCATTGCCTGATGAGAGAAAAATTCATAGGCAGTTAAATCGATCTTTTGCTGAAATGTCTGCAAAACGTTCATCGTATTATCTAGATCAGCTAAGCCTAATACCAATACAGTAAGGTTAGTAGGCTGACGCGTGAGCTTCATCGTGGCCTCAGTAATAAAACCGAGCGTGCCCTCTGCACCTATAAACAGGTGACGAATGTCATAACCTGTATTGTTTTTCTCTAAGTCTTTATTGAGTTCAAGTATATCGCCATTACCGGTTACTACTTTAAGTCCAAGCACCCAATCTCGGCTCATACCGTAGCGAATAACTTTAATGCCACCGGCATTAGTTGATATGTTGCCACCCAACTGACTTGAACCAGCAGATGCAAAATCAACAGGATAGTAAAGCCCCTGCTCTTCAGCGTAATTCTGTAACTGCTCAGTCACTACACCCGCCTGGCAACGAACGGTTCGGTCACTACCGCTGAATTCAAGTATCTGATTCATATAATCAAACGACACAACAATTTCACCGTTTGTTGCGACCGCTCCGGCGCTTAAACCGGTACGCCCCCCAGAAGGTACCAAACCAATATTGTGCTCATTGGCAAATTTCACAATAGCCTGAACTTGTTCAGTACTTTTAGGAAAAACAATAGCGATGGGCTTAGGCTCGTGGATTTTTGTCCAGTCTTTACCAAAGGTCTGCAAAGCGTCGTTATCTGTACGTACTTTGCCTTCATCAAGCAGTTTTTTAAGTTCTTCAATGAGTTGTTCTTGAGTCATAGTTCTCTTAAAACCTTCCAGTTCAATTTAATATCAGGCAGAGTCAATTTGATGCAGTGCACTTAATTACAAATATGGTATCATACCGCGCTTATTCTGTTGATCTCCGCTTGTTAAATTCATTGAAATTCCCCTTAAAAAGGTATTTTTCAAGCATTTAACAGCAAGATCGTACGCTTCCTACTGCAAAAGGTTACTGTAACATCATGACTACGACGTCACTCGATAAGAGCAAGATTAAATTCCTTCTATTAGAAGGTGTACACCAATCTGCCGTCGATACTTTGAATGCTGCCGGCTACACGAACATCGAATATCTGACAACGTCTCTTTCAGAAGAAGATCTGATTGAAAAAATTGCAGATGCTCATTTTGTGGGTATCCGATCACGTACACAGCTTACAGAGAAAGTTTTCGACGCAGCTAAAAAGCTGATTGCGGTAGGTTGTTTCTGTATTGGAACCAATCAGGTTAACTTGCTAGCAGCACTAGCTAAAGGTGTTGCGGTATTTAATGCACCGTTCTCAAACACACGAAGTGTTGCCGAACTCGTACTCGCTCAGGCTATTTTACTGCTTCGTGGCGTGCCAGAAAAAAATGCAATGTGTCATCGTGGCGGCTGGTTAAAGTCGGCTAAAGACAGTTACGAAATTCGTGGTAAGAAGTTAGGTATTATCGGTTACGGTAGTATTGGTACACAATTTAGTGTTTTAGCTGAATCACTAGGCATGAAAGTGTACTTCTACGATATCGTGACTAAATTACCTTTGGGTAATGCGACTCAAGTTGGCTCTATGAAAGAGCTTTTAGCAATATCTGACATTGTTAGCTTGCATGTGCCTGAAACGGCTGCAACCAAGTATATGTTTGGGGCTGAGCAGTTTGAGCAAATGAAAGACAGCAGCATTCTTATGAACGCAGCTCGCGGTACCGTGGTAGACATTGATGCACTCTCTGATGCATTACGTAGCAAGAAACTACTCGGTGCAGCGATTGATGTATTCCCTGTTGAGCCTAAGTCTAACAACGAAGAGTTTGTTTCTCCTTTACGTGAATTCGACAATGTTATCCTGACCCCTCACGTGGGTGGTAGCACAATGGAAGCTCAAGAAAATATTGGTGTAGAAGTAGCTGAAAAGTTAGCAACCTATAGCGACACAGGCACAACCGTTTCATCGGTTAACTTCCCTGAAGTGGCATTACCGGCTCACCCAGACAAGCACCGCTTACTTCATATTCATGAAAACATCCCTGGCGTTCTATCTTCTATTAACCAGGTATTTTCTGATAATAATATCAATATTGGTGGTCAGTATTTACAGACTAACGATAAAGTAGGTTATGTTGTTGTCGAAGTTGATAAAGAATACAGCAAGCTAGCTTTAGAGAAGCTAAAAGCAGTTAAAGGTACTATTCGCTGCCGTGTAATTTACTAGGCAAAAAGGGGCTTTCATAGCCCCTTTTTTATTGCTTGCATAAACCTATTTCAAAGGTAGCAATTTCAACTCTACACGTCGATTTGCTTCTCTACCTGCTGCAGAGCTATTACTAGCTACCGGGTAACGAGGGCCATAGCCTGAGGCATGAATGCGCCCTGAAGGTATTTCTTGCCCCTGAAGAAAATACTTAACACTATTAGCGCGCTGCTCACTCAATGTCTGATTTAAGCTCAAAGACCCTGTAGAATCTGTATGACCTCCAACCTGAATAGCCGTTTCATCAAA
>JADGDV010000041.1 GCA_016744695.1 Hahellaceae bacterium
AAATACGGCATACAAGCCATGTCGATGGCCTTTTTAGTCGATGACAACACCCCCATGGTATGGCGTGGCCCAATGGTAAGTGGCGCGGTGCAGCAACTGCTTAACCAATCATTATGGGATAACCTTGATTATTTGATCGTAGATATGCCACCAGGCACCGGTGATATTCAGCTTACCTTATCGCAAAAAGTACCTGTAGCGGGTTCTGTTATCGTTACCACGCCTCAAGATATTGCTCTGCTTGATTGTAAAAAAGGCATAGAAATGTTCCGCAAGGTCGAGATTCCAGTGCTGGGTGTCATCGAAAATATGAGTGTTCATATTTGCAGTAACTGCGGTACCCATGAGCCTTTATTTGGTGAAGGCGGCGGCGAGCGCATTGCAGAGCAATATGAAACAAGCTTGTTAGGGCAGTTACCGTTACACAAAACCATACGAGAGCAAACAGATGCAGGCACGCCAACCGTAGTGGCAGAGCCTGATTCAGAAGTGGCATTAATGTATAGAGATATCGCCAGAAAAGTAACCGCCGAGTTGTCTCAGCGAGCGAAGAATTTTACTAATTTATTTCCAGAAATTATTGTAAGCCAAGACTAAAAGCATGGGGTCAGACTCGATTGCTATAAAGCCAAGACGTCTTGAGGCTTTGGTGCTTATGACTTAAAATTGCTCAAAATTTATGCCAAGCGACAAGGAGGTTGCAATGGCCCGTTTACCAAGGTTTATCATTCCAGGACATCCTCAACATATTATAATTCGTGGTAATAACCGCGAAGCTATTTTTTATGCGACTGAGGACTACCAGTTCTATCTCACAAAATTGCGTGACGCCTGCAAAAAACATGACTGTGAATTACATGCTTATGTGCTAATGACAAACCACGTACATCTGCTAATAACTCCCAATAGTGAAAATGGAATATCTAAAGCGATTCAAATGTTGGGTCGATATTATGTTCAATATTTTAACTATAGCTATAAGCGAACAGGCACCTTATGGGAAGGGCGTTATAAAGCTTCTTTAATTGATTCTTCTAGTTATTTATTAACTTGCTATCGATACATTGAACTTAACCCCGTGAGGGCTGGCATGGTTGAACATCCGTCTGATTATCCTTGGTCAAGCTATTGCTTTAACGCCCTCGGACGAACTGATCATTTAACCGTTCCACATGCCGAGTATTTAAGTTTAGGCAACACAGAATATAACCGTCAGCAGGTTTATAGAGCGCTGTTCAAAAACCATTTGAATGAAAAAACACTTAATGACATTCGATCAGCAACCAATAAAGCATGGGTGTTGGGAAGTGATTATTTTAAAGAACAGATTGCAGAGAAGATAAATAGAGCGGTTTCTCCTGAGTCGTGCGGAGGGGATAGATGCTCTGAAAAATATTTACGTGAGAAGGGCAACAGTCGAGTCTGATAATGCTTTTATAATTGATGTGGAGACTATTTAAAGTCTATAATTAGACCATAAACTGTTAGTTAGAAGGCGTACGATATGAGAGTAGAGACCATAAGTTACTTAAAACAAAATGCAGCGAAGCTCGAACTTGATGAGCCTATGGTTATTACACAATCTGGAAAGCCTGTTTACCGAATAGAGTCTGAAAAACAAGCACAGCTTCGTGATGATGGAATAGCGCTTCTTAAATTAATGAATTTTGCTGAAAGGGATATTAAAAGCGGAAGAACAATGAGTGCAGACAAAGCAAAATCATCCCTAAGAGATCGAATTAAAGCCGGGAGCGAAAAGCTGAATGACTCGCGTTGAGCTTACAGAAACAGGGTTTGAAACGTTGTTTCTGCTTACTCGTTATATGACAGAATATATAGGAGAAGACAAAGCAATAGACCTTGCTGATAAGCTTATAAATACGGCTGAAAAACTGCTTTCTTCAAACCCTAAGTCTGCGCCAGTTTGTCATGAGTTAGAATTAATTGGAGTGACTGATTACCTTCAGCTCACTTTTGAAAAGTATAAAATATTATATCGTTATGATGATTCAGAAAAATGTGTTTATTTAACTGCATTCATGCGACACCGCCAAAGCGCACAATCGCTGCTGGTTAGTTATGCATTGATTAACTAGCCCGTTCACTAAAAGTCTTCAATCGAGTCTGACCCCATGCTTTTCGAGTCTGACCCCATGCTTTTATTAAGGAATACATAAAAAGCTACATCAAACTAGCATATTATTTATAAGCTACGCGTATTTGCTATCTCTATATAGCATTAAGTGGCTTGGCATACATTCTTATATTCAAAAAAGTTATAAAAACCCCCATTAAATCATTCAATTAGCCTTGCTTAAACATAGCAATAATAGAAAAAGGCGATATACTCAAAATAAGCAACTTAAATAAAATAATAAAAAAGCGTTATAGAACAAATTACTAGCTACGTATTATTGATGTACTGAGCGTATTTGTATTGCAGCGCATAATAACTACTTTGATGTATGTTTTGGTATCGTAATGATAAAAAATATTTCTAGCGCTTCTTTTCTTTTGAATAATAAAAAATTCTTTGGTTCTTCTCTTCCTGTTTCTAGTGTTTTAGCGGTTTCTATGGCTTTGGCTAGCGGGGCTGTTGGGGCGAGTGATGATAAGAGTTTGTGGGATATGTCTTTAGAGGAGTTAGGGCAGGTAAGGGTTATTACTCTTGCTACAGGCACGGAGACACCACTAGATAAAGCCGCGGCTGTTGCGACGGTTATTACGGAAGACGATATTATTGCGATGGGGGCGACTGACCTAGATGAGATTTTGGAAACAGTACCCGGTTTACATGTAGGGCGTTCAGATCAAGTGTTTGCTCCCAAGTATAATATGAGAGGTATTACGTCTTCGTCTAATGCTCAAACACTCGTGCTTGTGAATGGTATCCCTGTCACAGATTTAGTTTTTGGTAATAGAGGGAATGCATGGTCTGGCATGCCTGTTAAATCTATAGAGCGCATAGAGGTTATTCGTGGCCCAGGTTCAGCAATGCACGGCGCAGACGCTTTTGCTGGAGTTATAAATATAATAACCAAAGCGCGTAGAAATATTAGTGGCACGAAAGCGGGGGTAAGGGCCGGAAGTTTTGATACGCAAGCGGGTTGGGTTGAGCATGGCGGAACTTATGGTGATGTTGATATAGGCTTTACTTTTGAGTATGAGACGACAGACGGACAACGAGAAACAATTCACCACGATGCTCAAACAGGGTTAGATGAAGCGTCCATGACAAATGCATCACTTGCCCCAGGCTCCGTAAATACCAATAAAGAGATGATTGAGTCCCGTGTTGATATAGCTTACCAAAATTCACGTTTTCGTGCGGGCTATCAAGGTAGAGACGATATTGGGACTGGCCCTGGTATTGGTCAAGCGTTAGATACTCATGGCAGGTTTTCAAGTGAGCGTTTTAATGCAGATTACACATATACTCTAAATGACCTCACACCCAACTGGGGTATTGAAGGGCGTGTTAGTTATTATAGAGGCACACAGCAAGTAGAAGAAGATGTATTGATTTTTCCACAAGGCGCATTTGGTGGGGCGTACCCTGATGGGTTTATTGGTAATCCTGAGTTTAAAGAAGAAAATGCACGGTTTGATTTCAGTAGTGCTTACAAAGGTTTTAAGAAACACATAATAAGGCTAGGTACTGGTGGGTATTGGGGAGATGTATTTGAAGTAACTGAGTCTAAAAACTTTAACCCTGACTTCTCTCCGAAGCCGGGTATAGAAGATGTAAGTGGCACTGATGAAGTGTGGATGCCTGAAGAAGACAGAACAACGTATTATTTCTTTGCACAAGATGAATGGCAGTTTGCAGACAATTGGCAGCTTACTTCGGGGGTACGATATGATCACTACTCTGATTTTGGAGGGACGACTAACCCAAGGCTTGCATTGATATGGGCAACAACTAATAGCATTACAACAAAGCTGCTTTATGGTCGAGCTTTTAGGGCACCAGCGATCAATGAACTATACGTTACTAGTAACCCTATCGCATTGGGTAATACCGACCTTGACCCTGAAACAATTGATACTTATGAATTTGCCTTTTCACAAACTCTCTCATCAGAGCTTTTATATACGGCCAATTTATTTTACTACCAAATAGAAGACCTGATTACGCTAACTGATGCAGGTTTGGGAACAAAGCAATTTCAAAATATTGGAGAAAGAACAGGGTATGGTACGGAATTAGAGATCGACTATAGACCTATACATACGTTTCGGCTATTAGCGAATTATGCCTATCAAAAGTCTGAGGATGACAAGACTAATGACGATGTAGGGGATGCACCTAACCACCAAATTTATGGCCGCAGTGAATGGGAGTTTATCGATGATTGGCATTTTGATACCCAAGTGAACTGGGTTGGTGAGCAAGAGAGGGTATCTGGTGATGCCCGTTCTCCACTGGATGATTACACAACGGTCGACATAACATTAAGAAAATCGGCTGTTTGGAATTCCTTAGAGCTTAAGGTGTCTGTGAGAAATATGTTTGATGAAAGTGTTTATGAAGCAAGCCCTGGTCCTGTAGCCGCAGTGCCTGGTGATTTCCCTATGGCTGGGCGAAGTGCTTATGGAGAAGTTTCTTATAATTTCTAAGAAGTAGATATTACAAAAAAAGGGCAGAAGCAATATATCGACTGCCCTTAATCTATGAACATCAGTAAAGTGTATTACTCAGTTCACCTCTCGGTGACAACTTAATCCCAATCACGTCTTTTAGTTTCTTTATTAAGAATACTTTCACATCGTACGGGGAAAAAACTGCCTTCAGGTTTGTCTCTAGCATCTATATAACAAGGTGCCATTCCGGTAATAAAGCATGGCGTTAGAAACTGCTGATACTCTTCAACGGTTAAGCCAATATCGGCCACTAGAGATGTGTTTACAGCGGCAATGTTTATTGACAAACCACGCGTACGCTTAAGAAGCTCATAGATTTTCAACGCTAACTGAAAATGAACACCATTATCCAATCCTAACTCTGAGGCTAGCTTGAGCGTATGAGGTATTCGTTCATCAATTTTGGCTAATGGTCGCCCATACCCATAAATAATCCCATGAGACTCAAGTTCATTATCTACAATAGCTTGAAGGTTTTCTCCGTTGTCAATATGTGCTTTAGCCCTGTAAAAAAAGTCTAAGGCTCGTCTTTCTGGTCGCCTACCGTAAATTGACGCCTCAGAGATAGCCATCCCTGCCATCATCGAAAGCGAAACAGTAGATCTTGCAGAGCCAGCCAGTGCAGCAACATGATTTGGCCATATACTCGGGTCAGGATAACTAGTTGCCACCCAAAAATAGTTAAGCAGCCGTATTTGTTCATCACTAAATTCTCTACCTGTAATACTGAACAAATTCATTCGAAACCAGTCCAGATTACCTAGCTCGTTATGAATATCTTTGCCTCTCATAACCGCTCTTTCACATAGGAAGGCTTTTCCCATCGTAGTAGTAAGTAAATCTTCACTTCCAAGCAAGTTTTGAATGCTCATAACTCAAGCCCTTCAATATTGGGTATAGCCATTGGGCCGGGATCATTATTCAGTTCAATGTTATCGGCATAAAACGGAAATTTCTTCCAGCCCATTCCTCTCTGTTCAATGGCATGAACCGCCGCTCCAGGAAGCCTTAGCATGAGATACAACATAGTTGCTTCGTGATCATTCATATCAAGGTCATATAATGCAGCCGCCGCTATACCAGATATAGCCAATGGATAACCCAAGTGTGATTCCAGTACTTCTCTATTCTCGCTTAACCAGCTTAGCGCGCCACCAGATTTTACCGCCTCAAGCACCTTCAATGTTTGCAATGTTGTTGTGGGGCAGTTCACACCGTTTGGGTCGAACCCTGGGCCATGCTCTATAGGAAGCCAAATATCTTCTCTATGGCCTTCATTTGGGTTGGAAAGGTGGTGCTTCCACTTATCTAAATCAAACTGGCATTTCCCCCACATTTGTAAGGCAATAAATACTTCATGACTCCCCCCATATTGCCCAGCACCAACAGCTAAAGCTGCCATTAAAGAAGACGCATGAGTTGAACCACCCACACCACCATTCATAGCCGCCCGAACACTCGCTTCCCTTGGCCCAGGGTTAGCCAAAGCAATAGCCAACTTCTCTAATAAAACAGCCTGCTCAGTTGTCGGTCGTTCACCCTTAAACATCAAATAAAGGTACTCAAACCAACTGGCCTTTTGCAGTATCTCGCCATAAACATCATAGCCGTGGCAATACGCCGCTTTAGTCGCAAAGGGGTTATCTGCTTCGGCTTCTTCTTCCCAAATATTGGTATGATATACCTGTCGTTTATTACTCACTTGTACCACCTCCACCAGCTAGAACTTTCATACGGCTGCCCATAGGCGGCACTTCTTCTGAATCAATAATTACATCAAGCACACAAGGCCCATCTTCTTTAAAAATATCGTCAATTTTTATGTCATCAAGGTCTGATACTCTATTAATACGGTGGCTTTTTAAGCCCATGGCTTTGGCCATGCCTGCAAAATCAACATCGGGTAGTACATTGCCAATATTCTCTGCCCCCCCTAAGCGTTGACCGTGTTTGATCATGCCAAGGTGAGAGTCGTTCAGAATGACAAATAGAATATTTAAGTTGTGCTCTTTAGCGACGGTCATTTCTTGGCCGCTCATCAGCACACTGCCATCACCGGTAAAGCAAATAACGGGGGCCTTATCGCCCATTGCCATACCTATGGCAGCACCAATGGCCCAACCCATTGAAGCGAAGCCCATTCCAATGTGAAACAGCTTTTCGTCAACACCCGGTTTGTTATGACTTTGCCAGTAATGAATACCCCATAAAAAACTATTCCCCGTATCCATGAGTACATGGGTCTCGGGTGGGCATAGTTGGCTTAAAGACCAGTACAGTGCCTGAGGTTTTACCGGTGAGGTGTTTGCAAAACAAACGTCTTTGTCTCGATACTCTACATGAGGGGGAAACCCATCAGGGCCTGGCAAGTATTCAAGCTTAGGACGGCTCGGTGATTCCTTAAGCATGTTTGAAAAAGGCTTAACCAATAACTTAGGAGACCCTAAAATACAGGCTTTTGCTAAGGTAGAACGGCTTAAGTGTTCTGAGTTTTGTGAAATATGAATCAGGCGCTTAGATAATATCGCTTCAGTGTCCCAGCCTCCGGTTGTTACTTCATCAAGTGCTGTACCAATAACCACAACGTATTCAGCGTTTTCAGGGAGTAGCGCTTCTCTAGCACTGTCATGGCCACCTAAACCAAATACACCCCGGTAAAGTGGGTGAAAGTCAGATACTAGCCCTTTGCCCATAGGGGTGGTGACTAATAACCAGCCCCGTGCTTCAGCGAGTGCTAATATTTCATTGGTCGCACCGGCACAGCCTTCACCAAGAACAATAGTTACCTTGCCTGCGGTTGCTAAGTATTTAAGTAGTAAATGGGTACCCTCTGTACTGGGCACTACTTCGTGATTAATAAAGGCGCGTAGAATTTGAGAGCTATCTTTAATTTTTGTTTTAGCTCGCATTATATCGAGTGGCACACTCAAGTGAGCAGGCCCTGGTCGGTTGCTCTGTGTGTAGCTAATGGCTTGTAATAACTTTGTTTCAAGCTGGGCCGAGTGTGACACTAAGGTATTAAAACGCGTGCAAGACTCGAACATGCTAACGGTGCTTATACCTGTGCATGAGCCTTCTTGAAACGCGCCAAGTCCAAACTTTTCTATAGCGGGTTGTGCGGTGATTACCAATAGTGGAACGCTATCAGCGTAGGCATTAGCCACACCGGTTATTAAGTTGGTTGCCCCTGGCCCTGATGTGGCACAACAAACACCAATTTTACCTGTTGCTCTGGCATAACCATCAGCCATGAATGCAGCGCCGGCTTCATGCCGTGCAAGAATTGCTTTAGGACCTCCATTTCGTTCGCTACGAGCTAATGCGTTATAGAGCGGTTCGATACTTCCACCTGGCACACCAAAGACGTATTCAACGCCCAAACGTTCCAAGTATTGTAGTATTAAATCACCATTTTCGATCATCGCAGACACCTTACTAATTTATTTGAGTGCCTTTTTATAGAGTTGATTGGCGTAAGGGAATAGGTGAACTGTCAATGAATGTTAAACGGGTGTTTGAATTGAACACTGTCACATAGATTTAACGTTATTTTTCATTCGCAAGGGTGAGTACAACGTTATGTGTCAGATTATATTGCACAGTATAGAAATACATAAATTATATATTAAGAGGACTATTTTCAGTAGCTTGGCATAACTGTGTAAAAGGTCAGGATACAGTTGTTAGCTTATATGAAACACCGTGTATGTGCGTTTTTATACATTGTTTATTTGAAGAAATATAACGTTTTTTAGAACAGCTTAGACTCTAGCTTAAATTGCAAAAGCTATTCATGCACCAACTTGGATCGATAGTTCGTTTATTGGTGCGATAAGCGCTTTATCAATATTCAAAATAATATAGAAATAGTCGTTTTTTTATTCTATCTACTTGTTTTTATTATTTATTTTGTATTTGGCATTAGATGTGCAATTACCCTTGTAAATTATCCATAAATGAAACTTACGAGAGAGATATTTATGTCGTATATAGAGCCCAGTGAATTTGCAACCAAAATGGTTGATTCCGGTGAACAGAAAATATTCATGTCCACCAAAGATACACTCGTCCGTGCGTTTATGGCGGGTGCGATATTAGCATTGGCCGCGTTTTTCGCTATTACCGTTATTGTTAAAACCGGCAGCCTCTTAGTGGGGGCGATGTTGTTCCCTGTGGGGTTCATCATGCTATACCTAATGAAATTTGATTTGCTTACCGGTGTGTTTACGCTTGTCCCTTTGGCCGTTATTAATAAGCGACCGGGGTGTACGATTGATCAAATGCTTAGAAACTGGGGCTTAGTGTTTTTGGGCAATTTTGCTGGCGCATTAACCGTAGCCTTTTTCGCTTCGTTCATTTTGACCTACGGTTACAATACTGATGGCGGTGCACTGGCTGCAAAAGTAGGGCACATTGGTGAATCAAGAACCTTGGGTTATCAGGCGCATGGTATGGACGGTTGGTTTACTATTTTTATCCGTGGCATGCTGTGTAACTGGATGGTTTCTATGGGGGTTGTGGGTGCGCTGATATCTACTTCTGCTACGGGTAAAATGGTCGCCATGTGGATGCCTGTTATGCTCTTCTTCTTTATGGGCTTTGAGCACTCTATCGTTAACATGTTTTTGTTCCCTTTCTCTATGATCATGGGTGGTGACTTTACAGTATTTGATTACTTACTTTGGAACGAAATTCCAACCGTATTAGGTAACCTTGTGGGTGGTCTATGTTTGGTTGGTTTACCAATCTACTGGACACACGTAAAAACCAACCCAGAGCGTAAGGCGGCCAAAGCAACAGCAAGTCGCTTAGCTTAATATCTTAAGGGGTTAATTAAAGGAATCTCCGTCCTTAAAAGACGGAGATTTTTTAATGATGAAAAAAAAATTAGATGTATCTGTTGGTCAATATAGTAGCGCGGGTAGAAAGTTAATTAACCAAGACTTTCATGGCACTCTCGTGCCGAACGAACCATTGCTTAGTTCGAAAGGTATAGCTGTAGCCATTGCCGATGGCATAAGCAGTAGCGATGTAAGTCAAGTGGCTAGTGAAACAGCGATCAAAGGTTTTATTCAAGATTACTACAGTACATCAGACTCCTGGTCTGTCAAAACTTCCGCACAACGTGTTTTAAAAGCAACAAACTCTTGGTTATATGCACAAACCCGCAATAGCCCTTACCGCTTCAACAAAGACAAAGGCTATATTTGCACTTTTAGTGCGATTGTTTTTAAGTCGAATACCGCTCACTTATTTCATTGTGGAGATTCTAGGATTTATCGGTTGGTTGATAATACCCTCGAACAATTAACCACAGATCATCGCCATGTTGTTGATGAACAAACAAGCTATTTAACCCGCGCACTGGGTATTCACGATACACTTGAAATGGATTACAAAGCGCTGCCCTTGAGTGAAGGTGATACCTTTATTCTGGCCACTGATGGCGTTTTTGAATTTCTGTCTCCCAAGTTTATTGCAGAGGCTATTAATGAGGGCAGCGACCTTGATGAGGTCGCTAAAAAACTAGTCGAAGACGCCTATGCCGCAGACAGTGACGATAACCTAAGTATTCAAATTGTTAGATTAGAGGGTTTGCCTGACCAACAAGTTGAAGAGGTTCACCAGCAGCTAAACCACTTACCCGCAGCGCCTCAATTGAGTGCTCGTATGCAATTTGATGGCTATAACATACTGCGTGATATTTACATGAGCAGTCGAAGCCATGTGTTTTTGGCAGAAGACGTCGGTACGGGTGAAAAGGTGGTGATTAAAACCCCTTCAACTGAAATGCGAAACGATCAGGAAGCCCTAGAAAACTTTTTGATGGAAGATTGGATTGCTAAACGGGTTAACAATGCCCATGTTCTAAAGGCAATAGAGCCCACCAGAAAACGAAATTATTTATATACGGTCACTGAATACATAGAAGGGCAAACTTTGGCGCAATGGATGATTGATAATCCTACGCCAGATATTGAAACCGTAAGAGCGATTATTACGCAAATTGCGAAAGGCTTGCAGGCATTTCATCGACAAGAAATGGTGCATCAGGATCTTCGTCCCAATAACATAATGATAGATACTACAGGCACGGTAAAAATAATTGATTTTGGTGCGACCAAGGTAGCGGGTATTTCAGAGGTCGTGGAGAAAAATGAAGGCCTGATGGGGACTGCCCAATTTACAGCACCTGAAACCTTTTTAGGGGCGCTAGGTACACCACAGTCCGACTTATTTTCGCTAGGGGTCATCGCTTATAAAATGCTGTCTGGTGGGTTACCCTACGGTACGGCGATAGCTAAAATAACCAATCGTCGTGCGCTAGGTCGCCTGACTTATAGGCCAATACGCAACGAACAGGGCGATTGTCCTGATTGGGTCGATTATGCCATTAGTAAGGCGACCAACATTGACCCGCTCAAACGTTATGCTGAAGTATCAGAGTTTGTTTATGATTTAAAAAAGCCTAGCTCTGACTATTTAAGTAAAACAAAACCGCCATTAATAGATCGAAGCCCCGTACTTTTTTGGCAATGTGTTTCACTTGTTTTGTTAGGGGTTATCTTGTTTCAAAGTAGCCGGTAATTTATATGAAATTGAGCAAGGGCAGAAAGCCCTTGCTCAGTGACTGTTTACCACGCTTTATAAGGTAAAAACTTGCCATTCATGGTCACGATAACCCTGTCTCCCTTTGGGTTCTCTTCTTTCTCTACATCCATACTGAAATCGATGGCACTCATGATGCCATCACCAAACTTCTCTTGAATCACTTCTTTTAATGTGTCGCCATATACCGCTACTATTTCGTATAGGCGATATACTAATGGGTCTTGTGGTACAGACTTATCCCACGTTTTTGTTGGAAATTCCATGAGTGCTGGCTTTGCTTCGTCGGGTAAGTCGAGTATTTTACACACCTTATCTGCCACATTTTCAGGCATGCTGTTCATACCTAAGCAGGCTGATGTTACCCATACGGTTCCCATGCCTAGTTCAGCAGAAATGGCTTCCCACGTTAGGCCTTTAGATTTTTTGGCTAAAACAACGGCTTCAATGACTTCTTCTTTTTTCATGTTAATGCTCCCATTTAGCAAAATAAGTATATAGATGATGTTTATTGAATTTGGCTATGATGCTGATGGGGTAGTTATTGCAAGTGATATGCCATGATGTGTTGTGCATAATATTTTGAGATAAAATACATTAATTCAATGGGTTACATTAAAATAGGGAGGGGCTGTGCTATGTTTATGTACTGTAGGAGTGCATACGGAGCCTGTTGTTATTTAACGGGCCCCTTTGTAGGGCGGAAAGCATGGGGTCAGACTCGATTGCTATGAGGTCAACTAGCTTTAGCAATCGAGTCTGATAATCATATAGAAAGCTCCTCCGAGGAAGCGGTAAAGTAATAGGTTCCTACAACCTTAACAAAACCACTTCACGAAGGAGCTTAGAATGAAACTATATGGCGGAATCGACTTGCATTCAAACAATAGTGTTATTCATTTAGTTGATAAAAGTGGAAGTAACGTTTTAAAAAAACGATTATCAAACAACCTTCCAATGATCCTTGCACTACTGGAACCTTACTCTGATGCAATTGAAGGATTAGTTGTTGAGTCTACTTATAACTGGTATTGGCTTGTTGATGGATTAATGGAGGCTGGTTACAAAGTACATCTTGCTAACACAGCTGCGATACAACAATGCTCTGGCCTAAAGTATGGTGATGACGATAGTGATGCTAACTGGCTAACTGGCTAGCTAATATGCTCAGACTAAACATATTGCCTGAGGGTTATATTTACCCAAAAGAAGCCCGCATGATACGTGACTTACTCCGTAAGCGCCTTCAATTGGTACAGCAAAGAACTCTCAACTTAATATCCATTCAAGGCCTATATACTCGACATTTAAATAAAAGGCTTAACAGCAGTAAGATTAAACAATTAACTCCACAAACAATTGCCCAAGACTTCTGCGACCCAAATGTTCAATTAGCAGTCAATGGCAACCTAGCTGTTCAACAATGCTTAACACAACAGATTAAGAATATTGAAAAATCCTTGAAGCAGCAGCTAAAGCTGAAGGATGAATTTATTCAACTAACAAGTATTGATGGTATTGGGTTGATACTCGCGCTAACAATCATGCTGGAAACTGGCAGTATTACACGCTTTGAAAGGGTCGGAAATTACGCGTCTTATTGCAGATGCGTGAGTGGTGCCAGGTATAGTAATGGTAAAAAGAAAGGATCAACAAATGCAAAAAATGGAAATAAATATTTAGCCTGGGCATTTGTAGAGGCGGCCAATTTTGCTATTCGCCACAACGAAATAATTAAGAAATTCTATCAACGGAAATTGGCAAAAACACATATGATGGTCGCCAAAAAGGCTGTCGCTCATAAGCTGGCACGGGCATGTTTTTATGTTTTACGTGACCATGTTGAATTTGATGCAAAGAAAGCATTTGGTTAATGATTATGACTTTATAAATAACGAGTTTTGGTTAAACGGGTGAGCTTGAGCGTGGGGTTGGAAAAACCATCGAGTCTGATTAAGTCGCTCGTTTAACCATTCAATAGTCTGTTTGTTCAATGCTGATATGCCCGTGCTTTGAGCCATGAAGGTCTGGATATGACGAAGTCATAAACCATGAATCTGTCAAAAAGGTAAGCTTGTTAATCGCACCTTAAGGCTTGGACAAAGTTCGGTACTAAATGATTTCTGAGGCAATAGCCAAGGGCTGCCAGTATCTTTAAAACTACTGGCAATATGTCTTAATTCAGATGGGTGACTGGTGCATATTTGTTGACACCATACCAAGAGATTTTTAGGCGCGTGACAGTTAACAAATAGGTATGGCCTGACGGCCGCTTTTACTTGAACATAAACAGATCAAGGGAATTTTCTTTGTCTGCTTGACCGGAACTTTCTAATGGGTGACCCCATGCTTCTTATATAAGGGAGTTAGTGAATCCTAAAGCGTTGCCCTAACGATATGAAATAAAGCTCATCATCAAACTGCATATCGCCGGCTACATTTCCAAAGTCTAAATCATAATTTATGTGTCTTACACCTGCACCAAAGCTGAAGCCGGTTTTGGTAAAGTACTCTACACCGGCCCGTGCATAGTAACCAAGGTCTACATCGTTCTCACTTTTGCCTAGGTCTACGTAAATGTTTGAACCGCTGTGAAGTGGCTGAACGGATACGTCGTCATCTTCGTCGTCGTTGCTTGCGTGGCCGTAGACGAAAATAGGGCCTGCTCCCACATATATTCTAAATCGACTTGTAGGGGCTAGTGCGGCGAAAAGGCCACCGTGTATTTCTAGCATAAAGAGTTCATTTTTCAATGCTAAAACCGCTTGGTTATTGGTGGCGGCAAAAGCAAATTGATCATTTTTCCAGGCGATGTTAGCACCGGTTTCATAACCAAATTCATACCATTGGTGAGTAATGGGTATTTGTGCCTGAATGCCTCCAAAGGGTAGAGAGGGGAAGTCGCTATAAGCTTTTTCACCAGACTCAGGGTCTGTAATAACGGATTGATTGTCAGTTTCTAAATAAGAAAGTATTACTTGAAGGTATATCCAGTCATCGGATGCGGGTTTTCCAGCGCTATTGATTTCCTGATATTTTATTCTGTCTCCAGCCATGGTGTGCATAGCACCCAAAGAGAGTACGGTGAAGAGTAGTAGGCTTATTTTATAATTAAATCTTATATTCATTACTGCAATGTTCTTTAAGGTTTAGTTATACCTTAGCAACTCTATGGCTTATTGCTAATGCGTTCAAGTCGTAATCGGTGTCTGTTGTCAAAAAGACGTTTACTGCCCATCTCTAATGATGAATATACGCCAAACCCTGAGCCTGCGGTAATTAAGAACAAGATTAAAATTTGATACTTTACCGCATCAATGGGGGGGCTGCCTGCCAGTATTTGTCCTGTCATCATACCGGGTAGGGCGACAAGGCCTGCTGAGGCCATACCGTTAATTGAGGGTATCATACCGGCGCGCATGGCTTCTTTTTTTATATCATAGAGTGCTTGTTTACTGGTTTCTCCGAGCATCAACCGTTGCTCTATTATTTGCTGTTGCTGCCAGGCACTGCTGGTTAGTCGGTCCATTGAAATGGCAATGCCATTCATGGTGTTGCCCAGCAACATGCCTAATAATGGAATGGAGTATTGAGGTGAGTACCACACCTCAGGCTGTATGATGAGTGTTAGTGCGCCAATGGTGAGTACAAACGACGACAAAAACATCGATAAGGTGCTTGAAAGGTAACCGAAGCTGCCTGTAAAAGGACGTTGCTGGCGAGCAATCACTTCTCTGCCTGCGGCTAGCAGCATTATGCCTGATACCAGAACCAGCCATAGGGGGTTTATGTCACCAAACAACCAACGCAAAATAAAGCCGATAAGAAACAGTTGAATGCTGGCACGTAAGGCGGCAATTAAGAGTGATTTATGAAGACCCAAACGCTGTTTGATGCTTATAACCGCGAGTATGAGTATTAGGGATGATGTGGTGAGTAAGTCCCAGGGTGTGAGGGTAATAAGATTCATTATGAAATAGTATCCAGCAGGCCATTATTCATGCTTAATTGCTGGGTTGACACTCGGTTTAGTTGTTCTGGATCGTGGCTTATCCAAAGCGCTGAGGCCTTGTTGTCTTTAAGGTAGTCTTGAATGAATGCTTCTAGCTTTTGGGTATTGTCTTTATCGAGGCTAGCCGTGGGTTCATCAAGTAAAAGTACTGTGGGTTTGCATTCTAAAGCTCTTAATAAGGCGAGCCTTTGTTTTTGCCCGGTTGATAGCTGATTAACCGCTTGTTGTTCTATATCTGTACTAAGCGATAGCTGTTGAAGCTGTGTTTGATTGATGGGGTGCCTAAAGTGTTCGCCCACTGTATTAAACCACCAGAGGCTTTCTGCGGGAATAAGCTGCACTTTTTTTCGCCATTCTGGGGCGTCTATACCGCTACTTGCTTGGCCTTTAAGGCTGAGCGTTCCCTTGCTTTCTAATAGGTCTGCCAGGGCTTTAAGTAAAATAGATTTGCCACAACCTGAAGGGCCACTTAACCCTATGCATTGTGCTTCATGTAGGGTGATGTTGATTGGCCCTACATGAAAAATAGAGAGGTCTTGGGTGGCTAATGTGATTTCTGGTGTCGTCATGTTGGTTAGCTATTGATTCTCGTAGCCTTCAATTGCTTTATCTAAAACGACCATTTCTACGCCAGCTAGCTTGAACATATCTCTTGTTTCTTGCGCTGCATGATACATAGATTTAGCCACTACTTTTTTAATACCACAGCTGATTATGAGCATGGCACACACACGGCAAGGTTCCATTTTGCAGTATAGGGTGCTGCCTTCAAGTGAGGTGCCGTGTTTAGCGGCCTGACATATGGCATTTTGTTCGGCATGTATGGTTCTCATGCAGTGCTGACGAGTGGTGCCGTCTTCGTCGGTCACTTGCTTCATGAGGTGGCCTGCTTCGTCGCAGTGGGGTAAGCCTGAAGGTGAGCCTACGTATCCTGTCGATATAATTTGTCTGTTTTTTACGATAATACAACCAGACCGCCCGCGGTCACAGGTAGCTCTGGTTGCCACTGTATCCATCATATCGATAAAATATTCGTCCCAGCCTGGTCTCATTACGTGTATCCTGTAGGTATATGTGAAAATATAAAGTGAAATGCTAATTGAAAATAGTATAACAGCTAATTGTTAACACTGTGATATTGAAGGTAAGGGTACAGAAGAGTGACAGTTTAGAATGCTTTTGAACGATAATCATCAGGAACAAGAAGGGGTTATAAAGTACCTTCTGGAATTTGATAAACAAACGATTGCTGATGATATTTCAATTGAGTTGTTAGACCAATGGCGTCATGTTCTTTACAATTTAGCGTTAATTGGACAAGACCCTGCTCGTTACGATGGCTTTGGTTTTGGTAATATATCTTGCCGCATTCCATTAAGTGACGCTTTTTTAATTAGTGGCAGCCAAACAGGGCATTTGCCTTACTTAAAACGTGAGCACTATGCGGTGGTTACTGAATGTGACCCGAAGAAAAATCACCTTAAGGCTTATGGTCAAACGGTACCTTCTTCTGAGTCATTAACCCATGGTGTTATTTACGGTGCTCAAAAAACGGGTCTTCAAAAAACTATAGGTGCTGTGGTTCATGTGCATAATCCTTTAATTTGGAATGCGTCTGAACCGCTTAATTTACCTGCCACACCTCAGTGTGTGCCTTATGGTACACCTGAAATGGCCGGTGCCGTTGAAGATTTATGCAGCACCATCGCGAAAAATGCATCTCCGCCTGTGTTTGTAATGAAAGGGCATGTAGACGGTGTCGTTTCTTATGGGGCTGATTTGGAGTCTGCGGTTATGTCGCTTTTGGATGTATATCATCAAGCCTTGTTTTTATAATTATTTTTATAAACGCTCTTATAAAAGAGCGCTATTACTAACGTTAAGTACTCAATGTTAAGGAGTTAAATTGAAACCTCATCAGTTACAGCGTCACTTGGGCCAGCTTAGAGGCTGGAGAGAAACGGCATTTCTTATGGCGTTAGCTGAGCGCGCTTATCCTAATTTTTCTTTGTATTCTGAGGTTACCGAGTTTCCAGGAGAGGAGGCGATTTCGAGTTGTTTAAAACGAAGTTGGACGGCTCTTTTAGAAAAGGCGCCTGAAGATCGTTTTGTTGAAATATTAGATATTCTCGAAGAAAATGCCCCTAACGAAGAAGATGATGATTCATATGGTGCACTGTCTTCTATTAGCTTTTGTGAAATGCTTGAACAAGCATTATTAAGCCAAGTTAATATTGATAAGCGTCGTGCGGTTGATGCTGCTCAGAAAGCGTTTAACGCAGTTATGGAGTTTGTTGAGATGACTGATGGCGAAGGGCTTTCAGATGATGATCTCGTTCGTATGTTCAACAAAAACCCGTTGATTAAACGAGAAAAACGTTTTCAAGAAGAGCTTGTAGAGCGATTACGCAAAGAGCATGCGCCTGATACCCATTTTATAGCAGGGCTTAGATCTTTGGCCTATGACGGTGGCGTGAGTAATATCGGCATTTCGTTGAGTGACGAATAAACACGTAGGGTGTGCCGTGCGCACCGAAAGATATTAGTATTAGTGTTAACGTCGTAGGGCTAAAGACGTAGAGTTAAAACCGCAGGGCTAAAAAGGTATTTAAATGAAATTGTCATCGTTTGGAGAAAAATTCACTAGTCATTCAGGCATTACTACGCTAATGGATGACCTGGGTGATGCGCTCTCATCTGGTTCAGATATGATTATGATGGGCGGAGGCAACCCTGGGCATATACCTGAAGTGCAAGACCTGTTTCGTAAACGCCTTACCGATATCGCAGCAGATGATGCTCAGTTTAAACGCTTAATTGGTGTGTATGATCCACCTCAAGGTGAAAAGGAGTTTATTTCACATCTGTGCAAACTACTTAATAACCTTTATGGCTGGAATCTTACAGAGCGCAATATTGGCTTAACGAATGGCAGTCAGGCGGCGTTCTTCATGCTGTTTAATATGTTTGCCGGTGACTATGATGATGGTTCTAAGCGCAAAATACAGCTACCACTGGCGCCTGAATATATTGGTTATGCTGATGCGGGTTTAACCAGTGACTTCTTTACCGCGGCCCGTCCTAATTTCGAGTATTTTGATAAGCATACGTTTAAATACCATGTGGACTTTGATGAGCTTCATATTACCGAAGAAACCGGTGCTATTTGTGTGTCTCGCCCGACAAACCCAACAGGTAATGTGCTGACTGATGACGAAGTAGCCCGCTTAGATAAGTTGGCAAAGGCGCATAATGTGCCACTTATTATTGATGGTGCTTACGGAACGCCTTTTCCGAACCTTATTTTTACTGATGCAACACCCATCTGGAATGAAAATATCGTCTTATGTCTAAGCCTTTCAAAGCTAGGTTTGCCAGCCGCAAGAACCGGTATTGTTATCGCGAATGAAGAAGTGATTAAATCTTTATCGGGTATTAATGCCATTATTAACCTTGCGACAGGTAGCTTCGGCAGCATGCTCGCTAGTGACATGGTGGCATCGGGTGATATTATTTCACTAAGCCGAGATATTGTTTGCCCTTATTATGAACGTAAAGCTGAAAAAGCCGTTAAGTTATTAGGTGAAGGGTTAGAGGGGTATCCATACCTGCTACACAAGGCCGAAGGCGCGATGTTTTTATGGTTGTGGCTGAAAGATTTACCTATATCGAACCAAGCGCTTTATGAACGATTAAAAGCGCGAGGTGTACTGGTTGTTTCAGGGCATTATTTCTTCCCTGGTATACATGATGATTGGCAGCATAAGAAAGAATGTATACGCATCACTTATTCACAAGATGATGAGGTCGTTAAAAAAGGCTTAGTGATAATTGCTGAAGAAGTTAAAAAAGCCTATGACGATGCCAGGTAGTTCTGAGTTAGCGATTAATATAATGAAGGCTAGCCTTGAAGAACAGTTTGACGCTAGGGTGTCTGATTGGACAGGCTTTATTGAGCTGTTTTCAGTAAAAGTATTAGAGGCTAATGAAGATTGGGTAAAAGCAGGAGAGCATTGCCGTCAGTTTTGTTTTGTTGTGAGCGGCTTGATGCGCATTTATTATATTGATCATGCGGGTAATGAGGTGAATGAAGGCTTTTATGATAAAGGTCGTTTAGTAGGCCCGGTGAGTTCAATGGTGAGCAATGAAGCGTGCCAATATTATATTCAGGCTCTAGAACCTGCAGAGTTATTGGTTGCAGACTATCAAAAATTTCATGAAGTAGGTTACGATAAACCCGACTGGCTTCGATTTGAAATTAAGTTTATGCAGCAAATTTTTTTGAAAGGTGCACGTCGCGATGCACAATTACTGCTGGGTAATGCCGAGCAACGTTATCGCTGGTTTTGCAAAGAATACCCCGATTTAATAAAGAGAATACCCCAGTATCAAATTGCCTCTTATCTTGGTGTTACGCCGGTTACTTTGTCTCGTTTAAGAAAAAAGGCTAACGAATAAACCGACTTCGTTAGCCTTTTTTATAACTAGCTACGTTTATATCGTAGCAGCTAATCTTATACCTTGATCAATCGCGCGTTTGGCATCAAGTTCTGCCGCTACATCAGCGCCACCAATAAGATGGTACGGCTTATCTAAGCCTTCAACTAACTCACGTAATGGGTCTTGGCCTGCACAAATAATAACGTTGTCTACGTCAAGTACCTGCTGATTGTCGCCAACGGTAATGTGTAAACCTTGATCATCAATTTTATCGTAGCTGCAGCCCGGGATCATATTCACGCCTTTATTCGTTAGGCCTGCACGATGAATCCAACCGGTGGTTTTACCTAGCTTAGCGCCGACCTTTGATTTTTTACGCTGCAATAAGTAAATCTCTCTAGGTGATTTTGGAACGTGTGCTTCTACACCTTCAATACCACCTCGTGCCTGCATTGTCATATCAACGCCCCATTCTTTCATGAAGGCTTCAATATTCTGGCTGGTGGCTTCACCTTCATGGCTTAGGTATTCTGAAACATCAAAGCCTATTCCGCCGGCACCGATCACGGCTACTTTCTTCCCAACGGGCTGCTTGTGCTTCAGAACATCAAGGTAGTTCATGACTTTGGCGTGGCCAATACCTTCAATTTCAGGCAGTCTTGGTTGAATGCCTATGGCAATAATGACTTCATCAAAGTCGCCATTATTGAGGTCTTCTGCTGATACACGTTTACCCAGCACGGTGCTCACGCCGGTTGTTTCAATTTTCTTTTCAAAGTATCGAATGGTTTCGAAAAATTCTTCTTTACCAGGCACTTGTTTGGCGATATTAAACTGACCGCCAATGCTATCTGCTGAATCAAATAAGGTGACTGAGTGGCCGCGTTCTGCTGCCTCAGTTGCAAATGATATGCCTGCGGGGCCTGCGCCAATAACCGCTAGCTTTTTAGGTTCTGTAACCGGTAGTGCTTGAATTTCTGTTTCATGACACGCACGAGGGTTTACCAGACAACTGGTCATTTTTCCGCTAAATACGTTATCAAGGCAGGCCTGGTTACATGCGATACAGGTATTAAT
>JADGDV010000042.1 GCA_016744695.1 Hahellaceae bacterium
GTTGCCGTGAATTTATCACCGGCCTGTTTACCTTCCATTGCCTTTTCAAGACCTGCTACGATGCTCTTGCGGCCATGTAAAAAAAGCATGGGCTCGCCTGCGTAAGAGTTCTCAATCTCTTGCCCATCTTCACCGGCTAGGCGGTAGTGAAAACTAACGACCTTATTGTTGTTTATATTCATTTAGCATCTCCTAAGGGCTGGGGCAATTTATAAAGGTCGCCATTATCCTTTCTGCGTTAGTGAAGAGCAATAACGAATTACTTAAGCCTTCGCTAAATATTGAGAAATATCGACGTTATCTAACTGCTCAGGTAATAGAAACTCATTAGCATAATCAAGATATACACCTTTCGTCAAAAACAGCTCAAACAAGTCACTATCTATATGTTGGTCTTTCCTCATAAAACTCATAATTTTAATCGCCTCACTGACCGTTTTCGCCTTTTTATAAGGTCTATCTGATGCAGTAAGCGCTTCAAAAATATCAGCAATCGCCATCATTCTTGCAGTCAGTGGCATATCATTTTGATGGAGTCGTTTTGGGTAGCCTTTGCCATTCATTTGCTCATGATGGCCTCCCGCTATATCAGGTACTGACTTCATGTGCTTAGGAAAAGGCAGTTTTTCAAGCATGATAATTGTTTGAACAATATGGTTATTGATAATAAACCGCTCTTCTGCTGATAGCGTGCCTTTTTCAATAGAGAGGTTATACAGCTCTCCACGATTAAATTTATGCTCAGGTACATCAAGCTTAAAGCCCCAAGGGTTATCGCTGTGTCCGTATTTATCAGAGCCACTCCGGGGAATAATATGATCATCACGATTGGCTAAAAGACGCTCTTCAACCGGTAGATCAGAAGGGACTGAATTTGATTTTCTCTGAAGCTCTTCCCAAGAAAGGCCTAAACGGTCATCTAATGTTCGTAACCATTTATGGTCAGCGATTTTAGCCAAGCGATCAACCTTCTCAGGCGCCATAAACTCCCCCCCCACATTGCACTCGGCAACAAAAGCAAAGTCATTATCAAGCTGTTTTAAATCAGCCCGTAGTTCTGGCTCAAGTATATCTTTACTCTCTCCGTTTGATATAGCCTTCCAGAAAGTAAGTTCTCGCTCCTTTTTTATCACTTCGAAACGCATACGTATTTCATGAATTCGGTCATAAATCGTTTCTAGCTTAGTCGACTTATCAACGACGTATTCTGGTGTGGTCACTTTGCCACAATCATGCAACCAACTGGCAATATGCAACTCTTCCCATTGCTCTTTTTGTAAATTGAAGTCTGAAAATTGTGGACTATTACTGTCACAAGCTGCTTGAGCCAGCATTTTTGTTAATACAGGTACTCGCTGACAATGACCACCAGTATAAGGCGACTTTTCATCAATGGCCCCTGCAATAAGCTTAATAAACGCTTCCAACAAATCCTTTTGAGCCTGAGCCATTTTTCTACTTTCAATCGTTAATGCACTAAAGCCTGTCACCGCTCTAATAAATTCAATTTTCTCTTCTTCTACATTGGCTTGATCGGCACTCTCAGTACTTGCATCAAATACTAAACAGAGCACGCCAATAGGCTCAAGTTGACGATTTTTAAGCGGGAATATAATCAGGTTTACCTGATCAAGTTTCATCTCTTTCAGTAATTGCTTACTTATGGCTTCACCCGAACCATCAAGTGTTAAATAAACAGGCTCATGGCTATTCAATGCCGTTGTTATAGGTAACTTTGAACTGATGGAAACAGGACCAAGGTTAAGCTTCATACGGCTAGCTTGCTTCATACTGCAGACAGGCACCAAATTTTCTTCATCGTCACTCATTAGATATACAACAGCACCTGAGGCTGAGCTCACCTCAATGGTTTGTTCCGTTATTTTCTCTAGTAAGCGCTCAAAATCACGTTCCCCTGCAACAGACTTAATCATCTCCACAAAATTATGAATGGTATCCTGCATTAATTGCATTGAATAACCCAGCTGCCCTATTTCAACAATCGCTGAGCGTATAGGCACCGGCTGAGTAAAATCAAAGCGACGCACCTGAGAGGTTTGTCTGGCAAGTACTTTAAGTGGGTTAGATATTTTAGAGGCAATGCTTAATGCCGCGGGTACTGACAACAAAATAATTAGAATGGTAATCAAAACAGACTGATTTCTTACCTTCAAAGCTTCTGATAATAATTCATCTTTAGGCGATAAAATAACCAGAGTGAATAATTTCTCACTACCCAACGATACTTTACGACTCGCGCCTAACCACTCTTCATCCCCTATTAAAGTAAAGTCATCTAGTTTTTGTTGCTCAAGACTCAGCTTCCAAAAAGCATCCAGTGCATGGTCATCCAGTTCAGCGACCGTTTTTAGTCTTGCTTGCTCCAGTGAACTCGTCATGACTAACGAATCACCGTCTGAACTAGCCACCACATTCCCACTATCATTTATAATGAACAATTTAGTAGAAGGCGTTAATTTACTGATATTTAAGGTTTCAGAGAGTTGCTTTAAAGTAATATCAGCAGCCACTACACTGCCATTTTCAGCATTAAACTTACCTACCGTAATGCCGACTTCACCCATAAAATAAAATAAATAAGGCTTACTCGATACCACGCCTGTAGCCTCTTCAGCCTCATCAAACCAAGGCCGTTCAGTCGGATCATAACTGGTTTGAGATAGGTTTTTAGAGGCTATTTGATGCAGACTCTCATCATAATAGTAACGATGCATAAGCCTCACACCAGAGTCTGCTTCTATATTATCAACAACATATTTTGCTGCTGCTGGCGCACTAAACTGAGAGATTAAATCATCAGTATTCAGTCGTCGTATAATAAAATACTCTTTGTTCACATACCCTACAGCTAAGGCAGTCATTTCAGGGATCTTTTCTAGCACGCTGACGAGCATAGGTAGATGCCCTTGCCTTTCTTTATAATTCTTATCGGTTAGAAGATCGGAAAAAGCTAACAAATTAACCGAGCTTTTTACTGGTCGGTAACTAGAGTCGAAGTTAACGGTGACATTTTCTGCCACTCGGTCAAACATGCGCTGCGCTTCGCCAATAATAAGCTGGCTGATTTTTTGG
This sequence comes from Hahellaceae bacterium, assembly GCA_016744695.1. Classification (GTDB taxonomy): domain Bacteria; phylum Pseudomonadota; class Gammaproteobacteria; order Pseudomonadales; family Oleiphilaceae; genus Alkalimarinus. The sequence goes on from JADGDV010000042.1 coordinate 3,094, forward strand.
TAATGAAAAGTACCAAGTACAAGACCCAAAAGTAGAACAAATGAAATAATCGCAACGAAGAGGTGAATTCTTATCGGAAAGCTAAACCGGCCAAACTGAGTATTCTCCTTCATATGAAACCCTATACTCCCCATAATGTATTAATGAATACGTTAAGAACAACACACCATCATTCTTATTAGACTAGGTAAAATGACAGGCTAACGCACTATGCTATAGTTAAAGCGTAGCAATCAGAAACCAAGAGTTAAAGGTATGTCCGTATTTTATGTTCACGAACCCTCTCGAGGCATTGTAACACCGCTCTCCGATAAATTTCGAATACGGCAAATTCTCGATCCAGACAAACTCAGTGAGACTCAGAAAACTCACTATAAAATAGCGTCGAACCCTGAAGATTACCCAACCCCCACACAAGAAAAAAACGACGATGCAGACCAGGAAAGTCAAAAAGCAGCTAAAGCGACTAAGAGCTATACTGAAACAAGAGATCAAACCTCAGAAAATTCAATCAAAGAGATAGCTCGATCCGTCATGACTTCCCCAGTCATTAGCGTAAATATTAACAGCTCACTTTTTGATGCATGGAAACTCATGCAGCAATATGAAATTAATCACCTAGCCATTACTGACGACAGCAATCTATTGACAGGTTTGCTTTCAGAAAAAAATATACTGCCCTATTTAATGGACAAATCTGCATTATCAGCAGAGAGTATTTCACTTAATATATTCTGCCAGCGAAGCTTATTATCCGCCACACCCGACACCGACCTTTACGATCTCGCCCAAGTCATGCTTGAAAACCGACTCGATGGCATTGTTATTATCGAAAACAATACCCTACAAGGCATTATCACCTACTCAGATATTATCAAAGTGATGCTTAAAGCCAATCAGCTTGAAGTATTCGCTTAAGCCTTTAGAATAGCGCCCTAAACTGATAGATATAATATAACACCCACCTAAGGATACTCATGGCGATCAACTGGTTCCCAGGCCACATGCACAAGGCCCGTAAAGAAATTAGGGAGGTAATGCCTCAAATTGATATTGTCATTGAAGTATTAGATGCACGTATTCCTTTCAGTAGTGAAAACCCCCTCACAGATGCGCTTCGAGGTGAAAAGCCCTGTATTAAAGTATTGAATAAAAGCGACTTGGCTGATCCGGCATTAACCGAACGCTGGGTTAATCATCTTGAAAAAAGCAGAAATGTGAAAGCGATTCCAGTCACCATGGAGCATCCGGGGCAGGCTAAACATGTGCTTGAACTCTGTAGACAAATGCTCCCCAACAAAATCGATTCCACTCGTGTTGTGCGTGCATTAATTATGGGCATCCCGAACGTAGGTAAGTCTACTATTATCAATACCTTAGCAGGGAGAACTATTGCTAAAACAGGCAATGAGCCTGCCGTTACAAAGCGCCAGCAAAGAATTAAGTTGGAGCATGGTATTGAGCTTTCTGATACCCCAGGGTTTTTATGGCCTAAATTAGAGCCAGAAAGTTGTGGCTACCGACTAGCTGTAACCGGCGCAGTAAAAGATACCGCCATCGAATATGAAGATGTGGCCTTTTTTGCCGCTGAATTTTTATTAGAAGCCTACCCAGATACGCTAATGGAACGCTTTGAACTTGAATCGCTTCCTAAAAGTGATATTGAACTTATGGAAGCCATTGGACGACAGAGAGGCTGCTTACGCCCGGGAGGGGTAGCAAACCTTCATAAAGTGTCAGAAATACTGCTTAATGAATTAAGAAGCGGAAAGCTCGGGCGACTCACACTAGAATCTCCTGAAGTGGTAGAGAAAGAACAAATTATACTCGCGGCAGATCGAGCAGCTAAAAAAGCCGCTAAGGATGAGCGCAAAAAGAGCTGGAAACAATCACGTTAAAAATAAGGAGTCTTAGGCTCCTTTAATTTTTCTATAAACACCTAAACCCATATAAGGTTTGTTTTATCACTCGCCCCATATTGTAACCGTTCCACCAGTATCAAAATTTCCTTGTATGCTAATTTCATTCAACATCAAGCCGCCACCGTTGATGGTGCCCGTTTCATTAATATAAATCCCTTTTTGACTGTAGCCATCCCCTACAAAGTTCATGCTGTCGGGCAGGCCTATAACAAGAGCACCATCACTTTCTATATCCAGCGTTATTGCGCCCGCAATATCAACCGCTAGCGAGACTTCTTCTACGAAACTATGAACCTCCCCGCCGCCCCCATGTTCTCGGGTAACATAATCTCGCCTATAGCCTGTTGTACGCCGGCCATCATCCTCATTCTTAGCCGTGTCTGGGTTGTCAACACTACCGCTATCATGAGCGTTTATTCTAAGGTGGGGGATCTCAATAGATAGACCTGACTGACCCGCAACCATTGAGAGCTCATTCTCTTCTAAGCCGACCATTTCTGCTTGGGTTATTAATGGCATACCAGTAATAGCTAGGCTAGTAATCACGGATAACGTGTTTATTATTTTCATAAAGTATTCCCTTTCCTTCTAGCTCTTTAGTTGCGCAAATTAAAGACTAAATGATCCAGCGTGACGCCATGTATTCTGGACTCACTCATTTGGCCACGCGGCATTTGAGTTGATAGTGTTATATTGGTTTTAGGGCGGCTCGCATCATAAGCAGCATGACCAAAGTCAGGAAGGCCTGCGCCAGATTTAATTAATAACCCTTCCCCTTGAGTGAAAGGCTGCGGATCGGAATAGGCAATTCTGAAGCCTTTTGATGTTGATTCAATCGTTGCTGACTTTAAGTTCAGGTTGGTGATGCTAAAGTCTTGAATAACCATATCTCTGTCGGCATCAAATATTCCATCAGCCTGTTCTGTTTCAAATAACCATTGGTCGATAGATAATTCATCAATATTTACATTAAGTAAAAAGCCCTGCCTAGATCCAACACCTCGACTGCCATCATCTAATAATACGCTTTCAATTTTATAACCATCAGGGATACCACTAATATCAAGACTGCCTGTAAGGGCTATATTATCAATAGTAATTCTGCCAAAATCCAAGTTATTCGATGGCGTGCCACCAGCGGCAATATTAGGATTGTCCGGATCCGGCGTTAGAGCATTGCCGTAAACTGCATCGTATTGTAGGTCAACGTTATTCCAGCCAGCACGATCAGGCAGGTCTATATGCAAAAAACCCTGCTCAGCAAGGCTTGTCCCATTTTTGGTCACATCACCACCCGATATGCTATTGACCGTAGGGTTTAACCTTACAGCGCTTGTACTTAGCGGGGATGTGCGTGTGCCAATACTGTCCGCTGAAAATTGGAAATTTTCTCTGCGAAGGCTAGATCCATCCCCAGCAATGGTATTAAAACTGCCAGCTTCCGCAACGCCATCGATGGCGTTGCCGTTAAATTTTATATTCTCAAAAGCAAAGTTGAATTGCCCTTGGCCATTAACGCCACTTAACTGATCATCCGATAGGGGCTCAAGCGCCAAAACAGAGAAACTTAGCGCAGAGATACTAATTCCAATAAAAATATTATTTATTGTTAAATTCATAAACTACTACCCTTTGTTTTAGCCTAAAAAAGAGGCTGATATTGTTGGCGAGGGTTGTTATCACCTGTTCCGAATAATATCTGCCCTAGGGAGCCAACAAGGTCTGTGTGTGCTTCTACATAGCCAGCAGATGTGTTGTTTGGATCGTTGAATGGTGTAGCTAGGTTCCAACCGGGAAGGTCTGGTCTGTTAGAAGGTATAATTCCACTCAAGTGTTGAGACCACTTTGCTCCGTTTACTGTACCATCAGCATTCACAAATGAGTTTCCTCCTCCTTGAGTCATGGATATATAAAAATTTTCAACATTATGGAAGTCGAGGCTTTCAATATGTTCAAGGTTAATCTCTTTGCCTCCAAGGCTCTGCCCCAAAAGCGCATTTCCCGTTAATTGGACATTATTAGGTGTTTGACCACACCAGATACCGTTGCATTTCCACTGCCCTGCTTCAGATGTTTGAGCATAATTACCTGTTCCATCAGGTGTTTCACCTACGATATTGCCAAAGCTATCTTTGGTGCCACTTCCATATACTTGGGCTCGAATAATCCCTCCGGTGTCTCCTGATACACTAAGTGTGGGTATGTAACCCGAAATTGAGTCAATTGAGACTGGCGTGTGCCCTTCCGCTTTACCAAAACCAATCCTGAACCCTCTAAATGACTGCGTTCCATCAGGGTTATTTTGCTGCTGTATTTCAATATAGGGGTTTTCAATATAAAAAGGTTTATCCGCGGACTCCCCAAAACCAAAATTACGCAATGCAATGTCTGGCACACCTTGGCCATTCGAGTCTTTGTAAATTGAATTGTTACTACCCCCGTAATCACCGAGAGTTAGTTCTTCAGCAAACATATGAAACTCTCCGTCACCATTTATTTGCACACGGTGAACGGTAGCGTCGACATGTTCAGAGGCCGAACGCTGCTCGGTACGGGTAAATCCAATACCTTTGTTTTTACTAAAGTCGACACCCACTAGGTGGTCAAGATCGTAACTTATATCAGTTGCCGAATACTGAATGGCGGACTGGCCCGTTATACTTCGAAGCGCATTTTCTTCTAATGGCTTCAGTTCTGCTTGGCTATTGCTATTAAACATGACTAATGCAATGCCCATTAACGTGCTATAGATACTTATTGTGTTAGATATCATACCGTGTGCCTCTTAATACATCCTGCTCACAACCCCAATATTTAGCTAGCAGTTGCTGCTTGAACACTGGGGGGAATACTTTACCTTTGCTTTATAGTGTCTTTATTATTTTTAATTGTTGTCTTCATAAGATCACTTGTTAAGAATTATATAAAAATGTACATAGAGTACTATTGACATAATTGACATAATTGACATAACAAAATGGTCGCTGAAGTCATACCTATAATTAAACAAAAACGAATAACATAATGGTTTATTTGTACATAATTTCAAATATGAACAAATTTGTTCTATATTGAGCCAGAAAATAGGTTGATATTCACGAAACCAGGCTTCGAACTCGAACAATTTATTATAAAATACGTTTTTTATAATAAATTGAAAAAAATGACAAGTTAGTGATTTAAAGAGTATTACGGAATATTATTGTGTTCAGGTGTACCAAGAAAGATCCGATAATGTATAAAGTTATGATCTAATTCACATCCTGATAAAGGTCATTGAAGAAACTTAGCTCCGCTAAGGCCTGCAAAGTTACAGGCTTTTGAAAAGTTACTTAAAGAGGCATGAAGAGACCCTGTGATGACTCCACAGGATCAAAGATTATGAGGGCCAAAGATTACGTGTAGAAAAAATGAGCTACAATATTGATTTTTGAACAGGTTCTGATAAATCGCTTTCTAAATTATTAGTATCTACAACCGTAATAGCAAAATAGTGTTCGCCTTCCGATAAATTTTCAATAATGAGATTGGTTTCATCACCGTTAACCTCAAATACTTCTTCAAAATCAACATCATCAGTTGTATGGTAAACTCTAAATGTTGCTATTTCTGGAAGATCAAGATCACTGCCATCTGCTCGTTTGCTCGGGAACGTCCATGAAAGTTGTGCAGAACGTTCAGTCTCAAGCTCATCAGCCACTTGCTCTTGTGCCGCAACGCCACTTGAACTACTAGAAGAGTCTCCTCCTCCGCCACCACAACCAACAAGCATTAACGGAGCAAAACTCAATACTGAAGTGAGCAGCGCATTACGCAAATGATGCTGAACCTTAAGTGCACGTCGAATTTGCCATCTAGAAACCAGTTTTCTTTCAACCAAAATATCACCAAGTTGTTTATGGGATGACTGTTGAGAGAATATAGCGTCTTCAAGCTGCCCTTTAGTAATTAACTTCTTTTCTAGAAGCAAATCACCCAAGCGCGTCTTTTGTACATTTTGTTGTGTCATTACAGCTACTCCGTGTAGACGTCGTAAATAACAAATAACCAAAAGCATTATTGTGTCTATATTGCTCAGTTTAGCAGAGCTCAAAACACTTAAAGGTAAATCCTTAAGTGTTTCTTAGAATTTATGACTCACTTATCATAAATCTTAGTATCTAGTTCACAACAACTAAGTGGTTCTCTGCTGTATGTACGAAAAACTCCCTGTTTTTGTATCTAACGTCACAATTTTAACGTGACAATTTGTCACCATATGGTACAAATGTAACAATAAAATAACCAATTTCGGTTCATTTGTACAGGCTTACCATGAGACGACTCCCCCTTGTTATCATCCTTGCAATATTAGCGGCTTGCTCAGAATACAGCACTACAACAACATACCACGTTAAATCGTTAGATATTACGCCACCCAAGCGCTTTATGGCTGGTGCGGAAACGGTTGATATCACGCCACCTCCGGGTTATTTACCCCGATCTGGATATGCAACGTGGTCTACCATGGGAGAGGGGTTTCGAACTCGCCTCTATACTCGAGTTTATTACCTGCGTGATAATGATGGAGACAGCCAGCTGATTGTACAAACAGATCTTGCGTCAGGCTCTCGAATACTGCATACCAAACTAGGTGAAACACTCGCAAAACATACCGACATTAATACAAGTAACTTAACCATTACCGCAACGCACTCACACTCTGCACCAGGGCAAATCCTTGGTAGTCAATTTTATAACAAGCATATCTCTCACAAATCAGGTTTTGCCAGTGGCTACTTTGACTTTTTAATCGAACAAATAAGTACTGCGGCCATTAAAGCTTATAAAGAACAAAGGCCTGCCAAACTAGCAACAGGAAAAATAGATGTGTGGGGGCAAACACGAAATCGCTCTATTCAAGCCCATATAGAAAATAAAAATGTTAGAAATAAAAGTACTGCTGATAACCGTACCTTCCATCGTATTAATCCCTCACTTTATATGGTTCGAATTGATGGGCTCACAGAAAATAACCAATATGAACCCATGGCCGCTTTTGCCAGTTTCTCTATTCATGGCACAGCCCTTCCACAACAAGAAACGCTCTTTAATGCCGATGTATGGGCTTACATTCATAAAGACTGGGAACAATTTGTTAACCGCACTTACCAGCCATCTCAAGCCGTTCATGTTTCAGCATTTGAAGGTACTCACGGAGATGTAGCACCGGCTTCTCGCTTTGGTATGCTCGGTTATATTGAGGCTAGGCGTATTGGTCAGGGTATTGCAAAAAAACCATAGAGCTTTATCAACAACTAGATTCACAACTGACTGACGAGGTAGATATTCAATCAGCTATTCGACATATCAATATCAGAGAAAATAACACCATTGAGGGCTATGAACTTTGTAAGGATGCTTCTGCGGGCATGACCTTAGCAGCCGCACCGCTAGAACATACATCTCCTGTAATAGGATATCTTCCATTTTTTAAGCAAGGCTCACGTCGCATGGGAGATGAGGCAGATAATTGTCAGGGGCGCAAACGTATTTTAGGGTTTTCTATGCTACAGCCACTCTTTGAGCCTAAAGATAGCTTCCCTGATTATGTATTATTTCAATTAGTAAAAATAAATGACTTAGTGATGCTTCCGATGCCCTTCGAGCTGACCACGGAGGCGGGATATCGCTTAGAAAATAGCGTAAGGAGCAGTTTCGGCAAAGCAAATATTCCAATAAAGCACATTATGGTAAGCAGTCTGGCAGGGGGTTATACCGGTTATGTGACAACACCCGAAGAATATGGTCGACAGTATTATGAAGGCGGTCATACCATCTACGGAAAAGATACCTTATCTTACTTAAGTGCTCACTCCCGCAGGCTAGCAGATGATATGTTGAGCCATCAAACGCCCATCGTTGAATTACCCAAAAAATGGGACTATCAATTTGATATCACCCGTTTTATCCCCAAACCGATAGACGCTACTGGAAATAGACAGGTTACGGTCTTGCCTATTTACACTCACGCATCTGTTAATGAGGAGGGGTACTGGCAGTTTAACTGGAGAGATGTAAACGCCACTAAGATAGCGGCGCATAATCCATTAATAAGTATAGAAACACGTATTAATAATAGTGATTGGGCACCTTTAGAAATAGACGGTGTGATGGTTAATGACGAAGGGTATGACATCGCTTTACGAGTGATGGAACCAACACTAAAGAAGGGAATGGCAGAGTATGCGGCCTATTGGTTCAATCCACTATTTGATGGGGAACAGCGGCAGTATCGGTTTGTGATACAACCACGAGACAAGCAAAATAAGCTTCATTCCCCGGCATTTAATTAGTATGAAAAATTATAATAAATACCTGCCGCTACCAGCAATCACAACAGTTAGTAGCCCGAGCACTAAATTAATACCCACAATTTTTCTAATTTGATTAAGGTGACTACCTGCCGTAGCCCAGTCTGCGGCATCTACTGCTCTTTTCATTCGTTTAAAAGGTACAAAATACAAGTGCCCAAACAATAAGAACATAATATAACCAATCGCCAGCATAACATGAACATGCTTTCCAATAGCGCCAAACCCACCATAGAGTGCAATCATTGCATGCCCGGTAATAATCAGCACAATAATGGAGACCCAAACCCAGGTAAAAAAGCGAACAAAGGTATGAGCCCAGAGCTGAAGTCGTTGTGGTGGCTCTAATACCGTTGCCGCAACTGGACGAAGGCAAACATAGGCGAAAAACATTCCTCCTACCCATATTACAGCGGATAGCAAGTGTAAGGTTAAAGCAATTGACATGGTTATCTCTCTTCTCGTTGTTTTATAAAGCCGTTCTATAGGTGCCCAAGAGGAATCTCGGTACGATCTATGATTTTACGTAGTACAAAGCTGGACTGAACCCCCGTAACACCAGGAATACGCGTAAGCTTTCCTAATACAAACGCTTGGTACCCATCCATATCGGGCACCAATACCTCCACCATATAATCAGCAGTTTGCCCGGTTATCATAGAGCAAGACATCACTTCCGGATAGCTTTCTAATGCCTCTTCAAAACACTCAAAACGATCGGGGGTATGGCGATCCATACTGACTTGAATAATAGCCGTCAGCTTTAAATTAAGTTTCTCTGGGTTCAATAATGTGACAGTTTTATTAATAAAACCACTTTCTTCAAGCTGCTTTACACGTCGAGAACAAGGAGAAGGTGATAAGCCTACTTTTTCAGCCAAATCAAGATTACTTATGCTGCCATCTTTTTGCATCTCTTCAAGTATTCGTCGGTCCAGCCGGTCAAGATTCACTACTTTCCCACCTTATAATTAATTAAAACCTAACCATTAACGACCTTACGCAATTTATAACCAAATATACAGATATTATTAGATAATTATTGTTTAAAACAATCAATTATATAGATAGTTAGCAAACATTCACCTCCAATTAACTCTTATACTACCTCTTCGTTAGTCAGCTCGTCAGATCTACACTAATCTCACAATGATTACAGGTCTAACAACCCCATAAGGGTTTAAATATTGTCTTTAGCATCCCCAAAAGGCAATGCGAGCTAACTACGACTTAACCCTATACCTTAACAACAGGAATCGCCCTCATGCCTGGGTTCAATCACACAAAATATCGCCCGTTTACTCCCATCAAAATGGCTCAGCGAACCTGGCCTGACCAAGTCATTACACAAGCACCACTTTGGTGTAGTGTTGACCTTCGTGATGGTAACCAGGCACTGATTGAACCGATGTCTGTTGAACAGAAAAAGACACTTTTTGCGTTATTAGTTAAGGTCGGTTTCAAAGAAATTGAAGTAGGCTTTCCTGCCGCATCACAACCCGATTTTGATTTTGTTCGATGGTTAATTGAAGAAGACCAAGTACCCAACGACGTAACCTTACAAGTGCTTACTCAAGCGCGTGAAGAGTTAATCGAACGAACCTTTGCGTCCTTAAAAGGGGCACGACGTGCCGTTGTTCATGTTTATAACTCCACATCCACGGTTCAACGTGAGCAAGTATTCAAGCTTAACAAACAGGGTATTATCGATATTGCCGTTAACGGTGCGGCTAAAGTTAAAGCATTAGCCGATGCAAACCCAGAAACAGAGTGGGTTTATCAGTATTCACCTGAAAGTTTTACAGGTACTGAATTAGACTTCTCCGTTGAGATTGTTAATGCAGTCACCGATGTTTGGCAGCCTACACCTGAAAAACCAGCCATTATTAACTTACCTGCCACCGTCGAAGTATCTACACCTAATGTGTTCGCCGACCAAATTGAGTGGTTCTGTAATCATGTAAACAACAGAGATAGCATCATCTTAAGTGTACACACCCACAATGACCGTGGTTGTGGCGTGGCGGCAGCAGAGCTTGCGGTGATGGCTGGCGCTCAACGGGTTGAGGGCACTATGTTAGGTAATGGCGAACGCACGGGCAACATGGATATCGTCACGATGGCCATGAATTTGTATAGCCAAGGGGTAGACCCTGAGTTGATCCTTGCTGATATGGATGAAATTGTTCGCATCGTTAAGTCATGTACTCAATTACCCATTCACCCTAGACACCCTTATGCTGGCGAATTGGTTTTTACCGCCTTCTCAGGTAGTCATCAAGATGCGATTAAGAAATGTTTGGATCTTTATGATCCAGAAAAACCTTGGCAAGTGGCTTATTTACCTATAGACCCAACAGACCTTGGCCGTAGTTACCAAGAAGTTATTCGAGTGAACTCTCAATCGGGCAAAGGGGGCATTGCATATTCCTTAGAGCGTGATTATGGTTTGCAATTACCACGCTGGTTACAAGTTGAGTTCAGTGGTGAGGTACAGCGAAATGCTGAACTCAATGGAGGTGAAGTTGAACCGGCAGCAATATGGGAGCTATTCAAAACAACCTATATAAATGGCTCTTTTGCATCCGTCCATTTAGGCCCATTTGAGCTAAAGCGTACAACCCATGACCATATACACGCTCAACTTTTGTTCGAAGATAGTATGGTGGAAATATCAGGTGATGGACACGGTGTTATGGATGCCTTCGTGCAAGCTTTAAAAGCGCATTACGGTCTACAAATTGATATTCAAGAATATAGTGAACATTCGCTACAAGAAGGCAGTGATGCTGAAGCCGCTTCTTATGTTCAAGTAAATATAAACGGGCAACGGTTCTATGGTGTATCCATTCATGAAGATACAGTGACAGCCTCACTCAATGCCTTATTAAGTGCAACCAACCAATTTATGGTTGAGCGGTATCAGGCGATCGCTTAAAACGATTTAAGCGCTTAAAGTTCGGCCTCTAAGTTGCCAGAAAGCGGCAGTAAAGAGGCTTCGCTATCAAAAAGGTGTGGGTAAGCTGAAGTAATACCCTTCATTATAAAATCGACAGGGACGTCTGAAAACTCACCATGCTCCTTGATGTATTCCATCTGCTGAGATCCGTCACTGGCATACGCTTGAAAAACAGCATCATTAATACCATCAAACGCTAATGGCTCTAAGTTCATTCTCTGGCAAAGCCGTTTATTGAAAGCAGGCGTCGCCTTCACCCACTTGCCATTCAAATAAAGCTCGATATACCCATGCATTCGAAAGATATCTGAGCGAAGCCACTGAATCAAACGAGGGCTAGAAAGATGGTTTTTTACATCAGCCAAGCCTAATCGGGAAGGAATACCTTTATAACGAGCAGCTGCACCAAGCAATACAGCTTTGGGTATACAGTAGCTCTCTTTAGCTTCAAGTATATAACTAGCACTCAGGGTTTTATAATCACTTGAAAATACATAAGGGTTATAGCTAATCTCATCACGAGAGGCTAAAAAAAGCGCTTTAGCTATATCAATCGCGTTATTTGGCACGCCCACAAGCACTTGGTTAGTCCATTGTTGAACAGATGATTTATCATAATCAAAGAACTCGCTTGTTACTAAATATTCGTTTAGTGCTTCATTCATGCTTATGCCATCTCCAATTATGAAGACAAAGAATGCGACAAAACACTATAAGTATCAATGATAAAAACAGCCAATTAAATAGACCCTAGAGCTCATGTTCAGCCAGAATTAGAGCAACTGCTTCTGCAACCAAGCAGAGATCACTTCAATTTCTTCAAGACAAACCTGGTGCTCCATGGGGTAAGAAAAATACTCGGCATCATAACCTAATGACAACAAATCATCGTAAGCTTTACGGCCTAAAGGTTCATGCACCACAGGGTCAAGGCTCCCATGGTGTACCTGAATAGGAATGTGCTTATTAACCGGATTAGGGGCAATCGTTTGTGCTGTAGCAAAATACGTTGATAGCCCTATAAGTCCACCTAGTTTCTCAGGATAGGTCAACGCAGCATGGTAAGCCACCGCGCCTCCCTGAGAGAAGCCTATGATGATAATGCGTTCACTAGCAATACCTCTGTCTAGCTCACGCTGGATTAACTTATGGACCTCCGTTGCAGACTGAAGCAGCTGCGACTCATCTATTTTTCGGTCAATATCCATTTCAAAGATATCGTACCAGGCAGGCATAACAAAACCGCCATTTACTGTTACAGGAATAGAAGGTGCATGAGGCAAAATAAAACGAATAGCGGAATTTTCGGGCAAGTTAAGCTCTGGCACAATGGACTCAAAATCATGACCACTGGCGCCAAGTCCGTGCAACCATATAACAGACGCATCCGCTTTTGTTTTTGGTTCTATTTCAATGGTTGGTAAATACACTAGCATACTCACTTTCGTTGATTTAAAACCGTAGCCCAGCTTCAAAACGAGTAATATTAGAATCAGACTTATTGCTACCGGACCCCATATCAATTTTTTGATAGCCATAACTGCCTCTAATAAACACATTCTTGCTTACATCGGCTCTCAAACCTAGGGCCGCATTATAAGTCCAGTCTGTTGAGTCGAATGAGTTAGAATAACAATACCAGTAATAATAACCGCTACAGTATATTTGACCGTCACTCACATTAGAGTCTGTATAAGCAAAACCACCCCCTAAAACAACATAAGGCGTTATGTTACCTTCAAGTAGGTGAAAAGTTACATTGAGGTTGTTGGTATAAATATTACTCCGATGGCTCAGTGTTTGAGGGTCTCCATCAGAGTCTGTATATTGAGCTTTGTATGTAGGGTTGTTATGGGCAAATTCCCAAGCAAAATTCCAATGGTTATCCATATTATAACCAAAACTAAAACCCCATCCGGTGTTCTCATTAAACTCTGTTTTTGTGTCCTTCTTGCTAACGACCGTATCTTCCCCCCGGTGTTTTGCCATCAGGGTCGCCTCCCATGTTCCAGCTCTATTTTTTCCATGAGCATTAATAGCTAGAATGCTTATAAGTAAGAAGGTGACTATTTTTAACTTCATAATAAGTTCCGTTTCAATCCTGTGCGTTTAAACCCAATGTTGTGAGTGTTCTTTGACGAATAGAGGCTAGAAGTTCTACATCATCTATCAATGATTTTCCATAAGAAGGAATCATTAACTTCATCTTCTGTTCCCACTCCGGCTTTTCAATTTTATCTTTAAAACAGCGTTCAATCACATCAATCATCGCTTGAACCGCCGTTGACGCACCGGGAGAAGCGCCTAATAGCGCGGCTAAGGTGCCATCACCAGAAGCCACTAGTTCAGTACCAAACTCTAGTTTACCCTTACCATTTTCATCTTTCTTGATAATCTGAACACGCTGACCTGCATGAGCCAATTTCCAATCTTCTTCTTTAGCTTCAGGGAAGAAATTTCGCAGCGCAGCAACACGCTCTTCTTGAGTCTGAAATACTTCGCCAATCAAATAGCGGGTCAAATCCATATTATTCGCTCCCACAGACATCATGGGTGCTAAGTTATTGCCTTTTACAGAACCAAAAAGATCCCACTTAGAACCTTCTTTTAAGAACTTGGTTGTAAACCCAGCGAAGGGTCCAAAGAGTAAAGCAGGCTTGCCATCAATAATACGGGTGTCGAGATGAGGAACAGACATAGGCGGTGCACCAATAGCGGCCTTTCCATAAACCTTTGAACCGTGTTGCTTAACTATTTCAGGCTTTGAACACACTAACCACTGCCCACTTACGGGGAAGCCACCATAACCTTTGCGCTCTGGGATTTTTGATTTTTGAAGTAATGGAAGAGCACCACCTCCGGCGCCCAAAAACACAAAATCTGCACTAATTTTGCTGCATTCTTTGGTGTGCCTATTCTTAACGCGTACAGACCAGCTTCGGTCTTCTTTCTTTTTAATCTTTTTAACAGTACTGCTCAGCATTAACTCAAAATTAGGGTGACTGTGTAGATTGTCAACCATGTGACGAGTCAGCGAACCAAAATCCACATCAGACCCATGTTTAACACGAGTTGCAGCAATGGATTGTGTTGAATCCCTTGCCCCCATTGCCAACGGCATCCATTGCTTCAATGTCTCGGGGTCACGGCTAAACTCCATCCCCTTAAAGAGATGATGCGCACTCATTTTTTCATAGCGTTTGTGCAAAAAGTCTACATTTTCATCGCCCCAGACAAAGCTCAAATGAGGTATAGGGTTAATAAATTTGCTAGGGGTAGGCAATAGCTTGTTTTCTACCAGGTAAGACCATAATTGAAGCGTTACCTCAAATGATGCATTAATCTCTAAGGCACGTTCAATATCAACACTTCTATCGGTGTTTTGCGGCGTATAATTTAGCTCACAATTACCGGCATGGCCGGTTCCGGCATTATTCCAGCCATGTGTACTTTCATGGGCAACGTGATCAAGGCGCTCCACCATGATAATTTTCAACGAAGGATCAAGTTGCGAAAGCATCACACCTAGAGTGGCGCTCATCACACCGCCTCCTACCAGCAATACATCTGCTTTTTTTACAACCATTACAACCTCACATTTACTAAATTGATACTTCAAAAAGTGTACAGATTTTAACTAATTTTTGCTTCCATAACCAGATATTAACCCATTCATTTATTACCTTAATACTGCTAAAGGGGTATATACTGATAGCTTATGCTCAAACTAGGGCCACGACTAAGCATCTCGCTAAAAAATTGAACACAGGTGATTACATGAGATGGAAAAACAGTATCAATCACTATAACGCCCTGTCTATTACACTGCATTGGTTAATGCTCGCACTTATTGTTGCAGTCTATTCAACGATAGAACTCAGAGAGTTGTTCCCAAAAGGAAGCGACCCTCGTGATGCATTAAAGAGTTTTCACTTCATGCTTGGCATGTCAGTTTTCTTTCTGGTTTGGTTGAGACTTGCTTTTCGTTTTATAGGGGGGGCTACGCCGGCCATTACTCCTACACTTAAAAAGCACCAACAAAAAGCGGCAGAATTTATGCATATAGCACTTTACATACTAATGATTGCCATGCCCATGCTGGGTTGGTTACTGTTAAGCTCTGTAGGTAAACCTGTACCCTTTTTTGGGCTTGAAATCCCTACACTTATAGAAGAAAGCCAAACACTGAAACCCATTTTTAAAGAACTGCATGAGATAATGGGCACGGCGGGGTATTTTCTTATTGGGCTTCATGCAGCAGCAGGCTTGTTTCATCATTATGTTCAACGTGATAATACAATGCTAAGAATGTTACCCAAAAAATATTAACTCGCGAATGGAGGCCAGCCTAGTCGCTGGCCTGCAAGCAAGTGAAGGTGTATATGGTAGACTTCCTGCCCGCCATTCTTATTACAGTTCATCACCGCACGATAGCCATCCTCAGCAATACCTAAGTCTTTTGCTATTTTTGCTGCGGTAAGGAATAAATGCCCCACTAACTCACGGTCTTCTTCCGCAATGTCATTGATGGTGGCAATAGGTTTTTTAGGGATGATTAATAAATGAATAGGGGCTTGAGGGTTAATATCTTTAAACGCTAAACATAAGTCATCTTCGTAAACAATATCGGCGGGAATCTCTTTGTTTATAATTTTAGTGAAGATTGTTTCTGACATTGCATGCTCTCCTAGTAAGTCCAGTTAGCCATACAATACACAAAAAAACCGGCCTAAGCCGGTTTTTTTTATCGTTACTTCTTATCTTTTTCTTTGTCTTTATCCTGATCACTGGTTGGCTTATCGTTTCCACCACCGCATCCACCGCAACAACTCATAGACATATCCTCAATTCATAAAACGTTTGTAAAACTGTTGCAGCGATAATAACGATAAAATCTCTAAGAGTTCTTGATTAAAGTCATTCGTCATTTTTAACTTAGCCCGGACGACCATCTGCACGGGTTGTTAGCAACATCGGCCCATAATAAAAAAGATAGACGCCATAAGCGACAACCCATAAAATGCCGGCTAAGCCTACACCCACGTTAGTTAAGGCTGGAAACACCGCGGGTAATACAACACGTACTGTCGCGGCCAACAAAATACAGACATAAGCGAATGTCATTAACTTAGGCGGCTGTAACTTACGTCCGGTATGTCCTAGTGTAACTCTTGATATCATCCCTAAAATCATGCCCCCCATGGCTCCTACGGTAAAGCAATGTAGTGCAATACTAATATTGGATAGAATACCAACACTGTAAAAAAACAGGGCGATCATGCCTATTGGAATAAAGATGAATGAGAAATGAAGCGACCAAAGCAGTGGTGTTTTTAAGGTATGGGAAATTCCCCAGCGTAAAAAACGAGCACCATTAGAAACGGCTGCAACAAGGCTCACAATAGCCAATAGTGGCGCAGGTAAGTTAGCAAACCCCATAAAGCCAGCAATAACCAACGCAATGATACTGCCGATACTTAAACCATCAAGCCAGCCTATGCCTTCCTTACGCTCATAAGTCGATGCATTACTGGTGAAGAAAGGAATAACTCGTCCGCCCAGAATCGCGATAACCAAAGATATAAGCATAATAGCGCCATGCAACGCCTGAAGCCCTAGAGCCGGGGCGTCATTAAGCGCACCCCAGTGACTAAACCCATTAAGTAGGCTCAGTCCTAATAAAATAGGCACAAACATCAGATTGCGCCATTGCTTCGCCTTAATGACTGGATAAGCCATAGCCACAGAAGCCAGCAATAAAAAGCTCAGATCACCTGCCGCCACAAGCCAGCCGGGCAACACACCACCAAAAGCAATCAGCAAACGTCCCAGTAACCAAGCGCCAGCTAATACGCCTAGTTTAACCCCTTTAAGCCCAGGCACACCGCTCCAGTTCTGCACGGCCGTTAATAAAAAACCAACAACAATGGCAGAGCCAAAACCAAACAACATCTCATGACCATGCCACCAAACTGGGCCACCATAAGGCTGCCAATCAGATGGACTCATCCAAAAATACGTCCACCAAGCTATCGCTACGGCTGAAAATAAAGTGCCACCAAAAAAAAGTGGC
>JADGDV010000075.1 GCA_016744695.1 Hahellaceae bacterium
CCAGAGCCACTGCTTTCATCAGGGCAGTTTCTACCGGATGATGAGATAGCCATGCAGGTCAAAAGAGAAATGCTATATATCAAAAACTTATCATGCCCGGTACTTCGACTGTCGCGTTTTAGGCGCAATTTAAACAGTATTATAAGGAATATAAACAACGAAGATCATCCTCTTAAGCGTGTATTAGTCATCCAGCATCAAAAAACATTTTGGTGCCTGCCTTATGATAGAACACCAAGGCCACAGTGTGTTGACGCTGTAAAATTCTCAGATGAACCGACCAAAGGCTAACTCAATTCGGTTTGGTATTAGGTAGAAATAGACCCCATAGAGATCAAAATGAATACACCGATAGAACGATTAATATTGACGCTTAAAACAGGCCTTTCTGACGGCGTGGTGGTTACCGGCTCAATGATAGAGCTCACGGACTTTCGTGAACAGGCCATAGATAGTCTGACTGAGGCGTCTTTTCAGGTCAGTCAGATGGACCTTTATTCAGATGATCCTCAGCCAAGCCGAACGGATAATGACGTAGATGTTTTGATCCTATGGGGACTGGAACAGCTTTCCCCTCAAGATAATCGATCCTACGCGATTAGAACGTATCTCGATAAAGCACGGCATCAAGGTTTACGATTCATCATTTTCTGTGAGAATAGCTGCTACAGCGCTCACTTCCTGGATCATGAAGCCCCATTTTATCATTTTTGCTTCCGATTCCCCTTAAGTGAACGCTAAAAGTCACCTCAAATTTAGATAAAGTGACTCAATAAGGATCTCTTTTTATGGCGACGATTCAACATAAGACAGTAAAACCAGAGACAGGGCAGCGTGTCTTCTTTTGTGGTGATGTTCATGGTGACAAGCGTTCCCTCGAAAAGCAGCTGGAGACGATAGGTTTTGTTGAGACGGAAGATATCCTGATATTGACCGGTGATCTCATTGATCGGGGTGAATTTAGTGCGGAGTTAATCGAATTCGCGACCGGCACACCTGGGGTTTATAGCGTCATCGGTAATCATGAATCGCTGTTTTTGCACGGTTTGCATGACTCTCTGACGCGTAGTATTCACACCGGTGCCAATATAGGGGGCGGCTGGGTAGAGCAATACAGTCAAAGCGAGTTAGAAGAGCTGGCAGCGTTGATTGAAAATAATATGAGCATCGCCATCACCGTTGAAACGGAACAGTATAAAATCGGTGTGGTGCATGCGTCTGCGCCTAATGACTGGCAAAAAGTAGTGAAGGGCTCACCTCTCCATGAAGAGCAGTGGTTATGGAGTAGGGGACAGTATGAAGCGGCTTTAGCCGGTGAATCGCATGAAGTAACGGGCGTAGATGCGGTGGTGCATGGTCACGTAGCTGGTAGCCTAACCGTGAGCGGCAACCATGTATGGATTGATACGTTATATCAGACCGGCGAATTAACCATTATAGAAGCCTCATTTATCATGGATAGTGTGAGCAAACATGCTGAAAGGTCGGGGGCGACAGGTGAAGAACGACGGCTAAAAACCTTGAATGAGCTTTCTGAACTCGATCAAAAATTAAATTTGGGGTACTAAGAAAGATGAATGAAGCCTTCAGCATTATTTACATCGATATGGATGACACGCTTTGTGATTTCAGGGCGGCTTATATCAAGCACCGCCAAGACCACCCCAACATTACTTATCCGCAAAGTAGGCCAGGTTTTTTTGAGAACCTAAAACCCCTGCCTGATGCCATTGAAACATTCCATTGGTTGCGTGAACAAGCGCATTTCGAGGTATATATTCTGACAGCGCCTTCGGTCAAAAACCCGCTGTGTTATAGCGAGAAGCGCCTTTGGGTGGAAGCGCATTTAGGCTTTGAGGCGGTCAACCGCTTAATTATCTCCGCCCATAAAGGCTTAAACAAAGGGCACTTTCTCATTGATGATAATGTTGATGGGAAAGGGCAGGAACTTTTTGAAGGCATGATCATAAAATATGGCTCAAGCTCCTTTCCAGATTGGGGATCGGTCAGGCATTTTTTTGAAGGTAAGCTAGCGAGTGATAGGGCCTGAAAACGGAGATTTTACTTTCCGTCAAAATAAATTATGTTGCGTCTGGAAACGACCCAATGCTGACATAAAGTGTTGATATGAGCGTCTTCAAATGCTGCAAATAAATTGAAGTCGTTATTATAGCTGCTTACTGTATTAAACAAGACATTCTTTGAGTCAAATCCTTGTCATATCAATTAGTTCGTTCCGATTCAACACCTAATACTATTGGCTTTAATGATGTATTCTTTTTACACTCTTTCGCGAATGCTATAAAAGGCTTTCATACACCTGATAATTTTAATAAGAAACTTGGGAAAGGTCTTTGACCACTTTAATTGAAGTGTGATCCACTATCAAAGAGCAATCTCGTTACCTTCGAACATTATTCAACCTTATACAGGCTATAAACTGATATGCACATATCTAAGCTTTCACTAGTGAACTATCGTAATTTTTTGAATTCAAAATTATTGTTTTCTAAAGGAATTAATACTCTCATTGGAGAAAATGCTTCGGGTAAATCTAATGTATTTCGTGCTATCCGCTTATTGTTAGATAATTCTCTATCTCGTTCAGCATATCGTTTGTCTGAAGGTGATTTTTGTCGTGGTTTAACCAATTGGCGTGGCCATTGGATAATCATAAGTATGACTTTTGATGAGATATCTGATGACGAGGTGAGTCAAAGCTTGTTCGTGCATAGTGCCGGAAATCATGGGGACGAGGTCGTAACTCAAGCTTCATACAATTTAATCTTTAGACCTAAGCAGCACATTCGTTTTGCTCTATCTGAGTTGTCTACCGGCTCAAGAGCCGAATTAGAAACATTGTTAGAATCTATCTCAATAGATGATTATGAAGCGGTATTAACAGGGAAAAGCAATGCGGACTTTAACGATGAAGCTGTTTACAGGGCTATAGTTGGAGACTTTGATAACGTAGATTTTCCATCTCGAGTATCACAAGAATCTATTGGGGCACCATTGCCACGTTTTTTGAATATATCAGATGAAGTGTCACTTACCTTCGTGAAGGCATTGAGAGATGTTGTTTCTGATTTCCAAAACAATCGTACGAATCCATTACTGACACTTTTGAAACAAAAAAGTGGGCAGATAAATCAAACTGAATTTGCACCTATTGCTACTGCCGTCGATGCTCTAAATAACCAAATTGAAGGTTTTTCAGATATCACCACTATTAAGGGAGATATTAAGGGCACCATTAATCAGTCCGTTGGCGATATTTATGCACCACAAAGCCTATCCATTAAGTCGGGCCTTTCAAATAAAGCAGACGAGTTGTTTCAATCACTTAAGTTATTTATCGATGAGTCTGGACATGGCCATGAGGGCGGTATTCATGAAATGAGTTTGGGAGGTGCAAACCTTGTCTATTTAACTTTAAAATTATTAGAGTTTGACTATCAACAAGATCATCAATCGATAGCAAACTTCTTGTTAATTGAAGAGCCTGAAGCACATATCCATACTCACATTCAAAAAACACTGTTTGATAAAATAAATTACACTGACACTCAAATCATATATTCGACTCACTCTTCACATATTTCTGAAGTGTGTAAGATAAAAAATGTCAATATCATAGGTAAAGTTAATGGGGGATGTGCAATATTTCAACCATCGAAAGGCTTAAACGATTTTCAAATTACTTATATTGAACGCTACTTAGATGCCATTCGCAGTAATCTTCTGTTTGCTAAAAGCGTTATTCTAGTAGAAGGCGATGCCGAAGAAATATTAGTACCTGTGTTAATAAAGAAGACGTTGGGACTAAGTTTAGATGAGTTAGGTATCAGTTTAGTAAACATTCGATCGTAAGCGCTTAATGAAGCTACGTGGTTTTATTTCTCGGCAATTTGAGCTTTATAATTCCACGGCAACAATGCCTCAATATCCTCAACGCTCTCAGCATA
>JADGDV010000014.1 GCA_016744695.1 Hahellaceae bacterium
TCACATATACGCTAAACGTACTTTCTATATTGATGAAGATACATGGCAGGCAACGGTTATTGATCATTATGACGGTCGTGGAGAGTTATGGCGTGTTGCAGAAGCTCACAACCTCGCTTTCTATGATCAATTAGTACCGTGGTATACGATTGAGACGCTTTATGACTTATTGTCAGGTCGTTATTTGGTTAATGGTTTAAATAACGAAAGTAGTGATAGTTATAAGTTTCACTTCGAACGCTCTAATAAAGATTATACACCTGCTGCACTTAGACGAGCAGGTAAGCGATAAGCGTTTCGTTATAACGGTATAATTTAAAAGGAGCTAGATATTATCTAGCTCCTTTTTTTGCTTTTCACACACTGTTTGTATTAAATTAGACCCAGATTAAAATTGTCTCGTTAATGGGGTTTGGGTGAAAGCAAGTTTAGATGTAATATCGGCAGCTAATGATGACGCCTGTAAGGACGTTAATAAGCAACTATCTATGTCGGTTGAACGCTCGTTCCTCCGAAAAAAAATCATAATCCCCCCCCTTAATCAAAGCTATGTACATAGGGTTAGGCTTGATCAACTTGTCGATAAAATTTGCTCATCTCGCTTAAGCCTTTTCTGTGTGCCTGCAGGTTATGGTAAAACATCACTCTTAAGCCATTGGGTGAGTAATGAGAAAAAATTTCCTTCTAACATTGCCTGGCTTACGCTCGATAGCAGAGATAATGATATATTTAGACTGAGTCATTACCTTATCGAAAGCCTATCTAGTATTTTAAACGACGCTGCCAAGTCCAGCTTGTATAGTATTATTGATGATGCTGAGATTCATTGGAGTGAGGCTGTATCAGAAAGCCTGGTAAGCAAATTAGTTGAAATTATTGAACCTTTAGATTCAGTAATGATTATTTTAGATAATTATCAGTTTGTGCAGAGTGACTCAATCAATACGTTTATTGATACCTTGTTGGCAAATGCTTCTGATAATCTATTGTTGGTTGTATTGTCTAGTCAACCTACTGGTTTAGCCGTTACCAAGCTTCGTCTTAATAGAGCCTTAATTGAAATAAGTAAGCGTGACCTCCAATTTACAGAACCAGAAGCTATAATTTTATTAAATAAACTTCTACCTGGGCCTGTTGAGCAAGAAATAAAAGATGAACTTGTTCAGCGGAGTGAAGGCTGGGGGGCGGGTTTACACCTAACCTCTTTTGCTTTACAGGAAGGGGATTTTCAATCTGAAGTCCTTTTGCCTTCTTCTATTACTTACCTTAAAGAATACTTTATTAATGAAGTGCTTTGTGTTCTTTCGGAGCAAGACCTGCAACGTTTATGTCGTTTAAGTTCTGTTGAGTATTGGTGTTCTGATTTATGTCGTTATTTATTAGATGACCAAATTGATGACCATTGGCTTCAGAGTATGGTAAACAAGCTAGGTTTCATTGAGTTCCTGAATGAAAAAGGTTTATGGTGTCGCCCACACCCAATGTTGAGGCAGGTGTTAATTGATTTGGGTGGTTCAGATAAGAAAGCATTGTCTGAGTTATTCACTGAAACGTCAGTATGGTTTGAAGATCGAGAGATGATCTCTGATGCTATCGATTATGCTATACGTTCAGGTAATACAGATCGTGCTTTATCATTGATTCTAAAGTTATCTAATGTGTCGTTGCTAGATCAAAATATGGCGACACTCCTGGAAATGCGAAAAGAAATCCGTCAGCAAGAAAAAGAAACAACCGGCAGGTTATCGATTCTTTACTTGTGGGTGCTTATGTCTTGCTCACGTATTGATGAGGCAGAAAGGAGCTTGGAGCAATACACTGTATCCCTAAGTAACCACGGAAAAATAGTTTCTAAAGAGTTGCAGGCTGAGCTTTTAGCTGTTCAGGCTTTTATTGCAAAAAATAAAGGGGATATTGAGCTTGCTGGAAACTTGGCGCGAGATGCTCTAGGCGGGCTCGGTGTAGAACGGGTAGCGGTTAAAGTTATCTGTTATTTAATTATTTCTAATAGTCTGAGTTTACTTGGGCGCTTTGATGATGCAAGAAAAATAAATAGAGAGCTGATACAGCTATCTCGTGAGCACAATGATATCAAATTAGAAATGCTGGGCTTTTATGATTCTGCCCGTATTGAGCTAGCGCGAGGTTATTTGAATCGTGTGTCTACTTTGGTAAAACAAGGGTTAGAGTTGGAGCGAGGCTCGCTTAGTGAGTTGCATAATCTGGCTGAAAGTCGTCTTAAAGTCTCTTGGGTATTAGTGAAAATGCACCAGGGGAAGTTGATTGAAGCAGAAAGACTTGCTAACTCGACTATTCGTGAAGCTGAGCGCAGCGATGATATTAGCGCTTTCTTTTCTTATATTATTAAAGCCCTTCTATATAAAGGGGCTGGTGATTTAGATCAGGCATTTGCTGTGCTTGGTCGAGCTCAACGGTTTCTTACTGTATGGAAAATAGATGATGTTAGCTATCGTAGCGCTTTGGAAGCGACCAAGGTAATGCTATGGATTGATCAGGGGAACTTTGACAGGGCTTCTGCTGGTTTATCTGAGCTTAAAAGCATGCGCCAAAATGGGGTCATAGCAGACTTGTTTCCATTGTTGCCTAGTATGCTTGATTTACTTGATGTTCGACTATTAATAAAAACAGGTAAGACGCTAGACGCTTTAGAGCGCTTAACTGAATTGCAGCGTATTGAAAATAATCAGGCACCTAATAGTGTCACATCCATTTATATACTTATTTACCAATCTATTATATACAGTGCTGGACGTAAGCCAGATAAAGCATTAAAGGCTATGCGTAGTGCTCTTCAAAAGGCTGAAGTTGAATGTTGGCTAAGCCCTTTTTGGGACCTTTCTCAGGATATCACTCCTTTAATATCTGAGATGTTAACGGCTTCTGAGCCTGGATTGTTTTTGGTAGAGTTATCTCAACTTTGTAGTATTGGCCGATCAACAGGTGATCAGTCAACGGAGTCGATACTCGAGGAGCCTATCAGTAGTCGTGAGATGGGGGTACTTGAGCTGATTGCGCAAGGGCTATCTAACCAGGGGATTGCTGATAAACTATTTATTTCACTTCATACCGTTAAAACTCATGCCAGAAGAATTAACAATAAACTAGGTGTTAAAAGCCGAACGCAGGCTATTGTGAAGGCGCGTCAATACGGTCTACTATAAGGAAGTGATTGTTTTGGACTTACTTCTTAAAGAGTTTATCTGCCTTTTCTTTTGCCTTATCTCTTATTTCAGGTGTTATGTGGGTTGCGAGGGCTGCAACTGCAGCGATCATGACTGATATGTCATCAGTGTAACCCAGTATAGGGGTTAGGTCAGGGATTGCATCAATCAGACTTATAAAGTACCCCAGCGCGCCTACAATGACTGTTTTACACCATAAAGGCGTCTCTTTTGCTCTTGCTGTATAATAAAGTATTAGGGCGTTGTGAATAGCTTCATACCCTGCTGACGAGGTGCTATTTTTAACTTTGCTCCAGAATGATTTTTCTGGAACCTCTGTAGTTGTTTGCTTGTCTGTTGTAACTTGCTTTTTTATGGTGTTCATTAATAAGGCCACTTTATAATTACTTGATACTTAACCTAGGCGTTTTTGTCGAGTGATGATAGGTTATTAAATCTAATGATAGATTGTATCTCATTTACATATTCTAAGCCTCTTTCAGAATACCCTTCAAGACCGTTTGCTAGGTCTACGCCATTAATAGACTTGCCTGCTTGCCGAGTACCATTCCTGATTGCACGTAACTGCTTATATTCCGAGTGTCTGTTCAAATTTAATACATAGCTTTCTACGGAGCCAAAAACTGAACTGAATTTAGCCACTTCATGGCTAGCACCATCACTTCTATGTTCTGGGACTAGCCCGCATCCCTTGGAAAAACACCATTGGCCAAAAAGGTTATTTCCTTCAAGAGCAAATCGAGAGGTGCCCCAGGCAGATTCGTTAGCCGCTTGAGCTAGAACCAAAGAAGGAGGGATTCGGTCAACTTTGTTTAATAGGTTTGTAAAGAAAGTCGAATCGAACCCCTTGCTTACGTCTACACGATACTTTTTAGCAATCGACGATAAATCTTTATCATCAACCGAGTTTAAGGTATCTGTATTGTTTATGTTTTTTTGTAGTGCTTTTATTTTTTCTCTTTCGTGTGTGACGCGTTTATTGACACTTGTAATAATAGGGATTAAGTAGCTAAAGAACTGTTGTTTCTTTTCTTGTGTATTATAAATATGAGCAAAGTCAGGCAAGGGGGCTTTTAGTGAGTTGTTTGTACTTTGATTATGTTTAGTAAGCTTTTCTTTCGTTGGTGGAGCTTCGGGCGATACCACTTTATTTGTAGTGGTCTTGCCGAGTGTGTTAGTTGTAGCTGTGAGTGTGCCGGGAATTTGTATGCCTAAAATGAAGAAAGAGCATAGTGTGGCAAATAATAAAGAGGATAAAGTGCGTGATTGTGCTGTTATCATAATGCTTCTTTAGCCGTGATAAGCGTTAATTTTTATATTTAGTTTAATTATTTTATAGTAGTCTGAAGATTAGAAACAGGCCAGATATTATTAAGATTAGGGTTAAGGTGAGCTTGAATGAGAGTAATGATTTTAATGGGAAAGGCGGTGACCTTGTGTTTTTGGGGGACAGTGTTATTAAGTCTTTTTTCTGTATTCCCTAAGCAAGTTGAAAGCTTGCTTGGATGGGCAGGCGTGGCAATATTGCTGATACACTTAGTTGAAGTCGCTATTTTTACAAAGCGTTTTGGTAATGAGTTGGTTGAACCAAAATATGATAAATTAATGGTTTTAGTGTTTGGTATCTTCCATGTTTTACCGTTTATGATGAAGAAAAGGTGAATAGTTGTAGGGTGTGTCGTGCGCACCGAAATGTGAATTGAAAACACGGTGCGCACGGCACACCCTACGAGTAATGTATATTTTTACGGTTTTATTCTTCCGCCCATACCGGTAAAGATTGTTCTTTAAAGGCGTGTACGAAGCCTAGGTTAGCATTAGAATTTGTGGCATTATCATAACCATGAACCATGAGTAAGGTCATTAAATTACCTGCCTGATTCGTTTCTAGATCGTTATCATCTAATGATTTTGATATAAACCCTTTAAATGTCAATGCTGTTCCTGCTACATCTGCAAAGAATATGCGAACTCTTCCATCAACAATAGCGATGCTTCCACTTGCACTCACTTCCGTTAAGTCAGTCAAGCCTGTTATATTTTGAGTGCTGACATTATGAGTAGTTTCAATTGTATTTAAGGTGAGCGTTACTGAAGTGCCTGTAATTGACATTTTTGAAAGGCTGTAATTTCGTAAATAATTATTGGCAGCATTCGCCCCAAAACTGTTACCAGCTAAGCGGTAGGTCGCAGGGTTGGCAGAAAAATCGGGCTGTATTGTTCGCCTTTCCATCGCCTGAATAATGCCTTGTCCTGCACTCTCTTCATCAAGTGTTACTGTTATCATACTGCCATCGGGGGTTGATGACGCGATACTCTGGTCTGTTGCTAGACTGGTATCTTGAGCGGATATTTCCAAACGACCGCTATTACTTGATACCAAGCCATCACTGGTTGATTTTGTTGTTACTATTGTTTGATAGACCCTATCAGTGAGCGTTTTTGGTGGAAGAATAGCTGATACGTCTAGAGACTGTAAATCATCTCGTGAAAAACGATAGGTCTGAAAGTGTTGCTCACCCCCTACTAATAATACAGGCTGACTTTCAGTGATCACGGTGCTGTCAATCGCATCCCACTGGGTTAGTTCTCCCGTTGTTTCTAATAATGTCCCAGCGCTGTTAAGCTTGACTGAATAGCTAATGACGCCATATTCTTTTCCAGAAATAACACCGGTTGTAAAACCTCCTTCAGCGTCAGTCTCATTATGACTGGTCCAGGAAAACAGGTTCTGTTCTTCAAGTTTGGTTTTACGATCCCAGCTTGCACCGGCTTCTCTGGTAATAAAAAAACTACTGCCATTACTTACAAATGAAGAGAGTAGGCTGTCAGGTTTGCCTCCGACTTCTTTAGCTGGCGAGTAAAGTAAATGCATGTAAGGGTCAAATTGCCAGCCTGTACCACTAGTTTCTGTTTCATTTTTGTCTGAAATGGTTTGATAAGGGGTTTTTCCTGATAAGTAGAGCCCTTGTCGTGTAATGTAAGAGTTACCTGGGGCTGATGTAAATGCGTTGTTCTGGGCAGGTATTAAGCTTATGTTATTGTCTACTGTTTGAATGAGTGAGCTTCTTTTAAAAGGGAAGTCGCCCGCTAATGACGTTAAGGAAACATTAAAGTTTTGAATGAATTCAGTGAGTTCTGGATAAGTGTAGATAGTGGTACCATCAAAAACTTCTTCAAACGTTGTAGATATTGATGTGCTAATGGATGCATCAGGGTTTGCTGAATCAGGGGCTATTTGGTTAAACGCCAGAGTGAATAGGCTGCTGTTATAGTTTTTGCTACTAACTAATTTTTGGAGCTCTTCATCACTAAGGTCAAGCAGTTCTAAATTACGTTCTGTTCCTCCCACAAAGGGCTCTTGCGCTCTTATAATTTCGCTTATACTTGTTTTAATATGATTTTTAAATTCAGCAGTATTATCTAATAGCTCTCGTGCTTCAGGAATAGTCAGTGTTGAAGGAATATCTATTTCATAGTTTTGTAGTAAATAAGTTAGTCCACCCCAGTTATTCTGTTTAGCTAGTGGCTGGTTTTCACATCCAACATCATTTGCGCTCCCTGGGCAGGGTAGTAGACTGGCTAAATCTTCAGGTGTGGTTAGTTGGCTATATAACTGCTTTACCTGAAAATCTGAAACCACATTAACTATCACTTCAGGGCTGTTATTAACATTAACGTTAAGCGCTATAAAGGGCGCAAATAAAACCTGGCCATTATCTAAGGTGACTCTTGCTATAATGTCTAGTCTTCCCGGAGGCACGTCGTCGAAAGATATGGAGTAGGTGCCCAAGGCACTATTTTCTTTCACGGTGTAAGGAGGGATGATCGTTGATGTGACTTCATTAAGATTTTCATCAACCTGAATAACACTAACCTGCTTAGCGCTAACGGTACTTAAACCACGAAAGGCTAAGGCTTTGCCAGGAGTGATTAGATTGTATAAATCTCGTTGCCAACTGGCAATCATTGTGTCAGTGGCTTCTACTGCAAGGCAGTAGTTGACTCGTGAGGTTTGAGTCCCAGAGCAAGATGTGACACTGGCTGTCCCCCCATCAATTATTTCGTCATCCGCTGTTAAAGAGTTTCTTGCAAATGAGTTAACGGTTTTTCCTGCTTCGTCAACGGCTGAACTACCATCATTTCCGCAGCCTGATAGGGTCATAAGTAAAATAAGAGAGGCACTGATAGTAAAGTGAGATAATGGGTGTTTTGTCATAGAAAATAGCCGTTTCAGGTTAGCGCGTTGTCATCCTCGCAGAAGCGGAGGCCCAGTATTTTGATCGTGTTACTTGTATGGATTCCCGCTCTCGCGGGAATGACAGTGGTTTCTGTATTAGAAAGAACTATAAAATAGTATAGATGAGTTATAAAGGCTTTGGAGGCTTGAATGTGATGGGTTGCCTAAAAGGAGGGTTAAAACATCAATTTCATACCAATAAATAGACCTTCATCTAGCGTAAAGTCTGAACCGCTATCAAGATCAGTATTCAAATAGTGGTAGCCAGCAAATACATCTGCGGTTTGAATTAAGCGGTAGTTTGCTTGAATACGAATGCGAGTCATAGCTTCAGAGTCGGTAAATGATAGAATTGAAGGTGCATAATGCAGGGCGCCTTCAAATGATAGACCTGGCACTTCAGGCACGTTCAATCTTGCAAAACCACCCAAGCCAATAGCACCACCGTCATAATCATTAGTATCATAACCTGTAAGCTGAGCGCCTATACCGACAGTCGCAGGGAGGTTTCCAACAGCTGTTTGACCTTTTGCATGTAGGTCAATGTTAATTATATGGCGACTACCTTCGTGGTACATGTAACCGGCACCAAAATCGATATTTGATGCGTTGCTGCTCAAATTTACTTGTCCATGTACTGAGTCATCACTCAGTCTTATTGTTGCGTCACTGGCCTGTGTTATTGTTGGAAGACTCATTAGCGGAATTATGCTTGTAATGGCGAGTAACAGTTTAGAAACTTTCATTGATAGTCCTGTGTTAAGAGCTGTGTAGTGAAATATGTATGTTTAAGGTGTGGGAGTTTAAGGCTAAAGGGCTATGTTTGGCCACTATTTTGCAATGATTTTATTCAAAATGAGCCGTTAATTTAGCGGTGAAAGTAATATCTGGAGATGTATCCGTCATCATGTCCTCAACACCAGAAAGTTCCAATCGGTAGCGGGGTGAAAAATGAATATCACCTCCAATCGATAACATGGCTGCGGGGTCTCCTAATTCTGGTGTTTCACTATCGTACATAGCCGAGTGCGCATCTAGTTGCGCTTTTAGCGTAATTGATTCATTTATGGTCCAGCCTAGACCTGTTCTTCCTGAAAAAACTGTATTGTTTTGATTTTCCGAAAGTGAACTCTTTGCATCTTCTAGATAACTGGCTGCACCTCCATACCAAAAGCTAATATTCTGGTTTTTTAGTGTTTGTGTGTTATTTATCATCAGCCCAAGCGACAAATCTGTTCCTTCACTGCCTGTAAGATCGTCAACATTACCTGTAGGTAGCTTTAATTCGCTTTGTAATATCAGTTCTTGTTCATCTAGAGGTAGGGAGTGGCTGTATTTAATTCTAATATCACCTATTCCTGATGCTGTGTTTTGTTGAGATAGGATAGGTTCATTATTTCTCAGATAGTGTATATCAAGTTCATCGTTAGTTTCTTTTGTTCTGCCTCCCTGAGGTAGCCCAAGGGTGTCGTGCCAGCTGTAAATTAAACTATCTAAATAGCCGGCTGAATGCCTTAGATAAGGAATCGAAAGCGTTATTTGTGCGCGCTTGGTTATTACGTAAGAGGCGTTGATACTGGTTCGCCATGTTTCACCATCTAACTTTATTGATTCTGATTGAGCTATCGTCTGGCTGTGAAAGTTGGCTACTTGCTGCTCCAGTTCCAATTCCACAGTACCTTTTTTTCCAACTAGTTGATTGCTCAGTGAAGGAAGGCCGAATATCTGAATGATAGGATTTAGATTTATGGTGTTAAATGCATGTGCTTTAGTGGGGTTAGATTCAGAGCCATGGGCTACGCCTGCCAGCAAAGATATTGTAATAAAATGTATTACTTGTTTCACGTTATTCATAATGTGTCGGTGTACCTGTTAGCCTCATATTATTTAAATTCTTTATTACCCAAGGCCAGAGTAAACTAAAAAGTTTAGAATTGAAAATATGCCCATATGATTACTAATGAATGTCTAGTTTGTTGATCTGATTCATTGGAAAGCGAGCCAAGTCTGTTAGAATACATATTATGATATTATTATCTTTGGTTGTGTTCTTAACGGGGCGTTCCTCATTAATAACTTATTAAATATACTCAAGTTAAAACCGTTAGCAACGCGGCTACTTGCTTATATTCTCATATTTAGTACTTCTGTAGCGATAGTCTCTACGGGGGTTCAGCTGTACTTCGACTTCAAGAGTGAGGTCGACTCCATTGAACATGGCCTTGATCAGGTTTCAGCAACATTTTCTGATAGTTTAAGTAATAGTTTGTGGCACGTTGATCAAGATGAGCTTCGCTTACATCTAAATGGCATCGATAAGCTTCAAAATATCCATTTTATTTCAGTGGCTACAGGTTATGGTGATGTTGTTTCTGTGGGTGAAATGCCAACAGATGAAAAAAGAATTTCACGAAATTACCCTTTGGTCTATAAACGAGCAAACGATAATGTAGAGGCTCACTGGTTAGGTGAATTGACTATCGTTTCTAGTCTTCAACCCGTTTATCAGCGACTCAAAGGAAAGTTTCTGATTATTTTTGTAAGTCAAAGTATTAAGACATTTTTCGTGTCACTCTTTATTCTTTTAATTGTACGCGCCCTATTAACAAGGCATCTTGAGACCATGGCGCGTTATGCCAGAAATCTTGATATGGACAACCTTTCCGAAGCACTGAAGCTAAAACGTAAAACACCTGATACAAGCGATGAATTAAGTGATGTCGTTCATGCACTCAATCAGATGAGAATACGCTTATATCGAGATACTTCATTATTAAAAAAATCTGAAAGCCAGTCTATTGATGAAAGAGATCAAGCGATTCAAGCCAGTAAAGCAAAAAGCCTATTTTTAGCTAACATGAGTCATGAGCTGCGTACCCCTATGAACGGTGTGTTAGGATTTTCGTCTCTTTTACTGGATACAGGGCTCGATAACGAACAGCGTGAATACGTACAAACTATACAAGGGTCTGCGGAATCATTATTGGGCATTGTTAACGATATTTTGGATATTTCCCGTATTGAGTCTGGAAAACTAGTTATTGAGCCCATTGCTTTTAGTTTAAGAAGTACGGTCGTTGATGTTATTAGTTTGTTAGGTAAAAAGGCAGAAGCAAAAGGGGTGGCCTTAGAAACGCGAATTGATCCAGACCTTCCTATGTTGCTTGAAGGAGACCCTGTTCGTTTACGGCAAATATTGATAAACCTTACATCTAATGCCATAAAGTTCACTAGCCGTGGTCATGTCTTAATTAGTATTGAGTATATTAAGCAATCTCAAAATGATGTTCAGCTCAGAATGGCTGTAGAAGACACAGGGATTGGCATTATTCAGGAGCATCAGTTAGCTATATTTGAAGAGTTTAAACAGGCCGACCCATCAACGACACGTAAGTATGGTGGTTCGGGTTTAGGTTTGGCTATTTGTAAGCAGTTAGTTGAGCTTATGGGCGGGCAGATCGGCCTAGAAAGTGAGGTGGATAAAGGTGCAACATTCTGGATAAGCCTATCCCTCCCTATGGTTAAAGAGCCATTGACGAATGTTCAGGAAGATATGAACGCCCTTGAGGGCTTGAGTATCTTGGTACTTGATTCCTATGAGCTAAGTAAAAAAATAACATTAGAGTCACTTAATCAGTGGGGGGTTCAGTTTGAGTCGGCTCCTACCGCTGGCGAGGCATTAAAGCTACTGGAACTTGCGTCTGATACAGCGCGTCCCTTTGATATGATTCTAATGGATGATTTTATGCCGGATATGGATGGCATGGACTTTTGTGAAATTGTTAGATCATCCCCTTATTGTTCTGATGTTAGTCTACTCGTGCTTTCTTCTAATCCTCAGCGTGGAGACGCGGCACGGTTCCGCACCGCGGGTGTTGATGGGTTTCTTAGTAAGCAGTTAAGAGACCAGTATTTACGATCAACTATTCAACAGATCGTTATAGAAAAACGTCTTTATGAAGAAGGTCAGTCTGAGCAGCGCTCGGCTGGGCAAAGTGGCTCTGGTAGAAAGTTGGTTACACGTTTTACTATACAGGGGCAGGAAGCGCCAAAAGTTGATGAGGTTGTGAGTGATAGTCAAATTTTGGTTTTGTTGGTAGAAGATAATGTTGTGAATCAAAAATTAGCAGCGCGCATGCTTGAAAAAGCAGGGTGCAAAGTTGATATTGCAGGTAATGGAAAAGTTGCTATTGATCAATGGCAGGAAAATGATTATCAGATGATTTTCATGGATTGTATGATGCCCGTAATGGACGGCTATGAAGCCACTCGGGAAATACGCCTTCAGGAGTCATTGTCTGGGCTTGAACGCACCCCTATTATTGCATTAACGGCTAATGCCATGGAAGGGGAGCGGGAGTACTGTCAAAGTGCAGGGATGGATGAGTTTATTACTAAGCCTGTAAAGTCAGAGCAACTAAGATTTGCGGTTGAACAGTTTTCTGATGCTGGTGTTGTTCGTACTAGTGACAAGTTAATTGAAGAGTGAGTCGTACGCACTTTTTCTAAGCTGTTGTTTGCTCAAGTAAGTTAAT
Source organism: Hahellaceae bacterium (assembly GCA_016744695.1). Lineage (GTDB taxonomy): Bacteria > Pseudomonadota > Gammaproteobacteria > Pseudomonadales > Oleiphilaceae > Alkalimarinus. The sequence continues at coordinate 11,979 of JADGDV010000014.1, forward strand.
ATTTAGAAGCGCTTTTTCGTTAGTATCTCCACAGGTCTCCAGTTCAGCTTTAAATTCACTGCAAACCTTCGGTCTGTCTGGTAGACCGAATAGCTGGCATAAATTATTATTATCTAATTGTATGCATCGCTCACCCGCAAGCTTTCCTTTAGGCATACCTGGAATTGGCGTTGAAATCGAAGGTGCAATACAGCAAGCACCGCATCCTAATCTACAATCCATAGTTATTCCTAGTAGGTAAGTTTTAATTAGCTATTTTATCTGAAATACTGCAAAAAGTTCGTAGTATTTTTAATTAAGCTATACTTACTATAATTAACTTTGGGCCTTTATAAATATGCGCTCCTATATACGCCACCCTGCCGATGTACCTATTGAGTTACTGCCCGTTGATCGTGCATCAGAAAACCTTTCGCGTATTAAAGATGTGAGTATCGGGGGGTTAAGCCTTAAAAGTGACAGGGAGCTGGCACTTAAGACGCTGATTAAAATAAAAATTCCATTAGTGGAGCCTCCGTTTGAAACAGTGGGAGTCGTCGTTTGGTGTCGAAGGATTCATACTGATTATGAGGTGGGGCTAAGGTTTATTGATGAGCAGGATGCTTATGCGGCTAGAATGGTGGAGCAAATATGCCATATTGAGCATTATAGAGCCAGTGTATTAGAGCATGAAGGACGAAGCCTAAGTGCAGAAGATGCAGCCAAAGAATGGATTAAAAAGTTTGCCCGAGATTTTCCTCAGTTCGACTTCTAAGCTTTGTTCATCACAAATTAACAACTGATAGTACCTCAACAAAAGCCCCTGTTACTTTCCACTTAACATCAAAATCATAGAGTTTAATACCGTAAATTTTAGGGTCATCGTTTTTGCTAAAGGCTTGATCTTTGTAGGCTGGGCGAGGATCTGCAGAAAGCATATCATTAATAATGAGTTTGAGGCTGGGGTAGCGATTTGAGTCTAAAGATTGAAGTTGTTCGAGTGATTGTTGTGAATAGATAACCTGTAGTGGTTTTTTGGGTGCCTCATTGGCGTAGCCTGCTTTTGCATCAGGTATTGAGTCTGTATATGGAATATAGGGTTTAATATCAACAATGGGTGTGCCATCTACAAGGTCTGCGCCTCTAACCTTTATTCTTATTTCTCCATCGGTGAGTGTAATGTTAATTAACTCAACCGCAGATAAGCCTAGGTCATTAGGTCTGAATGGTGATCGACTGGCAAATACGCCAATTTTCTTATTTCCTCCTAAGCGCGGAGGGCGAATGCAGGGCTTCCATTCAGTGCGTGTATTTTGGTGAAATATAAAGCTAAGCCAAATATGTGAAAAAGATTCTAGCTCTTTAAATGCTTCAACTCGATTATAGGGGAGGGCAATAATAACTTCACTGATAATGTTTTTGGCTAGGGCTGGTTGCCGTGGAATGCCGAACTTTTCTTTAAAGGGCGATGATATTGTACCGATGGTGTTTAGCGTAAATGTATTGGGTAGGCTTTGATTATTGTTGCTAGATTCTTTTGTCATTATGTAAAGTGACCATTATAGATTGTGTAGTGGATGACTGTTTTATAAAAAGAACCGAACAACATAGGGTAAAAATATGGACGTATATAAGCCCATAAGTCCCATTGAAAGTGCAGAAAAAGCACCTGTTTTATTGTTTAGTTCAAGTGCTCTTGCCGTTGCAATACCGTGACCAATCATACCCATGGCGCTACCTTGAATAACTGGATCATTAATGTTTAACCACTTGAATATAGGAGTGGCTGATACGGCAACAACGACTCCCGTAAAAATCACAAAACCCGCGGTTAGTGATGAATAGCCACCAATGCTTTCTGATACTGCAATCGCAAAGGGGGTTGTAATAGATTTAGGGGCTAGTGATAGCATTACTTCAATACTGGCGCCAAATGACCATGCTATAAAAACGGCAGATGCGCTGGCAATAATTCCGCTTATAGCAAGCGTTAGTAATAATGGCCATATATTAGCTTTGATATGATGCAAGTTGTTATACAAGGGTATTGCTAATGCTACGGTTGCCGTACTTAATAAAAAATGAATGATCTCCACGCTTTCGAAATAACGGCTATAAGGAATGTTAAGTAGTGTGATACTCATCATTACAAAGATAATGCCTGTTACGACAGGTTGCAGGAGGGTGTTGGCTCGGCTCCATGAATAAAGAAACACACCTGACTGGTAGGCCAATATTGTTAATGGAATACCAAAAAATGGACTGTGTAAAAAATCGGATAATGTCTGTGGAATATATTCAGACATCATTACGATTCACTTTTTTAAAAATGAGTAGCGTTAGTACAAAAGCAACCAGCGTGCCTAAGGTTAATGACGCAATAATTGCGATACCTTGCGTCTTAAGTTCATGAGTATAAGTGATGATACCCACACCTGCGGGAATGAATAAGAGAGGAAGGTGCTTGAGCAGTTTACTACCGGAGTCTATTAAATTTGTACTTGAGCCCCTTGTTAGGCAAAGGTAGATAAAAAATAATAGCATTCCAATAACTGCACCAGGTACTGGTATATGCAAGCTATTATGGATGAACTCTCCTGAGAGCTGGAAGAGAATAATTAAAACAAGATAAGGGAGGGTGGTCAAATTATGACGGAGGCTCAAAGTGCACAGGGTCCTGTTTGAGTAGGCTTTTAAATTGATTTACTTACAAGCGGATTATATTAATCATTAACACCCTGTAAATATAGCTGAAAATTTAAAGCCCATAAAAAAAGACGGAAAAACCGTCTTTTTTAAGTACTCAGTAAGCCTTTAATATTAGATAACTTGCGTTAACTTGAACATAGATGCAAGTTGACGAATAGGCAGTGGACCTTTGTGACAGCAGTAAGTCTTTTCAATTTCACCTCTGAAGCGTCCTTTAGTGAATACAAGACCTTTAAAGTTATATAAGAAATTCCCTTTTTCGTATATTAGCTTACTTATTTTTTTGAATACTTTTGATTCTTGAGGTTCTATTTCCTCGGCAAGCATTAAGGGAATAAGGCCTAGGTCGAGATAAGGTACACCTTCTTCTTTAAAAACGTCCATTGCATGTGTCATTAGTGTGTAGAATAGGCCTTGCTTAAACTCTGCACTTGCTCTTGATATATTCGGCACATAGCTAATGATTTCATTATTATGATATATCGGGTCGAAGTAGATAAAGCCAACTGCTTTACCGTCTTCATAAGCATAAAAATGACGTTCGTTTTCTTTGTAATCCATTTTCATTGGGCGAATAAGAAAACGTATTTCATTGCTTTTACATTTTCTTGTTTTAATCCAGGCATCTGATATTTCACGTGTGTGGTCATCACTGAATCGTTCTTTTATTGTAATGCCACTCTTTTCAGCTTGGTTGATAGCCGTACGAAGAATTTGTTTCTTTTTGCCTTTAAGTGACCATGTTGATAAATCAATGGTTGATTCTGACCCAAACTGAGTCCCATACATACCAAATTTATCGTGAAGAATATCAACAACAGGTTTACTTACTTGAATGTACGTCGCATTAGGGAATTTTTTGTGAAAGGCATTTAATATGAGCTCGAAGTCTTTTTTGTCGGCTACAGGGTTGGATAATACAAATGTGCTGCCCCATTTTTTCATATAACCAATATAACCTACACCAGGAAGGTCAAAGTATTGCATGCCAGGTTGTAGCGTGGAGAAAGATTGAGAATGGCTACCAAACTGCTTGAGATAATTAACTCTCTCAGAGAATGAAAAATGGCTACTGGCGGTTATATTTAATCTGCTAAATGTGGCTGCTTGATTATTCATTCCCACTTCTCCTGCTGCTTCGTTAATTTTTTATTTTTATTCTTTTTATTCTAAATTTGTGTTTCAAGCTTAAGCTTGTTTTTGTCCCATGATGGACCAATAACAATCTAAACCAAGAAAGCTGAATTGTTTTTTATCTTTAATGGTAAGGCCTAGCTCTTTCATTACTTCTGGGTAGTTGTAGATATTGTGCACTGCATTATTGGCAACAGCCCAAAAAATAGTAACAGCACCGTACCAGTAAGCTTTTTGAAGGGTTCTGTTAATGATTCCACCAGACGGGTATTCAAAATCTCCCACAACAACATGTGCGTTGGGCTTAGCGCATTTCATTAAATGACGAAGTATCTCTTTCATCATTGTTTCACTAAATACGTTCAGGAAGAAATTAGCAATAACCATGTCATATTGATCGAATTCTTCGAATTTAAGAATATCACTATGTACCTGACGAATCGTAAGATTATCTGGGTGCTTATCAACGGCTTCCTGAAACTTACGAAGCATCGTTTCTGATAGGTCCACTACGGTGACGTCAGCGCCTAATTCAGCGGCTCTGATCGCATCTTTGCCATGTCCAACACCTGCAATAAGAATTTTGTCGCCCGGCTTTACATTTTCTGCTTCAAGCATTGCTCGCTTACAGTTATGAATAGACTCACCACCGTAGATGCTGCTTAGGAAATCATATGCTGGACCAATAAACTTATATCTGTCTTTCATGTTGGATCTCTTATTGTTGTTCAGTCGATGGAAATCATAGTAAAGAAGCACCCTTTTAAAAGCTGTGAGGTACTCCACACTTTTTGTTTCAGAATATTTCTAAATGTAAAATCACGCAAAATAACTGCTTGTTTTATAAGAGTGTCTAACACTGAAATTTGGATTGTAGGACAATATGAAATCGATATGAGTGGTGGATCACAAAAACTACTTTCTTGGGAGGGGAGTGCTTAATGGCATTGATTAAAGTTATATAAGAATGACATAAATGCAGCGTCACGTTTGGAAGGGCTAACTAGAAACCCTTGTATATATTCACAATGATGCTGCTTCAAAAATAAGAGCTGTGCATTATCTTCAACACCTTCTGCTATTACGCGTAAATGTAAACTTTGTGCCAAAGATATTATGGCTAGGATAATGGCTGTGTCATTGCTATTGTGTAACATATCGGTAATAAAAGATTTGTCTATTTTCAAGTTGTCTACGGGTAATTTACTCAAGTAAGATAAAGAGGAATAGCCCGTGCCAAAGTCATCAATTGATACTCGTGAACCTAGTTGCTTTAGCGCTTGTAAAGTTTCTACACAGTTTTCAAGTTCGTTCATTAATGTATTTTCAGTTACTTCAAAGCAAATAACACTGGCAGGTACCTGGTATTTATTCAGCAGGTTTTTGATTTGCTCTAATAAGTCTTTTTGCCTTAATAAAACAGGAGACAGGTTCAGTGCGACAGTAAAGTTATCATCTAATTGGCTGTCTGTTTCTGAAATAAACTGACACACTGACTCAATAACAAATAAGCTAATGGGGTATATCACGCCAGAGCTTTCTGCAATGGGAATGAACTCTGCTGGCGAAATGGCTCCATGAACAGGATGGTTCCAGCGAAGTAGTGCTTCAGCGCCAACTATTTTATTGCTGCTCAAATCAACAACAGGTTGATACTCCACATGAAGTTGTTTTTTTCGTAGGGCGAACCGTAATGCATTTGCAATACTATGTCGCCTTGCAACGAGGGCGTTAATTTTTTCTTCGTAAAAATAATAAGCACTTTTTCCATGCTCCTTTGCCTGATACATCGCTGCGTCAGCTGCTTTCATTAGAGCCTCAGACGAAGATGCATCTTCAGGAAAAATAGAAATGCCAATGCTTGCGGAAGAGGATACAACATTATTCATAATGTTGAAGTCTTGGGCTACGGCATTAATGCACTTTTCAGCGATATTGGCGAGATCATCTTTTGACTGAAAATTGGTCAGTATTACAACAAACTCGTCTCCGCCGAGTCGCGCCAGAGTATCACTTTGTCTAAGTGCTTTTTTTAGGCTCTCGCTTACTCTAACTAAAAGCATGTCACCTGCGCTATGCCCAAGGTAGTCGTTGATGTCTTTAAAATTATCGAGATCAATAAACATTAGTGCAATTTGGCTTTCGGTTCGGCTGACATGTGATATTGATTGCTCTAGTCTATCTAGACATAGTGCTCGGTTAGGTAGTTGAGTCAGTGAATCGTAATTAGCAAGAACATGCATTTCCTTAATGGCATTGTTGCGTTCGAGTAATCGTTTTTCCAGTGTTTCTAGCATTTGATTAAAAGAACGGCTCAGGCTGCCAATTTCATCTTGAGAATCTTCGGGTACGCGAAAATCATAGTTTTCTTTTTGGCAGACCTGCTTTGTTGCTGCTTCTAAATCCATAATTGGACGAGATATATAGATTTGTAAACGGCTAGCTAGAAAGAAACTAAATGCGATTGAAAGTAGTGTAAACAGTAAAGCCCAGAAGATGAATATGCGCACGCCTTCATAAAAACGTGTGGTTGATACCTTAAATACTACCCGCCCAATCTCTTCTTCGGATACGTCATATATTGGTTGAGATACCCAAAACCAATCATGTTGCCATTGCTTGTCTAAATACTTGCAGACCTCAGAATTGATAAGTTGACCGCCCCCTGCATCGACTTGAATAATCTGCTCAGGATCCAAATCACATATGGCACTGGTGTAAGATCCAACAATTAAGACGTCACCTAATATTCGTTTTATTTCATCATGAAAATTAAGTGCAACGGGTACTTGGCTATAACTCGCGACTAGCTTAGCCTCGTGTTCTATGTCAGAAATAAAGCTACTGCGAGTCTCGTTATAATATGAAATTGTAATGCCTGAAAACCCCAACGCTAACGCTACGGAGGTGACTAGCGTGATGATCATGATAAGTTTGGATTTGACTGATAAGGTTCGGAACATAATTAAATTACTCTACTATGCGCGCGTAACGATAGAGCTGTGTACTGACTTTAAATCCAGCGCTATCAAGAGTATGTTTATTGAGTTCAAAGGCAATGCGCTTGCTACTTTCAAAAAAATTAATATGCACCCCTTTTTCTCCGTACCCTTTGTTTGAACTAACGGTGAGTACGCCAAATTCATTTGCACTCCTCAGTAAACTTGCAACGATTTTATCGGGTGAAGGCGGAATATAGATAAGATTGCAATCATTTAAACGGGAAGAGCTAACGATGATCGTTTGTACTTTTTTGCCTTTAACTATCTTTCCTGTAAACATTTTTTTAAATTGTTGCGTTAATGATGGTGAGCTATAGATGCAAACAGTAAAGGAGGTATTTGAGTTTAAGTGGTGCTCTACTGGCCACTCTATGAGGTGGGTGAAGTTCTTAATTAAGGCAGCCTGAATATCCAAAGGGTCTGTGGCCGCTTTGGCAGGCGAGTAGGAATAGCAAGCGAACAAGGCTATAAACAATAATAGTCGCGTAGTGCTATGTTCTTTTTCCATTTCTAAGGCATCCATCCTTTATCTATCTAAATTTAGGCACTTATTCCTCACGCCTACTCCAAGATTGACGTATTTTGGGTGTTGTAGCTCCATACCTAATGAAACTATCAGGTGACCTGGCTCTCTATAAAGTGGAAGAATTCATTTAACATATCCGGCATTGCCTGGATGTCTTCTTGTAATGATTTACGAGAGAACTGATAGACTGCCCGTAAACCATGGTAGTTAGTTATGTCGCTTACTTGATTAAATCTAACTCCCATAGTCGATAAATTTTTAATGAGTTTTGGTTCTGTTGCGACAAAAATATCCTTTTTTTTGCTTGATAAAAAAATGGCACCTGCCGCCAGATAAAGACTAGGGGCAATAAACGGGAAGCGTCGGTGGAGCGTTGTGTTTTTTCCTATGGGGTTGAGTTCAGTTGCAAGCCCTTCTTTTGATGACGCCTCTCCAGGGCGTCGCCTAAATTCAGATACAACCGCTACTCTTGAAATTTCACACACATCATTAGGGTTGATTGAAAGAACATCAACTTGCTCTGGGTATAAAGAATCTGCGCAATGGGTTACAAAAGGAAGCTCCATGCTGGAAACGGTTTCTGGTAGTGAAATAACACGGATACACCCGACCTTTTCGCCTGTTTGCTTATGACTTAGCAAGCAGTGGCTAGAGTAACGGTCAAACTCGTCTCGTTCCAAGCCTTGGTGACTCGGTAAGTCATAACCGAATTCTTTACAGTAGACGCCGTAACGAATTCTATATATGTCATTAAGCACTGCACTAGAATCAGCACGTTGTATTTGGAAAAACTCTTCAAATCCCTTGATCATACTGTTATTTGAATTGTGACTCTTAAGCTGTTCAGCCATGAACATTTCTCCCTGTTTTTAAGTGCAATGTTTATCAGCGTTGAACCTTTATAGTCATTGCAACATCAAATTTAATGTCCTGAATACCTTCATAACTATTGGCAATAGACGGTAGAGCATTATCTCGATTAAAAATATTTCGTAATGCTAGTCCTATTTGCCAGTTCTCTCTAAATGACTTTTCCATAGTAATATCGGATCGGAAATAGTTTGGTGTATCTTGTAGATCGAAAGGCGGTAGGGCTTGGTCGCCTGTATAAACATTATTATGAAAGCGGTTGGCGAAAAATATTTCCAATTGTGGCTCTGGCCAGCGATAGCCTACACCGACATTGACTATGAGCTTGGGGAAGACACTGATCCACTGATTGGTTTCGTTGTTTTCGCTAAAAATATAAGATGCGCTTGTTTCAATAATCCATTGATTCAACTGGCTTCTGAGGCTGATTTCACTGCCGCTTGATTGGCTTTCTCCTGAGTTCACATAGCGAGAAGTGAACCCTCCCTGATTAAAAGGTACTAATGTGATTCGTTCTTGCCAGCGACTGTGAAACAGGGTCCATTCTAGTTCCCACTGTTTTTCACTGTGAACCCAGCTAAGTTCAATGTTTTTCATTTCTTCAGGGTTTAGGTTTTCTGAGCCTTGAGCAAATGATGTCCCCATAAGCTCTACTGCCGAGGGGGCTCTAAAAGCCTCACCATAGACCAGCTTTACGGCTGTTGTGTCGGTGGGTTGGTAGATGCCTCCAAGTCTTGGACTAAACTCGTTTCCGAACGTATCGTAATGATCATAGCGGCCTCCCCAGATCATATTCCATTGATTTGCCAGTTGTGAGTCGGCATTGATTGATAGGCCAAATAAAGACTGATTAGTATTGCTGTAATCAACGGTTTGTGTCGGGATAATCGTACTTGTATTGAGGCTGCTGCGTTGTTGGTCGTTGCTTTTGACACCAGCCTGCTCATAATTAGTTTCCATTGACCAGCGTGTGGCCATCGACTCTAGCTCTTGGCGTAGTATCAATGAAATGCCCCCACGACTTTCATCGAATTCAGACTTCTCGAGAAGCGTGTCTGACATGAATGGGATCAAAAACTCCTGGCTATGTTCCATTTCCCAGTAATAAAGTTTGGCTTCAAAATCAATATCATTAGCTAAAGGTTGTTTGTACCCACCGCGCAGCATCCACAGGTTACCATCATGACCACCTCGGTCTTTGTCGAACGTTGGAAAGGAGGCATTTCCTGCGCCTTGAAAATCATCTGAATCATTGCTGGAGTAATAAATCGCAGCACTCAATCCTTTATTTTCTGCTGTATCTTGAATAAGGTGCATTATCGCCGTCTGAGAGTCCCAGCTTAGCTCTCTCTGGGATGTGTCGGTAGTACCTTGAGGTGATTGGAAATCGAAGTCTCTATTCTGATTACCCTCTTGAGATGCGGACAATGATAAGCCCAGAAGCCAGTCGTCACTAAGAGCCTGGCTGGCTTGAAGATTGCCATGATAATAATCATTTGTGCCTCCAGCGACGTTTGCTTTCGTTGTACCTGACGTGGGTTGCCAGCTTTGATATGACACCGCGGAATGGAATGCATCGCTGCCATATAGTGTGGAGCTAGGGCCTCGAACTAGCTCGATTCGTTCAAGTGCAGCCAGTTCAATATTGTTAACGGAAAATACATCGGTACCATAAACAAAACTGTTGATTGGAACGTCATCAAGGAGAGTCGCTCGCCCTCTGGCAGAACCTGAACCATAACCTCTCACTTGTATGGCATTCCCCCCTGTTGGCATAGGTAATACTATAACACCAGGAAGGTGGTTGAATGCATCAGAGGTTCTTCGTGCTGCTCGTTTTTCCCAGTCTTTTCGATCAATAACGCTAACGCTGCTGGGTGCCGTAAGTCTTGATTCAGAAAAGTGTGAAGCGGAAGTGATTTGAATTTCAAGTAGCTGCTCTATGTTCAAAGACCAAAGATCAACGGTATCCGAAACCTCTTCTGCTTGTACAAAGGAGGTAGCAATACTTAGAATGCAGCTAATGCTAGTAATACTTCTTTTTATCATTTCGAAGACATCACTGTTAGGGTATCAGGTGATAAGTACCCACTCATTATTATTTGAATCTAAAATAAGGTTAGTAGCCTTTTGATAATTCACAAGTACTGAGCGCGTATTGCTTTTGTGTTGTACGATATTACTCTGACATGCTAGCAGTGAGCATAGGGCGGGGCGTTACAGTGAACGTGTCTGTTAAAGTAAGGCTAACTAGGAATACCTAGCTAGCCACAGATTGTATTCCACGATTAATTAGCTGAATAGTTTCGTCGGCAGGTCGAGCCTTTCCAAAGAAAAAGCCTTGTAGTTCATGACAACCAAGACTTTTTAAATAGTTAAGTTGACGGGTTGTTTCAACACCTTCAGCTACAATATTTAACTTAAGCCCATGGGCCATTGCAATAATGGCGTCGACGATACACGCTTCATTCTCGGAGTTTTGAATGTCATGTACAAATGACTGATCAACTTTTAAAGTATTGATGGGAAGTTTGTGTAGATAATTTAAAGATGAATAGCCTGTTCCAAAATCATCAATAGCGATTCTAATACCGCTGTCTGAAAGCTTGCTCAACTTTTGAATCATATGCTCGAGATCATTCATAATAACGTTTTCTGTTAGTTCAATCTCAAGGTTTTCGGGTGGAAAGTTATATGCTTCTAATTGACTTAATAGTAAGTTTACAAAGCGAGGGTGCTCAACTTGTGATGGTGAGAAGTTAACAGCCAAGCGAATGTCGTGGTGACCGGCTTCAATCCATTGTTTAACTTCATAGCATGCTGTTTTTAAAACCCATTCACTAATTTCAAATATGAGTTTGGTTTCTTCAGCTAGCGGAAGGAAGTCAGAAGGGTAGATAATGCCTTTTTCAGGGTGGTGCCATCGAATAAGTGCTTCAACACCAATTATATCGCCTGTTGCCGCATTTATTTGAGGTTGATAATAAACTCTAAATTCATTGTTTTCTAAAGCATTACGCATATCACGTTCAGTTTTTAGTCGATTTGAACTGGTCACATTCATCTCGTCAGAGAAAAACTGATACCCGTCTTTACCGCGACCTTTAACATGGTACATCGCAATATCCGCATTCTGGATAAGCTGCTCTACGGTGCTTCCTGCTTCTTGATACATTGCAATGCCAACGCTAACACCCACGAATACTTCATGTTCACCTAACATAAAGGGCTCTTTGAGTACGTTGATCACTTTACGAGCGATTTTTCGGGCATCTTCTTTTGATGAAATATCAGGTAAAAGTAAAGTGAATTCATCTCCACCAAAGCGAGAGAGTGTATCGCCTTCACGTAAACAATTTTCTAATCGTATGGATACTGACTGAAGTAAACGATCACCCATGGCATGCCCTAATGTATCGTTCACGACTTTAAAACGATCAAGGTCAAGAAACATAACAGCTAGATGTTGGGTGTTTCGTTTTGCGTGTGTAATAGCCAAGTTTAGTCGGTCTTTAAATAAAGCCCGGTTAGGAAGCCTAGTCAGTAGATCGTGATAAGCCTGAAAGTTGATGAATTCTTCAGCTTCTTTTCGTTCTGTGATGTCCCTAGCGGTGCCGTAGGTACCTATGAGTTTTTTTAGGCCTTTATTAGGCGTACCTTTTAAACCAACAGTACTGCTTTCAATAGGGAATACTGTTATTTCGAAATATCGGGGAGTGCAGTCGTCGCCTTGAGTTTTTAGATGCAACTCGATGGTTCTTGTAGCTTTACTGCTTTGGCCACCGTTTTCAGTGGCGCTGTGTTTAAGGGCGTTTTCATTGCCACTATATATGCTGTCTTTGAATGCATAGCTAGCGCGCTCATAGTCTTTTTCATCAACAATGGTTTTGTAGTGTGCTCCAATTAATGCTCTTTTTGTATACCCGAGAACCGATTCTATTTTATTGTTCACAAAGGTAAATCGACCTTCTCGATCTAACATAAATACAATATCAGGAGAGCTGTTAACTATGTAGCGGTGTAATTCTTCTGATTTTTTAAGACGGACTTGCATCGCATTATGTGCTTTTTCAAGCAACTTCTTCTGCAGGGCGTTTTCTACGGTTGCCAATAACTCATCTGGAATATAAGGTTTTCTCAGGTAGTCATAAGCCCCGCGGCGAAGCGCTTTACTGACAGCAGTAAATGATGATTCACCACTTACAACAATGGTGGCTGCGTCAATTTCATGCTCTGACATGAAATCCATAACGCGATGTCCACTGAAATCACCCATGCGTAAGTCGAGCAGAACAAGGTCATACTGCTGCTTAAGCAGGTATAAACAAGCATTTTTGCCACCCAGTGCTGTATCGACTTGATAGTTATTAGCCATTAACAGTTCTTTTAAACTGCTTAAAAGCCGTTGCTCATCATCGACTATTAGAAGGCGTGCTTTATTGGTGTTTATTGCCGTGCTGTTGTATCTATTTTCAGCTTTCATTTTGCCTTTACTGCTATTTTTAGTACTAGCGAGTACTTTCAGTACTACTCTAGTGTCATTATTGTCATTATGCTGTTCTCCATAACAGTGGTTTATATCCTAACGGTATTTGTTCTCTATTTATTGTTCTCTATTTATTGTTCTCTATTTCTTGTTCGGGAATAAGGATTTGCATTTCACTTCCCTTATCACTACTTCTGCAACTAATGGTACCTGACATATCATTGATTAGATTTTTGCTGATACTTAACCCAAGCCCTGAGTGACCACTTCCTTTTGTGGTGTTAACCGGCTGAAAAAGCTGATTAAGTATATTGTCAGGTATTCCTGGACCCTGATCTATAATCATAATTTCTACGAAATTCAATCCATTAACATTAACGTTACGCGATGTCTTAATTTTTATTACTCCACCATTTTCCATGGCTTCAGTCGCGTTTTTTATTAAATTGGTTAGCACTTGTCTCAGGTGATTCCTGCTGCCTTTGAGTCGTTTCAGCTTTTTGTCTAAGCTTAGCTCACAATCAATGCCGTGACTCAGAAATAGAGAGCCTTCAAACAATGTGCTTAGTTCTCTTATTTCTCGGTTGATATCAACGCCCGGCTCAAGATCTTCCTGATTTTGATGTAGGTCCCTTAGTCTTAGAATAATTTGACCTGTGCGGTCGATTTCTTCTCTTAATATATTTATTTCGGGTTGTGCATGATGCTCTTCGCCCAGCTTAGTGGATAGTGTCTCTAGGTAGTTTCGTACAATACTGAGAGGGTTGTTCGCCTCATGCGCTATTTCACGTACTTTAAGCTGTAACTCTTGATCCAAATGATTAGGGAGTGGAACCTTATGTTTTTTGACTAAGTTAATGCATGCATTGGCTGCTTCAGATGCAAAATAGTCTAATAATTGAAGTGTGGCAGGGGGGATTGCTGCATTAGAAAACACCCCCATAATAAGTGCTCCGATGTTTTTGTCATTACATATCATAGGCACACAGATAAAATTTTCACCCCCTGTGAGTCTGATAAAATGCTTGTCTATTACAGGTAATCCATCAGTGAATAATGCCTGACTTGAGGTGCATAATATTCTTCGGTTTAGTACTGAACTGGCAATCAGGCTTCTTTCTGCATGAAGAGGGATTGTAAGCTCTGCCTCTTTTAAATAATGATCAGCTTCGTTTAAATTTCGATATTTTAAACGTCCATCGAGTTCATCAATAAGCAGCACTTTTGTATTACGGTAGCCAAAGAGTAGTTCAGTAGATTCTTGGATTCCCTGAAAGAGCTGAGGAAAAGAATCTGATTGGGATAGATGTTTGTTTGCTGTTTGGAGTAGACCAACATTTTTGATTTGATTGGCCAGTTCAGTTTGTTTTGTCTTATCTATTGCTATTGCTTGATCACTTTCACCTTCTTTGCTAATTGGAATGTTGAGCGAACTAGCAATATCAACCACTTCATTCTGTATTTGAATGACTATTTCTTTGGTCAATGCGGCAGAAAGGTCAAACATGCTCTCTGCAATTTCGAAACTAGCAGGGTTTTTAAGTGCATTGTCTTTGCTTAGCTGGCTTGATAAAAATATTAATTTTACCAAGTGGTGTGCGTCTAATACTGACTTTAGCGGTGCGTGGTGAAATCGAATTGCATCCGATGCAAAGTCACCTAAGCTCCATTCATCAGCAAGCCAGGCTCCGACATCGCTGTGGTTAGTCAGAAATAGCTCGTTCTCAAGCTCAACTTGGTCTAAATGTGCTCCACTATGTTGGAGCACTTCTGCATATTCTTCAGGGTGATTCGTTTCAAGAACCAGCTCCCCAATGTTGTGAAGGAGACCGGTTAAATATGCTTGCTCCGGGTTGGGGTAACTGGTTAGCGTTGCTAGTGTTTTTGCTAAAAGTGCACAGGCAAGAGATTGCTTCCAAAATTGCTTAAGGTATTCAGTATGGTTGGTGTTAAACCCTGAGAAAAATTGCTGTACAGATGCAGTAATTACAATGGTTTTTATGGTTTCTGTACCCAGAACCAATAATGCCCGCTCAAGTGAGTTTATCTTGCTTGATCTGGCATAAAATGATGAGTTCGCCAGTGATATTATTCTAGCTGTAATGGCTGCATCACGACTGATAATATCGGATATCTGCTGAAAATTTGCCGTGCTGCTTTGGCAGGCCGCCAGCATTTCCACCAGAATATGAGGGAGCGAAGGTAGCTTGTTGACCTTTAGTTCCTCAAAAATAGTATCTGGGTTAGTTGTCATGCCTGAACTCTAGTCATAAATGCATAGCTTCTTTGGTTTATTATTTTTATTTTCGTGTGTGACCGTTTGATTAAATGTAGATCAACTATTGAACAATTCTATAAGAGGATAGTAATGAATATTCTTTACAAATTAAAGGCTTGTTGACGTTATTTTACATGAATTATAGGAACTACTGTGCAAAAAATGAATTAGTAGTCATTATTATTTCTTTTTTATAAAATCGATTCATTATAGAATGCAAGCAAATGTGATAACTATAATAATAGCAGTACCATCTATATGACTAAAGTCGGGTCTACCAAAAAGACACGTATCATTGCTTTTACTAGTGGCAAAGGGGGGGTTGGGAAAACCAGTCTTTCAGTCAATTTAGCCATTGCTTTATCCCGAATGGGTTCCAAAGTTTGCTTGTTTGATGCTGATATGGGCATGGCTAACGTTAATATCATTTTGGGCATTACGCCCGCTTATACTTTAGAACACCTTTTTACTAACGAAAAAACGATTCAGGATATTGTTTTTCCTGGGCCTGCTGGTCTTGATATTATTCCGGGGGCTTCAGGGTTTTCTAAATGTGTTGATCTTGATGAAACGCAGCAAGAACGATTAGTTGAAGCCCTTGAGTTTATTGAACCAAAGTATGATTACCTGATTATTGATACCGGCGCAGGAATATCGCCCGCCGTACTTCATTTTGTAGCAGCAGCACAGATGGCTGCGGTGGTTATTACCCCTGAACCTACATCACTGACTGATGCTTTTTCTTTACTTAAAGTTCTTCATCGACGTGGCTATAAACGAAAGCCTCAGGTGATTGTTAATATGGTTCAGAGTGCATCTAAGGCAGATAAAATATATAGACGTTTTGATTCAGCAGTAAAAAAATATATAGGGGTCGATACTGAATTCCTAGGTTCTGTTTGGATGGATGAGAGTATTCGCTCTTCTATTACGTTGCAGCGACCTGTTGCGATGCTTCCAGAGTCTGACCCATCATGCAAGCGTTTCTACCGTTTAGCTGATCGCTTAGATAAAGCATTTAATAGCGGTGGTGTGCCGAAAGTCTCTTTTTCGCACTACTGGAAAAAAATAGCAGAACGATCTAATGCACGGCGTGTTAAAAAAGCTGTTGAGGCTGAGACTAAAGAAACCAATCTGAATGAATTCCAGTCTAAAGGAAGTACTGAACCGTTAACGTCGGCACCAGAAGATAGCTGGGTAGACCTTAGAGTTAAGATGAATCAATTTCTTGAGAATGATAATACGACACCTGAGCAAGTGGTTACATTATTATCCAGTTGTATTGTGACCTACGGTGATCGCCTAGGTGGAGCAGCCACAGATCTGTTGCATGGCCTGCTTCAGGTAATAAAGCCTGCTGAATTAGACGAAGATAATAAAGCGTTAATTGCTCAAGATCTTAAAAGACTGGTGTCGGCTCCCTCGAATATACAAGACCTTAAAGAAATACCCTCAGAAGAGCCTGTGCTTGATGCTAAAAAGCATCGATATGATGAGCGTGAATTTGGCTGTCAGTCTGTGTTAGTAGAAAAAATTCGTCAATCTTCCGGTCAAATATCTTTGGATCACTTGCTCGAGTCCATTAAATATACTTCCCTGGTTGAACCGACTGGTTCATAATAAGGTGGTTTTCAATGATGAATATCTACTTTAAGGATGTAAGTGGTGAGAAAGGAATATCTTCAGTTTAAATCGTTGGGTGATGAAATTAAATGTACGCTCTTTTTACCTGATAGCCCCCCTAATAATTCTGCTGTTAGTTTGATTCCTGCTGTAATTTTTTGTCATGGAGCGATTGATTACAAAGAACATTTTTTTGAGTTTGCCGAATTTCTTGCTGACAATGGTTATGCCGCACTGGCGATGGATATGCATGGCCATGGGGAAAGTGAAGGTGCTAGATACAATGTAAGAATGAAGCAATGGGTACCCGATATTCTTGCCGGGATTAAATATCTTTCAATGCATGAGCTGATTGATAGCGCAAGAATTGGCGCTGTAGGGTTTTCATCGGGTGGAACGGCTATTCTTGAAGCGGCGATTCAGCAAAGTTCAAGTAGTGAACCGCTTGCGCTTAAGGCTCTGGTAACACTAGATGCCACAGTTAAAACAATTATAAGTCCTGTTGAAACAGTGGTATTCAAAGCGATATCAGGTCTGGGACGTGTAAAACGGAAGTTGTTAGGGCACGATATAAAAATACCTCTCTATGATTTAGCGGTTAAGCTACCTGCCTCTTGTAATCCCGAGGTTAATGATGCTTTTCATAGTGATCCATATTTTGAAAAAGGGTACAAATCTTATCCTCTGCCCGGCGCGGTAGAAAGTTTGATTATTGATACGATTAAAAGAGTTGATAAAATCACTATTCCGGTGTGTGTTATTCATGGTGAAGAAGATAGAGTTGATTCGCCTGATACAGCCAGAGAGTTATTTGGGAAACTTAAATCTAAAAAAGAATTACATATAATTCCTCAGAGCGGTCATATTGGTCATTTGGATTATCAAAAAAAGAAAATTCAAAACCTAGCTAAGTCTTGGTTTGATTCTTGTCTTTGACTGGGGGCCTTATTACAGCTCTCCCATTGTTCTACAATCCTTTTTATTTCTGCAAACAAGGTCTTGCCTGAGCTGTGAGCCTGTTCACGTCACCTTAAAGTCTTTTAAATCTTAGAGCGAAATGAGCCTCTGGTCACTCTTTGATATATGACTATCTGTAAAGATATTTATAACAAACAGCGTTATTAAAATAATAAAACAAGTAGAGGTAGGTGACTTATGACTAATAAGGCGGCAGTTATCTTGAAAAATATCAGCTCGGCTAAATTATCAGTAACCCATTCGTTAGCAGGAAAAAACATACTGGTAACGGGAACGACCGGCTTTGTAGGGAAGGTGGTGGTTGAAAAGCTTTTACGAGATACACCAGATATCGGTGGCATCTACTTATTAATCAGGGGCAGCAAAAATTACCCTGATGCTAATGATCGATTTGCTCATGAAATTGCGTGTTCCTCAATATTTGATCGACTAAAAGCCAATGGCGAACAGGTCTTTCAGCGTCTTTGTAGTCAAAAAATTCATTGTATCACTGGCGAGGTTACTGAGTCTCAGTTTGGACTTGAGAGTGAACAATTTGAGTCTTTAGCGAAAAAAGTGGATGTGATTGTAAACTCGGCTGCCAGTGTTAACTTTAGAGAAGCCCTTGATCAAGCGTTGTCAATTAATGCACTTTGCCTTTATAACACGGTTGAGTTTTCTAAATTAGCTGGCCAAATTCCTGTTCTGCAAGTATCAACCTGCTACGTTAATGGCTTTAATAAAGGGGATATGCTTGAAGAAAATGTTAAGCCACAAAATAACCTTATCCCCCTTAACGATGATGGCTATTATGAGCTAGATGCATTAGTCGATGACCTTCAAGCTAAAATATCTAAACTGAAGAATGAGTATTCTGGCGGTACGCTTGAAAATAAGCTTATTGATCTAGGCATTTCAGAAGCTAACCAGTATGGCTGGAATGATACCTATACGTTTACAAAGTGGATGGGGGAGCAAATTCTTAGAAAAGAGTTACAAGATGCTCCTTTAACTATCTTACGGCCTGCCATTGTCGAAAGCGCATTAATAGGCCCATCTCCAGGCTGGATAGAAGGTGTGAAAGTGGCTGATGCTATTCTCATGGCCTACGCAAGAGAAAAGGTTGTGTTCTTTCCTGGGGATCCAAAAGGTATCGTTGATATTATCCCGGTAGATTTAGTCGCCAACAGTATTATTATCAGTGTAGCCGAACTGCTTAGAAACCAATTTAAAAACACAAACGAACATAAGGTTTATCAGTGCTGTAGTAGTGGGGCTAACCCTATGAAAATAGGCGATATGATTAAATATACCCAACAAGAAGCCGATATAAATCATCTAAAACATGATCGTTTGTTTTATCGAAAGCCGAAGCGTCCTTTCATCATGGTGGGCAAGAAGGTCTTTTTAGCGATGATGAGTGCGGTTAAGCTTCCTGTAATGGGAATCAATAAAATTAGTAAATTGTTGGGCGGTGATGCTCAGGGTGAAATGCTGGAAAATCTTGAAACGGCCATGAAACTATCAACGGTATTTTCTTTTTATACTCAGCCGTCGTATGTTTTTCATAATAAAAAGCTAATGAAGCTGCACTCTCAACTCAATGATGCAGACAGGGCTTTGTTTCCAGTAGATGCAATGTTGATTGATTGGGAAGAATATATTAGAAACATTCATATCCCCGGGCTTAATAAATTCGCTTTAAAAGAAAGAACGCGTCCTGTGAAAAAAGCAGAGCAAGTTCAACGAAGCGTGAAAGCTGCATAATTAATTTTTGTAGATTTTTCAAACTATCTTTCGGTGCGCACGGCGCACCCTACAACTTGAGACTTAATTCTCAAGCCGCTTCCTATTTCACAAAAACTAATTATACTTCATAAGCATAGCAACTGTTTCTCAGGGCCTATAATAATACTAAGAGAAATTATCAGAGCTATTTCTTCTTTCTGTGTGGTTTTTAATATTAGACCTCTTTATACCTTGGTCTAATTTAAAACTTACACCTTGAAGCGTAAAAAAGAATAAACGAAGAGCTAGAATCTGATATTAACTGTTAACGGAACAACGACGGGAAAAAAAGATGAGTGAAGCTAAGGTGTATCCAGTTAAAGACACAGCAAAGGCCAGAGCACTGGTTGATGATAAACAATACCAGGTGATGTATAACGAGTCAGTGAATAACCCCGATGCCTTTTGGGGTGAGCATGGTAAACGACTAGACTGGATAAAACCTTATTCACAAGTAAAAAATACGTCTTTTGATCATTCTGATGTATCAATTAAATGGTATGAAGATGGCACACTGAACGCGAGTGTAAACTGTTTAGACCGGCACCTTGAAACAAGAGGTGATCAAACAGCAATTATATTTGAAGGTGATGACCCCGCAGACTCTCGACATGTGACGTATCGTGAGCTTCATGAAGAAACCTGTAAATTTGCTAATGTTTTGAAATCCCAAGGGGTTCAAAAGGGCGATATCGTTACTATTTATATGCCAATGATTGTAGAGACCGCTGTGGCTATGCTGGCATGTGCTCGAATTGGAGCCATGCACTCAGTTGTTTTTGGTGGTTTTTCTCCAGAAGCGTTAGGCGCTCGTGTTATTGACGGTTCTGCAAAATGGATAGTTACTGCTGATCAAGGTGTGCGTGGTGGACGTGCAATTCCTCTTAAGCGTAATGTTGATGAAGCGCTTAAAAATCCTGAAGTAACAACGGTAGAAAAAGTATTCGTTGTTAAGCGAACGGGTGGTGAGGTTAATTGGACTGAAGGTCGAGATGTTTGGTATCACGACTTAATAGCTGAGGCTAGCGCTGACTGTCCAGCAGAAGAAATGAATGCTGAAGACCCTCTATTCATGCTTTATACCTCTGGTTCTACGGGTAAGCCAAAAGGGGTGTTACATACAACGGGTGGCTACATGGTTTATGCCTCCATGACACATGAGTATGTATTTGATTATCAGGACGGTGACATCTACTGGTGTACTGCTGACTTTGGTTGGATTACGGGTCACTCATATATTCTTTATGGACCATTGGCCAATGGTGCCGTAACAGTCTTGTTTGAAGGCGTGCCTAATTACCCTGACAGCGCTCGGTTTGGTCAGGTCGTTGATAAGCATGATGTAAATGTACTTTATACCGCACCGACGGCTATCCGCGCACTCATGGCTGAGGGCGATCAATACATGAAACAGAGCACGCGAAAGAGCTTGCGTCTGTTAGGTTCAGTGGGTGAGCCCATTAACCCTGAGGCTTGGGAGTGGTATTACCGAGTGGTGGGTGATGAGCGTTGCCCTATTGTAGATACTTGGTGGCAAACAGAAACCGGTGGCATATTAATATCACCACTGCCAGGCGCGACAGACCTTAAACCAGGATCTGCTACACGACCATTCTTTGGTATACAGCCTGCGTTGGTTGATAGTGAAGGCAATATTCTAGACGGTGCCACTGAGGGTAACCTAGTAATATTGGATAGCTGGCCAGGTCAAATGAGAACTGTATTTGGTGATCATGAACGATTTATCCAAGCTTATTTCAGTACATACCCGGGTACTTACTGTACCGGTGATGGTGCACGTCGTGATGAAGATGGCTACTACTGGATTACCGGTAGGGTTGATGACGTACTCAATGTCGCTGGCCACCGAATGGGCACGGCAGAAATTGAGAGTGCGTTAGTGGCTCACAAAGATGTGGCAGAAGCGGCGGTTGTTGGGTATCCACATGATATAAAAGGGCAGGGCATTTATGTGTATGTTACTGTTAATCATGATGCAGAGCCTACAGATGAACTTAAAAAAGAGCTGATTCAATGGGTCAGAAAAGAGATCGGTCCTGTTGCTTCACCTGATGTAATTCAGTGGGCACCCGGTTTACCTAAAACACGCTCAGGTAAAATTATGCGACGAATATTACGCAAAATTGCAGCGAATGAGCATGAGAGTTTAGGTGATACGTCTACACTGGCGGATCCTTCCGTTGTTGATGACTTAATTGATAGCAGGGAAAACGCTTAATATGTCCTATAAGATCATTATTGCGGATGATCACCCTTTGTTCCGTGCAGCCTTAAAACAGGCTGTAGGACAAGCGGTAGATAACGTGGAAGTTATTGAGGCCGACACTATTGCCGCGCTGCAGCATGCAGTTGAAGCATGCCCAGAAGCAGACTTGGTGTTGCTTGATCTCAATATGCCCGGAGCCCATGGTTTTTCTGGACTCGTATTTATGCGAGGTCAGTATCCTGGCTTGCCCGTAGTGATGGTTTCAGGCACTGAAGATATTCAGGTGATTCGAAAGGCAATTGACTATGGCGCGTCGGGCTTTATCCCAAAGTCAGCATCACTGCAGTTAATTGCTGACGCTATTCAAGCGGTATTGAATGGTGATGTTTGGTTGCCCGCAGGCGTACAGGGGCAAATAGATAGGGCGTCCCCTGAAACCTGTGATTTTTCAGAGAAGTTAGCAACACTTACTCCACAGCAGTTCAGAGTATTAGGGATGCTAATGGAAGGTTTGTTGAATAAACAAATTGCTTATGAACTCTCTGTATCAGAAGCAACGATTAAAGCGCATATTACCGCGGTATTTAGAAAGTTAGGGGTTCGTAATAGAACTCAAGCGGTTATTGCTGTTCAGCAACTTGAGGTTGAGCGTCCTCCTATGCCTGAATAAGTCTTTTATAGGTCAGATAGCTCTGACCTACAAAAGCAATTTCTTTATTGATTACTCAGAACGAGCCGTCACTTCAATTAAGTGATAGCCAAACTGAGTTTTAACAGGGCCTAGCACTTTATTGAGGTCACCAGAAAAAACGACTTCATCAAACTCTCTAACCATTTGGCCTGGGCCAAATTCACCCAGAGCCCCACCTTGTTGACCTGATGGACAGCTTGAGAAATTACGAGCAACTTCAGCAAAATCGGTTCCGCCTTCGATTTTTGCTTTTAAATCATTACATTTTTCTTCGTTATCTACCAATATGTGTCTTGCGCTGGCACTTGCCATAACTATCTCCTGCTTGAATTCAGATTAATCGTTCTTATCACTTTCTTTAATAAGGGTGATACCGTCTTTTTCAATAGTTATCTGACGATTTTTATAAAGGGCGCCAATAGCCATTTTGTACGCTTTTTTGCTCGCGCCGAAGGTTTTGTAAATAGCTTCTGGGGCACTTTTATCTGAGAGAGGCAAATATCCACCTTGTTTTAGCAGTTCGGTCATTACCCTACCGGTTAAGGTGTCTACTTTTTTATAACCTGGTTGTTGTAGGCTAAGGTCTAATTTTCCATCTTCTCGAATACGTTTGATATAGCCTTTTATCTTCTGGCCATACTCTAATGGCCGATAGACTTCGCTATCGAATAGAACACCCCAGTGATCACCGTTAATCAACGCGTTGTAGCCAATATCTGAGTGTTCACAAATGAGTAGGTCAACTTCCAGGCCATTATGGTAACGACCAGGTTCTTGATCTAGGTACTTATTGATTTTGCTGGTCGCAGCAATTCTGTTTGTTTCATCATCATAGTAGATTGCAACTACATAAGACTGACCTTCAACCATAGTTTGCTTTTGTTCGCTAAACGGAACAAGCAGGTCTTTAGGTAAGCCCCAGTCAAGGAATGCCCCCACCTGATTAACGGCAACCACTTTTAAACAAGCAAATTCACCCACCATTGCTTTTGGTTTTTCTGTCGTGGCGATAATGCGATCTTTGGAATCGAAGTAAATAAAGACCTGTACAAAGTTACCCACACTTTTGCCTTTGGGAACATACCGGAAAGGCATGAAAATTTGACCTAAATTATCTCCGTCGAGATAGACACCTATATCGGTGTCTTTAACTATTTCTAACTTGTTGAACTGACCGACTGTTGCCATTTAGAGTGTCCTGAAAATCGTTATCAAAGATAAATGCTATGTAGTATATCACTGCTTAGACAATAACAGTGTGGCTGTTTTAGAACTTCCCGGTGAGAGGCTCCAGCTATCATTAAATGCTGCGCCTCGCTCAACGCAAATATAGTCTTCATAATGTTCAATACCTACGTCGTTCATTTGCTCTGCTAGCTTAGCGCCAGGGTTCCAAACTATCGCAGTTGGACAGTTTTCACCCTTGATGTTTATCGTGGGGGTTCCAATAATAGTTTGTTGTATACCTACATCTTCGTACACGCTATCAACTTCACCTTTAAAATAAATATCCCCTTGTTGATGCTTAACTGAAAATTTACCTGCTTCATCTCGGTTGGCAGCATCAAGATATTGGTGTTTGTCTAAACCGGAAACATGGACGTCTTGCAGTTTTTCGACACAAAAGTAGCTATGTAGAGCCCAGCTAAAGGGCATATGTGAATCACTTAAGTTAAGCGCCGTTAATGACATTTTAATGTGGTCTGACAGCATTATTTTTAGGTCTAGCTGAAAGCGGTGAGGGTAGAGTGGAAGGTCTGATTCAGATGAAGTGAATTGAAAGTTTAACTCTACAGAGCCGTTCTTTGATTCAATAATATTAATAAGTGCCCAAGGCTGTGTTCGAACAAAACCATGTTTAGGCTTCTGTGGGTCTAATGGGTTAACGCCGAACCAGGGCGCACAAACGGGGATGCCTCCTCGGATAGCTTTACCCTCAGAAAATATAGCTTTTGGACTTAGCCAAAGCCATGGAGCTTCACTTTTTTTACCTTGAAACTTTGGTGTAAATTCAAGTAGCTGAGCACCTTGAGGGGCAATAACCGCATGGAAAAGTGGTGAGTTGACCTCTATAAGGGGGCATTTTTCTTTAGAGCCGTATAAAGTCTCGCTGTCTGTGGACGAAATATAGTGTGAGTTGTTGATGTTGTTCATGCGTGAGCCATCTCAAGTTCGTGTGACTTTTTTTTCAACCTGATGAATGCCAAGCCTCCAGCCATTATATTGGCTACCATAACGCCAACAAATACCCCTTTAATTTGCCAAAAATAAGACCCTATTAAAGCCAGTGGCACCATTAAAATAAAGAGACGGGTAAATACTAGCGCAGCAGCGATTTTAGGTTGATGAAATGCATTGTAAGTTGCACTGGCGGTGATCATCAGTCCCATGCCTGCATAGCTGATAGGGATGATCCATAAAAAGGTTTGTGTCAGTTGAATCACTTCTTCATTATTAGAGAATAGTCTTGAAATAATCGGTGCGCTAATCGCTAAGAGTAGACATATGCCAGCCCCCCAGAATAAAGCGAATTTAATGGTAAACTGAATGCTTTCATTCACTCTATTATATTTATTAGCACCACGGTTCTGCCCAATAAAAGGCACTAATACAGATGATAAGGCCATGACGCCAATCATAGCTAAAGATTCTATTCGTGTACCAACGCCTAGAGCCGCAACGGCTGAGTCTCCATAGCTTGCCGCGACATGAGTCAATATACCTATGGCTAAAGGTGCCATCATATTGGTTGTAGCAGCGGGAAGGGCAAGTTTGAATAATGAGCGCCAAGAGTGCAGCACCTCTTCTAGGCGTGGCATCGTAAATGACACCATTTTTTCTCTATGAACTAATATCCACATTCCGAACACTAAGGCCATAGAGTAAGAAATGAGGGTAGCAATAGCCGCCCCTGTTAATTCAAGCCTTGGAAAAGGCCCTATTCCGAAAATGAGTAATGGATCTAATACAACATTCACCCCAGCAGCGACCATCATTACACGGCTTGGGGTTTTAGTATCACCAGAGGCTCTAATTGCGCTATTACCCACCATGGGGATCACCACCAAACCAACGCCAATAAACCATACCGACATATAAGGGTGAAGTAGCTCAATCTGTTGTGGTGTGGCGCCTAATGCAGTAAAAATTGGGTTTATGGCAAGGTAGCCACCGAGTGCAACCAGTAGCACAAGAATAAACGCTAATAAGAGGCAGTCGGTCGTTAAACGTTTAACTTTGTCGTGATTGCCTGAACCAATGGCTTGTGAAACTAAAGCCGAGGTGCCTATGCTCAGGCCCAGCGCGAGGCTGATGACCAGCATGGTGACAGGGAAGGTAAAACTGATAGCAGCTAGCTCTTTAGCGCCTAATTGGCCAACATAAAACGTATCAACGACATTGAAGAGTATAATGGATACAATTCCGATCGCCATATGGCGGGATAATGTGATGAGTATTTTATCTACGGGGCCTTGAGTCAGGCGAGCGGAAGATTTACGGGTATTTTTAGTCATCACGCAAGTATACGCTACCTGCGCAACAACATAACTATTTAAGCGTTATCTCTGTGCCAATTGTTGCTCTTTAACGTGATTATTCAAGTTCGCTCTAAATGTTATTAGCTCACCAATTTGGTCTTTAATGGTTTGCAGCTTATTTTGGTCTTTAATTTTATTTTTGGTATAAAGGTTTAACGCTTGATATTGGCGGCTGGCTTGCCAGAAAATGGTGCTGGGTTCAATAAACTGAGTAAAGTCTTTGCAAGATACCCCTTCGTTGCCGGTGCTCATGGATGCTTGGCAGTCTTTGGATTTTTCCCATGCATCGTTAATAATGGCCGCCACTTTATCTACGCGACTATCAAGAGGGCCGTTGAGTGATATTGGCCTTTTGTATTGATTTAGGCCTACATTCCCTTCCCACCAATTAACTTTTTGAAGATCAGGGATCATTCGGATGTTTTTATTAACGTCACTGCAGGGAGTATCAGAATAAATGGTTCGCTGGTTTACTTCACAGGTATAAATGTCAGCTACTGCATTGCTTGATAAAACACTCAGGAGTACTACTGTGGAAACTCTCATGGGGTGCCTCTTTTCTGTTTTTATTATTGATAGTCTATTTTATAATTAAATTCAGGCAGTGATAGTACGAGGTTTTATTGTGTAAGAATAGTGCGTAGGTCAAAAAAATGACCAGATGTTCATATTTATTTTTATTGGAGCTTAACTTGATGGTATTTAAAGAGAATTAACTACTACCTTAGTCTTCTGAGTGTTTAAAACTAATAGTCTAGCCAGTGCACTTTTACCCAGTCCCTTACTTCTCTTTGATGCATTGCTTCGCTAGTAATACCACATTTGATCATTTTTTCTAGTTTGATTGCATACTGTGCACCATCAAATTTCCAAATAGACATCAGTTCATTGATTAAGTAGAGCACTTCGTAGCCTTCTAATGGGTTGAAGGGGGTCTTGGTTAGAGGGCCAGAAATCTTAGGATCACTATCATGAAATTTATTCCAGTTATAGCTTTCTTGAAATATTAACTTATCTTTTAATAGCGAGTATTTCACTGATTATCCGTATATTTGAGGTGTTTTATTGTTGAGGGGATTTTAGCGTATTAAGTTTTAAAATAAGATGGGCCTGCGGTTTCTATGTCGCAGTTATTTTATGAAAAGTCTTATTTGCTTGGTTGGCGTGGCAGTTATTTTTAGTGCCTTTAGTTGAGTAGTCACTTGAAAAGATGATGGCCTATCCATTTTCTGCAAGCATAGGCCATTTTGACAGCTATTTTAGTTCACTTGAATTTTTATTTAGCATGCGTCTTGCCACAATAAGTTGCTGGATTTGTTGAGTACCTTCAAAAATATCTAGTATTTTAGAGTCTCTAGCCCATTTCTCTAATAAGTGGGATTGGTCGTAGCCAACAGTAGAACAAAGTTCGGCACACTTAAGTGTGACCTGGTTTGCTGTTCTTCCTGCTTTTGCTTTGGCCATAGAGGCTTCCTTTGAATTAGGTAAACCGTTGTCGGCCATCCAGGCTGCTTTTATTGTGAGCAGGCGTGCAGCCTCCAAATCAGCCTCCATTCTATAGAGCTCTGCCTCGCAGGCAAGAGAGTTATTAATAGCGGTTGAATAGTCTGCAGCAACACCTGATGATTTTAATAGGGACTGGGTTAACTCTATAGATGCGCGAGCGAGTCCTACGGCCATAGCAGCCACCACGGGCCGAGTGTTATCAAAGGTTTGCATAACACCGCCGAAACCTTTTTGAGTATCGATCTCTGGGTTACCCAACAAATTGCCTTTAGGTATACGGCAATTTTCGAAACGAATAGTGGCTGTATCTGATGCTTTGATTCCTAGTTTTTTATCTAGGCGAACCAGTTCCATGCCAGGTGTGCCTTTTTCAATAACAAATGACTTTATGGCTGCGCGGCCAAGTGATTTGTTGAGAGTGGCCCAAACTACAATCGCTTCACAGCGTCCACCTGCTGTGATAAATATTTTTTCGCCATTAATAATATAGTCATCACCATCAAGTGTGGCGGTGGTTGTGATATTGGCTGAATCGGAGCCTGCATCAGGTTCTGTAATCGCCATGGCTGCCCAAGTGTTTTTATAACGCTCAAGTTGTTCTTGATTGGCTACTGCTGCAATAGCGGCATTTCCAAGACCTTGGCGAGGAAGGCTTAGTGCCAACCCTACATCACCCCAGCAAAGTTCAGTTAGCCCAAGTACCGTAGCCATATTACTTCCATTTCTAATACTGGCCGTATCTGTACTATTATTTTCTTGTTTTAGCTTTGCTGCACCGGCTCCGCCACTCAAGTCACCATCATTCATTCCATCCATAATGGATGCGAGCATATCTAGTTCTACCGGATACTCATGTTCTGCAATATCGTATTTACGAGAAATCGGTCTGAAAACTTCAATAGCCACTTGCTGGGCTTGATTAATGAGCGTGTTAAATTTCTTTGGAATTTCAAAATTCATGCTTACTTCCTGTAATTACACATTTGTATTTACTTATCACTTAAACATGCAGCCCATAAAGAATAGCGATGGCTCTCATATCTCTATACCAGCGCTCTACAGGGTGATCTTTAATAAAACCGTGCCCGCCTAATAATTGAACGCCATTGGTGCCTATTTCCATCGCTTTGTCAGAGCATAATACTTTTGCAAGGTAGGCTTCTCTATGAAATGGGAGCCCTTGGTCAGCTCTGGATGCCGCTCTGTAAGTTAGCAGGTGCATGCTTTCAAGCTCTATGCCAATATTGGCAATCATAAATGCAACGGATTGTCGGTGGCTAATCGGTTCACCAAAAGCGGTTCGTTCATTGCAATAGTTAACCACATAATCTTGAATTGCCTGGGCGCAACCAATCGAAAGAGCGCACCAAGCGAGGTTGGCAAGATCAATAAAGGTTTGATAGCAGAAGTTGTCATCACCCAATAAGGCATCTTCGGGAAGTTGCACATTATCAAAATCAATAGAGCATAGTTCGGCTGCTTTAAGCCCCATATTGTGACTAGGGGTTATTGATATGCCTTTGAGAGCACTATTGACGATAAATAGCTTCGGTTGCCCATTTGGGGTGACGGCTGCTACTAATAAGAAATCAGCTTTGTCTCCTATAGCAACGGCGGTTTTTTTGCCATTGAGTTTGTAACCATCGTTAGTGGGTATTACGTTAGTGGTAAGTCTGTCGGGTGTAAAAAGTGGCATTGGTTCGTTAATAGCAATTGTGGCATAAAGAGCCTGTGGCTTATCAAGTGACTTTATAATCGGTGTTAGCCAGCTTGTTTTTTGCTCTTCTGTACCCCACCTTGTTAAGGCATTAGCAGCACTCACTGTTGAAAGTAATGCGCAAGCTATCCCCATATCTCCATTGGCTAGAGACTCGGCTATTAATATATTGGTTAATACCGAGGGGGTATCAGAATAACCGCCATATTCTTCAGAGGCTGAATACGCGGCGAGGCCTAGTTCATTGGCTTGTTGATAAATAGCATCGGAGGCCTGCTCATCATTATCCGCCTGGTGAGCGGAGGGTCTAATGACTTCGCTTGAAAATCGGTCAAGACTGTCTTTAATAAGCTGCTGTTCTTCAGATAATGAAAGATCAAAAAGTTCTGCCCCCTGTAGGTCTTTAGTCTCTGGTGGGGTGAAAAAATCTTTTGCCTGCTGCACTTTTGCGTTGGCAGATGAAAGAACTTGAAAACCAGCACGTGTAGAAACATAGGCGATTTTTTCAGCCGGTTTACGAAGTTTTAGTTTATTAACCAGTGGCGACCCAGCGAATTTATTGACGGCTGATAATGCCATGCCGATTTTATCTTTAGCCATTGGTTATTTTCCTTTCTTTCATTGTTACTTTCCCTGTTATTGTCAAGGTAGTCTGATACGAAAGATGCCTCCGTTCAGGTCCCCTCCATTTTCCAGTGTAATAGTGCCTACATTATCACCTTGTTTGTGCATATGTGCCACTTGATAAGCAAAGTATAGTCCCAAACTTGTACTGCCTGTCTCGAAATCAATGCCCTTGAATATTTTGCCGGGTGCGTTGCACATTGATTCAGGGTAACCAGAGCCGTTATCTGCTATCTCGAATACAGTGTGATTATCTTCTTGGTAGGCTTTTAATATAATGGTGTCTTTTGTATAGCGAGCGGCATTGGTGAGTGTGTTATTAATGATGCCTGCAATCATATCTCGATCAAAGTAACCGACGAGGTCATCTTCACATACAATATTGAATTTTATTGAGCGAGATTGCAGCAGACCTTCATAACGCACCGCCTGTTCTTCAAGAAAATCGAGTACATAGTGTTCGTCAACATGTATGGATAATTTGTCATTCTCTAAACGGTAAACCCCCAAGAGTTGAATGAGATCATTGTTGACGCGTTCAGCTTCATATTGCAGAGTCGCAACTTTTCCTGATTTTTTCATTGCATCTGGAAGTTCTTCGTTAATCATTTCCAGAGAGTGGAGTAACATGCTTAAAGAGTTTTTCATATCGTGTACAGCAGATGCCATCACCATTGAAAAGTCAGGTTTAGTATGTTGTTCGGCCATTGAATTTATCCTGTCTCTATTCTAGTTATAAGAGCGACACTTTCTTTGAAAGCGTGACAAAGCGTTTGTACTGCCGGTGTTGAGATGGAATATGTTTTACGTGATCAAGTATACTTTCTAAAAAAGGACGATTTACTTTAGCTGTACCCTGTTTTTCCATAAACTTGAGCGCTACCTGCACTAGGTTCAGGTTAAGGGCAGGGTGCTTTGGCGTTTCTTTTAATGCACTTTTGAAGGTTTCAATTGCCTTTTCTAGCTGACCTTCTTCAAATAATGTAATCCCTTTTTTGTTAAGCTCTCGCGCCTTGAATTTTTGTCGTAGGCTAACGGGTTCGTCAAGTAGTTCTTCAATACGGTTGATGGTTTTTGGATCACCTTCAAAGCGTTGTGCTAATTGATGTAGTACTTTTTCTGCACGCTCCGTTTCACCGAGCCTATAAAGTGTTTTTGCAAGCTCTATTCCCGTTTTTGCATTGATGCTTGATGCGTCAATTAATGATTCAGCTTTTGCAAAGGCTGCTTTAGAGGCTAATTCGTTATTTTGACCAATGTGAACTCTGGCTTCAATTAAACAGGCGTTCGCTTTTACTTCTTTATTATCGTATTTGCGGGTTGCCTTTTCTAATATGTCGATTGCTTCGTTAGCAAGGTCTGTCGCCTTTTCGCTTTGATCACCTTCACTTGCATCCGATAAACCGCGACCTAAATTTAAATAATTTTCTGCTGAGTCATGTACAGAATTATTTCCATGCTTTACGGTTGCCCTATAGGCGTTAATTTCAGATTCAATATCTTGGTTCGCATGGCATAGTAGGCCCAGTTGTTGCTGTCTGGGAATGGCTCTTGGAGAAATGGCTACGGCATCTTGTAGTGTATTTTGAGCGTATTTTCTTTTTCCTAGTTTTTCGTAGGCTGATGCTAGGTAGTCATAAGCTTCTAGATAGTCAGGGTTGTCAGAGATAACGGTTTTAAATTGTTCTATGGCTTCTACAAATTGTTGCTGGCCCATTTGAACTTTACCTAAACCTAATCTGGCCCAGGCAATTTCACGTTTATTTAAGACATCATGGTATATTTTTTGTGAATGTGAGTAATCACCTGTTAAGTAATAAAGGTGGGCTAAGGTTTTATAGCACCAGCTTTGGTAACGACTACCTTTTTGGATTTCTTGAGTGCAGAGGGTGATTGCTTTCGGGTGGTTTTCAAGATCAAGTTCTTTGTTTATAGGGAGTAAAGCTTCACGTTGAAGTATGAGGTTATCCATCCTCTTCTGTAGTACAGCCTTTGTGATAGGTTTTGCTATATAGCCATCAGGCTGGTATTCCTTTGCGCCTACGACAATATCTTTTGAGGTTTCTGCGGTAATAAGAATGAATAAGCTGGTGTGTTTTAGTCGTTTTGTAAAGCGTAGCTCCTCTAATACTTGTTGGCCGTTTTGACCACTTCCCATATTAAAGTCGCACAATATAATGTCGTAGCGCTCATAGGTGCACTTTTGTACCGCATCTTTGCCGTTACTTATTACATCTATATGCTCTGCCCCAAAAGCGCGAATCATTTGTCTTACGGACATCCGAAAGCTTTCGAAATCATCCACAATCAGAAAGCGAAGCTTGCTGTACGCTTTGGGTAGAGCTGCTATTGCCTTAAGTTTGGCTAGACTCAAGTTCTTGTTTCCAACAGATCGATAATTTCTTGAATGAGACTGTGCATCACATTAATACGATTATCAAAAAGGCCGATGATGGTTTCAATCTGGTTTAGCTCTAACCAGGCTGCAATGCCAAGAAATAATGCTACGGTAATGCCAATGAGAGCGAAGCGATTAGTTGAAAACAACCCAACGTTCTTTTTTTCAACAATTTTAGACTGATTTATCTTATTTGAGACATCATGCTTTAATTGACGAAACTCTTCATGGAGCTCTTCATAAGCCGTTTCGACTGTGGATAGGCGGCCGGTAAGTTTTCGCAGTTGTTCTTGGTTGTTGTCAGTTTGATTTTCGTTACTTGAATGAGATTGCTCTAGTTCGGCAATATCTTGCTCTTGTTCTTGCACTTCGCGTAGGCAGAGTCTATCGAGCATCAAATACAGTTTCTCACGGTCAAACTGTTTTGAAATTACGCCTACGGCCCCTAATTTATGTGCTTCTTTATAGTATTGAAGCGCGTTTTGGGATGTATACATGATTGCAGGGATTGTTTTTGTTGCTTTGTTTTTCTTGAGTTCGGCTAATGTTTCGAAGCCATTCATGCCAGGCATAATATGATCAAGAAAAATAAAATCAGGTTTAAAATGCTTAAGTTGCTCAAGTGCATCTTCTCCTGAAACAGCTTCCTTGCATGCTATTCCAATATTACGAAGCACTTTTGATAACAATAAGCGAGCGGTAGATGAGTCATCTACGACAAGAGCAGTTTTTTGCGACACAATTAAACTCTTTTTATTAGTCTGTGTTTCAGGGGGTATTTTTATTTCAGAATCACGTTAATTGTAGCAACTTACGAAGTAAGTGGTAGTATGTTTATGTGTTGAAATACAGTAATTTAAAAAAGAAACGTTCAATTAGTGATCTACGTACGAAAAATGACTTTTGTGAACGCTTGCTAATTAGACTTTAACGACAAGGAGAAGATAACAATGAAACGACGGAGTGCATTACTCTTAATAAGTTTAG
Organism: Hahellaceae bacterium; assembly: GCA_016744695.1. Lineage (GTDB taxonomy): Bacteria > Pseudomonadota > Gammaproteobacteria > Pseudomonadales > Oleiphilaceae > Alkalimarinus. The sequence goes on from JADGDV010000014.1 coordinate 45,020, forward strand.
CTTTGTGTGCAACAACACTTACAGGTTGTGGTTTGGGCTGGGGATTATCTGCAGTGAGCTATGGTGCCTTTCAGGTTAGCCTGGTTGCAGAAGATGTAAGGGAAAGGGCTGAAGCGAGTAATGCGATGGAACCTGATTTGATTGATACATCAATTGAGGCGATTAGCACGGATAAAGTACTTGATGCTGAACAGGCTTATTTGCACCTTTATGAGGATAAGTCTTACCCAGATAATGTACGGGCACAGGCCTTGTATCAGAATGGTTTAATGTACAGTGTACCAACGCATAAAAGTTACAACAAAGAACGCGCATTAATGTATTTTGAGAAAGTCTTAGAAGAGTTTCCTCACTCAGATAAAAACCTTGAGGTAAGTCAGCGTATTGCCGAGCTTCAGGACCCGAATAGTAAGAAGAGGCATTATGAATCTAATAAAATGTTATTGATTCAAAAACCTGCGCCTGCTCAGTAACTTTTATTGCATAGCAAAAATATGCCTAAATCCTGGTTGTCATCTTGCCAGTGGTTTTCAATGATTAGCTCAAGGTCTGGGCTAATCGGCATTATGAATGCTACCTCCTTCTTGTACGTACTACTTGTAATCTATTTTTATGCCCTCATATGTAGGTTCTTTGAAAATAGATCTGAACGGAGATTAGCAATTGAGTGAGCTTTACCAGCAACTGCAACCGGTGATAAATCAGGAGCATATGAGTGACGATCAACTGCAAATAATTAGGAGCTACTTAATTGCAGAGAAGGAGAGTATAACGCATCAGATTCAAACGGGTGTTGACCAAATAAAATATGGACAAGACAAACAGTCTGATGAAGCGGATGCCGCTAGCCAATTTGAGGAGCTTTCATTAACGCTTAGTGGGCGAGATATGTTGTTGCAACATCTTGCAGAGGTTAATCAATCATTATTGCGCATAGCTGATGACGATTATGGTTTTTGCAATGCCTGTGGGATTGAAATTAACATGAAGAGATTGGCCGCTATTCCAACCTCTAAAGCATGTATTGATTGCCAAACAATCGTGGAGCTACAAGGTCAAAGTTATGCCTCTAGTGGTGATTAATATTCTACATGTCCTGCTAAAACGGCATTAATTGTTAGATGCCGGCAGGGCGAATGTTGGTCGCTAAAAAATGACCAGCGAGAATGCAAGATGGCCATTATTTACTTAATTACCTAAAAAACTACTGCTATTTTCCTGCTTTCTTAGCTGCCTTGGCCGCCTTTTTCTCTTTAGCGGTTAAAAGCGGTTGCTTTTTAGTGTTTTTCTTACTGTCTTGTCCTTTGCTCATGATACTTTCCACCTGTTGTAACGCCATAAACCTAAGGCTAGCTTGAGTCAACCTAAGGACTTTTGTTAATCATCGATTTGCTTTTATGCAATTAAGTCAATGCGTAACAATATCAGTATGACCCTATAAACAATTAATAGATAGGAATAGCATTCTTAAGTTATTTTTAATAAGACAGAACAGTCTAAAGAGCTTATTAGAATATTTGATAACAGAATGGAGCAATTAGTTCGTTCTGGAGAAATTCAAGAAATCTATCGTAAATGGGGCTAAAAGTAGAAGAATTTGGGAAGGAGAGGTTTAGCCTTCATTAAATAAAAGGCCCCTCCCTTTCGCTTAGTGTCTGAATAAATTCACTCAGAGCGCTAGTTTAGTCCATTAGATCCTTCAAAATCATCGGAACTGACAAACTTCATAGAAATTGAATTTACACAGTGTCTGGTATTTTTATCCGTTAATCTTTCACCCTGAAAGACATGGCCTAAATGCCCATCGCAATGTGCACAAAGTATTTCTGTACGTCGACCATCTGAATCGACTTCATGCTTGATTGCATCAACAAGTTCATCATCAAAACTAGGCCAACCGCAGTGAGAGGGGAATTTATCTTCTGATCGATACAAGGGTGCATTGCACTGCTTGCAAATATAGATGCCACCTTCAAAAAAATCATCATACTTACCGGTGAAGGGGCGTTCTGTTCCCTTATCAACAATGACATGGGTTTCTTCAGGGGTGAGTTTATTAAATGTTTTCATGTTGGATTCTCATTATTTTATGGTTATTCTTATATAGATTATACCTGTGACTACGATAATGCATTATTCATAATACTGTTACCTATTCGAGAAAACATATGAGCAACGTCCAGTTTGACCTGATTGTGTTTGGCGCCACTAGTTTTGTAGGCGAAATATTATGCCAATATTTAACTGAAGAATACGGAATTGATGGCGATGTTAAATGGGCGGCGGCGGGTCGTTCACAAAGCAAGTTAGAAAAGCTACGCAGTAGCCTAGGTTCTAAAGCAGCAACGTTGACGCTGTTAACCGCAGACGCATCTAATGAAGTCTCTTTAAAATCTTTGTGTGAGCAAAGCAAGGTCATTATTTCTACGGTTGGCCCTTATGCTTTATACGGTGAGCCGTTAGTTAAAATGTGTGTAGAAACAGGGACTGACTATTGTGACCTCACAGGTGAGGTGCAGTGGGTTAAACGTATGATTACTCGCTATCAGGGCAAAGCGCTGGAAACAGGCGCGCGTATTGTACATTGCTGTGGCTTTGATTCTATCCCTTCTGATATGGGGGTTTATTTTTTACAACAGCAAGCTCAGAAGCAATTTGGTGAACCGTGTACTAACGTTCGTATGCGCGTTAAAGCGTTACGTGGTGGTGCCTCTGGCGGAACGATTGCTAGTGTGGTGAATATCACCAAAGAAGCCTCGAAGAGTAAAGCGCTACGTAAAGAGCTTGCTAACCCTTATTCTATTTGCCCAATAGATCATGGTTTCTCCGTTCGACAAGCCAATGTGAGTAAGCCTGAGTTTGACTCTGAGTCGCAGCAATGGGCAGGGCCCTTTATTATGGCTGGCATCAATACGCGCGTGGTTCACCGCAGTAATGCGTTGAGCGGTAAATCATACGGTGAAAACTTTAGATATGATGAATCTATGCTCATGGGGAGGGGGAATAAGGGGCTGTTTTCTGCGGGTGGTTTTGTTGTTGGTTTAGGTTTGTTTTTAGTGGGCGCCGCTATTAAACCGAGTCGCTGGGTAATGGAAAACTATATGTTACCCAAACCCGGTGAAGGCCCTAGCCCTTCTGCTCAAGCTAAAGGGTTCTATGATCTTCGTTTTTATGGTGAAACTGAAAGTGGTCAAAAAATAAAAACCAAAGTGACCGGTGACCGCGACCCTGGTTATGGTTCTACCTCTAAAATTCTTGCTCAGGCAGGTTTGAGTTTGGCTTTTGATATAAGTAAGGCAGAAAAAAAGGGTGGTTTTTGGACGACAGCTACAGCGTTTGATCAGCGTTTTATTGATCGTTTAGAAAAGAGTGCAGGATTAACGTTTACTGTTGAGTAAGGGTTATAAGCTGTGCACATAAATCATTGCTGATAAAATGATCGTTTTTGTTTACAATTGCGATCCCAAAAATTGCTCTGGATTTACGTTCCAGAACGCATGATAGGTTAATGATATGTCTAAAGCTGTGGTCTGCGCGTTATACAAGTTTGTAACGCTAGAAAATTATGAAGCACTCCGTCAACCCTTACTCGATGTAATGCTGACGAATGGCGTGAGGGGTACCTTACTACTTGCCCAAGAGGGTATTAACGGTACAGTGGCTGGTAGTCGTGAAGGTATTGATGCACTGTTGGCTTGGTTTAAGTTAGATAGCCGATTAGCGGAGATAACCTTCAAGGAATCTTATGATAAAGTGATTCCTTTCAACCGAACCAAGGTAAAACTTAAAAAAGAAATCGTGACCATGGGGGTTGAAGGTATCGACCCAAAGCATGTTGTTGGCACTTATGTTAAACCAACAGAATGGAATGCGTTGATTTCAGACCCAGACGTTTTACTGGTTGATACACGTAATGACTACGAAGTTAATATTGGTACATTCAAGAATGCGGTAAACCCTCAAACCGAAACATTTCGAGAGTTTCCAGAGTATGTTGATAAGCACTTAGACCCAGCAAAGCATAAAAAAGTGGCTATGTTTTGTACGGGAGGCATTCGATGCGAAAAATCGACTGCATTTTTAAAAGAGAAAGGCTTTGATGAAGTGTACCATCTTGAAGGAGGCATACTTAAATACCTTGAAGAAGTGCCTGAAGAAAATACACTATGGGAAGGTGAATGCTTCGTTTTTGATGATCGAGTGGCGGTAGATCATAATTTGGAAAAAGGGCAATATGACCAGTGTAATGCATGCCGTTTCCCTATTACGGAACAGGATAAAACAAGCGAGCACTATGTTAGGGGTGTGAGTTGTCCACATTGTTTTGACAAGAGCACTGATCAGCAAAAGTCTCGATTTGCAGAACGTCAGCTGCAAATTGATTTGTCTTCAAGGCGTGGAGAGGAGCATGTAGGAGGCGAAGCGGCAAAAGTGATTGCCAAACGACGAAAGCTCAAGCAAGAAGCCCGCCTTAAACAGCAGCGTTGCTCTGGCTCTTCTGATTAAACTTTGGGTGGGGGGATTGTCGAGAGTATTGCACTTTTCTCCCCCCGAAGCACCTTGATAAGTTCCACTCTAGATACCTCTTTAACGATTCCCTTTTGCTCTAAATAGTCCATCATACGATTAAAATGTTTCCTTCTTTTATTACCTTTCTCAGACATGTCACGGCGATCATTAAATTCGTCCATCAAAGTTGAGCCACAGGGGCAATTCCTAAAAACTTCAACAATCGTAGAGCCATCCTCTTCAATTGCCGACTTCATTGATGAGTTAGCCGTTGGGATTTTTTCGGTTGCGTGCAAAAACTCTTCGACTGTCTGATAGGTTCGGCCACAGCAGGCACATGTTTTTGGAAAGGCTGACTCTGCGAGAGCATTAAGGCCTTCAAAGAGTTCCTTATCCATTACCACATGTTCTATTTTCTCAGTACGGCCCATTAAACTACCTAGAAAAATAAAGTGTTAGTTTACTGACTATAGGTACTGTTTGCATATAGATCAAAAAAGTGGTTTCAATATTTTTGTTTATATTGGGATCCTATTGCTTTTTTCATATTCAAGCTATAGTGGATATACACCTTAAGAAATTGTGGTTATTTATCTCTAAAAAAGTTGTAGATTTGTTGTAATCAAGTGTCGTCGTTTCTATCTAGCGATATGCGTTAAAAGGAATTATTAAACAATGAGCAATTACAATTGAAGTCCACTATATCTAAAAAAATTACATTTGCTGTTTGTAGCCTACTTATCGCACTAAATATTATTGTGAGTCTGGTTGGTTATATGAAAAGTACCCAAGAAGCAGAGGATAGGTTTGATCAGCGAGCACATTATATTACTGATATTGCGTCGCAATCAGGTACTAATCTGCTTTGGGATTTTGAATATGGCAAGCTCGCATTATTCAGCAAGTATATTCTAGAAGATCCTTCATTATCCGGTATTTTGTTTATTTCTAAAAGCTCGGGGAGCATCGACCAAAAGCATGCTGTTGGTTTTATTAGAGGTAAAGGACCCGTCGATAAAGAAGTAAGTGATATTGCCAATCTTTTTCCAGATTATTACGATGATACCAATAAAGTCGACCTTACTTGGGATAACCTAGCTATTGGCGAACTCCATATTTTCTTTGACCGGAGAGGTCTTTACACCGAACAAAACCAAAAAATGCTGGGTAATTTGATTTGGGAAACGATGGTGTTTTTGTTTTTCTTTGTCGCAATATATCTAGTACTTCAAACACAATTTATTGTGCCTTTTAAGCGCTCTCATGAACTGGCCATGTCTCTGACTGACAAGTTTAATAATTTTATTAAGCATATTGGAGAAGGGGGGAGTCTAGAAACTAGCCGTTTTACTGACCTTGGTGAGTTACTTGAGCGGCACTCAATTCAACTTGATCGCAAAGATGAAGTGGGTGATTTCTACCGAGCGTTTAATTCTCTGGTGAATGCTATTACGGTAATTCTTTCTGAGCTTTCCCAGTATTCTAGTCAATTAAGTATTCTAAATGAAGAGCTTGAGCATCGTGTAAAAGACCGAACTCAAGAGCTTGAAGCCACCTGTTTTGATTTAAAAAATGCGCAAGGTCGTATGGTTCAGCAGGAAAAACTCGCATCAATCGGACAACTGGCTGCAGGTGTTGCTCATGAAATAAACAATCCTTTGGGCTATATTAGCAGCAATATTAATCGCTTAGAGGAGTACTTTAACGAGATTTTTGAGTTTATAAGTGAGCTTGAAAAAGAGGTCACGAATCATGAGGTTATTGAAGATAGCGGTGAACATGGCCACTCGCTGACCGCAATTAAAGAGAAGTTTGATTATGATTTTATTAAGCAAGACCTTCCAGAATTATTAAAGGATTGTGTTGAAGGAAGTATAAGAGTTCAAGGTATTGTTGAGAATCTAAAATCGTTTTCCAGAATGGATGACGCTGGAACGATCATAGAGTTTGATATTAATGATGCGATTAATAGCACTCATAAATTAGTGCATAACGAACTCAAATATAGTTGTGATGTAGAAAAGGATTTACAAAGCACATTGAAAATTTGGGGGCACTATGGGCAAATTAATCAGGTTATCTCAAACCTATTGGTTAATGCCTCTCATGCGATTAGCGACACAGAAAAATTTGGCACTGTATCAATAAAAACCTGGTCTGATGATAACAATGTTTATTTGGTGATTAAGGACACTGGAAAAGGTATTCATGAAGAGCATCTAGATAAAATATTTGAGCCTTTCTTTACAACGAAGGAGGTTGGAAAAGGGACCGGATTAGGACTCAACATCTCCTACGATATTATTGTTAACAATCATAAGGGAGAAATAACCGTTGAGAGCGAGGTAGGCAAGGGAACGACTTTTTTTATTACTTTACCCGAAAACCAGCAGGTGACAGAAAGTGACACGATAGAAGGTGGCAGCGACGTCTCATGACATTTCATACAATTTTGAAAGACAAGTCTGTTAAACAGGGTGGCTGCATTGATTTTTTTATGCACCTTAAGCAACAACTACCCGGAGTATCACTATCATGGGTTTGGTATGGGCACTCATACTCTAGCTCCATGCAAAATTCTTTGATGAGTTCTGATATTGATATGCTTTCAGCGGTGCCTAGTGATTTTTTTAATGTAGTGAAAGTGCATTTAATTATTAACCAGTGGGTAGAGTTTGACTTTACGTTCGCTAATAAAGGCTATCACTGCAAGGCCATTAGCGTCCAGCCTGATGAAGAAAAATCTGCGTTATTGATATTCAGTGAAAAGCCTGTTTCGCTAAGTCAGCATCAGGTAGATCTAACATTGCTTTGTCTTTCTAATATCTCTTTTTTAAGACAACAGCAGGATATTGATTTAAAGCTGAAAGAACTTGGGCGACACATGTTGTATCAAATTGTGTGGTCTGAGTGTCTTGAATGGATCCGTACCTTAGATGTCGAAGATAATGACTTTTATAAGAAAATGATGGTGCGCACTCAGCTTCTTACTGAGTCTAATGCCAGTGCTATTTATATCGAAGTAGAAAGTGCGGCTCCGGCGTGGAGCCATAAGGGAATTAGTGCCGAGGATATTGAGCAAATTGAGGCGATATTAAAAGACAAAAAGAAAGATCTTTACTCGTTGATGGTCATGGAAGATTTCAATCATTTAGCTGATCTCTATTCCGGTTATTCTGTATTAAAACAACACCCCCATTTATTTATCTGCCCTGTAATTGACCCTAAAGGGAAGAGAAAATCGATTATTATTCTGTCTAAAAGCAAAAACCAAGATAGTTATTCACTCACTGATCATGCCTATATTAATCAATTGATCAACCAGGTTTATAGTGGGATTGAAAAAAACAGTTTGGTTAAGGCGTTGGAGAAATCCCATCGGTCACTCGAAAAAGAACATAATGAGCAAAAAATATTAATTAAGAAACTTCAGGATACTCAGGATCAACTGCTGCAATCTGAAAAAATGGCATCAATCGGTCAGCTAGCAGCAGGGGTTGCCCATGAAATTAATAATCCTATTGGGTTTGTAAATTCAAATTTATCGACCTTATCGGACTTTAGCCAATCTATGTTGATGGCGATTCATCAATTAGGCCACAGGATATCGTCGGGTAGTGATACTGAATTTAAACAGTATTATGCTGAGCTAGCTGAAAAATATGAAATAGATTTTATTACCGATGACTTAACCGCTTTGCTGGAAGAGTCAAAAGAAGGTATTACGCGTGTTAAGGATATCGTACAGGACTTGAAAGACTTCTCTCGCACAGGGAGTGGTGAATTTGGCTTTGTTGATATTCATATTGTAATTGATAAAACACTCAATCTTATTCACAGTGAAGTTAAGTACTGTGCAGAGTTGATAACCGACTATGGGGATCTGCCTGAGATAGAAGTAATGGACTCTCAGATAGGGCAAGTCATTTTAAACTTGTTAGTTAATGCATCTCATGCAATAGAAGAAAAAGGCACCATCACTATAAAAACAATGATGGTGGAGACAGGAGATCGTGTTCAGATTTCTGTATCAGACTCGGGTAAAGGTATAGCCCCCGAGCATATCAGCAAACTATTTGATCCATTTTTTACCACCAAGCCCGTGGGTAAAGGGACTGGGCTTGGGCTTTCTCTCTCTTACGGCATTATTCAGCGTCACCATGGTGATATTGAGGTAGAAAGTGAATTAGGTGTAGGCACAACGTTTATTGTGACCCTACCTATACAACAACCACCAAAACTGGATAGTGAGTGAATTAAAAAATGGATTCAGAGAAGAAGGAAACCGTTCTGTTTGTCGATGATGAAGCGCCGATACTTTCATCGTTAAAGCGTCTATTTAGAAAGGCGAGTTTTAATTGCTGTTTTGCTGAGAGCGGAGAAGAAGGGCTGAAATTATTGGAGGGTCAAACGGTTGACTTGATTGTCTCTGATATGCGGATGCCGAAAATGAGTGGTGCTGAGTTTTTGGCTATTGCCCGCACAAAATGGCCAGACACCATGAGAATATTGCTTACTGGCCACTCAGACATTAGTGCAACGATTGATGCGTTAAATAAAGGCGGGATATATCGATATATTAGTAAGCCCTGGAATGATCAGGAACTTGAAGAGGCTATTGAGCAAAGTCTGCGGTTACGTCGCTTAGAGCGTGAGCGTGTTGAATTGTTAGAACTCACGCAAAGCCAGAATGATAAATTACAGTCGTTTAATGTTGAGTTGGAAAACAGAGTAGACGCCCGCACCCAGGAGATTCAGCAAACCGCCGATATGCTTGATATGGCATACGATGAGTTAAAAGAAAGTTACGACCTGTTTATTCGAGTGTTTTCGACGATAGTCAGTAGTCGATTTAATTCTCAACGCATCAATACGAGTATGATGGCTGATCTTGCCAAAAAAATAGCTGTAAAAGTTAACTTATCAGAAGATGAGACAACCCATATATACTATGCCTGCCTACTGCATGAGCTTGGTAAGCTTAGTTTGCCAGACAATATATTGGCGCAGTCAGAAGCGTTATTGGATAACGAAAGCTTTGAAGTTTACAGGCAGTACCCTGCGTTGGGTGAAATGGTTTTGATGAGCATAGAAAGGCTAGCATTATCATCAAAAATCATTGGTACCCATATGGAGCGTTATGATGGGACAGGCTTTCCTAATGGCCTCAAAGGAACGGCTATACCACGGGGTGCTCGGTTGTTGCGTGTGGTACGAGATTTTATTGGCTTACAAATTGGTGTGATTGAAAGAGAGCCAATGAATCATGATGATGCGTATGCTTATCTTAAGGCACATGCGGGGAAAATTTATGATCCCGGTGTCGTTAAGGTTTTAGGATTATTTCAAAAGGACTTTATAGTAGAGTCAGTCAATGCCAATGAAATTCAAATAAGTGTTATGACACTTAAGCCTGGAATGGTTATTTCCAAAGATGTCACGAATGCTAATGGCATTTTATTGATAGCAGAGGGGTCCACTCTTACAGACACAATAATAGATAGGTTTATGTCTATTGAACGTTTGGAAAATAAGAAACTGAAAGTATATATATACCTCGATGGAGAAAAGAAATGACTGTAATTGTAATCATTGATGACGAGATTAATATTCTCAAGTCTATCCAAAGAGTATTACGTCATGAGCCTTGGGAGGTCTTAACCTTTAATGACCCTCATCAGGCTATTCGTGACTTGAGTGGTCGCCGTGATATTGATGTAATTATATCTGATTATCGTATGCCGCAAATGAATGGTGTTGAGCTATTACAATCCTTAAAAGAGCAATGCCCTGATTCTATTCGTATGATATTAAGTGGTCAGGTAGATATGGAGGCGGTGTTAAACGCGATTAATAAAGCGGAGGTCTATCGCTTTATTATGAAACCATGGAATGCTGAAGACCTCGTTATTACATTAAAAAATGCCATAGCCCATAATCAGCTTATTATAGAAAATAAACAACTGGCAGAAACGGTAAGGGCCCAGCATAAAGAAATTAACAGACACGTAACCGAGCTTAAACGACTTGAGAAAGATTCCCCTGGTATTACGCAAGTGGATTGGGCGGAGGATGGTTCGATAGACTTCACTGATGAGTTTTAACCTAGTCGAAAAAGCTTATATTTCTCGACTAGGTTAAAATCATTTTTTTACAATTCTTCCTTCTCTGCTTGAGCACTCGAAAGCTTTAGCCATCCCTCCTGAATCGTTGACGGTGTATGAGATAACTTTGGCTCAGGCACCGCATCGACCACGGGTGATTCATCCCAAACGGTTAAGCCTGTTTTCCTCACCCAACTCCAATTACCCTGTATTTCAGAGGGAAGTGGCATTCGTATCGTTTCTGGGTTACTTAGAATAGGGCCAACGCGGAAGGTCACTGACATATTCTCAAGTGCAGTAGCCACATGCTCTCTCAGTAGTTCAATCTTTTTACGAGGCAATATGCCACTCGTGGCATGCACACCGCCTCGCGGATCAATCACTAGCGTTAACATCACACTCTTTGATGCGGGGTCTGTCTTGCCTGGTGCGACAGGGCGCACCTTTATTACGGGGGCTTCGTTAATATAAGGGTGCTTAACCGGCTCTGCGGTTGAAGCTTCCGAATAGGATGAGTAAAACCCTTGTGTGGTTTGGATTGCGCCTAAATAGCCATGATGAGGACGTGATGGACGTGTCTGGTTGGCGATCTCTTCATGGATGGGGTAAAACTGGCTGTAGTCATCATTAATGAAATAGCCAATTAAACCATCGCCGAGTCGCGTTAGTTCGCCTAAACGTACATCAAATGCCGTGCTGCTTAGGTCGCCTTGAGTTTCTAGTTCTTTGGTTTCCAAGCGTAGGCTAGCCCTTACGACAGCCAGTGGTCGACCCACTAATACTGATAAGTGTTCATCACCTTCGCGGCCCAAGGGGTCGACCGTCCATAAGGTCGAATCTATCATCCGTAGCAGTGCACCTAATGCGGAGTCGTTTGAATAGCTAGGGGTCTCTTCAGAAACGGTCATTTCAGGGTTTAAAGCACGTTGTGCATCGTGCTCTCCTGCCGCTAACAAACCATTCACTACGCCTTGAAGGTGCTTGTTATTGACGGAGGGTGGAGCACCAAACGAACCGGGGTCGCCGGGTACGCCTTGCCATTCTAATGAGGTCGTTAGTATTTCACCAGAAATAGGGCGTCTGCGTTGAACCTGACCGAGACTATAGCCTTGATCATCATAGAACTCTAAGGCTTCATCTAAATGATCAGGTAGCAGCCATCCACAAATGGGAGAAATCGTTTTACTCGCATCTTGTTGATCATTTTCAGCTTGGATCATTCTGAACATGAGTCGACTGGGTTGAACAATACGTGGAGGCAATCGCATCATCTGAGGTGAGTCTGCATTACTTTCCATATCTTCGGCTTTAATCGGGTTGTTCAGGGTTTCATGGCTAACATCAATGTATTGGCCAAAGGCATCAACGATGCGTAATTTTACTAACCTGAAATGTCCCGCGCGTACTGGGAACTTCTTAAGATTACTGATCGTTCGTTTCTCTTGTTCTAACTGGTCGAGCCCTTTCTCTTCTGCTTCGTTGCCATTAACCAAAGGAGAAAATTGGTAATCATCAACTTGGGCTAATAGGTAATCATTAAACCCTGATATATTACCGGATAGTACATCGAGCTTTTCTATGGCTTCTCGCAACTCACCTAAAGCCAATTCTTGGGCATCATTTGCAATATCTTCGGCTGAGCCATCTTCTGCGAGGTCTTCATCTTCAATAAATTTCGTTAGTCGGTCTGCCATAGTTCTTGTAACGGCGGGAGTAAGCAGGGTCGACCCTTGGTAGGAATAACCCTCTCTCGTTTCTGTATTGGTATCGTTAGTGTCCGTTGTATCGTAATCGTGCTCGTCTAGGTTCCAGTCATCACGATGGTTCGTATTAGGTAGCCACTCTACTTGCCAGTCCATATGAAGAGGAACCCAAGGCTTACGCCATGGTTTTTGTGCAAACTCGTTGGGTTGCCTACCTTCTATGGTTGCAACACTCGCTAATACCTGAGCATCTAATTCTGGGTTGATCTGCAGGTTTTTCATTAATGAAATTTGTACTTGGTACTTTTGGGTGATGCTCTCTGCGGTGAGCTTATCGAGTGTGTACTGTTTAGATGGGTATTGCTTGTCTAATGCCCCTGATGATTGCAACCCTAAGATATGACTTGCGGCGATTGATGCATTATCCAGATCTAGTAATAAGGCTTCATTAAATAAAGCGTGAGTCTCTGGGGGAATTTGGCCTGAGTGTAACCGACCATTTGTAATGTGATTGGGTTTAACCGTATACAGAGTGTTGATTTTACTTGTGTTTCTTGCCTTATGGCCGATGTTAATACCCACGCTGGTGACGGTTTCATCACTTAACCGACAAATCAATAAACCATCGTCGGAAAGTCGACTGTCTTCACCATGTTTATAGCCGCGTTTAGCTTCAGAAAAAAGAATAACCGGGTCTTTTGGTTGCCAATAACGAGGCATCGATTTACGAATAGCAACCGATTTTCTTGGTTTGGCTTTTCGTTTAAAAGTGTCTGGATTGGCTTTTTTGAGCATGTTTTCTTTAGTTAATGCCATGCCATCTTTTCGCACAAAAAATCTGGATTTAACGTTTGAACGTGTCTTTTTATCGTCTTTTTTAACGGTACTTTTTTGTTTTCTACCTTGGTGCTCCCATACTTTTTTTCGCTCTATGCTGTTAGCTTCACTGCTTGAGAGGTCTGGGAATGCGTCACCTTCCATAATAGTGTCGGTAACAAATCCACCCGGCTGAGATTCAAAATCTTCTGAATGCAATAAAGACTCTAGCGTTGCTAAGCCATCTTGCTCCTGTAGTTCAGGTAATAAGCCGTAGTGGTAACCGTTATAGATACGTTCAGCATGTTGGTGATCTGCATTTTTTGCGAGTAGTGCAGAAAGTGCTTCAACGCCTGTGTTGCCTACGCAAACAGAGAGGTTGTCTGGGTTGGGTTTGCCTGAATTTTTTGGATCGTAATTACCACCATGCTTATTCCACTTAACACCGTAGGTCATACTGTGGCATAACATCTGCCTAGGCCAGTAGGATAAAAAGTCAGCATCAATTGCAACAAAAGCCTGTTCGGCGATTTCAGAGAATCGCGCTGATTCTTCTGATAGGTAAGTGAAAGCACTACCTGAATTAATTGTGTTTAGTGCATTGTTAGCAATGTTAAGGATGCCGCTATCAAATAGAACGCCACTCGTGGAGGCCTGTGTCGGTGTTGATGCAAAGGCAGACGCAGACGCAGACTTTGCCACATATTCTAAATCCCTATATGCCTTTGGTCGCGTTGCATCGCTATACTCTACTTTAAGGCCCGCCAAACGTTCTTTTTGTTTTTGGTTCTTTTCCAGGCTTGCCAATCGAGCGTTAGCATCTTCAGTATCGCTGGACAATGCCCAGCCCATTTGATTAAGTTTTTCTTTCCATTGCTCTTTCGATGTTGGCTCATACAAAGGGTCATCATTTTTATCTGAATACCAGCCTGTTACCAAATAGCTAATAGGGCCACGATCGACATCAGACATGTCGTCATAAAACCCTAGTTTTCCTTCAACATTATCGTAATAGGCGGCGTAGCCAGGGTCACCTTCTCCTATCGCAGTAAGCCATCGGTCATTGTTGTTATCTCTATCTTCTACAAAACTCCCGAGAGAGACGACTCTATCTGCTTTATCAATGGCTTCACTCTTGATGACCCAAGCACGCACCTGACGCTTGCTGTTATTGTTTGCGCCAGGGGATGAGCGAGTCACTAGCCAACGATCAGGCACCAGAGGGAACTCGGTATTTTCATTAACTTCAAGGTCGTTTTGTTCTTGCTGAATTGAAGATGATTCAGACGGTGGTGTTTCATCTTGTTCATTAGAAACGGTTGTTCCATGGGTTAAACCATCGGGTAAGGACCAATGAAGGTAGATGCCGTGCTTACGTTTTTCATAGGTAGCAAAGGGAACTCTTCCACCGACTACTTGTGGGTCTTCAGATTGAACGTTTTCTGATGCTGTAGTGGCGTTAGACCTTGCTGAATCTACGCCTTCAAACTTCTCTTTCTCTTCTGTGTATCCCGCAATATTATTCGGGTTAAATAAAACGTTAGCCCACGCGTCTTTCTCATTAGATTTGTCAACAACCAGTACATCCAGCTCTACTGGCACAAGAAGACATGGCCCTCGCCAAAGTAAAGGGTCATTGGTTCTAATGATTTTTGCGTTTAGTCCTTCAGCCAATACTAAATTTTGATAAGCTTTTTCTATTTTATAATTACGTTTCATTGGCCACCTCTTGGAGGTACGGGAGCGTACGCTTCGTTTGTTAGCTGTTGAATTTCTTGGTCAGAGAGTTTGCTAATCGCCGTGGTAATACCAATGGTTGCGCCTTTGTATTGGCTGGCCATTTCAAACTTTGGCATATTGTCTAAGGGGGCTTGTTTTCCGCCCCTTTGAAAACGCTGTTGATAGGGGAATTGCAACATTTGCACACTAAATTCAGCGGCTGTTAACGGTGCATTGTAATCAAACACGTCGGTGTCATCGACGGCTCTTTTTATGTCATTAAGCGCGGTGTGAACAGCCTTTTGTAGTTCTTCTATATGTAATACTTGAGGGTTAGCTTTGCGAACAGGGATGCTAACAGTATATTGCTCATCACTTGTTCTTGGTATGCCATCAATAGGGTTGCCTTCATCGTCTTTCCACGCCACTTCATAGCCCGCATGTTCACCGGTCATATGGCGTAGCTTCATATACAAACCGCTGGGGCAAGTTGTAGAACCCTTCACCTCGTTGTTGACGAGCGTTGCTTGTACGCCAAATTGAATGCCTTCACGAGGCTCTTCAATATCAACAATATCGGGAATACCATCAAACAAACATAATAAAATATCAGGGCCTAAACGGTCCATTCTCAGCAAACGTAAAGGGGTTCCATTTGAGGTGTTTTTACCTCTATACGCTTTAACTTCTAGCCCCGTCCAACCTGAAACCGCTTGAGAGCGAAATAGAAACCCCGTCATATCAGCCGCACTTTTTTTGGCTTTTACCCTTGAATGACGCACATTTTTGGCTTTACTTTCAGTTTCGCGCAATTTAGTTCTAATATTACGTTCTTCATCGTCTAGTGCGCCCACGACTTTATTAAAAACAGCATGATGATGAGAGAACTCTCTGCTGGTGGTCTTGCCTACACTCAGGGCACCGTCAACCATTCGGTCGGTCCAGTTTCTATCAATATAAAAAAACCGAATTGATTCAGGTGGTAGTAATCTTTCGTCAGGAACAAGGTAATCGAAAGGTAAACCGTATAATAATCGTAGTCGACCTAGCCAATCGTTTAGGTGTTCAGGGAGAGGCACCTCGGTGCTGTTGTAGACTGATGCCGCATAGTCTTCAACAGATAGACCGTTTACTTGTTGTATAAAATCCTTTGAATTAGCCCAACTTTTCATAATTATAAGTCTCCTGGTCCTTCAAAATCTGTTATGTCGAGTTCATCAAATACCGCTGCGTGTTCGGCATTCAAGTGACCAAATTCGTGCTCTGCATCATTAAGTACGGCATCAAAACCACCCGCTAAAACAGAATCTACGGTGAGCGCTAAATCATCCACTAAGTTACCAGTGCCAATGAGGCCACCGTTTACTTGGCCAGACTGAATATCCATGCCGAGCATTGACTCAACTTGTCCTGATTCTAAGTTGAGCGCTTCCATCACGGCATGGCCATCAAGCCCTGGTAATTTATCGCTTATATCAGAAAGCCCTGTTGGGTCAGTGAGCGTGCCGAGTAAGGCTTCGTTTAATATTCGTGGGCCAACGCGGTCTAACAGTTGTTCAATGAGCATCTTATGATCCAGAAACTGGCGGGGATCAAAATTTGGAATCAATAAACCTAGTTTGTCTTTAATATTGTGCCCATTAATTAACTTAGAGGCTCGTTGGTGGCCTTTTCTTCGCCACTTCAGAAGCTCTAGAGCAAATTTAGAATCGTTCAATGCCATGAGTCGTCCTAACTCAAACGCAGAGGCATAACCTACGTTTTCAAGCCCTGTTAGGGGGTCAATACGCCTGGCTTGGTCTGATGTGTGGTAGGGGCCTTCATTCGTATTACGCTCAACACCGACAGGCACCATTGGCCCGCGATAGAAACTTGTTTTCTGTTCTCCGTCACGTGCTTGGTGGTTAAGAGGAATATGCCCGCTATCTAATGCAACATGATATTTTGTATTGGGTGTGGTGGCACTGTTAGTTGCTTGATGAGCGGTCATTCCCATTAAACCGATGCCTCCTGATTCTGGTAAGGCTTTCATTAACCCTTCAAAATCACCTTTGCCTTCACATTGAAACGTCCAACGCGCCAAACAGATCAGTTTTATGGTGGGCTCAGGGTAAGGAAAACTGTTGAAATCTGGGTTGTAGGTAAACCAAGAAGCTACAGCGATGGGTGTATTTGCAACATGAATCTCTTCAGTAGATGAGATATGTGTAGTCGCGAGGCTATGGGAGGCAAGCATTGGGCTTGCAGTGCGAGTACCTCGTTCATCGTGAACGATGGGCTGTTCTCTTATCTCAGTGTTATAAGGACTACCATAAATAGCTTCATGAACTTGGGTACGATAGGCCATTTCCTTGGAAACCCGTGAACGGGGTGATGGGTTTCTGGGGGTCGTCAATACATCATGACTTTTAGGAAGCATATCTTCCTGGCCTTCTAAAGAGACCAAACAAGCGACATATTTCTGACCACTTACAGGGAGCCGGTTACCCACAACCACTGAGAACCAGCCATCCTTATCTTGGCCTAGCAGTTCTTTATCTTCGGTGTTCACTTGTCGTACGTGTGTGAGCAAAGGCAGTTCACTAGCAAGGGGGGCGACTTCCTGAAATAGCGAGTTCTTAACTTCTATGCCTAAGCATACCTTGTCTCTCTCTTTTTGTGTAAGGGAGTCGTATAGTTTGTTGGCGCCAGTCTTACTGGATTCTGGCGCCCAACTAAAGGGTTTATGTGAAAGCACGCTTTCGACAGTAGAGCTAGGCGGGTCGAGTAAGGTGACCTCATCTTCAGAGAATAACAGAAGCGCTAACCAGGGCTGCTTACTAGTTTCGTCTTCGTTTGAGGTTCGCTCCCAAGGCAGTGTACGCCTTTTTAATACCGCGCAGGGCAGCCGTGCGTCAAAAGGCCCGTCTGCATTTGCGGGGGGGTAAACTGAATGAATTTCATCAGCTTGTAATATAAAGCGAGGCCCTGTGACGGTAAAAGGCGCGGTATTGATGTCAGGTAGTTTTTTAGAGTAGCCGTCATCAATTGATAAAGACGTATCATCACCTTCCTCTTGAGTAATCGGTTCTTCTACAGACTGGTTGACCTTTAGCTCGTATTCACCTGCTTTTAAGGGAGGTGGGCAGCTATCGTAAAAAACAACGCTGCCTTTCTTAGGTTGATTGCTCATGCTTGATCTCCCTTATCAATAATAAATTGAACATCGGTTTGGCCAGCGGGGGATAATGGTCCATTTTCTATAATGGGTGTTAAACTGCTTGCTGATAACCGTTTCATCCATTGGTTCACTTCACCTTGCATGCCAAATACCCCTGTTACCTGCCAGCCTTCGGCAGTGGATGTACCGATTCTTGAAAATGCTTTCGCTGCTTTATGAGGACCATAATCCATCCCTTCTACTTCGTAGACCAGCAAGGTGTTTTCGGCCCCGCTTATGGTTAAAGGTTTGTCTGCAAGAATCAGTTCTGGACTTGCAATAGCTAGCGCATCGGCAATATCACTTATGCTATTTTTTTCGGTGCTTTGAACCTGAATGCAGACTAAATCAACACTATTAGGTAATAGTGTTTCGATTGTGTCATTGGCGCGTGTTATATCGGTCGCATTTACAATGGCTTGTCTTACTACTTTTCCTTTTCGTCTTAACTCTAAGGGGGCGTTAAGTGAAACTACGGCGCCACGAGCTAACAAAGTGAGTTTTGAAAGTTGGACTAATTGGCTATGGTGCTGCCAACCAACCGCTTCGAAACCATTAACTGATTCAGATAAAGCGATGGCTCCCATTGAAGGAGCATCTAAATTAATGGCTTGTTGTGTTGTTGGTTTCCCTAAACCAGTAATGGCAATACGAGCGCTTCTTTTGGGTGGTTGCCATTGATGCTTGCCGGGACCAAACTCTTTCTCTTGCAGTAAGGTTCCACCTCGATTGACAGCCGTTATTTTAAAGCCCTGGTTACCCGAGAACGAAACAGTGGGCATTTCGCCTTGGGTATTGCGTGTAGGTAAATCCCAAACCTGTGTAGACCCTGAAGCAACAATGTTACTCACTTCTACATCACGGCCATCAGCCATACTCATTGTTTCAATCGTTTTAAACTGTTTTCGAAAGCTTGAAGTGCTGTGCCCAGACAGCACATATTCATTACGCTGGCTTGTGGCTAAGGTTTGCTTACCGGCGCTTGTTGCCGTAGCGCGCTTAAGGCTTGCGCCCAATACTTTCTGAGAAAGATCTTTGCCTACTTTAACTCTGGGTAGCTTACGTTCTAAAGCAATCTCTTTTACGCTGGTGCGTTGGGTTTTCTTAATGAGTCTAAGCGGCTCTGCTCGCTGTTTAAGAATAGCGGTGAGTACCGGGCGAATCGGTATAAGCGCTATCGGTGCAATTTCAAGAACGTCAACTACGCTCACTTCCACCTCAGGGGTAGCCCTTCGCGCTAAGCCTTCATAAAGACTGACTATTTTAGGGGGCGATACATGTAAACGGCTGAGGGTTTCTGGGCTATTTCTTTGAGTGTCTCCCTTATTAACATTAACGCCCAGTGCGTCCAATTGGTCTAGCAGTTCATCTCTTCGTTCAGACCACTCAGGGCCAAGAAGCTGGCTGGCGGCTACGAAGATTGACCTTGGGTTGTGTTGATTAGGTATGGCCAATTCTGCGACATCACTAAAGCTCAGTACATCAGAGCGATCAGCCAGTTCGCGATAGAAAGGTAAGGGGTGAATACCACGCTCAATAATATCTTCAACCGGTATTTCACCCGTTTTGGATATATCTGAACGGTCTTCATCAATCTCTGCAATGATCTCTACGCCAGTGAAGCTGTCGATGGTTTTTGCGTTGGGTTTCTCTTCACCACCATCAAACTCCCACAACGCGGCGGGTGCTTTTTCAGACTTAAGGTAGACGTCTAGAAAACCATCGTTGTTTGTCTTAAAGCGCCAGCGTCCATTGTTTACCGACACTAGGTCAGTGATAACTGAGCTGCCACCTTTGGCGTTAATGTGTACATGGTGTGTTGATATCAGATCTACCTTATGCATTGGTCTGATATCAACCTTGTAGTCAATGCTATTCCAAAATGAATGTTCTGCGGACAGGTTAAATAGATTCACCTTATTGGTCGCAATCACGGTTGAGGTGCCGAAGGTAAATTCTGGCTGTAATATCCAGGGGCTTACCTTACCTGTGTCATCCTTTGCCTTTTCATCAACCAGTGTGCCACTAATGACATCGCTACCAATAATATCTTTCTTATTCGCAGGCAAAAATTCGTCACGGAAAGAATCCCAGCCAATGGCATCTTTTTTGTCTTTAGCTACGTTAGCGCCAAAGCGAACATCAAAGTCGATAACCCACCATTTTATGGTGGCTATACCACTAAATTTAGGCCCCCATACTTCAACCTCGGCACCGAGCTCAACTTTAAATGTTTTGGTAATACTGCCGAACAATAAGTTAATGCGTAGGCGGTAAGACACACCAATACTGATGCCGAAACCAATGGCATAGGCAAAGGGTTTCCAGGCAATAAGGAAATGTGCCCAGGCCTTGAACCATGCCTTGAGGTTGCCTGATTTATAGACGGCTTCTAATAAACCACCCGCCATCACGGCAGACGGCGTCAGTGCAAAATAGGATTCACCCTTAATGGTTACTTTTGACGAAACCCGCCAATTAAACCCAAGACGAGGCACGCCAGGGTAGTGGGACGGTTTAGCAAATTTATGATGGTAACCACCTACGGTAATTACAAAGTCACCTTGGTATTGACCATCAAACCATACGTAGAAAGCAAAGCCACCAGTAAGGCGGCAATCTCTATCAAGCAGCCAAGAGTTGTCCGATAAACGGGCCTCTACCGATAAAACACCATCGCGGGTAGAAAATCGTGCTTTTAGTGCAAGCTCAAGATTTACTAATGGGTTGCCTTCTGGCAATTCCATTTGGGTGATACCTAAAACACCGACTTCAACACCACGATCTAATAATATGTAGGCAAGGGCGGTTGATTTTGCGAGTTCAAAACTACTAAAGCGTATTCCGCCTGCAATCCAGTATGAACCTCGTTTTATAGGGACGGCATCACCTAGTTGGCCTAACGCCGACAATGGGTCGTTAGAGAACTGACTGCTACCCCTTGCGGCTTCTATTAATGGGAATTTTGGAACATCGTTTACCGAGGGCACGGTTAACCCGCGGTTGTAACCAAAACCACCCGCCATGCCGGTGATAAATAAGTAGGGTGGGCCTCCAATCGTTATCGGTAGCAGCACAAAGACAAACATTGAGGTGAATTCGTCTTTTGAGTAGGAGCCTATTGCAGTAAACGTTTTACCGGCTACTTCAACTAACACCGCGCCGCTATAGCTGGTGCCTGCATCATTATCTCGTAGTAGTGCGCCGGAAATTCTAACGCCGCCACCGGTATATGAAACGCCTAAGCCTTTAAGACCTAGTTTCCAGGTGCTTAAATCGTCGGCTGAACCAATGGGGATCTTAACGCCAAGATCATCCACAAACACATTGAGTCCAGCAAGAGAAACCCCGCCATCTAATAGCAGTTCTAGCGCTTTCTCTGCGTTATACCATTTAACGCCTACTTGACCTATATGAATGGGGCCAAAGGTTTTTTGAATAGGGAACCAAATTTCTGTTTCCCCTGCATCACGACCCATGAGTCTTACGTCGAGTTCCTCAAAGTAGGAAAGCTCAATGCTAAAGGTAGGGTTAACATTGCTGTTTTCTCCACCGCTTCCTGCATCACTGGATAAAAGATTCTGTCCAATCACATTGCCACCCGCCCCACCGATAGGCAGGCCGATTTGCATGATCGAAGCACTTGCGCCTAGATTAACGACCACGCTCTCATCAAAAGCAAGGTTGAAGTAGAGCAGTGCTTTTGCACCATCTAAGCGGAAGCCATTTTGATCAACCAAGGGTTGATCATTTTTACCTGTGAGCTCTACACCAAAATTGATAAGTTCTATTTCAGGTAAGAAACCAATACCATCTAAGTCAATTTCACTGCTTTCATCAACCGTTGGAAGGTAGAAATAAATACCCCCATTGTTTCTGTCTGGGCCCCCTGTGCGATTTAACCAATCGGTGGACTCGTTACCTAGTAGTAACTTGAACTCAGGGTCTTCAATCAGCGTGGCATCATCTAATCGAATGCGCACACCGTAGTGGGTATGACCGTTATGAGCGTGCCCATCGCTTAGGGTTTTACTGACAATTTCTACCGCGCCTTCAAAGAATGTTTGTGAAGATAGATTTTTTAATGCACTCCATATCAACCGATAGAGGAATTGCTCGGGTGTTAAATCGGTGTAAGGAAAATTAAAGTTAAATGCATTACCGTCTTTGGTTAGCAACTGGCAGTCAGTCAGTATGCTGCCAAGATTAACACCTGGTACAGATGGGAAATCTGCGGATAGGAACTGAGTGACAACCTCTGCATCTAATAGCACTTCAAGGGCCAGCGGAAGTACAATGTCACTGAGTAATGCTATAAGGCAATCATCGTTGTAAACAAAATGCAAGCTTGGGAGTAGGTCTAACCTAAATTGATTATCTGCAAAAACATTACCTAATGGATAGATCTGAAGTGTCGTGCCCCCGTTAATATGGAACGATAGCGAAGGATCAATGCTGAGCCCTCCTAGGTCTATTAATGGGTTGGTGCAGGATAAATCTAGCCCAAGTGATAACGCCGGGCGGGTTGCGAGGCTATTTGTTTCTAAGCCAAGGTCAAGGTCTAAAGTAATAGGCCCCAGTTCGCTGCCGTTGAGTTCTAGCCATGCACCTAGTTTGGTGGCATTTCTGCCAATGCGTAAAACTAGATCACCTTCGGTAAACTCTAATAAATTCCCGTTGATGGCAATATTGCCTGCCAGCGGGATGGATAACAGCCCATTGATTCCCGTTAATACACTATTAATATTAGCTAAGCTTAAACGAGTGTCGAGCCAAGCTAAGGGGTTGGTTAAGCAGATGTCAATTTTTGCAGGTGTATCTAAGTCTAATGAGACTAACAGGCCTCGTATTTGAGTAACAAAAGCCGTTAGCTCAGCATCGTTATTAAGCTCTGTTAATAATGCATCTAAAGCCGCGTTTAACAGCTTCATACCGCTGCCCGATAGATCAATGAGAGATGACCAGTCAGTAAACGGCAATAGCTGAAGTTGTGAGTTGTCTATAGAGACGGATGCGGTAAACTCGCCGCCACCATTGCTAGTACTACTAAAGCCGACATCAACACCCAAGGTATCCCATAGATCGACGCCGTCGATTGGGTCTGGCAGAGAGAGACGCAGTGCCAGATCACCGCCCACGCCTACCTGACATTGCTCTCCAAGTACTAGGCTCAAACTAATGGCCAAAGTATCTGTGCTAGAGAGTGCAATAGGGTTTGTTGATGCAAGGGTGAGTTGTATTCCCGAGATATCTGTACAGCTTAGTGATAAGCCATAAGGTAACTGGATTAGGTCAGACTCATCAGCCAGTTCAAACGCATCAGCTAAGTGATTAAAAAGTGCGCATACTTTAGTGCTGTCAAAGCAAACCCCATCAATAGGGTTTCCCAGCACCGACTTTGAGAGTAACCATTCTTTAGGGACGAGAATAAGACCATCTAGGGGGCGTAAACGAATTGAACTAGACGCATTTCGTCGATAGCCGAGGCCTAAACAAATCAGCAGTTCGCTGAGTGCTTCGCTTTTACCAGAAGCCAGATTATCAAATACGAGGTTTTCTAACAGGGTTGATAAGCTTGTGTTTAACAGGAACCTAGGGAGTAGTTCACCTAAGCGACTGCTAAAATCAGGTAATGCAGGATAAAGCTGAAGATCATCATAACCAAACGGTAAGCTATCAGGTAGTTCTCCACCCAAGCTAAGAGAAAGGTTATAGCTTAATTTGACGTTAAGCGTGTTATCTAACTCGCAGATTGCATTAATCTTTAAGCCCGCATCAAACGCCGTGGGTGCAACATTAATATTTCCGCGAATTTGTTGATTAAGTAGATCTATAGTTATGCAGGCTTTCAGGGCTATTTGGCCACCTAAAGCGGTGCTGGGTAACGAATAGCAGAAATGATAAACGCCTTCATGGGAGAACGATAGTGAGCATAAACTCGACAGCTCTAGCGATACATTCGGTAGAGAGAGGGCATTCAATCCAAGCCTGGAGTTAATAGCCAACATCAGTTGGTTGATGGCTATAGGCTCGGCTAAAAGGTCATCAAATATCGATTGTAAATAAGCCTGAGGGTTAGTAAATAGATCAACCCATGCTGGGAAATTAAACCCATAATTATCACTTCCTGAGCCTGGAAGCAGAAGGTCAAATGCGACCAACAGTTCTTGAACAGGTTCCAGTTCAGACAGTGTAATGCTCGGTATTTCGCCCAGTAAACCTAATGGGAAATTTTGAAGATCAAATTCAAAACAGTTTGCTAGTGTATTGAGCAGGCTTGTACGACGTGTCGCATCAGACACAATAAGTGTGAGTTGGTTATGAAGGTAGTTTTCGGCATCATTAAGCAGTGCTTGCCACCCATCAAGGTTGAAACCGTACTGATCACCATTTTTTGTTACTAGGTCAAAGTGCACTAATACGTTAAGTGCACAAGTGAAATCTTCGAGATTTAGTGCGGGAGCAGAGGCTTCTTGAATCACCGCATCCAGCAATCGCTGCAATGTGGCTTGTAGGTCGAAGGTGTCTCCAGGTGCATCAATAAACACCTGCTGTAGTTCAGTGCGTAGTAATGAAACACCATCTAAATGGGCGTCATGAAGTACCGCATTCGGTTGAGTGCCATCTGGATCAATAACAATAGAAAACTCAGCCCAGCGTACTCTTGGGTTGCTCTTTATATCGCCAACAATCCAGCCGTTTTCTTTTAAGAGCTGTAGCTTAGCCCCAATGCGTGGCAGTTTTACATATTCGTCGGTGTCATCTTCCGCGCCAGTTAATGCCACGCGTACTATATCAAAGCGTGATTGTTGCTTAACAATAAATTGACTATGAGATGATTCTGTCGCTGTTCTAATACCAAAGCCAATGTGGGTTGGCGCAAGATAACCTTCTGTAGGTGAGGCAAGCTCAGTGATTTGTTGTTTGAGCCAATTTATAACCGTGTTAGCAATGTTGAAGTTGGGTAGTTGCGTACCAATAGACAGTGAAGGTACCGATATTGTGAGATCAGCTATCGCTTCAAATGCATGGGTAGGAAATGCTTTTTCTACGACCTCCGGGAAGGGGAGGTCTCGACTCATTGCTTTATTTAGCAAGGTTAGCGCACTACCCAAATGCTCTGATAGCCCCAGCTCTTGAAGACCTGCCCGAGCTAAAAATGAAATCGCTTCTTCAACACCTTGTTGAATATTAAAGTCAGCGGGGAGTTCACCTAATGAATCATCAATTACATCTTTTTCAGGCGCCCAAATCAAAGGCGCGCTGACTAATGGCGAGCTAACTAAAGGAGTGCCCACCGTTACTAGCCCTGCGATTTTCTTATCGGCATCAGCTAGCGCATTTTCAAATTGTGCTGCAGCAACGGCAGCAAGCCCTGAATGTGAATGGGCAACAATAATGACTTGTTTACTATGGCTTGCATGAATACGTTCTACTATTCGTATAATTTGCTGTGCTTGGCTCAGCGCCGTTGCATCAGCACCCGTAATAGGAATTTTACGCTCAGCTTCCGTTAAACTTGGCGCGGTATTGTATACCGCAATATCCCCAATATAGGCACGTGTTGATGACGAGCCAATATGACTTACATTAATTTGATCAGGGTCGACACCTACTTCACGAAGGTTGACCTGTGCACTCTGTATTCCAGGAAAGCGGCTTAACAGTGGTGCCCATTCAGCTTCTGACTCCCACGCTGAACCTAATAAAAGAATCGGTAGGTCATTTGCAAAAGCATTATCGCTGGAGAGCGTGTTGATTTGGTTGTTTATGGCTGTCAGTACTGCGTCGCTATTGAGTTGCTCGGAGTGACTGGCTTCTGGGAGTGAGTCCGGCGCGAACGCTTGTGACCAGTTAGCTAAAGAGCTGGGCGCAAGCTGGCTGGCGAAGGGCACAAGACCATCACTAAGATTAACCCTTGATTCAAGCGTATTTAATGCATGACCAAGAAAATCAGAAATCTCTGAATTGACATCTGTGTTAATTGAAACACTACCAATCAATTGTGCAACACGGCTATTTAAATCTTGTAGACGGTGTAGCAGTGCCCCAAGTTGACGATT
The DNA here is from genome assembly GCA_016744695.1 of Hahellaceae bacterium. Lineage (GTDB taxonomy): Bacteria > Pseudomonadota > Gammaproteobacteria > Pseudomonadales > Oleiphilaceae > Alkalimarinus. The sequence goes on from JADGDV010000014.1 coordinate 71,133, forward strand.
ACCAAAGTCTGTATTCGCAATTAAAGCATCTAAATCTTGCCACTCACTAGGTAGCATAGAAGCAACAACGTTCCCCCAGTCTCCCGTTGGTGGGCCGTCGGGGTCTAACCAACATAAAAGCTCTACGGGTGGTGAGTCAGGAATGGAGAGTTTTAAGGCCCATGGGTTTTCATAGGTTCCGGCGCCACATACGGTGAAGGGCAGATCATTAAGAGAGGGTAGTGAAATGCCATCCCCCGCTTCATTACCCCATCCCCAATCGGGTAATGATAGGTCAGGGAATTTACCAAAAATCATCCCACCGAAAAAATTAAACGCAGTGAGGGACCACTTGGGCTTACTGAATAATAATTTGAGATAGGCAACAATATCTGGCAAGGGGTTTGTAAAAAAGGCGCCCCAATCAGCGACATTGAATTTTGGCCAATCAACAGGAAAGCTGAACGGGAAATCTGAATCGGAGCTGTTCCAACTCGGTAGCGAGACACCAGGGAAATCTGGTAGCTCAGGCCACTGAAAATCATTGCTGGGGAACAAACCAAATAATGCAGCAAAACCAAATCCGAAAGAACCGCCACGCTCCACTAACCAGGAGCCAAGGCAGATTCTAATCAACAGACTAAAATCGTCTATATCAATACCCAGATCTGCACTCAAGGTACTTAAATTCCACTGAAGGTCTAGACCTGCACCAAAGTGAAGATTAGGTAATGAGATACTTTGGCTTGAATCTAAGTTCCATAGGGCATTGAAATTTTCAACGTTAACAGCCCAAGAGAAGTCACTGTTCTGCTGAGTTGAGCCGGGTTGTGAGCCTTGTAACCAGACACAACTTAGTTCAATAGAATCGACACTAAAGGTTAAACCCAAGCCAGTAGATGCTTGTAGTGTAGGCTTTCCTAATAACTGAATATTGGCCGCAACACTTTCTAGCCATCGAGCATGTACTTTACCTGGGCATTGACTATGTTGGGGTAGATCTAAATGCATTACATTGGCAATCAGCTGACACTGAATATCAGCGTCGTCAGAAAGCTCAATTTTAGTCGGTTCAAGTAGCAATGACGCATCTAATTGGGGGCGTAATGTTGCTGCATCGTTCTCTGCAAAAATGCTCAAATAAGCATTGCCTTCATCGCCACTGAATATACTGACTTTCCAGGGTGATGCTTCACTGCCTAATCCACTAATAACTGGGCTGGGTATAGAGCTGTGTTTTAGAAGAGCTTGTATGTCTTCCAGTAAAAAACGCCATAGCGGAGCATCACTTTCGAGGGTTTCAATACATTGCGCGTGATAGCAAGCGATGGCTGCAAGGGGGTTGCCTAAAAATTCTGTTATTTGGCTTGTGCTGATCACTAAATCGGGTGACCAAGGGGAAGGTGTAGTGTCGCTGGTGGGAGGGATAATACCCAGCAATGCAGCAATATGTTTCCCTGCATGATTGCTTTCTGTTGCTGCGCCTAACAGATTATTCACTTGCTCACTGATAACACTGTTGGCGATATCTTCCAAGCCTTCAATGAAGGTTTGGCCTGCTGTTAAATCAAGGGTTGGCCAATTACCTTGGTTAGATCGCACATCAACCAGTTCAAGTTTTGGCGTGATGTTTCCTGAATCATTGAGTGTGAGCCCCGCACGCATTTCTTTAACAGAAAACTGTCCGAAGAAGTCAAAGTCACCCCCGGCGCCGCTAAAATCAACATCCACTAACTTGCCGCTGTTATTGTATAAGCGACTGCATATATCAAAAGTGGGTAGGGGGTCGAAGCTACCTGATCCATTCAAAGGAATGCCGCAAAGTTCCAAACGGCTTTCTAGGTTTAACTTGATGTCTGAGGTTCCAAAATCAGCATCGGGTGTGCCAATAATCAGACCCGGATAAAGCGTTATATGCCCTTGGTTGTTTTGTGTGTGGGCTAATGTAACCCATAACCTAAGGCCATCGCTCAAGGGTAAAGCAACACGCTTAGGGTCTATTCTAGTTCCAGCACCTTCAATAGTCGCAGTGTCGCCTGCGCCCAATAAATCATACCAATGGCTTAACCAGTCTGAAAGATCATTGTCGTTTTGTAGTAATTGCAATGCCCATTGTTTGATTGCATCAAGCCCTAATATGGGTACTTGAAACCAGTTTATTAATGGGCCGCTTCCACTCAAGCCTAATATCGGAAATAGGTGATCTACTGCACGGCTTGCCTCTGCAGAGGTTTCACGTAACTTAGTGCTAAGCAAAGAAAATATTAAATCAAACCATTGGTTAACGTCGATATCATCCGCACCCCCTAGGTTTGCAAGATCAACGTTTTTTGAGGGAGCACTGTTGATTGAAAGTGCCTGAACTTGCACCGAAAGTTCTGGGTCGATCTCGGGATCAAGATAAATTTGGGACGAAAGCTTAATGCCGCTAAAGCTGACGGTTTCATCCCCAAAACTATCGGCATGGCTGATATTAAAGGCTAATTGAACAGGGGAGTTATCTCCACCAAAGGCTAAGTCAACCGCGCCAGACACGGTATTTATATCGGCCAGAGGGATTTTTGCCCAAACATTGGCGGTTAATCCGTCGACATCCTGATGTTTCCAGTTAATGCCAACGCCAAAGACTAAATGTTTTTCCCCTTCACTTTCATAAGTGCGGGTGGTAATGAATAATACTTGAGGCTTCAAGTCAGGAATAGGGTACCAAATATCCCCAGGGTTGGGGCCAGGAATACCTTGCAGTTGCCCGTCGCTGGTTTGTAACACTTCACCTAAGAGTTCCAGTAATACTTCATGGTTATTTTTGAAGGCCTTTTGAAGTTCATCAAGAGGTTTTTTTAACCAGTCATTGTTTATACTTAATTGGTCGTTATTGACGTTAAGCAATCCGATTATCTGAGCTAATTTGGCAACGCTAGGGTCAAGGTTAATTCCCATGACAATTTCCCTATTAATATATTTTTTAAATTTCCAAGATAAAATTAAGTAAGTAAATACACTATCCGGTGTTTACTTTTTCTTAAATTTTTTACTTAACTGGACCACAACCCATGCAAGCTTTTTAGCAAAACATAAGGTCTGGCGAAGTAGTGCTATCCACTCACGCCATAATTGCCCAAGGGCGGGTAATGGCTCGTTAGGATTATCACAGTCATGTGGGGGCGCATCATCAGGAGGCCCTGTTGTGGGAGGTTCAAGATTAACGGGGGTAGGGGGTAATGATTCATCCCTGGGAGGGATGTCTCCTGCTTTAATCGCTTTTGCGTAAGCGTCTATTTCATCTACTGTAACAGGCTCTGAATAGAGGTAGAAAACACTTTTTCCATCAGTATAAATGCCACTGATTTTAATGGCTGCGTCAGTAAACTTTGCGGCTTTAAGCTGCTCACCCGCTTCTAACAAGGCAAACCATAAGTGTTCTTGAACAATTTCGCCCCAACGGTGTGCCATTAACTGCTCGCCCCTAGGGAGGTGCTCTGTACTAATGATAAGAGAGGCGGTGTTAGCATCACTACCAATTTTGAAAGGGATAACCATAGGCACCAAACCGGTACCATCCGCTTCTAGGGTGAGCTCAAATAAAATTAAGCCAGGTTTAAGTGCAAAGCGTAGTTTGTCTAAGTGAACAACAACGTCAGATTCTGCATCTTCCCAAATAACAGGTCCAATTTCATAACCGGTAGGTACAAGCAAGGTTTGAATGGTATTTTGTAGGTCGCTCGGTGAAAAACTGAGTAGAAAAATATCATCTGTATTAGCAGGGATTTGAACAGCTGAAGTTTGCACAACAGAAGATTTCGCCGAGAGTGGGGCTTGCTGTAACTGTTCGGTATTTTGTTTATCAGATGAAATAGAGGAAGACCTCATGCGCAGCTCCTTATAGAAGATTAATCGTCCATAAATCCGATACAGCACAATTCGGTATATTTAATGTAAACTATTTTGGTATTGGGTTCTAGGGTTAATTAGGGTAGGGAGGTAATATATTGGTGCTTTATAGAGTGTTACAGACACAAAAAAACCGTAGCCCCAAGAGGATACGGTTTATTCGTACAATATCGGATCTTTAAGATCCTAAATTGGTAGCGGGGGCTGGATTCGAACCAACGGCCTTCGGGTTATGAGCCCGACGAGCTACCAGACTGCTCCACCCCGCATCAAAACTGGTATAACAAACGTATTTACTGGCAATAAATATACGTTCTAAATTGGTAGCGGGGGCTGGATTCGAACCAACGGCCTTCGGGTTATGAGCCCGACGAGCTACCAGACTGCTCCACCCCGCATCAATGTGGGGCGTATAGTATAGATGGGCTGGTGTAAGGTCAATACATATTTTTAATAAGATGAAAAGATATGTAGGCTGGTTTAGTCTAAGCTTTAAGAAGAGGAAAGAGCGTACGCACAATAAATATTATAGAGATACCGAGTGATGTCTACAGTACCTACAGTGGAAGCATTAATTGAACGGGCAAGGAAAAATGAAGATATAGCCCGAAGGTTGTTTGATATTGAAGTGGCGATAATGAATATTGCTCACTGTGCAGATTTCTTTGAGCAACTCTTATCGTTGGTATCGGATAGATTTAACATTGAGCATGTTTGGGTTTCTCTTACAGACTCGCCAGTTAACGATCATATTCTTCGATCATTGAAGGGTGACCGAGATGAAGAGCAGAAAGCAGTCTTGCATATCATGGCAACGATGGACTTTTTGCAAGCAACTCAAAGTAGCCGCGATCCTATTCTGACAAACTGTGACTTCAAAAAATACCGGAGCCTCACGCCTGCAGCTATTTATTCGCAACTTGGTTCAATGGCCATCTTACCTTTAGTGGTCGATGGTAAAATTATTGGTAGTCTTAATTTAGGTGATAGCTCGAGCGAGCGTTATGAGCCGACAAAAGATAGTTTCTTTTTAAAGCAGTTGGCAGTGAAAGCATCAATTTCACTCGCAGGGGTGTCTATTCGTGAAAAAATAAGCTTTTTGGCAACGCGTGACCCTCTCACTCTGCTGCATAATCGCCGTGAAATGGAAGGATCGCTTGATCAAGAGTTAAGCCGTAGTAGGAGGCACCATAACCCTTTAGCCTTAGTGTTTATTGATTGTGATGATTTTAAGCTGGTAAATGACACTTATGGTCATGATTGTGGCGATATGTATCTTAAATATGTGGCTAATAAGCTCCTCGATATGACGCGAAAAGACGACATGGTCTTTCGGTTTGCCGGGGATGAGTTTGTACTACTTCTACCTAATCAAAACACCAGTGATGCTGAGCTAATTGCAGGGAGAATTAAAGATTATTTGTCCTGTCATTCTATGGATTACAAAGGACTTCAGGTGTCTGTATCTATTAGTTATGGCTCAATTTCAACGGACCAACTGGTTGATCCAAACTGTAAAACTTTATTGAAAGCGGCTGATGAAAGACTTTATGAGATGAAAAAGCACAAACCACCAAAGTGTTCATTACTTGATGTTCTGGACCTTCATTAACTTAGCGCTCACCCTGACGGTAGGCACCGGGTGTTAGGTTGGTCCATTTTTTAAACGCTCTGTGAAATGTACTAGGCTCCGTAAAACCGACCCGATAGGCGATTTCATTAATTGAAAAGTCATTTCGGCTTAGATGGTAAATAGCTTGGTCACGTCGGATATTATCTTTTATTTCCTGATACGATGTGTTTTCTTCTTTTAATCTTCGCCTTAGTGTTTGTGGGCTTAGGTTAAGTTTTGATGAAACGGCTTCAAAGTCAGGCAGCTCTTCTCTCAAGTCTCTCCCTATATGTTGCCGTATTTGGCTTGTGTAGCTGTTGTAGTCATCAGGTTTACCTAGCAAATCTGCAGGGGATGATTTTAGAAAATCTTTTAATTCTTGTTCATCTCTAATAATTGTTTCATGCAGATAGCGGGTATTAAATGATAGTTGTGTTTGCTTTTGATTAAACGAAAGAGGGCAGTGAAACAGGTGTTTATATTCGTTTACATGTTCGGGTTCCGGATAGTTGAAAGAAACTTTATCAAGTATTATGCGTTTCCCGATTAACCAGCATGAGAGGCGATGCCAGATAACTAAAAGGCTTTCTTGTAAAAAGTGATAAGGGTCGTCTAGCGCTTCGTCAAAAGCAATAGTGAGATGTGCTTGCTCTTCATTGTAGGTCAGCTCCATTGTTATGGGCTTGTCAAAAAGATTGTAAAATGCATGTGCCCGTTTAAATACACTTTCAAGCGTGTTGCTGTGAATGGTTAAGTAGCACATGGTTGCGAATGTGCCGGGTTTACTTTTGCTTGATGAAAACCCCATATATTCATCTTGCATAGTATTCCAGAGGGTCTGCATGAGTTGCGTGTATTGCTTGTCAGTAACTCTGGCTCCCTGTTGTTGCATTAGCGCAGGTTCGATGCCAGCTGTTATCAGTATCTCTGAGGTATTTATTCCTTTCTTTAGCGCACCACTTAGAGCGGCTTTTACGAAATGTTCTGAAACGGTGAGTTCAGCCATACAAGTCCTGAAAGTTATAAATTATAGGGGGCTAGTGAGTGAATATGTTATCCGTAATGTTGTAAATTCACATTGAAGGTGGCTAGTTGTAAGCCTACTATGGTGTAAACCAGCTTACAAGGAACGCGTTATGCCAGGTCCATTAACTTCACTAAAAATACTTGATTTTTCGACCTTATTACCAGGGCCATATGCCTCTATGATGTTAGCTGATATGGGAGCTGAAGTGCTACGGGTAGAGTCTCCCACACGCATAGACCTTGTTCGTGTATTACCTCCAATGGATGGTAATGAGTCTGCCAGTCATTCATTTTTAAATCGAGGGAAGCGTTCTATTGCACTTGATTTAAAGAAGGAAGGGGCTGTTGATATTATCAAAAAATTAGTGAGTGAATATGACGTTATATTAGAGCAATTTAGACCCGGTGTTATGGATCGTTTAGGTGTCGGCTATTCTGTTCTGTCAGAGATTAACCCTTCTCTCATCTATTGTTCCATTACGGGGTATGGTCAAACAGGCCCATACAAAGATAGGGCTGGGCATGATATCAATTACCTGTCATTAGCGGGTGTTTCAAGTTACAGCGGCAGGAAAGAGCAAGGACCACCCCCCTTGGGTGTTCAGGTCGCTGATGTGGCTGGCGGTTCCCATCATGCGGTAATGGGTATTTTAGCGGCGGTTATACATCGTCAGCAAACAGGAGAGGGGCAGTTCATTGATATAAGCATGACAGATGCTGCTTTTGCTATGAATGGTATGTCGGGAGCGGGTTATCTGGCAGCAGGTTTGGAGCCTGTTGTAGAAGAAGGATTCTTAAACGGGGGGGGCTTTTATGATTATTACGAAACAGCCGATGGTCGTTATTTTTCAGTGGGAGGGCTTGAGCCTCAGTTCATGAAAATATTATGCGAGTCACTTGAACGGCCAGACTTAACCAGTATAGGTTTAAGTCAAAACCCTAAACACAAAACTCAGTTTAAAGCGTTTCTTAGTGAGCAATTTAAGCATAGAAACTATCAGGAATGGATTGTTTTTTTTAAGAACATTGATGCATGTGTTGAGCCTGTTTTATCTTTTTCAGAGTCTGTTGAGCATCCGCAAATAATTGCGCGTGACATGGTGATTGAGGTTGACAGGGAAGATGGCACAAAGCAGCGCCAGTTAGGTCATCCGATAAAGTTTTCTAGCACTGCTTGCTGTGCTACAGGTACGGGTGGGGCACTCGGTAAGCATACTGATGATGTACTGGTCGATGCGGGTTACTCAGAAGATGAGGTTCAGACGCTTCGGGCTAATGGATTGTTTGGGTAAGCGTAAGGGTTAATCCTGGTCACGGAACTCACCTGGTGTTCTGCCTGTCCATGTTTTAAAGCTACGGTGAAATGATCGTGCTTCTGTAAAGCCGAGTCTCACTGCAATTTCTTGCAATGGTAATTGGCTGTTTTTTAGATAATCCTCTGCGAGTTCCTGCCTAACTTCATCCAGAATTTGCTGGTAGCTAGCGGACTCTTGCTGAAGTTTGCGTTGTAATGTTCTCGCATTAACGCCCATTTGTTCGGCTACAATATCTTTGCGAGATACGCCTTGCTTTAACTGGGCGCGTATTGCGTTTTTGACCCGTGTACTAAGCCTCGATGAATTATCGGAAAGCACGGATATTTGAGATGATGCATGCTCTTCCAGTGTTTTTCGTAGAGATTGATCGGGCTGACGTAAAGGCGTTTCCATGTACTCTTTGTTGATGACCAAACAGCTTGTTGGTTGATTAAAAATAACCTTACAGTTGAAGGCTTCTTCGTAAGCGCTCACTACCGATTTCTCGGGAGCCTCGTATTCAAGCCGTACTTCTATGGGGCCTTCATCTCTATTTGAGAGCCATTTTGCATAGTTATACCAAGAGGTAAGTACGTTATCTATCATGTGTCTGCGAACGGTTTGATCTGTGTAGGCGCAACTCCAGGTGATCAGAACCTTATCGTCCTCAGTTTCAATGGTGGTTACTCCCATATCGCCGACTAACTTCTCATAAGGAATAATTCTGTCTATGGCTTCACTTAGGGTGGCGCAACTCATGGTGATATAACCTAGTGCGCTGTATGAGCCAGGTTGCACATAGTTTCCAGACTTTAGTCCGAGGAGAGGGTCTTTTGACTGATCAATGAGATTTTTGATTAATTTTTGAAATTGCTCGCCTGTGATTCGCTCGCTTTCTTTATTCAATAAACCTGCCGAAACGCCTGCTGCATCTAGAGCAGAAGGGACAGATATACCTGAATCGTCAGCATAGCGCAGGTATTGTTGTATGGCCGGTATAGAGGCAAATCCAAGGTGTTTCATGTTTAGATGGCTCAATTTGATGGGTGACTTGTCTTGATAGGTCACTGACTCAAAATTTGTTTTCTATAGTATGCATAGCAACTTTAGAAATGTGTGTTGACCAATATGTATGTTAACTACGAGCTTGTCTATTATAACGTATATAAGCATTGTATCTTAAATAGATATTAATTCTGTAGCTATCAACCACAGTTTTTATTACATAAACAAAAAATATATCAAAAGAAAGAGGGTGTGCTATGCGTCGTTGGAATGGTTGGGGTGATGAGGCAAATAAATTAGATTTACCTGCAAATGCAGATGTGTTTTTGTCAGGAAAAATAGGCGTAGCAACACCACTTGCTAATGTGACGCTTGAATCGGTGATGAGCCAGGTACCTGCATCACGCTTGCCTGAGCACCCTTTAATTGTGACAGCTGAAGAAGATCGTGTTCGTCATGCCAGAGGGCAGAGCCTAGTTGATTGGTTGGCTATGAGGAGTGGTGATTATGAGGTTTTTCCTGATGGTGTGGCCTACCCCGAAACCAGTGACGAAGTAGCCGAGTTGCTTTCATTTTGTAGTGACAAAGACATCTTGGTTATTCCTTATGGTGGTGGTACGAGTGTGGCGGGTCATATTAATCCGTTTAATTCAGATAAAGCAATCTTAACCATTGATATGGGGCGTATGAACCGCCTGATGGATTTGGAAGAAGATAGCTTGATTGCCACGTTTGGCGCGGGTACTCCTGGTCCGCAGGTTGAAGCACAATTACATGCTCGTGGGTATACCCTTGGGCACTTCCCACAATCATTTGAGTTGGCAACCATTGGAGGCTGGGTCGCCAGTCGATCAAGTGGCCAGCAGTCATTGCGTTATGGTCGTATTGAGCAGTTGTTTGCAGGGGGGCGAATGGAAACCCCTAAAGGCCGCATGGATATCAATACGTTTCCTGCATCAGCGGCAGGCCCTGATGTAAGAGAAATGGTGTTGGGCTCTGAAGGCCGTATGGGCATTATTACTGAAGTTAAGGTACGTGTTTCTAAGTTGGCTGAGAAAGAAGATTTCTTTGTTGTTTTCTTCCCGAGCTGGGATCAGGCAAAAGAAGCCGCAAAGACCATGGTTCAATCTCGTGTGCAGCTTTCAATGCTACGTTTAAGTAACGCGATTGAAACTGAAACACAG
>JADGDV010000015.1:0-4339 GCA_016744695.1 Hahellaceae bacterium
GGTAATTTCTGCCGTGGTAATAGGCTGGTCAAACGATACACCTACAAAGCTCTGGGCTGCTAGATTGTAGACTTCAGTTGCTTGTGTTGATTCCAATAAACGGATAGAGGAAGACAAGTCAGTTAGGTCATACTCTACTAAGTGAAGATTGGGGTGATTGTGAACCCCAACCTCTTCAATACGCCAGAAATTCACTGAGCTTGTACGACGGTATGTACCGTACACTGTGTAGCCTTTATCTAACAAAAGTTCGGCCAAATAAGCGGCATCCTGGCCTGTAATGCCTGTAATTATTGCTGTTTTCATGATTATGCTCTTTATTAATAATTTCTTAAACTATTATTTATCTAATACAAAAAGTTTTAGCCTGACAAACCTATCAAGAGGTTAAACAAATTAATAACCTTAACCACTCTCTTCAGGCTAGAGCGAATTAATACCCTTAATAGAAGAGACTGTAACTAAACCACTGAGACCATCTATATTATTTAAGCTTCCATACACTTTAATAGTTGCTTTCGAATAGAGTTCATCGGCATATTGCAATGGGCATGCGTAATATTCACACCTCCTTGACGAAGCAATGAATAAAATTCTTGTTTCTCATCTACAGAATCTGGCTCAAAACCCAAGCAAACGAGTACATCGCCTGCACGAAAACTGATAGGTTGGTCTTCTAACACATCAGTTGGGCAACCCAAAAGGCTCAATGTGAAATGACGCGCATACAAATAATTCTGCGGCTCGCTTGTTGTGAATACAGGCTCAATACGAAAATTTTTGATAGGATTTTCTAGTAACTCCCGTATTACATTGTGCCACACTTTACTATCATCAGGTCCTGTCTCACTCTGAAATAACACAGAGATATCAAGTAATATCTGTCGCGGTCCAATAGATGATGCTATTGACATATCAATAGATTGCGCAAGGTCTTTCCATACATTGATATCTCGTGATGAAGGTGTAATCTGGGCAATATTGTTTATTAAGCTTTGTACTGAAACACCCTCATCATCATAAAACTCCTCAATCGCGTTGAAGTAAGCTCTCGCGCATCTCCGAGGAGAGTGATCTGTTCTAATAAATTGCAGAGCCCCCCTGCTAAGGCGCTGCCTTTCATTAGAATCAAAATACAAATTTTCAAGTGCAGCGACCAACTTATTATCACTAAACTTATCAGTCAACTTAACACATTTGTCGGAAGGTAGGTCACTCATACTACCATTCGCATTTACAATCGTTGCTAAACCATAATTCATGCAATCCAAAACAGCTGCTGAGGTTTCACCCCTTGATTGTGTTCTTAGTTGAACTCCTCCATCGGCTGCTGAAAGGTAATCTCGAAATAATGCTGTACCTGCCCAACCGGTAATTTTAACCCTATTCCCATTTTTATGATCAGCAATACGCTGTAATAAATTCTTCCCATATTGCCCCCCTTCATTTTCACCAACAAATACCAGATAGCAATTTTTATTTTTTGATAACTCAGATGTCAACCAAGCATCCAACAAACGATGATTAAGTTTTGTAGACCCTAGATGACCAAAGCTGCAAATTATATAATCAGCTTCGCAAAAACCAAGCCTTTCTCGCGCCTTAGTCTTATCAGTAGTTAAGTTTGGAACACGTAAAAGCGGGATATGCTTCCAACGCTCTCCGTCACCCGAGCCATACCAATTCCGAACCAAACTCCGAGAATAGTCTGAATGAACTATAACGCCGCTAGCATTTTGGAGAACACTTAAGCTACAAGGATACTTAGATATAACATCTGCTATATCTTGAGTATTATATCTATCGTGCACTGCTATATAGCCATGACTGTGATAAAGTTCAGCCGCCCACCTACCGGGGGTTATTCCATGTACGTCCGCAGGAGCAATAGCCCCAGAAAGAAAGAAATCATGCAATACAACGACACCGGGTATTTCCGCCAACAAAGCAAGCATATGTTGATGAAAGTTAGAATTACCGAACTGGTAGAGCACCCGATCATAAGATTCTTTATTTTCAGCAAACTCTGCAACACTGCGAATTCTACAATTATCATTGATCCATGAATCACTGATTTCTTGCTGATCAACAATCACATCGATTTGATAATACCGAAGCAATTCAGGTAACAACTCAGCACTGTAATCACTAATGCCACTTCGCTCAGGAGGTAACGGAGAAATAAATGCTAACCGAGGTTGTTTTAATACCCGACGATCACACGCACTAGCCTTCAAGGTATTAGATACGAAGTCTTCCAAGGCATTAAGCGCTGCTATAGCTGACTTATCCCATGTAAAAGACTTACTCTGAGTTAGCCCATGCTTTTCTAAGCTGCACCTAAAATCTTTATCCGTAAGTACTTGCTCTAACTTATTAGCAATAGATTTATCACTATATGGATCAAATAATGCATCGCTGAGCCCGATAACCTCGGGCAGACTAGATGTATTTGAACCAATAACAGCCCGCCCACAACTCATAGCTTCTAATGCAGGCAGTCCAAAACCTTCATGTTTAGATGGAAAAACAAATACCTTACATATGTTATATAGTGCAATAAGGTCGTCTTCAGGTACAAATCCCGTTAATATTAGTTCATCAGCCTTTAAACCAGCCTCTTGAGCCAAAACTTCTAATCGTGTTTTTTCTACATCTTGAACAGAACAAACAATGGCTAATTGAATCTTTTTTCTTAGGCTGATAGGCAAGAGAGCATAAGCACGAATCAAGCCTTCAATATTTTTTCGGTAATCGATACCGCCCGTGTACATAACAAACTCGCCAACCAAACCATAACGCGCCATTAACTCTATTTTTTGGCTAGCCGGTATTATCTTCTGGTAAAACTGAGGGTCTGCTGCCGTTGATATATTCACAACCTTACTAGAAGGAAAACCCAAATACTCGACGCCTTCTTTACCAGCAGATTCAGAAATTGAAAGCAGTAGATTGGCACGTCGTAGATAATTAATTTTCGATTCATACCACTGAGCCACAACTGGGTTATCTAAGTAAGGGCTACGATTCATCAATGGTATTAAGTCATATAATATAACTGCGGTAGGTATGACGCTAGTAAATTCACCTATACTTGTAACAGCATCATCACCGAGCCCTTCAAAAAGACTACTAATCAAAACGACATCAGGTTTAAGGCTCGCCAAAAATGCCTCTCTTAATTTTTCTGCAGATTTACGGCCCCAATCATTATCTTTATTTAGTTGATTTACTGGACCAGAAGCATACCATATGAGTATATTTTCTTGAGGTAGTAAGCCAAAATATTCTGAGCGAATAGATAAAATCGTATCAGAAAACAAGCTATTTAATACAATAATAACCTCGTGTTGACCTCGATTTCGCACAATCCCCTTAACCAAAGATAAAGTATAACGGCCAATCCCACGATTACGTGAACCTGATGATTGTGCTCCTTGCATGTCGATTACGATACGCATCAGTGTTTCTCCTGTCCGTGTTGATTCATGGCTGCTTCAAGCTGTACATAGATGTGACGTGCGCGGGGCGTTAAGTGAGTAAGATCTGAAGCCAATACCGCACACTTACCGTCATCCTCAATAACAGTCGTTTCTAGTTCAATAGACTCAATGATAGGCTGAGGCGGTATTGATTGAACGTCAACAATGTCTGGCGCTGGCTTGACTGGGTCAATAGTGTTTGCCGTAGGCGCGACAATAAAACCACGAGCCTGCGCCAATCGTCTCAATTTTGCGTCAAAATTAGGATAGTTACGTAAATAAGCCATGGCCCGTACTTTCAGTGCTGGTCGCTTAAGACCAAACGCGATGCCCTTAATCACAAACCAGCACAGACCCCTTTTAGGTAATCGAAAAAGCCAAAAGATCAAATTAACAGGAACAAGAAACAACCACGTAAAAAATTGCATCAATTTACGTAATGGCCAGGTAATTCGCCATGATTTACTTTTATATACTGCATGTAACTCACCTTTAAGACCGACAACAACAGACTGTAAGTGATGAGTTGAGCGAGTATACTCTTCAACCTTAACATTAACCTCTTCTAAAGCCTTACTCTGCTGATCTGCCATGGACCACCAGCGATGATTTGACTGGTGGAGTTCATCAACCTTATGCTTAGATGCGACCCATTCGTTATTTAACCAATTGATCGACGCCTCATTATCACGTAGCTTCTCGCCATTCTGATCTGCTTCTTCCAACAATAACTGCACTTTCTTTTCTAATTTTTGGCACTGCTGCTTGCTCTCTTGCAGAGTTGCCTCACTTGCTTGTTGATGTGCGGTGCTATCCACCAATGAAACCCGCAACATATCGATTTCCTGCTGATTGTT
>JADGDV010000015.1:4439-80963 GCA_016744695.1 Hahellaceae bacterium
ATCCACCAATGAAACCCGCAACATATCGATTTCCTGCTGATTGTTCGTAAGCGTTATGACGGTTTCCTGAAGTCGGGTCTCTTTTTCTATCATCGATAGCAAATATTCTTGCTGCGTGGTCTCTTTCTCACGCAGTCGTTCGTCATACTGCTCAGCATCTGCCCGCAAGCCCTGCACTTGCTTTTCTAATTGCTGGCGCTGCTGCTTGCTCTCTTGCAGAGTTGCCTCACTTGCTTGTTGATGTGCGGTGCTATCCACCAATGAAACCCGCAACATATCGATTTCCTGCTGATTGTTCGTAAGCGTTATGACGGTTTCCTGAAGTCGGGTCTCTTTTTCTATCATCGATAGTAAATATTCTTGCTGCGTGGTCTCTTTCTCATGCAGTCTTTCGTCATACCGCTCCGCACCCGTTCGCAAGACCTGAACCTCCTTTTCTAACTGCAGGCGCTGCAGCTTAGTCTCTTGGAGTGAGGCTTGAATTTGTGCAACACCGACATGAAATGAACTACTACCAGTGCCACTCAAGATAAATCCATCAAAAACATTTGGAGGTGGTATTAAGCAATTTTTGATTTTTTTGTGTTCTTTGGCCACATAAAATCGATTGAGTCCATCAAATTTAATGTATTCATAATCTGCGGCCAATAAAAGAGGCTCCCAACTTTCATGTTTTTCTTTTTGTGTGCCAGGTAATGTTGACTCAATCAGAATAATCCATGGCCTAAATTTTTTAAGGTCAAAACCTTTTAATACTAATTTCTCTGCTCCCTCAACATCAATCTTTAGAAAATGAATGTCCGAGTGTGCATACTGCTCACAGATGGCTGTTAACCTATCCACCTGCACTTTCTTTTCCTTTATCTCAAAGCCATGCTCTTCCGCATGCTGTTTAGCAATTAACTTATTACTGGTAGAAAGCCCTGTACCGGGCATCTCATAAAAATTGATATCGCCCTTATGCGCCCCCGCAGCTACCTGCAGATTAATATCTTCAGGGCGATCTTGCTGGAGTTTTTCGAACCATTCACTTACTGGTTCTATATTTATTCCACGCCACCCCGCATCGTAAAAAGCCTTCGTCACAGAATCCGTAATGGGGTCATTGGCCCCCACATCAATATAAAACCCTTTATCTACATCTTTAAAGGCACGACGAAGCATGACATCTTCGTAATTTTGAGCATATGAAATAAAAGTCATTTTGTTAATTCTTCAATCATTATTTTTGGTTCATTCCACAAACATCCAGCGAATTGTGCCTTGTTAATATTGATAACATTGAACATCAAGGCCAAATCACGCCATTCATAGTTGGCTGTAAGGTGTGTATCACGGTCCACCAACGCTGTTTGTAATGAATAGCTCCCAATTCCAAAGTTCGCAGAAAATGCAATACTAAACAGGTATTCATCGCCTGGCTGCGGGTGATTAATAACTTGCTCGGTATGCCAAGTATTTGTACCATACATCACTTGGCCAAGGCGGTCTTTAATTCCATAGCCCAGTACTAGAGTTTCAACCGACTGGTACACTTTTACCTTTATTCGTAACTCAACCAAATCGCCTACATTTACAAACTCAACGACCTCACCTTTGTTATTGTAGAGCCCAATTTCTTCTACCTTGGCCTCACCTGTTCCAGAGCTAGTTTGAATTTTTCCATTCGCTAAGGTCTTAACTTCAACAGTACTATTTTCTTTTTCGGCAATAATAGCGTTGTAAAAATCAAAGATCTCTTCAGGGTTACCGTCTTTAATAACCGTGCCGTTTTCTAGCAATATGGCTCGATTACACAAGCTTTGAATTGCTCCCCTATCATGGGAGACAATCAGTAGCGTTGTACCTTGCTCTTGAAACTCACGTATACGGTTAAAGCTTTTATGCTGAAAATAAGCATCGCCTACAGAGAGAGCTTCATCAACAATAAGAATTTCTGGGCGGTAGGCTGTAGCAACAGCAAAAGCCACGCGCATTTGCATCCCACTTGAATAGGTTCGTACTGCTTCGTCAAAATACTCACCAATTTCAGCAAAGGCCTTGATATCCGGCATAGCTTTGTTGATTTGTTCAGCGCTGAACCCCATAAGCCCTGCTGCATGAAATACATTTTGCCGCCCGGTTAACTCTGGATTAAAGCCCATGCCAAGCTCAAGAATAGCAGCAATACGCCCATTAACCTGTACTTGCCCCTCAGTGGACTGCAGGGTGCCGGTAATCATCTTAAGTAAAGTACTTTTACCCGCTCCATTTTGACCAACGATACCGATTGCTTCACCTGGCTGTATATCAAAGCTAATATGACGCAACACCCAATGCTCTTCGCTGGGTTTAACAGGCAAACCAAACCAGCGCAGAATACGCTGCCACTCTGAGCGATAGCTACGATAAGCTTTACCTAGGTCTTTTACGCTTAACAGAGTCATAATACATCCACCATTTCAGGTGCTGCACGGCGAAACATAAACAACCCTAAAAGCATTAAGCCCACAGAAACAGCGGCTACTATACCGACCAACTGTAAATCAGGCGCTCGATTGTAAACCAGCACTTCCTGAAACGCCGTAACAATAGGATACATCGGGTTATACTCAAGAAGGTTTCTCAGCTCTGCCGGGATGATACTAACAGGGTATACAATTGGTGTGAGCCAAAACAAAAACTGCAATACTATTGGGGTAACTTGGCCAACATCCCTAACGAACACATTGAGTACACCCAACACCAAGCCGATTCCGATCGACAGCGCAATAATGGTTAGTGTTAATGGAAAAAGCCAAAGTATATTCATATTCGGATACTGACCCAGTAGCGCAAAAACCCCAAGTATCGAAATAAATAACAAGAGACTATTTAATGTGCAGGAACCAACCACAATAACGGGTAGAGCAATACGCGGAAAACGCATTTTTTTCATCAAGTTGCCGTTTTCAATAAATAACGTTAGGCAGCGGCCCACAATTTCAGCAAATAAGCTCCAAGCCAAAATCCCTGCCATAAGATAAAGCGAATACGCATAAGGGTTATCAATACCAGGAAGTTTGGCGGCCAGTACCTTTGACAGAATCAAAGCATAAATCGCTACTTGCGCCAGTGGATGAATTATCATCCATAATCCGCCAAATTTGCTGCGACCAAACCTTAATACAAACTCATTTCGAATGGATGAGAGAATATACCCTCTATATTCCCAAATACTTCTTAAAAAACCTAACATACCTGCTTTTTACCTAAAATAATTAATTCAATTGTATTCACTCATTACAGCTTAAACCAGCTGCACTGGCCATGTTTTCTACTTTCTATTCAGTTTGTAAAAAATTAACTGCTGCATATTCGATGGCGTAATCTATGCATTTGGGAGTTCATTGTAAAGGGAAAATACTGGAATTCAGACTTGTGATGTAGCATTACCACACCACTGTTATTTTTTCTTAAAAATTGCTACTTCAATCTAGCAGTTTAAATCAAAGTTATATGAATATGTTTACTATAATATTGTTGGGTGACGGCAACAGGTATTATATGGTACCTTTTTCATTTCATGCAGATAACCTGCACCCCACTTTGACGGTGATACAGAAAACACCTCAGTCATTTTATGCCCGTCTAATTTCGAGTTAATTGGTCGCTTTACCGGTGTTGGGAATTGATAACTCCCTATGGGCTTAACAATCATTTCTTTATCTAGCATTCCATTTTCTTTTGCCTGATTAAATATTTCTTTGGCAAATTCATACCACGTAACGCCAGGGTCACTTTGAAAATGGTAAAGCCCCCAAGAAAAATTATTTTTTCCAAAATCAGTCTTTTCTGCAATATTTAACAAACATTCAGCAATGGCTTTTGCTGATGTAGGTGCGCCGTACTGGTCATTAACAACCGATAGTTCATCTCGATCTTGTGCAAGACGTAGCATCGTTTTTACAAAGTTATTACCATGCTCACCAAACACCCAGCTAACACGTAAAATAATATGCTTCTGCCATGTTTTTTGGAGTACTACTTCACCTGCTAATTTTGAGGCGCCATAAACACTAGTTGGGTTTGGTGTGTCCGCTTCTGTATAAGGTTCTTTCTTTTCACCATCAAATACGTAATCTGTTGATATGTGTAGCAATGGAATATCTAGCGTTTTGCAGGTTTCAGCTAGATTTTTTACACCTGTTTCGTTAACGGCATACGCTTTATCTTTTTCTTCTTCAGCTTTATCAACGGCCGTATAGGCTGCCGCATTAATCACTACATCTGGCTTTATTGTGGCTACCGTTGCATCAACTACCGCTTTGCTAGTGATATCTAGCTTGGATGAGGTAAAACCAAACACTTCATGATTACGTTTTTTGGCCTCTAGCACTAAATCTGTGCCTACCTGACCTTTTGCGCCTGTTATTAGAATTTTCATATTATTTAAATGGATTTGTAATAATTAATTGATTGCCCACTTCTTTGTCATGCTGCATATCTTCAGAAAACAAATAGCTACTTTCGCTTTCAAGTGCCGACGCCATAATCAAAGAATCCCAAAATGAAACATGATGCTCTGTTCTAAGTGATGCAGCGAGTTCATAAGTTTCAACTGTTAAGGACTGGACAATAGAAATATTACAAATGGCTGACGAAACCAGGTTATACGCATCTAAGTCAGGAACCTTGAATTTTTTAGTCAAAATACTATGACTTTCATTTAACACCTGAACTGATGTAAATATCTCAAATGCTTGAACGGTTTCTTTAAAAAAAGAGAGTGCAGCCTTATGTTTAGCTTGATCTAGCTCATCACGAGGATCTGTTAGCGCATATATAAACAAATTAGTATCGATAAAACACTTATCTGTCATATAGGTCATCCCTTTTCCCTATATTATCATATGAGGCCACTTTTAAGGGATTCAAGAATGCCTTAGGTAAAACCTTGCTGCCCCCTGATGACTTAACTTTTTTCTGCTCCACATCATCCATTAGTAACACAACTTTAAGGTGTCGTGAGGCAAATTCAGCATACTGTTCAGGAATTTTTATTAAGCGCCCTTCTGATTCTACTTCGAACTCTATTGCTTGCATTTTATACCTCACTGTTAGCTATATGAACATATTCTATAGCTTCAAATACTAGCCCGCTAGTTTTGGACCCTGTTTTTTCTTTAACCTAATTCGCTCAATCTTGGAAGCTGCTTATCCTTTTCAGATAACTTGAGCTCAATATCACCTAGTGGCCATTCGATACCTACATCTGGGTCATTCCAGATAATCCCTCCTTCGTCACTGGGGTCGTAGTAGTCAGTGCACTTGTATTGAAAGTCAGCCGTATCCGTTAGCACAACAAACCCATGAGCAAAGCCTGGAGGCACATAAAACTGTATATGGTTATCGCCTGAGAGAATCACCCCTTCCCATTGGCCATAGGTAGGAGAATCTTTTCTTAGGTCAACGGCCACATCAAACACTTCACCCGCTGAACAGCTAACCAGCTTGCCCTGAGGTTTCGTTTTTTGGAAATGAAGGCCTCTTAACACCCCTTGAGTTGAGCGAGAATGGTTATCTTGTACAAAAGGAAGCGTTAACCCTGCTTCTTTGTATCGTTCTGCCTGAAAGGTCTCTTTAAAGAAACCTCTATGGTCACCAAAAATTTTTGGTTCAATAATCACACAACCTGCTAGCTTTGTTTTTGTTACTTTCATACTTGAGAAGTCTCTTTAACGACATTTAATAAGTATTGACCATAGCCCGTTTTAGAAAGGGATTCAGCTTGAACTTGCAACTGTTCTTTGGTTAACCAGCCATTATGAAAACCAATTTCTTCTAAGCAAGCTACTTTAAGACCCTGGCGTGCTTCGATAGTCTGAACAAAATGTGCCGCTTCTAATAAGCTGTCATGTGTACCGGTATCAAGCCAGGCAAAACCTCGCCCTAACTGAGTTACACTTAAATCACCTCGTTCTAAATAAGCATTGTTTACTGAGGTTATTTCTAGCTCACCTCGCTCTGATGGTTTAACATTTTTAGCAATTTCGATCACATCATTATCGTAAAAATACAGGCCTGTTACTGCATGACGAGATTTTGGTTTTTCAGGTTTTTCTTCAATAGAAATTGCTTTGCCACTTTCATCAAATTCCACTACACCAAAACGCTCAGGGTCACTTACTCTATAACCAAATACGGTTGCGCCTGATTTTTTACTCACTGCTGCTTTTAGCTTTTGAGAGAAGTGCTCTCCGTAGAAGATATTATCACCTAGCACTAAACAAACATTACTATCACCAATAAACTCTTCACCGATGATAAAGGCTTGAGCTAAGCCATCGGGTGATGGCTGTTCGGCATAACTGAACTTAACACCAAAATTACTGCCATCACCTAACATCCTTTCAAAAAAGGGTAAGTCTACGGGGGTAGATATAATTAAAATCTCACGAATACCCGCCAGCATTAACACTGAAATGGGGTAATAGATCATTGGTTTGTCATATATCGGCAGAAGCTGCTTAGATACACCGCGTGTTATGGGGTGTAAGCGCGTACCCGAGCCGCCAGCTAGTATTATTCCTTTCATATTTATTCTCCTAAGCCCAGTCGTTCGCCTTGATATGAGCCATCTAACACATGCTCCCACCATTCTTTATTATCTAAATACCACTGAACCGTTTTACGCATTCCGGTTTCGAATGTTTCTTCTGGTGCCCAGCCTAGCTCTCTTTCTATTTTTGAGGCATCTATGGCATAACGTACATCGTGACCTGGGCGGTCTGCTACGTAGGTGATTAGCCCTTCAAAGCCCTGTGGATTACCGCCCGCTCGGGAATGGCTATTGGTTGGTGCTAACTCTTCAAGTAGTGTGCAGAGTGTTTTGACGACTTCAATATTTTGTTTTTCGTTATGTCCGCCGATATTATAGGTTTCACCGAGTTTACCTTCAGTGACTACTTTAACTAAAGCTTGAGCGTGGTCTTCTACATATAACCAGTCACGTATTTGGTCTCCCTTGCCGTAAATTGGCAGTGGCTTTCCGGCTAATGCATTGAGAATAACTAGGGGGATCAGTTTTTCTGGAAAATGGTATGGGCCGTAGTTATTTGAGCAGTTGGTGATAACGGTGGGTAGGCCGTAGGTTTCTCTCCAGGCTCTTACCAGATGATCTGATGAAGCTTTGGAGGCTGAATAGGGTGAGTTGGGGTCGTAGCGATTTTCTTCTGTAAACAGACCTTCAGCACCCAAGGTGCCATAAACTTCATCAGTTGAAATATGGTGAAATTTGAATCGCTCTTTCTTTTCGCCTTCAAGCTTGTTCCAATAAGCACGAGCCACTTCTAGCATGCCATAAGTGCCTACGATATTGGTCTCAATAAAGGCTGCAGGACCGTCAATGGAGCGGTCTACATGTGATTCCGCGGCTAAGTGCATTATGTAGTCTGGCTGGTGCTTTTCGAAAATGGCCGTTATTGCCTGACTATTACAGATATCGGCCTGCTCAAAAGTATAACGATCAGACTGGTCGATTTCTTTTAGGCTTTCGAGGTTACCTGCGTAAGTGAGTTTGTCGACATTTATAACTTCGTGATCTGTTTTATTGATTAAATACCTAACAACCGCAGAACCAATAAACCCTGCACCACCAGTCACCAAAAACTTCATCTGAAGACTCACCTTAACTTAATGTTTAATATCTATTCTAGAATCAAGGTATTGTAGGGGAGCAAGACCTTCTGAGCAACAAAATCGAGGTTAGTGGGCTTGAGTAAAAACAACCTCCCCCACCCGGTCAATGTGCTCCAGTAGATCTAAGTTATCTATTTGACTATATAGTGATAGGTCGATTTTGTAAGGAAGCAGCAAGTCATCCAACGCCAACTCTATAGTTAATAACAGATCATGGCTTAGATTATCTCCCTTTAACGTGATATCTATATCAGAGGCTGGTCGATAGCTTCCCTTTACACGAGAACCATACAAAATAGCAGCGCTGACTTCTGGATATTGAGAAAACACCGTCGTTATTTTCTCTACTGTCTCATCACTCAGTCCGTAAGGCATTTTTGCTCCATCACAGTTTGAAAATCGACGAACAATACATAATAAGTATCTAAAATATTACGTTCTACCTCTTTAGCGACACCTTCATTATAGGTATGGGCTGTTTTATTTCTGTCAGCAACCATTTTCATCCAAACCTCTCCATTGACTATAAGCTCCCTGAGAAACGCTTCTCGTATGGCATCTCTTGAACCGGTAATGGTGACAGTCCCCTGATAATAGAAGTAGTCTTTCATGACATTCCAGGCTAACTCATAAGTGAATTCGTAAGCTTTAATCAAACCTTGGCGCTCAATGTCAGTTAACGGTCGCTGCTCATTTAATTCAATGACGTTCGTTAATTGCGCGAGTGCTTTATTAAAGTTCGCAAACCGCTGCTTCCAGCGAACATCTTGATTCATAGTGTCTATCTCTTAATATTAGCGAATTGAGAAATCAACAGAGTATCAGACTCGATTGATTCCAAAAAATAATTTCAAATCATACAGCATTAACTAGCGACCCTGCGCGCCAAATCAACTCGAGAGTTTTTTACCCCCCGAACAAGTATTACACCCAGAGTCCTTTCTCAACCGCATCGTCCGCCACTCCATTGTCATAGCATCCAATATCAACAATTTACCCACTAACGGCTCCCCCATTCCAGACAATAACTTCACTGCCTCCATAGCCTGAACAGATCCAATAATACCCACCAACGGTGCCATAACACCGGCCTCTGAACAACTCAGCTGCTCTTCTGAAATATCAGAATATAAACACTGATAACAAGGCGCATCATCACTTCGCGTATCAAACACAGAAACCTGCCCTTCCATACGTATCGCTGCACCGGAAACTAGCGGTGTTTTATGTTCAACACAAACAGCATTAATCGCAAACCGTGCGGCGAAGTTATCCGTCGCATCGATCACTACATCAGCCGCGACAACCGCATCAGCTAACGCCTCACCTTCCAACTTACCAGCTTGAGCAATCACTTTAACATCAGGGTTTATCTGAGCAACAGACCGCGCCGCTGAATCTACTTTCTTTGTACCAATATCAGAAACCGAATGGGCAATTTGTCGTTGTAAATTAGAAAGGTCAACTTCATCAAAATCAACTAAATGCAAGGTACCCACACCGGCAGATGCCAAATATAATGCAATTGGGGAACCCAAGCCCCCCATACCAATAATTAATGCGCGACTAGTAGCTAAACGAGACTGACCGGCAATATCAAACGCGGGAAGCATAATTTGGCGACTATAACGTAGTAGCTGCTCATCACTGAAATCGTAGTCATCATGTTGACTCATACTTTACTGTCCTTTTCTGGGCGACCTTTCCAGCAAGCTACCGTTACGCGGTCGTTTCCAGATAAATCTTGATAACTTGAAACCGCACTATAACCATAACCTTTAAATATCTGCCTCACGGCACCAGCCTGCTCAAACCCATGCTCCACCATCAACCAACCGCCTGTTTTTAAACATAAGCTAGACTGCTGCGCGATTTGAACAATATCTAGCAAGCCATTTTCTGGAGACACTAATGCAGACAAGGGCTCAAATCTCACATCACCTTGAGATAAATGAGGGTCTGCTTCGACTATATAAGGGGGGTTGCTGATAATTAAATCAAAATGGTTATGAGGTAAACCTTCACACCATGAGCCCGTTTGAAACTGAACTTGCTCTAAATTGTTTAGCTGCGCATTGTCTTTTGCTAGGTCTACAGCATCTTCGGATTGATCAACTCCCAGAATATTCCAATCAGGGCATTCTGAACCCAGCGCTAATGCAATAGCACCGGTACCCGTACCAAGATCAACAATATTTAGAGGGGTATTTAGAGAAATAGAATCTGAAAACGCATCTAACGCCACCTCAACTAAGCGTTCAGTATCAGGGCGAGGAATTAAGGTTGATGTATTAACCTTGAGCGGTAAGGACCAAAACTCACGCAAGCCGGTAATATAAGCAATGGGCTCCCCGTTTTGTCTACGGTCTATTAAGCCCTCAAATTCAGACAATTGGTCGGGTTCTAATTCTTTCTCTGGCCAGGTATAAAGGTAGACTCTTTCTTTACCTAACACATGACAAAGTAGTATTTCAGCATCTAAAGCAGGCGTATCTGATTCGGGTAAATCAACCTGCTTTAGAATATTAGCGATAGAAGTCATTAGAAACCCATCAAACCCTTATTTATCACTTAATAAAGCACTTAGTCGTCGCTTAATGTAGCAAGAAGGTCTGCTTGATGCTCTTGCAATAAAGGCTCTATAACCGGGTCTAAATCGCCCTCGGTTATTTCTGCTAATTTGTATAAGGTCAAATTGATACGGTGATCAGTAATGCGGCCTTGCGGGTAATTATAGGTTCGAATTCGCTCCGAGCGATCTCCACTTCCCACCAAGCTCTTACGTGTATCCGCCTGCTCTTTAGCTGCTTCATCTTGCTGAAATGAATTGAGCTTTGCCTGCAATAATGCCATGGCTTGTGCTTTGTTCTTGTGCTGAGAGCGCTGATCTTGGCACTCAACCACAATACCACTCGGTATGTGGGTCAATCGAATGGCTGAATCTGTTTTGTTTACGTGCTGACCACCCGCGCCCGACGCTCTAAAGGTATCAACTCTGAGATCACCTTTGTTAACGTTAATCTCTTCTAAGGCATCAGCTTCTGGCATTACTGCAACGGTACAAGCGGACGTATGAATTCGCCCCTGCGATTCTGTTTCCGGCACACGTTGAACACGGTGAGCACCTGACTCAAATTTAAGCTGACCATAAACAGCATCACCTACAAGGCGAGTAATAACCTCTCTATAACCGCCATGCTCACCTAGATTTTGACTAATAATTTCAACCTTCCAACGTTTACGCTCAGCATAACGTGAGTACATTCGAAATAAGTCGCCCGCAAAAATAGCCGCCTCATCACCACCGGCTCCCGCTCGAATTTCAAGAAACACGTTGTGAGTATCGTTAGGGTCTTTAGGTAAAAGTAGTTTTTGTAGGTCTAGCCCTAATGCTTCTTGGCGATCTTGAGCGTCAGCAAGCTCTTCCTTGCCCATCGCTCGCATGTCCGCATCGTCGTCTTGAAGTAGCACTTTAGCTTCTTCAATATCATCATTAACTTGCTGATAGTCTCTAAAGCACTGAACTACAGGCTCTAGCTCCGAATACTCTTTAGACAAATCACGAAACTTATTTTGATCAGACATAACACCCGGATCACTAAGTAATGCGGCTATCTCTTCGTAACGTTCGCTAATGTGATCTAGCTTTGCAACTATTGATGCTTTCATGTTGATTTTATTTACCGTTATGTCAGTTGGACTGAAATTCTTTGAGGGTATTCTATACGATTCGTGAGAAAATAATTGGAAAATATATTAAGGCAGCTACAACTTAGACGTGGGAAGCTCAAACAACTCTCTGAGCCAATCAGTCACCTCAACTCGACCTTCAGCCGATGCTTTGCGAACCTGAACGGTTGGGCTATGAATGATTTTATTGGTTAAACCCCTAGCAAGACCTTTTAATGCCGCCTCAGGATCTCCCCCGTTACGAATAACTCTTAATGCCTTTTCTACTTCAACATCACGAATATCTTCTACCTGACCACGAAACTGCTTTAATGTGCTCGTAGCCGACAAAGCTCGCAACTGAAACATAAACTCAGCCGCGCCACTTTCAACAAGGTGCTCAGCTTCTCTAGCAGCGCCTTCTCGCGACTTTACATTCTCATCAATAACCTGCTTAAGGTCATCAACGGTATAAAGGTATACATCGTCAAGCTCACTCACCTGAGGCTCAATATCACGAGGCACCGCAATATCTACCATAAATATAGGTCGGTGCTTTCTTAGCTTCAACGCCCGCTCTACAGCGCCCTTACCTAGAATAGGCAGCTGGCTCGCGGTTGACGCAATAACAATATCAGCATAAGGAAGTCGATCAGGGATATCCGATAACAATATCGCATCACCTTGAATTTCATTGGCAAGTTCTTGCGCTCGCGAAAGCGTACGGTTTGCAACGGTTATATCTCGAACACCCGCTTCTTTTAAATGACGAGCCACTAACTCAACCGTTTTACCCGCACCAATTAACAAGGCGCGATTTTCACTCATGTCAGAAAATAGATGATTCGCAAGGTGCACTGCAGCATAGGCTACCGAAACAGGGTTTTCACCAATGGCGGTATCGGTTCTTACACGCTTTGCAACAGAAAAGGTTTGATCAAACAAACGCCCCAGCTCACCACCGATTGTTTCTGCTTCTTTTGCGGTAGCATAAGCCGATTTTAGCTGACCTAGAATCTGCGGTTCACCCAACACCAGAGAGTCTAGACCACTGGCTACTTTCATCATGTGCCGGGCAGCATCTTCATTCCAGTGAACATAGCTACATGATTCTAATTCGCCAAGCTGGAGGTTATGATAATCCCCCAACCACTCAAGCAAAGCTCTACTACCTTCGAGCTCTGTGGCGCAATATAATTCGGTACGATTACAGGTAGACAGAATGGCAACTTCACTCACAGGCGAAACTTGCTGAGCATTTTTTAGCGCAGAAACGATTTTATCTGGCGAAAAAGCAACTTTTTCGCGCACGTCAATCGATGCAGTTTTGTGATTAATACCTAACGCCAACAACGCCATAAAATTCTATTTACCTTGTAAATCTATATAATTCTATCTATCTATCTATTTAAAAAAACGCATTTTACAGGGCGCTAAGCAATAAGACCACTAAAGCCTCTAATACAGTTGTGAATAATTGTCACAGGCGGCAACCATACAAAAAAACACCCTTATCATTCCTTGACCAAAGCCAATAAACCCGCGGTTAGATTACCGTCTCTTAATTTTTAGTGATGGGTGTAGGCTTATTTTTTCTCTTGTGTCATCATAAGCATAATAATTGAGGCGAATAAATAACAATATGAAATTCAGCATAAGCACATTGTCACGATTTTTTAATGCATTCTTACTAACTACGGTTGTTAGTGGCTGTTCATATCAAACAGCCAAATCCCAAGAAGAAGATAGCTCACAAGCTCCCCCCGCCAATCAGGAAATTATAGGGAGCCTCCCTCCTATAGACGCTGAAATCGAATATTCTGAATTTGACCCGGAAACAATGTACGCATTGCTTACCGCGGAAATAGCAGCTCAACGTGGTCGTTACGATATAACCTTGCTTAATTATGTACAGCAAGCCATGAAAACCAAAGATCTAGCCATTACCAAGCGAGCATTCAGAGTTGCTCAATACCTAAAAGCCGGCAACGCCCAACTACAATTATCTAAAGTATGGGTAGAAATAGAACCTAATGCGATTGAAGCAAACCAGCTTGCAGCCTTTCACCATGCTCGCAACAAGCAATATAGCGAAGCTATGGGGTACATGGAGAAAATTCTTGAGCTAGAAGGTAATGCAGACCTTGATAGACTAGCCACCCATTCAAAAACACTGCCAGCAGAAGAACAACAAACACTACTCAAACTCTATACCGAGCTGCATCAGCGACACCCCAATAATCCACAAGCTATATACAGCTTGGCAGTCATGCAAAAAAACATGGCGCTAACAGATGAGGCAGAGCTCACGCTAAACCCTCTCCTTAAAAGCGACCCAGACTTCCAGCCTGCTATTTTACTACAAGCAGGGCTTCTTTATGACAAGAAGAAAATTCCGGAAGCTACAAGATACCTCGAGGAGCAAACAGACCGATTCCCTGACAACCGTAGAATGGCCACACTCTATGGACGACTACTTATCGACAATAAAGAGCTAGATGAAGCTCAGTCTGTCTTTGAAGATTTAAAAAACAAATACCCAGAAGTAGCCGGATTAAAGCTCTCTTACGCCCTAATTGCTCTTGAGAACAAAGATGTAGAAGAGGCGATTAAACAATTTAATGAGCTTTTAGCAGAAGAACAACACACCAATGAATCCCACTTTTACCTTGGTCGAATTGCTGACACTAAAAAACAAACAGAACTTGCCATTAAGCATTATTTAAGTGTTGAAAGCGGCACTCACTTTTACTCATCTTTATCTAGAGCCTGTTTTTTGCTAGCTCAAGAAGGCAGACTGGATGACGCCCTAATAACACTCGACAATTTCCGACAAGAAGCACCTGATCAGGCAGAAAACTTCTGGTTGATTGAAGTCGACCTATTGCTCAATGTAAAAGAAGACGATCTAGCATTAGGCTCCATCAATATTGCGCTAATAGACTTCCCAAAGAACACAAAGCTTCTTTACTCTCGCTCAATGCTATTAGATAAAGCTGGGCGCCTCGATGAAATGGAGATCGATCTTCGTGCGATTATTGAAGCAGAGCCTAACAACGCCGTCGCACTCAACGCACTAGGGTACACTCTAGCAGACAAGACAACGCGACTAATGGAAGCCCACGATCTCATATCAAAAGCCTATGAGATAAAGCCAGGCAACCCCGCCATACTAGACAGCATGGGGTGGGTTTATTACCGCATGGGAAATATAGAGAAGTCACTATCATTCCTAAAACAGGCGTATGCAAAATTTCCCGACCCGGAAGTTGCAGCTCATTATGGTGAGGTTTTATGGCAAACCGGCAATAAAGAAGAGGCTTTAAAAATCTGGGAACTAGCATTAGAGAAAGAAAGCGAAAGCACACTCGTTCAGGACACAATGAAACGATTAGGTGCATCACTCAACCCAGAGCCTAGCAACGAGACACCCAGTAACACACCATGAAGCGCTCCCCAAACCACCTATACAAACTATTTCTAGGGTTACTTTTTTTAATTATCCAGGGGTGCGCCAGCACTCCCACTCCCCCCCTTACACTCGAACAACCGTCTAACTGGCAAGCAACTGTCGATCGTATACTTTCTATTGAAAACTGGGAGTTCACAGGAAAAATAGGCGTACGCGTACCCAAAAGAATTGATAGCGCAGTAATCAACCGCTGGAAGCAACATGGCAATCAATTTACCATTGACCTCTCTTCCGCTATTTTCGGCTTAGGCGCCACTCGCATAGAAGGCTCCCCCAACAAAGTCACCATAACGGAGTCAGGTGAAGACCCTGTAACGTCATATCAGCCAGAACGATTAATCAATCAACATGTAGGCTGGCCTCTCCCTATCGCTCAACTAGGATACTGGATCAAAGGCATTCCCGCGCCTGTCACCTACCCGACAGATAAAGTTGAAAGTCTGGAATTTAATGACAAAGAACAATTATCACAATTTAGTCAAAGCGGCTGGAAAATCCACTACCCCAGATACTCTCAAATATCAGAAACGACAAATACAACAAGCTTGCCAGGGAAGATTGTCTTACAACAGCAACAAGTGAAAATCACCGTCATAGTTAACGAATGGCTACTACCATGAGTACACTTACACTCCCAGCCCCAGCAAAACTAAATTTATTTCTTCATATTAACAGTCAACGTGCCGACGGTTATCATGAACTTCAAACCTTATTTCAATTTATCAATCATTGCGACGTACTGCACTTCACTCCAACAAGTGAAAGCATTATTAAAGTCAACCCCGCTATACCTGGAGTGAAAACTCAAGACAACCTGATATACAAAGCAGCCGACTTACTGACTCCTTTCAAAAACGTTGATACAGGCATTCATATAAAATTAGATAAAGTACTCCCTATGGGCGGTGGCATTGGAGGAGGAAGCTCTGATGCAGCAACAACATTAGTGGCATTAAACCAACTATGGCAATGTGGGCTAACCACCCAACAACTCTCTGAAATAGGCTTAAAACTAGGCGCTGATGTACCTATTTTTGTTCAAGGGCATGCTTCATGGGCAGAAGGTGTCGGCGAAATATTACTACCCGCACACCCCGCCGAACCGTGGTATGTGGTGCTTACCCCAAGCTGCCATGTAAATACAGGTGAAATTTTTTCTCACCAAGGCTTGACAAGAGACACGCCAAAGATGAGAATAGCGCTCGCTCTTGAGGGAGACGTCAAGAACTACCGGAATGACTGTGAAAAAATAGTTAGCGAACTTTATCCAGAAGTTAAGCTTGCAATTGAATCACTTAATCAATATGGTAGCGCAAGACTCACCGGAACGGGTGCATGCGTATTTGCAGCATTTGACTCTAAAGAAGAAGCTCAAAAGGTTTTATCTAAGGTGTCCGAAAGAGTAAAAGGTTTCATAGCAAAAGGACTCAACGTATCACCCTTGATATGCTGAAAGCAAACGAAACTGAAGAAATGTAAGAGTATCATAAATGATATTATTGGGGTGTCGCCAAGCGGTAAGGCAACAGGTTTTGATCCTGTCATGCGTTGGTTCAAATCCAGCCACCCCAGCCATTTTCCTTCTCCTCCTCACACTAACATTTGATAACTACCCTGAAGGTATCTGCCGTGTCTAAGTTAATGGTTTTCACCGGTAACGCTAATCCAAAACTCGCAGCCCAAGTTGTTGAAGCACTACACATTCCAATGGGAAATGCTGTTGTAGAAAAATTTAGCGATGGAGAGATTTCCGTAGAAATCAATGAAAACGTACGAGGAAGAGACGTATTCATAATCCAGCCTACTTGCAACCCCACTAACGACAACATCATGGAGCTGATTGTAATGGCTGACGCTTTGCGTCGTGCTTCAGCTACACGAGTTACTGCTGTTGTTCCTTATTTTGGTTATGCTCGTCAAGATCGTCGAGTACGCTCTAAGCGTGTCGCTATTAGCGCCAAAGTAGTTGCAGACATGATGACAGGCGTAGGCATCGATAGATTATTAACCGTTGACCTTCACGCAGACCAAATTCAAGGCTTTTTTGATATCCCGGTAGATAATATTTACGCTACACCCGTACTACTTGATGATATCGAACGAGCAGGCTACGAAAACTACATGGTTGTTTCACCCGATGTTGGCGGTGTAGTTCGAGCACGAGCCATGGCCAAACGCTTGAATGATGTAGACCTAGCTATCATAGATAAACGCCGCCCTAAAGCGAACGTTTCTCAGGTTATGCATATAATCGGCGATGTAAAAGGTAAAACCTGCATACTAGTAGATGATATTGTCGATACAGCTGGCACACTATGCAAGGCTGCTGAAGCACTAAAAGAACACGGCGCAGAAAAAGTAGTGGCTTATATAACCCACCCTGTACTTTCCGGCCCAGCTATTGAAAACATTGCATCATCCACACTTGATGAATTAATTGTAGCCGATACCATTCCACTTAGTGACAAAGCACTAAAGTGTGATAAAATTCGCGCTCTTTCTATGGCGAACCTGTTAGCAGAATCAATTCGAAGAATCTGTAACGAAGAATCAATCAGTGCAATGTTTGATTAACCCGCATAGGTTAATTAAACATAGGTTAATCACCGCCAAGAAATAAAATTTTAGATTACGAGCTTCCTTTGGAGGCTTGTTTTCGTATTAACCGATGGCTTTTTGGTCATCATTTATCAAAGCTCTCATTAATTAATCTGGTCGAAGGATTGTTATGAAGAGCTTCTATTATGTAAATTTGAGGATTCACAAATGAGCAACGCATTTGTAGTAAACGCAGAAGTTCGTACAGACAAAGGGAAAGGTTCGAGCCGCCGCCTTCGCCGTACAACTAACTTAATTCCAGCTATCATTTATGGTGGAAAGCAAGAGCCAGTATCTTTGACTCTTAAGCACAACGAAATCATCAAATCTTTAGAAAGCGAAGCTTTTTACTCTCACATCCTTACTATCAATATTGCTGGTAAAGAAGAGAGTGCTATCCTTAAAGATCTTCAACGCCACCCAGCACGTGAAGAAATCATGCACGCTGACTTCTTGCGCGTAAGCAAAGATCAACCTATTCAAGTACACGTACCGCTACACTTCACAAACGAAGAGTCATGTGTCGGTGTTAGAATGGAAGGCGGAGCAATTTCTCACCAGGCAAGTAACGTTGAGATCACATGTTTACCAGGTGATCTTCCTGAGTACATTGAAGTTGATATGGCTGATATTCACATTGAAACCATCATTCACTTCTCAGACCTTGTACTACCAAAAGGCGTAACAGTTACCGCGCTTAAGCACGGCGAAGATCACAACCTTCCTGTTGCTTCTATACACAAGCCTAAGGGCGAGAAAGTAGAAGAAGACGAAGCAGAAACAACAGAGGAAGCGGGCGAAGAATAAGCCCTCTTCTTTTAGGAACCCCTGAATATGTCAGATAAAATTCGTTTAATTGTTGGACTGGGAAACCCAGGTCGAGAATACGAGAACACCCGACATAATGCAGGGGCTCTTTTTGTTGAAGAACTTGCCAAAACAACCGGCACCTCCCTTCGCCCAGAAAGAAAGTATCACGGCCTCCATGCCAAAGTTAACTTTCACGGGCACGATCTTCATTTGTTAAACCCTACTACATTCATGAATCGCAGCGGCCTTGCCGTTAATGCACTCTGTCAGTTTTTTAAAATAAAGCCTGAAGAAGTACTTGTTGCGCATGATGAATTAGACATCCCATGCGGCACCCTAAAGCTAAAACAAGGCGGCGGACACGGTGGGCATAATGGCCTTAGAGATATTATCAGTCAGTTTGGCGGTAATAAGCAGTTCTTTCGATTACGACTGGGCATAGACCACCCAGGCAGCAGCGATAGAGTCACCGGGCACGTTTTAGGTCGAATTGGCAAGCAAGAGTCAGAGCAACTCAATGCAGTTACAGATGAAGTAGCACGTGTACTCCCTGAGATTATTGATGGCGATTGGCAAAAAGCCATGAACAGACTTCACTCATTTAAAGCATAAGCGCTACCAACTACATCTACCTATACCCAGCTCTTTCACCACTCCCCCACCCTCACTATTTCCCACCCCCTACTACTTATCCTCCCTTAGTACGGTTATAATATCGCCTCATTTTTATACACGCTAGTAAGAGATTAAGTCTATGGGTTTCAAATGTGGCATTGTTGGCCTACCAAACGTAGGTAAATCAACTCTATTTAACGCACTCACCAAAGCAGGAATTGGCGCAGAAAACTTTCCATTCTGTACTATCGAGCCAAACGCTGGTGTCGTTCCTATGCCAGACCCACGCCTAGACAAACTAAGCGCTATTGTTAAGCCTGAGCGCGTATTGGCTACCACTATGGAATTTGTGGATATTGCAGGCTTGGTAGCGGGCGCATCTAAAGGTGAAGGCCTTGGAAACCAGTTTCTAGCCAACATTCGTGAAACTGATGCAATCGCACACGTTGTTCGCTGCTTCGAAGATGAAAACGTTATACATGTTGCGTCAAAAATTGACCCCGCGGCCGATATTGACGTTATAAATACCGAGCTAGCACTCTCTGACCTAGATAGTGTTGAAAAAGCGATCAAGCGCATCGGTCGTATTGCCAAGGGTGGTGATAAAACAGCTAAAGAACAAATAGTCATACTAGAAAAAATACTTCCCCACCTTAATGAAGCCAAGCCCGTTCGTACCGCAGGCCTTAACGATGAAGAGCTTGAATTACTTCATGAAGTTCACTTACTAACTATCAAACCAACCATGTACATTGCCAACGTCGATGAAGAAGGCTTTGAAGACAATAAGTACTTGGATATAGTAAAAGCGATTGCAGCTGAAGAGAACGCCGTCGTCGTACCCATATGCAACAAATTAGAAGCCGAAATTTCTGAACTAGATGATGATGAGAAAGATGAGTTTCTTGCTGACTTAGGCATGGAAGAAGCCGGCCTAGACCGCGTTATCCGCGCAGGCTACAACCTACTCAACCTACAAACCTACTTTACCGCAGGTGTTAAGGAAGTACGTGCATGGACCGTAAGTGTAGGCGCAACCGCACCACAAGCGGCAGGTGTTATCCACACTGACTTTGAAAAAGGCTTTATTCGCGCAGAAGTAACTGCCTATGATGACTTTATTGAATTCAACGGAGAGCAAGGCGCTAAAGAAGCCGGAAAGTGGGGCTTAGAAGGCAAAGATTACATCGTTAAAGACGGCGATGTAATGCACTTCCGCTTTAACGTATAAATATATGACATTTGTTATAGATTAATGCGAAGAGGGGGGTTGACATCCCCCCTCAAAAACAACAAAATACGCGCCTCAAATGTCGTGGCTACATAGCTCAGTTGGTTAGAGCACATCACTCATAATGATGGGGTCCCAGGTTCGAATCCCGGTGTAGCCACCACTTTTACATCTTCGTAACATCCTTTTTAAAACCTTACCTCAACTGTTGCCATAACAGGCGCATGATCTGAACACTCTGCATCATTTTCATATATCGGATTTTCTAAATGATTATTACTGACCTCTAAATCTGAAACTGTGGCCAAACTATGATCATACTCCGCATTGAAGTCCTTACTCATTAGAATGTAATCCAGTGTGTTTCCTTTATTAGCAAAATAGTGCGTGGGTTTACGCGCTGAGTTATTGCTATTTGTATTTAAATCGAAGGCATCAAACAAAGAGTATTTTGCTATAGATCGACGTTCGTCTTTCGACAACCCTGAAATAAGCCTAAAACCCACCCTATCCATATTTCTACCAGCCACTAATTGTTGCAGAACTGCAGAGTCAATTGTATCGTTTAGATCCCCTAAAATAATGGTCGGTCTTTCGTTGCTACGCATCTGCTCAACAAAATCCTGATACAACATTGAGGCCTCCGTGCCTCGCTGAATATTTGAAGCCCATCGCCCATGAATATCCGCCTGCATATGCTCTATCACAGCCGTATCATCTAGATTGTGGTCAACAACCTCTCTTTCAAACTTTGAACGCTTAGACTTAAGGTGCACGACATAAACGATAATCGTACTAAACCCATCTATTGATATTTCAGCTTTGATAGGTGCTCGACTAAACGTGAAATCTGGCTGTAGCTTTAGCTCTCTAATGAGTGATTCGTTAACCTTCACCTCTGTAGCGGAGATGATAGGGAACCGTGAAGCTATAGCTACAACAGGCTTATTGAAAACATGATGCTGATCCACGCCTGGCTCAGATACAGCCTGAAAGAAAGGTAGGTTATGTTTGCTTACAAGGCTCTTTAAGGCTTCAGGGCTAAACACCTCCTGAAACCCAATAATATCTGCCGCCAAAACAGATAACTGCTTACTCAGCCACGCTTCTTTTTTAACCCACTGCGCTTTTGTATAGATATTTTCTAACTCATAGTAAGCATTAGGCGGCTCAATATAGTTAAGCAAGTTAAAGGTACAAATTTTAAATTTTGTTGTATATCCGCTCAATGTATAAATACCCTTACAAGAAAAAAATATTAAAATGACCTAAATTGTTTGGTCCATCAATAGTCTCTCCATGAATTATTTAGGCGACATATTAGATTTACTTAAGCTAAATATCGACAAATACCTTGGTAAATTAGATAATACCGTCTCAATTAGTAAACAAAGTTACAAGGTAACATCATATGAGCAAGAAAAAGAAAGGTCGGCAACCGACAATGGAAAGCGAAGTTAAACGCGAACTAAAGAGCCCACTCTATCGAATGAGAGTGGTATCTAGCATTAACGAATACAAGCGTAACAGGAAGCACAAGAACACTGACTATCATCTTAATTATATTTTAAAGAGTGTAATTAAGATGATAGTCAGTGTTCGCCACTTTGCTTACCGTTGCGCTGAAATTAATAAACTATCCTTCAACTCTCTCCCCAACTGATCAAAGCTTTTTTCATGCCTTGCATCATAAATCGGTGTTGCACCAAGGTGAAGGTCCGCACAGTAACCGTTAACTGAAAAATAGTAATGGGTATTGGGCATCATATATTCAGTGTTTTTATACTGGACCCGCGCATTATAGTGTACCTCCTGTACATCCTGATCAATCATTCGTATAGATTGAAGATCCACAATATCAAGAAAACTACTGTCATCCACAATATACTGCTCTCTACAAGATGCTTGCTGATTTTCTTGATCAAAAAACGGCTCAACATGAAGCGACAGAAAAAAACCATCTTTAGTTCGCCCAAAGAATTTATATCTAATTTCTGATGAGGCCACTTCCCTCTGGTCCAGGACTGGGCTAGTAAAACGAACAGCCCACCCCTGCTCTTTTGAAGATAAGCTCTGTGTCCCTTCCGCTGCAATAACAGGCAGCGCAGACATTGCATACATAACACAACACCCGATTACTCTCCGAGTATTCATAAATCCTTACCTTGCTTTAAGTTGATTTAGTGTCTGTTATCAGATCATTATTATTTATTGAGCCGTTTGCTGCTCTTATTTTGGAGCATGGTATTCATTCTTTTTTATTATTTTGTTTTTATTGTCTCTGTTGTAGTAACTATAAAATATCTTCTGCTAGACCGTTAAGTACGATTGACGACAATAAACTTGCAATTTACGCCACGCTACCTCATATTGTGACCATGTCGAATATAGAGCATTACCTATACCCCATTAGCTATATACACACCGCAGCAAAATCATGGGAGCATTACGGTGTAGATACAGCTACACTTCTTAAGCTCGTCAACATAGATACCGACAAACTTGTAAACCCTAATGCCACGATTTCTGGAGAAGAGCTTCAGCGTCTCATAGTCATTTGCGCTCACTTTAATAATACGGGTGTTCCTGACAGTATTCTGGTGGCAGAGCAATTTAGCTTTACTAATGTAGGCCTGCTTGGACTGGCTATCCCGACATCAGAAGACTTTGGCTCCGTATTAGACTTACTCACTCGCTTTTTGCCTACCAGTGCCCCAGGCCTAACGTTTGACTACAACATATCTTCTAAAGATCTATTTATTAACTATCAAATGGACAAAGAGTTTGGAGATGCCCTGCCTTTTTTTAATGAGGCTGTCGTTTGTGTTATGCACCGATTTGCAGAGTTATTTCAAGATAAGTTATTAGCATCATCTGTCTATTTTGCACATACCCCCAAATACCCCATAAAACTTTATGAGCAATTTTTGGAATGCCCCGTCCATATAAACAAAGGTGTAAATCGCCTTTGTTTTCACATAAAAGACCTTCAGGCACAACTTAAGCATCCTGATAGTTCAACGTTTGCAATAATAGAAAAACAACTTAAAGCAACGATCAAACAAGAACAGACAAGCAATAGCTGGTCACAAAAAATAAATGCAATCTGGCATAACAAAGCAGAACAACAAATATTTCTATCACAAAAGCAAATGGCTGATGAATTACATATTAGCCCACGCACCTTAGTGAGAAGGCTTGCCGAAGAAGACCTTAACTATCGATCATTAATTCAGTTATGGAGACTTGAAAAAGCCAAAGAGCTCCTCAAAAAAAACAACGCTCCTATTTCTGAAATAGCCACCCTCATAGGCTTTGATGATGAAAGTGCTTTTTTTCGATTTTTTAAAGATTCAGAAGGCATAACACCAAGAAACTACAGACTATCCTAACACTACATACAGATAAGCAGGCTTTAATGCATGAACGATGACTTACACCAAATAACGTCCTCCTTACAGTTACTTGATGAAGATAAAAGCGATAGCTTGCTTTCACTAACGTATTCACATTTTTTTACGGCATGCCCTGAGGGTGAGTTCCTGTGGGAGAAAGACGACCTAGATTCTCGCACTAAGATGTTTAACGGCATTATCCTGACTATTATGGACAACCTTACACGACCAGAGATTTGCGAAAAAAATCTAGCATCTGATGTTAAAGATCATGATGAATATGGTGTAGATAAAGGAATGTACGGATTATTCTTTACCTCACTATTTGAGGCTTTAAGTAGTGTCTTAGGCGATGCGTTTAATCAGGAAATGCAGCAAGCGTGGAAGCGTCAGTTAGGCCGAATAGAAGAAATGGCTCACAAGCACACACGCAAGTAAGCTTTTTAGAGCGGATTCCCGCCCACCCCAGGGTGCTCTCTCTTGCTGAGCAATTCACCTTGTTCGCGGGAATGACAACCAAAACCTCCTGCGACCTAGCCGCAGGGTGATAAGCTAAAAAGCATATTAACCGTCGGCATTAATACGCGTTATTAAGTCTGCCAACACGGGTTCACATTTATCATTTTCTACTTGGCACGTTCCTGCTGCATGATGCCCTCCTCCATTATATTCCAACATTAACTCTCCAACATTTGTTTTAGAGCCTCTATCAAAAATGGATTTACCCGTAGCAAAAACTGTATTTTGTTGTTTCAATCCCCAAAGCACATGAATTGAAATATTACACTCAGGAAACAAGGCATATATAACAAAACGATTACCCGCATGAATAGGGTCTTCATTACGTAAGTCGAGTACAACAAGATTATTATGAACCGTTGAGCAACGTTTTATTTGAGCTTTAAACTTTGTATCCTGATCAAAATAAAGCTCAACACGCTCTTTCACATCAGGCAATGCAAGAATCTCATCGATATTATGGTTACGGCAATAATCAATTAAGTCCATCATTAATGCGTAGTTTGAGATTCTAAACTCTCGAAAGCGCCCTAAGCCTGTTCTCGCATCCATTAAGAAATTCAGCAAATCCCAGCCTGTGGGGTCTAACACTTCCTCCTTACTGAACTGCGCCGAATCACCTTTATCAACAGCCTCCATCATATCTTTCCACTCGGAGGGGAATGCTTTTTCCGCACCATAATAGTCATAAACAACGCGAGCCGCAGATGGCGCTTCAGGGTCAATGATATGATTATCGTGTTTTTCGTTTCGAATTGTTTCAGATAAATGATGATCAAACGCTAGATGAACACCTTCCACGTACGGAAGGTTGGTAGAAATGTCTTGATCTGATATTTCAATTATTCCATCCTGCATATCTTTAGGATGCACAAACTTAATATCATCAATTAAATCTAAGTGTTTGAGCAACACAGCACAAACCAAACCATCAAAATCACTTCGGGTAACCAGACGAAATTTATTTGCCACTTCAACCATACTAATGTTCTCCATAATAATTCTGCACAACGACTCTTAAAGCAGTATAGACGAAGTATTAGAGTCGCAAGTATTAGAGTCGCAAGTATGAAAACGATAGTTCTTAAATATTACTCGCCTTGTATATTGGTGTAACTTTACTATTTGGTTGCTCTTCTAGCCAACTCAGAAAAATTTCTTCTGGCATAGGCCTTCCAATATAGTAACCTTGAGCAACGTCACAGCCCATTTCTTTAAGCTGCTGTAAGGTTTCTTGATCCTCAATCCCTTCAGCGACAACTGATAAACCTAATGTATGAGCTAGGTTAACTGTCATTTCTACGATTTTTTGATTTTGAGGAGACTGAATCATATTAGTTACAAACGATCGATCTATTTTTAACTCGTTTACAGGTAACTGATTCAAGTATGATAGAGATGAATAACCTGTTCCAAAATCATCAATACTCAGCTTAATACCCAGTGCGCTAAGATTATTAAGAACATTGAGTGCAGCCTCAGGATTATCCATCATGGCAGACTCTGTCATCTCGAAAACAATTCTTTGTGGAGAGGCCCCATACTCGACCAGCTTATCCAGTGAATTTTTTACAAAATTAACTTCCACAAGATTTTTCGCAGAAATATTTACAGATAATTGAATATGATGTCCTAAGCCCTGGAACTTTTTATCATACTGCAAAACCTTTTCAATCACCCAGGCAGTTAAAGGTCTGATCAGGCCAGACTGCTCAGCCAACGGTATGAACTCATCAGGCCTTACATATCCATAGCTAAAATGGTTCCACCTAATTAATGCTTCCGCACCAACTACTTCGGAAGTTTCTAGATTAATCTGAGGCTGCAAGAATAATGCGAGCTGATCTGACTCTATCGCTTTTAACAAGTCCCCCATTAACGATAGCCTTCTAGTACTATAGTAATTTTGATCTGGGGAATAGGTGGTAATTTTCTGTGATGATTTCTTTGAGTGCTCCAATGCAATCGTTGCGTGCTGAGCAAGAGAGTCAAGTTCCTCTCCATGAACAGGATATAACGCAAGCCCTGCAATAGCATCAATATCAATAAGCATTCCTTCATGCTCTATTGGCTTACTCATTACATTCAATAATTTCTCAGCCGCGTAATGTGGTGCATGAACATCTTCGCTCATATCAACCAAAGCAGCAAAGCTAACCCCATCTAGAACCGATAAAAAATGAAAGTAATCATTTGTTCTATCAATGGGTAATAAAGAGTCAATTCTTCCTGCTTCGTTTGCCAGCCTATCTGAGGCACGAATTAAAAGAAGATCACCATGACGCTTACCTAATGTTTTGTTAATTTCATGAAAGCGATTGAAATGTATAACAACTAAACCAAAAGGCTTTATGTCCCCTCCACTTCTAGTCTTCAAGTCTTCAATACATTTAAATAACAGAGTGCTGTTTGGTAGCGAGGTTAATGAATCATAACTAGCTCGCTCTATTAATTTTTTCTCTGCGTGCTGCCACTTAACGATTGTGTGATGTTTCGATTCCAACGCTTCATACTTCAAGCGTCGCTCAACTTTAATTCTTTGAGCAAGCCCCAGAGACAGTAATATCGCCTCAATTGCAGCCCCATACTGTACGGCAGTTTCAGTGAAGTAGTTGGTCGGTGTAATACCAAAAACACTGGACAAATAAATGATGATGCCAACAAGAAAGAAAGACCATGCAATTAAGAAATACGGGGCTACTGGGCTTCCTCTTTTTAGTACTTTTAAGCCTGCCAAAAAAACAACGACTGTAAACAGTGCGGCAACAAACCCCGCCATTTTTGGCCGGCTTATATCGATTTCAAAAAAACCTAAAAAAGCCAATACCACAGAAAAAGCCATCATCCCCAAAATAACATTATCGAATACAGAAATAAGTTTTTTGGTTTCCAGAAAAGCCCGACAAAACTGCAGAGCCCAAAAGATAGAAAAACAAGTAAAGGTCAGTAAAGCGTATTGATTCCAATGTGCGTGATTACGCCATATAAATTGAAATCCTTGCCCGTTTAAAAATAAAACAACCCCCGACAAACCAATTAAATAAAGCACATAGTAAAGGTAAGCTTTATCTCTAACAGAAACAAAGAGAAAGAAGTTATATAAAGTCAGGGCGCCTAATATTCCAAAGAATATCCCCCACCCATATGAACTAATCGTCTCATATTCAAAATATTTTTTAGCAGGCCATAAGCTTAAAGGAATCTGTATAGCGCTATCTGACTCGATCCTTATCCAGACTTCATACTCAGCGCCATTAGAATTTTTCAACGGATAGACAAAGTTTCTATACTCTACAGGTCTAACGTCAAATGACTGACTAGTACCAGAAATAGTATGTGTTAAAGCCTCAGCCTTTCTTACAAATAACTCGACATGTTTCAGCAGCGCATAATCTAAAGAGAGTACCCAGTTTTTAGTATCAATATTGTCAGAAAAAGAAAAAGACGTACGAACCCAATACACCGATTCGCTAAACCCAAAGCTTAAGGTCGAATCAGCATTATCTTTCAACCCTCCTCTTGCTTGTAGAGCAACAAGCTCATCAAATGATAATTCACCCGTCACATCCTCGTAGTAAGAAATATGACTATTCAGTGAAATTCTTTGATCTCCACTCGACACCACAAAAGAAAATGCAGGGAGAGATACAAAAACAAGAATCAAGCCAACATAAAAGCGGCGTAACAGAAAATTAAATTTATTGGCACAAAGCATGCTTAAACACAGTATTAGTATAAGTTAGCGTCAAAAAAATACATATATAGTCATTTTTTCAATTAGTTACAATAGATTATAGATCTATTTTCTTGAAAAGTGAGCTTAATTTTAAATAACTGACTACTAACACACGGACGATACGTTTGGTAAAGGACAGACATTAAGCAGTAGCAGTAAGAGAAGGTGTACCCGTATGACAGCTCAAACAAAAGAAGAACGTAAATATGAAAGGGTTGAAGTTTACCTCCCCTTAATACTTGAATCTAATGGCAACCGGATTATTGCTCGCTCAAGAAACCTGTCGACGGGAGGGGCCAGCATCTCATTGGTCGATACCGTGAACGCAGAAGAAATTGAAGATCACGGTTCCATTACAATCAGAACACATTCAGGGAGTATAAACACACTCTACGAAATAACATACCGAAAAGAAAATATTATAGGCATCCGATTTAATACAGCCTCACAGCTAAATATTGATGC
Organism: Hahellaceae bacterium; assembly: GCA_016744695.1. GTDB lineage: Bacteria > Pseudomonadota > Gammaproteobacteria > Pseudomonadales > Oleiphilaceae > Alkalimarinus. The sequence goes on from JADGDV010000015.1 coordinate 32,609, forward strand.
AATCAACCACGTTATTTCCAGCCAACCTTTTGGCCACGTGTTCCCCAGTGCCGCTAACGAAGAGAAAAAGAAACCGGCGGACAGAGGGTTTATCAAAAACATACAACGAAGATTGTGGATTATGCTTCGGATGAGTGCCTTTTTAACTATTAACTTATGCTGGCCTCTTCTGAAAAGAATAGTTAACCCTAAGGTTGTTTTCGCCGTATACGGTACGCGAGGAGATCAAAGAGCTTATTTCCCCGATTGGTTTCGTAGAATATGCCCCCCTATTGTTGTAGCAGCCTATATTAATGATAAGTCTTCTCGCGGTGTTATGGTGTCATCTGTCTACTCAGAAGAGGAACTCGCAACAGACTCAAGTAAAGTCAGAAAGTATATTACGGATTTGCAACAAGCATTTCCTAATGCCAACAGGTTTGCCTTGGTTGGACGCCTCCCTGGTTTCAGCCTCAAAGCAGGTATCAATATTTCTGCACCTTTAGTCGACGGTTCTTACGGCACTCGCTTCGCTATGTATGAGTCAGCCATTCAAATTGCTGACAAACTGACCGACAAAACATCAGTACAGTCTATTGCTATTTTAGGAGGTGCAGGAAGAATAGGTGCGAGCCTAATAGAGGACTTATGCAAAACATTCCAGACGATAATCGCCATTGACCCTCGTTATACTGAAGAGCAAACTAGCATTATAAATGGGTCCACCGTGCTCTACACCAAGAGAGGTGAGCGATTAAAAGAAACTCGCTTGGTTTTAGTGCTCACTGCCAGAGGTGACGATATTTTGCCAATGATAAGTTATTTCGCACCTGGCACAGTCGTCGCTGATGATACACACCCATGCATCAAGCGTCCTATTAGAGCACTACTAAAAGAGCAAGAGGTCGAATTATGGAAGACCGTTGTCACTAGCGATAACTACAACATGTACCCAAGGATGCCTAACTTTAGAAATGACAATATTCCGGGCTGCTTACTTGAAGCATTGGTACTCAATGCAACAGATGATCAAGCTCTCAACTCACCGCAAGTATTTTTCGAACAGGCGAAGAAGTGCGGCTATAGAGCACAACTTATTCGTCACCCTAATGACTCATAAAAAGCTACACTCTAGTCTTTACATTCTATACTATAATTTTTGAGCACTCATGAGTGCTCACGGCTTTCCAGTCACGGAGAACAACTATGCGAACTTTGTTATTAACGATATCAGCCCTTCTTTTTATAACTACACCAGCCTTTTCAGCAGATGGCTTAATTAGCACTCAAAGTGTCTATGATGTAAAAACAACAGCGGACCGTCTTGAACAAAACTTAAAAACGAAAGGCATGACTGTTTTTACAAGAATCAATCATGCAGAAGGCGCACAAAAAACAGGGCAAACACTACGCCCAACGGAGCTCGTTATTTTTGGCAACCCTAAGGTAGGCACTCCCTTAATGAAGTGCAGTCAAACGATGGCTATCGACCTTCCACAAAAAGCGTTAATCTGGGAAGATGAATCTGGAGCGGTGTGGCTTTCTTATAATAATCCTGACAGCTTAGCGAAACGCCACCATATAAAAGGATGCGACGAAGTCATCAAAAAAATAACTGCCGCACTAAACAATTTTTCAAAGGCCGCAACAAGCCGTTAAACCTAATTATTTGATTTATCAGCCATAACACTGGCGGCAGCAGGTTATGGCCCTATAAAAACTTCAGCACTATCTAGCCTGCAACAATAGATCGCCTTCAGACAAGCCCGATAGCACTTCAACCTCATCGTCTGGCAACGCTCGTCCTAATCGAATAAATCGACGCAAAGCCTGCCCACTCCGTAATATCCGAACTACATTTAACTGCCCTACCTGAGCTACTCGATCAATAGGGATAACAATACTACTTTCAACACCCGCAGGTATTAATAAACGCGCATACATTCCAGGTAACAATACTTCAGCATATTCAATTCGAGCTTTGATTAAAAAACTTCGTGAACCGGTATCGGCTGCTGGCACAATTTCATCTATCTGTGCCTCCATCGTTTTATTAAGTGAAGGGATATCCACCTTTAATAACTGCCCTACTTTAAGTGACAGTGCTACTTGCTCCCTAACATGCGACTCAACCCTTAAAGATAAAGGGTTATACAGTGACAATAGTTGATTACCTGGCGATGCGGTGTCACCAGGCTCTGCAAACCGATCAACAATTCGCCCATTAATGGGTGATATTATTTCAGTATAACTCAAGGCCGTTTCGGCCTCTTTTTTCTGCTGCCGAGCTAATGCAAGCTCTGCGGTGAGTGAAGCATGGTTTGCCCGTGCCTTATCAACATCCACCAAGGCAACCAAACGTTGTTCGTTGAGCTTTTCTACTCGAATAAGATTTTGCTTCGCCTCAACGAGCCTTGCATTGACCACTCTGATATTTTCTTTTGCTTGCTCAGACTTTGCAATTAGATCACTTTTTTCTAACTCAATTAATGACTGGCCTTTATTAACCGTATCGCCTGCGCGCACATGAACGGCAGTAATTCTTGCGAGTATTCTAGATGATATTATTGTTGCATATTTCGCTTCAACAGACGCGGGGGCAGGCTCAATAATAGTGAGTGTTTTACGGGTTACCTCATGTGCATTTGAAGCATCAACAACGGCCGTTAATTCATTAATACCTGGCTGTAACTTGGAATCAAATACTCCTGCTACCCAAGCAACCATCAACAATAAAATAACAATAGCTACGATAGGTTTTACAAGGGCATTAATTAGCCGAGCCTTAACAGAGTTAGTCATGATCTTATCTCTTTTTCTTTAACAGTTTTATCGAGGGGCGCCGAAGTTTCAAATACGGTCTGTTTTTCGAAAACTAAAAGGTAAACGACGGGAATAACAATTAATGTAAAGATTGTTGATGAAATGACACCAAAAATTATTGCTAATGCTAGGCCACTAAATACAGGGTCTAAAATAATAATTAAATTACCTAGCATTGTGGTGCCTGCCGTCAGTAAAATAGGTCGCATTCTAATTGCACCCGCTTGAATAAGTGCTTCTCTTATTGGTAAACCTTCTGACCTGGCCTGACTAATAAACTCAATTAATATTAATGAGTTCCTCACCACAATCCCGGCCAAAGCAATCATTCCAATCATTGCGGTTGCGGTAAACAATATAGGCTCAGGCGCACCAGCAATAACACGTTCCCCAAACTGATTTAGCAACCAAAAGCCAGGCATGATGCCGATAATAGTTAAAGGAATCGCAGACATAATAATCAATGATAACGCAGATGAAGCCGTCTGGGCTCGCAATACAAAGAATATGGCGGTTAAAGCAAATGCAAATGCCAACCCCATATCACGAAATACATCGACCGTAATTTTCCACTCACCTTCACCTTTCCAGCTAACATCAACCCCATCAGGTAATACCCAAGCATCATCGCCACCACTAAATAAGAAGTTTCGTCCCCCCCAATCTAGAGCACCTACACTATTCTTCTCATCAATGTTACCTGTTATATTCGTGCCATCTATATTAAAGTCGGCATTCACGTCAGCAATAACTTCTGCTGGCGTCCGGCCCGAAAGTTCAGCCATAACATAAACAACAGGCCTAAGATCTTTTCGGTGAATAGCTTCATCAGCTACACTTTTATCAAATGCCCCCAACTCTCCCAGTGAAACTAATGGCTGAGGTGCTATTTCCAGACCTTGAGTCGTACTATGCTGAACGACGCCTGAACGCCCCCTTACTTGTAATCGCTCAAAATCATTCAGGTTATTTCTTTCTTCAGGAGGCAGCCTCAGCGTTATAGGTAATGGAACAGCCTCTCTGGGCATTTGCAAAAAACCCGCCTGAAGTCCTTCGTTAGCCATGATCAAAGTGGTATTAATATCATCCGTCGAAACACCCGACAATGCTGCTTTTTGCTTATCAGCAATAAATCGAAAACGCTCTCTTTCATCTTCAACCGTAGAGTCTACTTCAACAACAAATGGCTCGCGCTCTAAACGTTTAATTAAGGCAGCTGCGGCCTCTTTTTGCACCGAATAAGGCGTTGATATTTCGCCATAAACCTCTGCTACAACAGTACTCAATACAGGTGGACCAGGAGGGACTTCTACAATTTTTATCTTGATACCGTTATCATTTAAAGGATTGAGCAAAGAACGCAGTCGCAATACAACCGCATGAGACTGATGTTCCCTTTCTTCCTTGTCTATCAGTGTAACTCGTAAATCAGCCACATGAGGGCCTACGCGCTGATAATAGCGTCGAACCATTCCATTAAAATCTATAGGGGATGGCATACCAACATAAGCCGCTATTGCTCTTACCTCTGGTATTAAACTAATTTGTGCAGAGACTTGTCTTGCCAACGCAGCTGTATTTTCTAAGCTGCTACTCTCCGGCATATCAATAAGGACTTGCACTTCATTTTTGTTATCAAAAGGAAGAAGTTTCAGAGGCACTAACCGTAACACAGGCAAAGCAGCAGCAATAATAAACATCACTAGGACAACCCAAAGCACCCACTTCGCCTTCCTTCGATCATCCAGTAATGGCCCAATAAGCTTTCGGTAAACCTTTAACAAACTCGACTCTTCCGGCTCATTACCCTCTGACAACAGCTCAGGTGCTTTTTTGGGTTTCAATAGCTTTCGAGCCAGCCAGGGCGTTACTAAAAAGGCAACAATGGTACTGGAAATAACACTAACGGGCACATTAAAAGCCATCGGCGCCATGTACGGGCCCATCATTCCGCTAATAAAAGCCAGCGGAACAAAAGCCAGCACAATAGTCAGCGTAGACATAATAAGCGGGGTACGGACCTCGGCAACCGCATTAACAATGCTTGTATCTTGATCCGCTGTCCCTTTATTAATAAAACGAGAGATGTTGTCTACCCCCGTAATAGGGTCGTCCACCAATAAACCAAGAGATAAGATAAGCGCAAAAAGCGTAACTCTATTAATGGTATAACCAAAGGCCATATCCAGACCTAAAGTAATGCCATAACAAATAGGGACAGCTAAACCCACCACTAAGGCAGCTCTCCACCCCAGAAAAACACCAATAAATATTACGACAGTCACTATCGCAAATCCTAAACTAGCCGCCAGGTCATTTACTTTCTCGTTAGCTGTTTCACCATAATCTCTAATAACCTCGAACTTTATTTCTTGGGGTAGCAACTCTCGTTTTAAATGAGAAATAAGTTGATTCACGTCATCAGCGACTTGTACAGCATTGCTTCCTCGTTGCTTGGCGACACTGATGTTCACCATAGGAAAACCTTCGTTTCTTACTTTATCGCCCTCTTCTTTATAGTCAGGGTGAGCCGATGCAAAATCAATCCATGTATAAGAATCTGCTTCATCTGGCCCATCAACAATATCAGCGACATCTTTCAGAAAGATTGGAGTACCATCTATAACATTAATCACTAATGACTGAAGTGCATCAACAGAGCGCACAAAATCCCCCGTCTCCAAAAGGATTGACCGGTTATTAAAGGCCCACTGACCTGCACTTTCTAATTTATTAGATACCTGAAACGCATTCACAATATCAACAGCCGTCGTTTGGCGTGCTGCTAAACTTTCTGGTTTAATTTGGATTCGAATAGTTCGAGGACGGCCACCTACCACATTAACCTCGCTGGTAGACGGAATTTTCTGTATGGAGGTTGAAATATCCTCTGCCACTCTTCTTAACTCATAATCACTATAAAGGGCTGGATCACTGCTCCACAGTGCAAGAACCATAATAGGGACATCGTCAACTTCAACAGGTTTAACCAACCAGTTCTGCACAACGCCAGGTATCTTGTCTTGATTGGAATAAAGCTTATTGTAAGTATTAAGTATTGAGTTTTCTCTGTCTTCACCCACTTGAAAACGCAGCGTTACAGCAGACCGCCCGGTCACTGACGTTGAATACACATGTTCGACACCAGGGATTTGCGCCAATAGTTTTTCTAGAGGTGTGGTGACCTGTCGTTCAATTTGCTTAGCACCTAAACCTGGCGCAGAAACCAAAATATCAACCATGGGCACAACAATTTGAGGTTCTTCTTCTCGTGGCGTAAATTGCAGAGCGAGTACGCCTACAATCAAAGAGATAACAAACAATAATAGAGGTACGCCACCACTCAGTGTTGATTTAACCATTTTATCCAAAGGGTGCTTCATCGAGTATTTTCTCTTCACGACGTGTATCGAATATTCAAGATAACATAATCATAAATATATATAAGGCTATAATTGAATCGTATTTACTCAACGCTCAGATTTGTACGTTTTTCAATCAAGTCAGTTTAATAAGTTATTAATTATTAACGCGCTTTCTTCAATTTTTACTTGACCCTTCGCTGTATTGATACAAATCAACCTACTACCCGTACCAGTGAGTAGACTAACCTTTATAGGAATAAACATTATTAGTGGATATGACTCCACACTAGAATGACGCCATAAGGAAGTTCAATGGGCTCACCTTATAAAACGGTTACACCCATAGTTGCAAGCTACCGAGTAACAAAGGATGCCCTTGGGGTGAGTTCATCCCCGACAAACAGGACTATGAGACAGATATTCTCACACAAAGACTGGTTATTTTGCACCAACAGCTTCCGTTATGACTCTCCGGATAAGCCAGGCCTATTTGTGGAAGACAGAGAATTCAGCCTTAATAATTATCAGGATATCATCACCAACAACAACCGAAACAATTCTGAAATTGCACTTAGCTTGTCCATGCCGTTACAAAACACGCTATGCAGTCATCCATTAAAGCCAAGCCATACACAAAGTAGCGCTATTAAAAACAGCTCCACCCAAAACAACGTCAGCCCAGTCCGAAACTATATTGACCACTTGCTAAGCGAAATAAAGCTAGTCAGCACGCTTATTCCAAAGACACGTACGGTTAATTATATTCATTGGCAAGGCGATATAGCTCAACTACTCAGCCCTGCCGAAATGACTGAGATAATGTATTCACTCAATAAAGCGTTCACCCTTCAAAGCGAACAGCAAGGCACGTATGTTATTGAGCTTGAAAAAGTCCCTGCAGATGATTCAATTATCGCTCTGATTAAAGGGCTTGGTTTTGGCCATATTTGCCTAGGTACTCAAAATAGAAATAAAGAACCTATTGATTTCAAATTTTTATCTCGACAGGTATCGATATTTAAACAATATGGTTTTAAAACCGTCAATGTTCGGTTTCTTATTGATAAGCATGAGAGTTGTGATCAACTAAGCAAGAAACTTGATGGCTTAATTGCAATAAACCCAGATACTATTTATTTAATCGACGAAAATGAACACCACTCTGTTCTTTCCGGTATTGAAGCTGAAAGTAATGAGCACAAAAGAGCTTGCAAGTGTCACAACACCTTCGAAAAAAAGCTAACTCAGTCTGGTTATCAAAAACTTAACCACGTTAAATTTTCAAAAGATAGAATAGCGTCTAAAGGAATATCCGGAGACTTGATTGGCCTGGGCCTTGGAGCAACCAGCCTTATAGAAAATGCGTTTATTCATAATGTAGATCAACTAGATCAGTACTACCAAAAACTAGAGCTAAAACAACTTCCATTTAGTTACGGGGGATACATTAGACCCCAAAACCCGATATAATACTGATAAAACCTCCCCCCACTAAGTAACAAATTTACTTATCTACTCATTACCCCTCTATCACTACGCTATTAATATGTTAGAATTGCGCTATTATATGTTCCAAACTGAGTAATAATTGATTACTATCACGGAATAAATGCGTTTAATTGGATACAGCATCAATGAGTGAAAAAATCGCGGTAGCAGATTCAAGTCCAACCAAAGGGCTTAACCAATCTTGTTTACAATGCAGCTTAAGTAACTTATGCATTCCTATTTCAGTAAACAAAGATGAAATTGATCACCTTGAAGACATTATAAAACAAGGTAAAACTATTAGCCGCGGCAATCATATATTTAAAGAACACTCACCTTTTGGCTCATTATTCGCAGTCCGCAGTGGCGCAATAAAAACATATTCAGTCACAGAAGATGGTGAAGAACAAGTTACCGGCTTCTACCTACCCGGTGAAATTATCGGCCTTGATAGCACAAACACTAATGCCTATAGCTGCTCAGCAAAAGCTCTTGAGCGCTCCAGTGTTTGCGAGATACCTTTTAATCAATTAGAAACACTGGCCTCAAAAATACCAACACTGCAGCATCACTTCTTCTCTTTAATGAGTAAAGAGATTCAAGGCAGCCGACAGCTCACCATGCTCCTGAGTAAAAATACTGCCGAAGAACGCATTGCGTCTTTATTATTAAGTTTATCCAGTCGATTTAAACTACGAAAACTTTCTGGTGTTAGTTTTCGCCTCCCTATGCCTAGAAATGACATAGGTAATTATCTTGGACTTGCAGTTGAAACCGTCAGCAGAGTATTTACTCGCTTCCAAAAAAGCGGACTTATTTCTGTACAAGGACGCGAAGTAGTTCTAGAAGATATGGATGCCCTAATCGATATTGTAAAGAATCATAGCAAGTGCACGAAGGATTAACCTCATTCAAACCATTAAAATAAGCTACATATCTTTCTAATACCTCATCCTAAATATCAATAAAACCAGAAATACCTACTTATAGGTATTTCTGGTTTTATTGATATAACTCATTTTTTCATTATATCTCCACCCTGCCATAATTCACAATTAACAATAATTGCGTTAAATCAATTTTACAATTTACCTAATCGATAGACTTCAAGCCATTAACTTTACCTTTTACCTATGGTTCACGAAGGAAACTATCATGATCAAAAAAACCTTAACCACATCTCTGCTAGCCAGTTCAATGTTATTAGGCCAGTCAGCCCTTGCTTATGAAGCGGGTGATATATTCATTAAAGCTGGAGCAATTACCGTTGATCCTCAAGAAAACAGCTCTGACATTAGAATTACTAGCCCAAACCTAGGCGCTGCAACCGGCGCTAAAGTGGGCCTAGATTCTGACACACAACTTGGCTTGGTTTTCACTTACATGGCGACAGACCGAGTAGGTATTGAATTATTAGCCGCAACACCTTTTGAACATAATATTTCTGGCGCAGGCGTTATATCTGGAGCAGGAACACTTGGCAGCACAAAACATTTACCACCTACACTAAGCGTACAATATTATCTGGCAGACCCTGAAGCTAAATTTCAACCTTACCTTGGCGCAGGCATTAACTACACGATCTTTTTTGATGAAGACACATCACCAACACTAACAGCAGCCATTGGCCCTTTAGCTGAACTTGCAGGAGCCCCAGCAGGTGCTGTAGAAGCAACAAGCACAAAATTAGCTATTGAAGACTCCATCGGAGCATCACTGCAGGTTGGGTTTAACTACGAAATTACTGACAATATAGGCTTAAATGCAGCAGTATGGTGGATGAACATTGATGCGGACGCTGAAATTACAGCGAAAACAAACATTGGCACAGTAAAAGCGAAGGTTGACGTAGATGTTGACCCATACGTCTACATGGTAGGCGCATATTACAAATTTTAAAACGTAATTTTAAGAATAAACATCAAGAAAGAGTCCATATTTAAACAGATGGACTCTTTTGAGTTGCGGCCCGCTTTATAATCAAGCCGCCTAAAGCCGCAAAAACGGTTCCCAGCACAACCATAACCCCAGCCATCAGCGTTAAACCTCCCGATGTAGCAGATGATAGTATTGACGCCAAGCTCGCCATACACCCAACAGCAGCAGCATGATACACCAACTTATGATCAGCAATCGTCGCTGTAACCACCCCACCAAAGAACATAGATAAACAGAAAACCAGAATAGCGAAAATAAACCAAAGTTCCTGCTTATAGTTTGATACAAAACCGTAATCGCTCGCAGCCATACCAATATATGAAGCCAACAACACATATATTGCTTGAGCAAATAAACCAACTAAGATAGTTACTATCAACCCAACAATGAGTGCTTTAAAGCTAACCATAAAAATAATTCCAAAGATTAATCAAGATAGGGTAATAGTAATAAAAGAACGGTATATGTAAATTGACCTAATGCAAATACACGCATTCTACGAATAACGTCTTGGGACTCTTGAGGTTACCCCGGTTAGCAACTCATAAGCTATCGTACCAGCCGACTTAGCTACATCATCAACAGGAATATTATCACCCCATAACTCCACCAAATCACCCACATTAGCCTCAGGGTGATAAGTTAGGTCGACGGTTAACATATCCATAGAAACCCGGCCAACCAAGGGTACAACCCTATCACCAACCCAAACAGGTGTCCCCATAGCCGCGTGACGAGGATACCCATCACCGTAGCCTATCGCGATAGTGGCAACCCTAGTATCTCTGCTGGCACACCACGCTCGCCCATAACCAACACACTCCCCCGCCTTTAGGTCATGTATCGCCATTATCTTAGACTCTAAAGACATTACAGCCTGCAAACCTAACTCCTCAGCAGAACGATAAGCCAGCGGGGATGATCCATACAACATAATACCCGGTCTAACATGGTCAAAATGTGCATTTTTATGCTCAATCAACCCGGCCGAATTAGATGCACTAAACTGAAGTGTCACAGATGAAGTATTTACATGTTCAGTGGCCGCACGAAAGGCACTAATTTGTTTCTCTGTCGTCGATTTGTCAATTTCATCAGCACATGAAAAATGGGTCATTACGCCGATTACATTAACAGATACCTCACTATGCAGTCGAGATAGTATTCCCTCTGTTAATTCTGGGTTAAATCCAAGTCGATTCATCCCTGTATTCAATTTCAACCAAACATCAATCACGGGACCATCAGCAGTACATGCACTTAATAAACTAACTTGGTACTCAGAGTGAACAGCCAGCTGCAACTTATGATCAGCAGCCAGAGATAACTCCTCAGCAGAAAAGGCACCCTCAAGCACCATGATAGAGTTATCAATACCCTCCCGTCTTAATAGCATAGCCTCATCAACACAAGCCACCGCCAGCACCGCATCAGGCAAGGCCTTAGCTAGCTGACAAATACCATGTCCATAACCATTGGCTTTAATAACAGCAATACATACTGCACCATCAGCCAACTGGTTCGCTACGGCGTAATTAGCCTTAAAAGCACTTAGGTTTATATTAGCGTAAGTGGGGCGCGTCATTAAAACCCATCACCATAATCAACGTGGGCCAAATCTTCAAACTTGGTAAACTGCCCCTGAAACCCTAGCTTAACCGTACCTGTTGGGCCGTTACGGTGTTTACCTATAATGATTTCTCCAATACCCTTGTCTGGGCTATCTTCATTGTAATAATCATCACGATAAATAAACATAATGATATCGGCATCCTGCTCTATCGCTCCGGATTCACGTAAATCCGAGTTAATCGGACGCTTGTTAGGCCGATTCTCCAAACTACGGTTAAGCTGAGAAAGTGCAACCACAGGGCACTTTAGCTCTTTCGCCAATGCCTTTAATGACCGTGATATTTCGGATATTTCAGAGGTACGACCTTCAGTATTACCAGGAACCTGCATCAACTGAAGGTAATCAATCATTATTAAGGCGAAATCTTTTTTAGTTTCACGAGCAATACGTCGAGCACGCGAACGAACATCCGTTGGGCTCAAAGAAGGCTGGTCATCTATATATAACGGTTTGTCTTTTAGCAGGCTAACGGCTGAGGTCAATCTGGGCCAATCATCTTCTTCCAATTGCCCACTTCTGATTCTGCCCTGATGAATACGGCCCATCGATGAAAGCATACGCATAACTATAGCGTCAGCGGGCATCTCCATACTAAATACTAAAACAGGCTTACCGTCAGTGTCACCCATCAACGCATTTTCAACCAAATTCATGGCAAATGCTGTCTTACCCATTGAGGGTCGAGCCGCAACAATAACAAGGTCTGAAGGCTGCAACCCACCAGTACTTTCATCAAGGTCACGAAACCCTGTAGTCGTGCCTGTTAATGGGTCATCCGTATTAAAAAGTTCATCAATACGTTCTAATGTCTGCGTAAGAATAGGGTTAACATTTTGCGGCCCCCCTTCTTTAGTTCTGGTCTCTGATATCTGAAAAACTTTTCGCTCAGCCTCATCAAGCAATTCAGCACTGGTTCGCCCCTGAGTATTAAATGCTGAATCTGATATTTCACCTGAAGCCTGAATTAGCTTTCTTACTAACGCTCGCTCACTCACAATTTCAGAGTAAGCCCTTATATTCGATGCACTCGGTGTATTCTTCGCTAATTCACCCAAATAAGCCAAGCCACCCGCATTTTCAAGCTCACCAAGCCTTCCTAGCTCTTCCGACAGAGTAATTACATCCAACGGCTTAGCTTCACCCGCTAACCTTGCAATAACCTTAAAAATCAAACGATGATCATGACGATAAAAGTCACCTTCAACCACCTTGTCAGCGACTACATCCCACTTACTATTATCAAGCATTAAGCCACCCAAAACGGATTGCTCAGCTTCAATAGAGTGAGGTGGGACTTTAAGCTGATTCAGCTCTTTATCAGAATTCATTATATTCACGACGAGGTAAACACCTTATAAAAAATATTAGCGTTTAAAAACAGAGTACAAACGGGCGATTTCTTTATCTAATTCTTTATCTATTTCTTTACCTTAAAAACAGATACGGCCCGGGAGTCAGTTAAGGCATTATACCCTAACAACTCTCGAGCCGTATCTACAATACATCAAGCACCTGCTAGAAACTATTTTAAAGAACTAAATGTTCAAAAATAATTTCTAGCAGCGCTGAAGCCAAACAACATAGTTAAATACTATGCCTCAGCAACAACACTTAGCTTAACAATTGCGTTTACATCGCTATGTACGTGAATAGTAATATCATACTCACCTACTGCACGAAGTGGACCTTCAGGAAGACGAACTTCACTCTTGTTCACTTCTACGCCAGCTGCTGTAATTGCATCAGCAACGTCACGCACACCGATTGAACCAAACAACTTACCTTCATCTCCAGACTTAGAGCTGATTGTAATTTCTTTGTCGTTCAACTGATCTGCACGCGCCTGAGCTGCTTTAAGCTTTTCAGCGGCTACTTTTTCTAATTCAGCACGACGTGTTTCAAATTCTGCAACATTTGTAGCTGTTGCAGGTACTGCCTTACCATAAGGGATAAGGTAGTTACGTCCGTAACCTGACTTCACGGCAACCTTGTCACCAAGAACGCCGAGTTTACCGATCTTCTCGAGCAGAATAACTTCCATCTCGCAAACCTCTTTAAACCGTTTGTGATAACTGAACTATTTTTCCTGGTCTGACTCAGACACTCTAATTCGACTTCTAAAATCGAACCAGCTATCTAATACTGCCAAAAACATAGTCAGTAATAACAAGCTAGGCCCTAATATAAATACACTTATATAAAATGTAAATATCCAGTGCCTGCCCAAATTCCGTTTAGCCACACTACCATGTACCAATGCAATGCCAGCTAGTGTCAGCGGTACTAATAACATTAGCACCAAAAGAGACGTATTCAGGTTTAAAATAGGACCAAACAACATTAAGCCTACAGCACACAGCGAAAACGCTGGCGATAACTTAAAACTGTGAAACTCCTTACGAAAACCTCCCGGATTATAAAGTGCTGATTGCCAGCTTCTAGCCAACATTACAGCCCCTAAGGCCAGTGAGTAATATGTTGCCGCTAAACTAGCAATCATTAAAGAGTTGAACACAGGGTCCAAGTCTCCGCCTAACTGCTTAACCATATCTGGATCGATTTGATTATAAAGTTCTTTAGCCATATCAGTTAATTGCTGTATCACCTCAGGAAATAACACTGGCATTAAGGCCCCTGCTATAACCGATATAACCACACCTGCAATTAACGTTTTCTCCCAAGAAATAGTCTGCCTTAATACAACAGCCATAACCCAAGAGAACACCAACACTAACACCGTTCCCGGATCGTTGAACTTTATCCACCATGCTGAGGCAGGTAACAAAGCCCAAACTAAAACACTAACTCCTTGCCCTACTCCCTTACGTAAAGTAACCAGAGTAAGAACAGCCGCACTCAACCAAAACATCATCGGTAGTGCTGCGGCAATCACCGCCACGATTACAGCCTGTCGTGGGCCTCGCATCAAATATTCAGCTAATGCTCGCATACAGGATAATCGCTACTTTCAGCTTACTCGTTGTGGTTATCTGTAAATGGTAACAGAGCTACATAACGTGCACGCTTGATAGCTGTTGCCAGCTGACGCTGATAACGCGCTTTTGTTCCAGTAATACGGCTAGGGACGATCTTACCGGTTTCTGAGACATAACCTTTCAGAGTTTCGATATCTTTATAATCGATCTCTTTAACCCCTTCAGCAGTGAAGCGGCAAAACTTACGACGACGAAAAAAACGAGCCATTGTAATTTCTCCAAATTAAATTGTTTAACTAAGTCTAAACCAAGGAATGAAAAAGAAGATTACTCTTCGCCTTCGCCATCTGGTTTGTCATTAGTTTCAGTAGTAGCATCAGTATCAGTGCTCTGCTCTGTAGTAGCTTCAGGAGCTGCAGCTGGAGCTGGACGAGATTTACGCTCATCATATCGACGGTCTTCACGACCTTCAGATGCTTTGATTAGAGAAACTTCAGTGATCGCTTCTTTACGACGGATAACCATGTTACGGATAATCGCATCGTTGAAACGGAAGTTGTGAGCTAGCTCATCCAACGCTTCACCAGTACACTCAATATTCAAAAGAATATAATGTGCTTTGTGAATCTTGTTAATAGGATAAGCCATGTGGCGACGGCCCCAATCTTCGAAGCGATGAACATCACCACCAGCATCTTTAACGATGCTTGTGTAACGTTCAACCATTGCAGAAACCTGCTCGCTTTGATCAGGGTGCACCAGAATTACGATTTCGTAATGACGCATTGTATCTCCCTACGGGTTTATAAGCCTCTCAGATGCGAAAAATCACATTAAGAAGCAAGGAGTTGTTAAATTGACAACTTAAGAACCGCGCATTTTAGTGATAAACACTAAGGGTTGCAAGCGCTAACTGGATAATTATTAGCCAGCCCGCTGCCTTACCGCTTCAAATAAGCAAACCCCTGCTGCAACCGATACATTAAGACTACTCACTGAACCTGACATGGGTATTTTAATCAGCTCATCACAATGTTCTTTGGTAAGACGGCGAAGCCCTTTACCTTCCGCTCCCATTATCAAGGCCATCGCCCCATTAAAATCAGCCTGATAAATCGTTTTATCCGTTTCACCCGCAGCACCAATCAACCATACACCGTATTGCTGCAACCAGCGTAATGTACGGGCTAGGTTCGTCACCTTTATATAAGGCACATGCTCAGCAGCGCCACATGCTACTTTTCTGGCTACACCATTTAACGGTGCCGACTTATCTTTAGGTGCAATAACCGCATGCACACCTGCCGCATCAGCTGATCGTAAACAGGCACCTAAATTATGAGGATCAGTTACCCCATCCAAAACCAATAAAAAAGGTTTTTCTTTTAAAGATTGAAGTAGTTCTTCCAGGTCACCCTCTTCCATTTCAGACAAAGCATCACATTCTGCTATAACGCCTTGGTGATTCCCGGGCTCTCTTTTATCCAACTGGTGGCGCTCAACATTCTCTATACTCACACCACTTTTTCTTGCTACAACAAGTAAGCTTTCAAGCCGCTTATCTTTACGTCCCTTTAATACCAGTAGACGTTTAATTTTTTCAGGTTCTTTGTCTAGCAACGCAGACACTGCATGCAAACCAAAGATTGTTTCAAGCTCAGACATTATTAAGCATTACCATTTAGAATTGATACCACTCAGAAATCACTGTCATTCACGCACGAGCATAAATGACAGAAAAAACGTACAACTATTTTACTTCTTAGCCTTTCTTTTACGAGGTACGGCACTACCCTTTGCGCCTTTTGGAGCTTTAGCTTTAACTACGGCTTTTTTCTTTACCGCTTTTTTGGGTTTCTTCTTTTTACTAGGACGCTTATCTGGTGACTCTTTACGGCCAGATTTTGATTGCCCCCTTGAATCACTGGGTTTTTTACCTTTTTTCCTTTCTTCCGAACCGCCCTTACCTTTTCGCGTACTAGGCTGGCCTAGTAATTCAAAATCAATTTTTCGATCATCAAGATCAATCCTAACCACCTTAACCGTAACAGTGTCACCCAAACGATAACTTACACCCGTTCGTTCACCAATTAAGCGATGTTTAGCCTGGTCAAATTGATAGTAGTCACTCTTTAAAGTCGTTACATGAACCAAACCATCAATATATAAATCTTTCAGTTCAACAAACAAACCAAATGAAGTAACTGCTGATATAACCCCTTCAAACGTTTCCTCTAAATGCTGCTGCAAAAACTCACACTTCAACCAGCTTACAACATCACGTGTGGCTTCATCTGCGCGTCTTTCAGTAAGAGAGCAGTGTTCGCCTAGCTGTAGCATTTGAGGTAAATCGTAAAGGTATTTATTATCGGCTTCATTAATAACATCAGTGCGAACTACCTGAGCACAAGGCAGCTCACTGTGGATGACTGATTTTATTGCACGATGAACCGTAAGGTCAGGATAACGTCGAATAGGCGATGTGAAATGCGCATAATGCGCATAACCCAAACCAAAGTGTCCTTTTTCTTCTGGGCTATAAACGGCCTGACTTAGTGAGCGAAGCATAACCGTTTGAATCACACTAAAATCTGGACGATCTTTAATTTGAGCTAGCAAGATCTGATAATCAGACGGTTTAGGCTTTTCTTTATCACCCGGAAGCTGTAAACCTTGCTCACCTAAAAATGACCTTAGGTTTTCTAATTTTTCAAGTTTTGGACCTTCATGCACACGATACAGAGTATGCATTTTATTTTTCTTTAAAAAGCGTGCTGTCGCTACGTTAGCAGACAACATACACTCCTCAATAATCTTATGCGCATCATTACGCTCAGTGGGAACTATTTGATCAATTTTACGATCTTCACCAAAGAGAATGCGTGTTTCAACGGTTTCAAAATCAATCGCCCCTCTTGCATCTCTCGCTTTTCTTAATGCATGGTACAAACCGTAGAGGTTATGTAAGTGGGGAAGAACTCCAGCATACCGCTCACTAAGCTGCACACCTTGCTCACTTTCAGGCTGCTCTAGCATTGAGCTCACTTTGTTATAGGTCAAGCGAGCATGAGAGTACATAACACCCTCATAAAATTTATAGCCACTTAATACACCCTGCTCACTGATTGTCATTTCACAAACCATACAAAGTCGATCAACTTCAGGATTTAGTGAACACAAACCATTAGATAACACTTCAGGAAGCATCGGGATTACGTGATCAGGAAAGTAAACCGAATTACCACGAGTATGTGCTTCAATATCAAGCGCATTACCCATTTTCACATAATGAGCTACGTCAGCAATGGCTACAAATAGACGCCAACCACCTGACGGCTTGCGCTCACAATAAACGGCATCATCAAAGTCACGAGCATCTTCACCATCAATCGTCACCAAGGGTAAATGGCGAATATCGATGCGATTCTTTTTATCCGTTTCGTCGACTGTTTTAGTGTAATTTTTAACGGCCTGCGTCACTTCGGCTGGCCAAATAAATGGGATGCCATGCGATCGAATAGCTACATCAATCTCCATACCTGGAGCCATGTTATCTCCAAGCACTTCAATCACTTTACCTACGGCACTGGTACGCATGGTTGGGTGCATCGTAATTTCTACTACAACATACTGCCCGCTTTCAGCGTTCATGCATGCATCAAGCGGAATCATTACATCATTTGCAACTTTTGTGTTTTCAGGAGTCACAAAGGCGATACCACTTTCAATGCAGAGTCGACCTACCACCTGCTCAGTATTTCGCTCTAACACATCAACAATAACGGCCATACGACGACCCCGAGCATCAACATCATCAGATCGCGCCAATACACGATCACCATGAACCACAGAACGCATCTGACGCGCAGTAAGAAACAGATCTTTTGAGCCGTCTTCAGGAATCACAAAACCAAAGCCATCTTTATGACCCTGAATCCGTCCTTTAATTAAGCTAATACTGCTAATCGGTACATATTGACCACGCCGATTACAAACAAGCTGCCCATCACGAGTCATCGCGATCAATCGTCGCCTTATGGCTTCAATTGAGTTTTCATCACTAAGATTTAGGGCCTTACACAACCCCATATGAGTAACGGGCGCTTTTGTTTTTTCCAAATGCTCAAGTATATATTCACGACTAGGCACTGGGTTTTCGTAATTCTCTGCTTCTCTTTTAGCGTGAGGATCACGTACTTTTTTCTTTGACATTCAATTTCCTGCAGTAATACTGCATTATTTATAAAACCTGAATAATTTGAAAAACTTTGTTTTCAGGTGCAGTTGCAAACATTATAGCGGCAAAGTAAGCGACAAGCTCAATAATTCACCAATAAAGGGGTATTTTGTCACTGAAAAACCTTGGTGATTAGAAATATGAACCGTATGATGAAACGATGCAGAACAATACCGGACTTTATCTATTACTAGCCTCAGGCTTTTCTCGCCGTTTTGGCAGCCCTAAATTATTACACTATTTACCCTCAGGCAGCACTATTGTTAGCACCACAATTAAAGCCTTACAAGCCTCCGACTGTCATTTTGTTGTGGTCATTAGAAAAGATGATGAGGTCCTCTCTGGCCATATAGGCTCACTAGGTATTGAGGTAATAAAGGTAACTAACGCTCACCAAGGTTTGTCTAGCGTTATTGCTGAGGCGACTTCAAAAATAAATTTAAAGCAAGCTAGTTGGTTAGGCATTTGTTTAGGCGATATGCCTTTTATAAGCCCCAAAACCTTTACAAGCTTAACCACGCACATATCTTCCAATACGATTGTACGCCCCCGCTATCTGGGTAAATTTGGGCACCCTGTATTGTTTGGCCGTGAGTATTTTGATGCGTTTAAGGCACTTCAGGGCGATGATGGAGCAAAGTCAATTATTAAAATGTCACCCAGCGCCTTACGGCCTATTGATGTGGATGACCCAATGATTTTGCATGACATTGACCGGCCAAACGATTTAACAGGGCCAGCCGTTCCGCCAACACCTGCGCCATAATCGAAATAGCTATTTCAGCGGGCTTTTTGCTGCCTATATCAAAGCCAATAGGGCCATGTAATTGCTCTATCTCAGTCGCTGAGCAATCTAACTGAGCCAAGCGTTCACGTCGATCTTTACTGGTACGCAAAGAGCCCATCGCGCCGATATAAAATGCCTCTGTTTTTAACGCTTCCATCAAGGCCATATCATCAACTCTTGGATCATGCGCTAATGCTAATACGGCACAATAAGGATCTGAAAAACGTGCCCTCACTAAGTCATCGGGCAAGCATTGAATAACTTCGACCCTTTCTTGTTGAAAGCCCTGCAGGAAGGTTTCTCTTGGCTCACATAGTGTCACGGCAAAATCCACCGTCGTTGCGATTTGCGCGACATAGTAAGAGACCTCACCCGCGCCGAGTAGCAACATTTTAAACTGCGGCCCAAAAAACATCGTCACGGAATCAGCCGACACACTGACACCACTTGCAACAGTCACAAGCGATGACACACTCATCTGTTTACTGGTCAGAGATACCTCTCGGCCAATACGCTGTCGATTATCGAACGCATCAAGAATAATAGTGAAATGCTCGATAGCTTCGGTACTTGCCGTTAAATGCTCTACCAATATCGTTAGTTGCCCACCACAAGGCAAGGAGTAACGAACCTGATCATCAGCTGATATTGCGTAGTCATAAAGAAAAGGCGTATTAATCGCACCAGAATCGTGAGATGCCGATGACAATTTACGTATTAACGCCTCTTCTATGCAACCACCAGACAACGAACCTACAATGCCGTACTCTGGATGGAAAGCGAGTACTGATCCCGCAGGCCTAGGCGAAGAACCCCATGTTTTTACAATCGTGCATAACCATGCAGACTCTCCTTGCTTAAGCCACTTAGATAAAGCATCAATAACTCGATTTTCAGTACTGGTAACCACTGGCAAGTTTTCGCTCATCCTAATTAAGATACCAAGCGCAGCGGCAATGATCTCAAGCGCTTACCCGTTGCAGCAAAAAGTGCATTAGCAAGCGCTGGCGCTAACGGAGGTACGCCCGGCTCACCCACACCTGTCGGACTTTCATCACTATCTACAATGTGCACTTCAATCACTGGCGTTTCGTTCATTCTCAATAAGGCATAGTCATCAAAATTAGATTGTTCAACACGACCATTTTTCACACTTATTTCGCCATGAAGGGCTGCAGTAAGCGCAAAAATAATACCCCCTTCCATCTGAGCTTTAACTATATCTGGATTAACCACAGTGCCACAATCAATCGCGCAGACGACTCGATGAACCTTAATCGCTCCATTATTCACCGACAATTCGACCACCTGAGCAGCGTAACTTTTAAAGCTTTTGTGCACGGCAATCCCACGGAATAACCCTTTAGGTAACGGGGTGTTCCAACCGGCCTTCTCTGCAACTAATTCCAATACATTGAGATGATGCGGATGGTCTTGAAGTAATGAGCGTCTAAATTGATATGGATCTGCTGAGGTTTCATGGGCAAGCTCATCAATAAAACTCTCAACATAAAATGCATTCTGAGAGTGCCCCACTGAACGCCAAAAAGAGACTGGCACGCCAATATCTGCATGTGTATGACGCACTTGTAAATTGGGGATACTGTAAGGAACTGTCACAGCCCCTTCAATCGCCGTTTCATCTTTGGGAACAGCAATACCTTGCATCGCCAAACCAATAGAACCTAACATGCCATACATAAATTTAGGTGACCAAGGATACTGTGCCGGAGCCGCATCACGAACATACCAATCAAGTAAATTAGGTGCGACAATCTGGTGATCCCAACCGGTTACTTCACTGGCTTCATTTAAGGTCGCTTTAAACTTGTGATAAGTGGCTGGACGATACCAATCATGCTGCGTATCTTCTTCTCGAGACCACATTAACTTAATCGGACGTTTTGCTTGATAAGCAACCGCGGCAGCCTCTTCAATAAAGTCTTGAGTAAGACGGCGACCAAAACCACCACCAATAGCCGTAACGTGAACATCCACATCACTAGGAGAAAGATCAGTAACACGCGCTACTGCTATACGTGCAAGATCAGGCGCTTGAGTCGGCGCCCAAACCTGTGCCTTTTCTTCACTCACTTCAACTACGCAATTCATAGGCTCTAAGGTGGCATGTGCAAGAAAAGGCGTTTGGTACTCAACTTCAATCACTCGTGAAGCCGTATCAATGGCATCATTAAAGTCGCCCTCTTCTCGTACCTGCTTGCCCTCATCATCAATAGCCGCTTGTTTAAACGTGTTAAACATATCATCTGAAGATAGTGTCGCCAGAGCACCTTCATCCCACTCTATTTCAAGCATATTTTGCGCCTTCCTGGCTTGCCAATATTGCTCAGCCACGATAGCGATGCCGTTATATATTTCAAATACGCCAATGACACCTTTAGCTTGAAGTGCCTGGCTTGCATCAAACTGTTTTACTTTTCCTCCCAACACAGGGCAACGACTAACAACGGCATAAGCCATACCCTCAATTTCAGTATCAATACCATAAGCCGTGCTGCCATTCACTTTGCCTGATATATCCAATCGCTTATTTTGTTTACCGATAAAACGAAATTCAGACGCGGGCTTTAGTTTCGGCTTAGCAGGCACTGATTGTGACGCCGCTAATAGAGCTAGTTCTCCATAACTAAGCTGCTTATCTCCGTCCCTCAGAATGACTTTGCCATTTTTAGCCTGACATTGATCTAACGGCACGTTATAAACTTCTGCAGCGGCAGCGACTAGCATTTCTCTGGCTGAAGCGCCGGCTTCTCTTATTTGCACCCAGCTTGACGATAAACTGTTACTGCCACCTGTCATTTGTAGACCGTAGTCAGGGTTTCGATAAACGTTAGCAACCGGGGCATATTTAACTAAAATGGTTCTGGGTTCAACGTCTAGCTCTTCAGCTAATAGTGTGGTTAAACCAGTGGTTGTACCTTGCCCCATTTCAATGCGATCAAGGGTAAATATAACCTTCGATGTATCGGTTATTTCAAGCCATGCATTAGCTGTCCAGGTATGATCTTCAGAAACACCACTATCACCAAAAGTTGCGCAGCCCGGTAAGAAAACACCTAGAGAAAAACCACCTGTCGCCGTCGCAGAGGCTTTTAAAAATTGACGGCGTGATACATTAATTTTACTTGTTTGATTCGTCATAATAAGCTCCCGCCTCACCCTTTATTAATGTTATCAGCGGCATGATGGATAGCGGCCTTGATTCTTGGGTATGTACCACAACGACAGGCATTCCCAGACATTGCGTTATCGATATCAGCATCGGTTGGCTTAGGGTTGTCAGCAATCAGTGCACTGGCAGACATCAACTGACCCGACTGACAGTAACCACACTGCGGTACATTTAACTCAACCCAACTATCCTGCAATGGATGCGGGCTTTCTTCAGAGCCGATACCTTCAATAGTGGTTATGTTTTGACCCTCAACTGCACTCACAGGCGTAATGCATGAGCGAATAGGCGTGCCATTAAGGTGAACGGTACAAGCGCCGCAAAGCCCTTTTCCACAGCCAAATTTTGTACCTTTAAGTTTAAGCTCATCTCTAATGACCCATAAAAGAGGCGTATCCGGCTCAAACTCAATTAATCGCTCCACATCATTTACCGCAATTTTCATACTCAGCCTCTTAAATGCTCATCAAAGAATTATCAAATTTTAAAAATATCATATGTGACCCGCGGTCATTATTGCAAGTGCTTTATGCATCAAACACTACGGCTCTTGTAAACACTGAACTTACAATCCATACTTTATCAATAACAAAAAATACTGAAGTTCTACAAGCAACTTCATTCAAACAATGGTCGCTTTAATGTTTCGATTTTTAACTATTCGCAAATCCATTAGCCTGATGCTGGTTGCCCTCTTCCTTCTTATCAGCGCAGGCGTTACCACATACCTTGTTTACGATAAATACTTATCTAATAAGCAAGAGTTAATAGACAATACTATCTGGCAGGCTCGCACAGGGGTCCAACAACAATTTGCTATCTATTATCGAGATACTGACGTTTTAGAATCGTTACTAGAACAGTTTTTACAAAACCAGATCATTCAGTACACTGCAGTTTATGATCGTTTGGGTAACTTGATTATTGCCCTTCACAAAGATGGGGAGACAAACTCCAACGCTCAGAACTCCACACAGCTTACCTCCAACCAATCAGCATTAGATGTAACTCAGACTGAACGTGATAACACTTCAGGTGAAGGTCGAATTCTAGAACT
Source organism: Hahellaceae bacterium (assembly GCA_016744695.1). GTDB lineage: Bacteria > Pseudomonadota > Gammaproteobacteria > Pseudomonadales > Oleiphilaceae > Alkalimarinus. Next base: position 56,045 of record JADGDV010000015.1, read on the forward strand.
ATCTATTCCAATCTACTCTTTCGTTAACCCCAATACTGAAAATATTAGCCGTGAAAATTTCGGTCAGGCACTGGCTACAGCCGCCAACCAAAGCTCTCAACATGTTATGGGCTATTATGTCTTTGCCATCAACCTTCAACAACTCCACAAAAACGTTGTTGGATACGCAGGAAAAGTAGGCGCTATTTGCTTTGCCTTACTTCTTGTATTTATATACCTGACGCTAATGATTACCCGACGTATTACAGCGCCATTAGCCAACCTTGCTCAACTGGCCGATGATATATCTGACGGAAAATTAGACCAAACATTCCATACCAAGGGCGCAGGTGAGGCACGCCAGATAGCCTCTATGCTGAACCTTGTGCTTTCTGATTTGAGCTCACATAAAGCTAAAATGGATGTAGAAAGTCATCTACTCAACATGAAGGTCAATGAGCGGACAGAGCAGTTATCGCGTCGTAATAAGGAACTGAACCAAGCCGTTAAACAAGTTACCCAAGCTAAAGATCGTATGCGTCAATTGGCCTACTATGACAGCCTCACGTCATTACCTAATCGCCAATTATTTACAGAACAGCTAGAACTACTGCTAAAAATTTCAAAACGCGACGATTCCATCCTAGCTCTATTATTTTTAGACTTGGATAATTTCAAACGTATCAACGACTCTCTAGGGCATACAGCCGGAGATATGCTCTTGCGTGAAGTGGGCGCCAGACTATCAAGCTGCATTAGAGAAAGTGATCTCATATCGCAATATTTCGACCCAGAATCAAAAATTGATGTCTCTCGACTAGGGGGAGATGAATTTACCGTTGTTCTCTACAAGCTTGAAGAACCTAAAATAGCGGGAGTCGTGGCTGAACGTCTTTTAGAATCACTACAAACCCCCATGCTTATTGATGGCCATGAGATTGTTATCACGCCTAGCATAGGTATCGCTATTGCGCCTCAGGACGCAGGTACAGTAGAAGATTTACTTAAACGTGCTGATACCGCCATGTACCATGCAAAAAGCACCGGGAAAAATAGCTATAGTTTTTACTCCAGTGCAATGAAAGGTACTTCTGTAGGACGCCTAAAATTGGAGGCTGATTTACGACGCGCAGTAGAGCGTGAAGAAATGGTTCTTCACTACCAACCTCAAGTAAATATCGAAACGGGTGAAATCAGCGGAGCCGAAGCGTTAATTCGATGGAACCACCCTGAGCATGGATTAGTGCCACCCGCACGTTTCATTCCTCTAGCGGAAGAAATGGGGCTCATTGTTCAATTGGGCGCATGGACACTGCTCGAAGCCTGTCGTCAATGTAAGTCCTTTCATGATCAAGGACTGAAAATACAAAAAATGGCCGTTAATGTTTCTAGCCTTCAATTTAATTCCGCCTTCATAGAGTTAGTCAAACAGGTATTAATTGAGACCCAACTAGAACCTCATTTACTTGAGCTAGAGCTGACTGAAGGGGTCATCATGAGTAATGCAAAGTCATCGATTGAATCCTTGCATGAACTCAAAAAACTAGGCTGCACTCTCTCTGTAGATGACTTTGGTACCGGGTACTCTTCACTGAGCTACCTCAGCCGGTTTCCACTGGATGAATTAAAAATAGACCGCAGCTTTGTGATTGACTATGACAAGAGTGACAATAATGCACACTTAGTGAGTGCCATTATCGCCATGGGGAAAGGTCTCAACTTACGCATGGTGGCTGAAGGAGTGGACGACGTGAAACAATTCCAATTTCTTCGCCAACAAGGTATCCAAATTATACAGGGTTACCTATTCAGTAAACCCGTTCCAGGCGATGATTTTTCCAAACTGCTTACGACTGAAGCGCCCTATCAAGATCAAATCAATAAGATGATATCATCCAAGTAATGCTCCACTACATAACGACCAGGCCTTCAACTAGCCACTGCAAAAGGACGAATCCCAGTCAACGCTTCATGAATATATAAAACAAATACCACGTAAAAAACAATACCTAGCACAATAATCATCACATCATTAATACTCGATTGCTTTAACCCTGGCAAAGGCCGAGGTGAACGTTTTTTCATAGAGATGCGATCTACTACCGCCCACACTAAAAAAGACCCAAAAAGTAAAACATCAGATAACATGCCATTCACAAGAAGGTGACTTACAGCCCACAGCTTTACAGCAATGAGCTGAGGGTGTTTTGTTATTGTAGTTATTTTACCGGGAAAGTAAGGCGCAAGAAAAAGTATAAAAACAGGTAGCATTAATAAAGCGCTAAGGTGACGAAGCCCGTTAGGTGTGTCATAAAGTAAAGTAGGGTTTAGTTTAAGTGCCGCATATCCTTGCGCGATAAAAACAACACCCGCAATAGAAATAACACTATAAAATGCCTTCCAGCCATATTCACTCTTTGCTGCAAGCTTGTTACGCAAAGGTAACGCAAAAATCGATATACAGTGAATACCGAAAAACAGAAAAATACCTAGAAGCAGGAGCCCCATCATTTCATTCCTTATTTTGAATTATAAAAATTAATACACGCACAGCCATCCGTAATACTTATCGTTACTATTTAGAACAGTATTTAAATTAGATTATTTGAAATAGTAATTATAATGTTTTATTAAACATCCTGCTTTTATAAAATTAAAGAATAAGGAATTATATATTGTTCAGTAATCTTCGCGTTAAACACAAACTTTGGCTACTGTTGTCTGTCGCCATGACGGGCATATTAATTCTGCAAACTGTTGCTCGCCTAGGTGAATACCAGCACCTAATGGAAAGTCGAGAAAAAGAAATTAAACACTTAGTTGAAAGCGTATCAGCGTTGACTAATCACTACTATGAGTTGAGTAGCTCTCTAGGAGAAGATGAGGCAAAAAAGCAAGCCTTAGAGGCTATTAGTAAGCTTAGATATGATAGTGAAAAAGGCTACTTTTGGATAAATGATTTCAATGCCGTTATTGTAATGCACCCAATAAAACCGGCATTGAATGGTAAAGACATGTCGGGCTTTGAAGACCCTAAAGGGACACAGTTATTTAAAGAGTTTGTAAACATAGTAAAAGAATCCAATGAAGGCTACGTCAATTATTATTGGGATATGCCCGGTCAAAATGAGCCCATGCCTAAATCATCTTATGTGAAAGGTTTTGAACCTTGGAACTGGATTATTGGTACAGGTATTTATATTAATGATATTGAAGATGTTTTTTGGAGTAGTACACAAAAAAGTATCTTCGCCTTATTAATTATCACAATAATCGTCAGTTTTTTTGCCCATTTCGTAACGATTAATATTGTAAGCCCCCTCCATGCTCTCGTGCGTACCATGAAAAAAGCAGCCACTGGTGACCTAACCGTTACCATAGATCCAAGCCCACGCAAAGATGAGCTAGGGGATCTCAACAACTCTTTTATTCTCATGCAGGACTCATTCAAAAAACTAATAAACCACAGCCATGACAGCTCAAATCAATTATCCGAACTTTCCGAAACTATGGCAGTCATTACAACTCAAACTTCTGAAGGGGTTAATCAGCAGCATATAGAAACGGAGTTGCTTGCATCAGCCATCGAAGAGTTAGCAACAACCATACAGGAAGTAGCCCAAAATGCAGCAGAGACATCCAGCCTAACGACAGAGAGTAATGAACAGATTAATTTGGGCAACGAAATGATGACGAACACCATTGAGGCCATTGATAAAGTATCACAAGATGTGAATCAGGCCAGCAATGTCATCAGCCAACTTGAAGTGAATATCAAGCAAATTGATAGCATTCTGAATGTTATTCGTAATATATCAGAACAAACCAACCTACTCGCCTTAAATGCAGCAATAGAAGCCGCTCGGGCTGGGGAGTCAGGTCGAGGGTTTGCAGTCGTTGCAGATGAAGTACGATCTTTAGCTCAAAGAACACATGAGTCAACAGAAGAAATACAGACCATGACAGAGAGCCTTCAAGCAGCAGCCTTCGACGCGGTTAAGGTGATGCAAGATAGTAAAGAACATTCCTCAGCCTGCGTAGAAAACGCAAAAACAACGGGAGAATGCTTAATGCTGGCAGGTGAGAAAGTCAGTGAGGTCAGCAACCGAAATACACAAATTGCTTCGACTGTTGAACAACAAGGCATTGTTGCTAATGAAGTCAGTCACAACGTGCTTTCTATTAAAGAAGTAGCCCATGAAACGCACAATGGCTCTCAGGCCCTAGCAGATAGAAGCCAACAACTTAAAAATCTAACAACAGAAACTCATAATCTGTTATCTAAATTCAAAGTATAAACGTTCCAAGACTTATTGCGGGTCTTAACCTTATAGAGCCAGAGATTGGCTTGTTACGGATATACTTAATTTCAAGTTCGCCTCAGCTACCCGCCAAGGCGAACGCTCTAATGAGCAAAATAGTGACTATTTATATTATAATGACCTAGCGACTATCTCTTTCATTATCTCATTTGTACCCGCATATATTCTCTGTACTCGCGCATCAGCCCATGCTCTAGCAATAGGATACTCCCACATATAACCATACCCTCCATGGAGCTGCACACACTCATCCATTACTTTGCACTGTAAATCTGTTGTCCACTGTTTTAACATCGCGGCGGTTGGCACATCTAATTTTTTATCCAAGTGCAACTCAAGGCAGCGATCTGCAAAGCAACGACCTGCGGTTATATCAGCCTTTAACTCAGCCAATTTAAAACGGGTATTTTGAAACGACATAATCGGTTTCCCGAATGCTTTTCGCTCTTTTACATAATCAACTGTCCATTGATGAGCGGCTTCACATGCGGCCATTGCGGTAAGTCCTACCAACAAGCGTTCCTGTGGTAACTCTTGCATTAACTGGATGAAACCTCTTCCCTCGTCTTCACCTAATAAGTTTTCTAGTGGTATTTCTACATCCTGAAAAAACATCTCAGACGTATCCTGAGCTTTCATGCCTACTTTTTCGAGGTTCTGGCCTTTTGCAAACCCTTTAGTATCCGCTTCAACCAAAAACAGGCTGGTTCCTTTTGCGCCCGCTTTCGGGTCTGTTTTTGCAACAACGATCACTAAATCACATAGCTGCCCATTAGTGATAAAGGTTTTTGAACCATTGAGCACATACTTATCACCTTTTTTAACGGCAGATGTCATTACTCCCTGCAGGTCAGACCCGGCACCCGGCTCCGTCATGGCTATAGCGCCAATCATTTCACCGCTGATTAACTTAGGGATATATTTTTGCTTCTGCGCCTCACTACCGTGATTCAAAATATATGGCATCACAATATCGGAGTGAAGTGAAAAGCCAAGCCCTGAAAGCCCCAAGGCTCCAGCCTCCTCCATAACAACGGCACTGTATCTAAAGTCTGCCCCTACACCGCCATACTGCTCAGGCGCTGTTGGGCACAAAAGACCCATTTCTCCAGCTTTACGCCATACTTCTTTTGAGACATGGCCATCCTTTTCCCATTGAGCATGGAACGGCACAGCCTCTTTTTCATAAAACTTATGAACTGAATCTCTAAAGGCAACTAAATCGGAATCAAATATGGGACGGGCGAACATTGGTTTCCTCCTAAATGTTATACTTATTCTTTTAAATCGATAGGTTCAGTTTCTCAATTGTAGAGGGTTGAACTCAATGCTCTAATACGCCAATTTAAATGACTAAAAAAATCATACAACTATCCTGACACAAGAAGTTAAGGCCATTTATGACGTCACAAGAAAAAAACGAAAGTGCAAAAATTGATACTGCAAACATATTGGACGAAGCTGAGAATCTTATTAGTCAATTTAAGACGGTTCAGTTAGCAACGATTAATAGCTCAGGTAACCCAGAGGCTAGCTACACGCCTTACATCAGGGAATCTGGACGTTACTATATATTCATTAGTACCTTGGCATCTCATACCCATAACATTCTCGCCCACCCCATTCTTTCATTGTTTTTTATTCAAAGTGAAGATGACGCCAGAAACCTATTTGCTCGCCGTCGATTAACACTAGAATGTTCTGCAACGCCCATATCGAGAGAATCTGAACAATGGAACCCCCTCTTAGATAAGTTTCGTGAGGCTCAAGGGGCAACCGTTGATGTACTTCGCTCACTGTCTGACTTTCAACTTTTCGAGCTAAAACCAACAAAAGGAAATTACGTTAAAGGCTTTGGACAAGCGTTTTTTCTGGAAGGGGATGATTTAAAAGAAGTGAAGCAAGCAAAGGGATAGCTATTTTAAGACGGGATAGGCTTAAAGCCTATCCCCACCCCATTTTTCAATCATGTTTTGCTCAATACCTAGATGATCCAGCACTCTAGCCACCATAAAATCAACCATATCTAAAACGGATTGGGGCTTATGATAAAAGCCAGGGCTAGCCGGCATAATGGTTACACCCATATGGGTTAACTTGAGCATATTTTCAAGATGAATAGCTGAAAATGGGCTCTCTCTTGGCACTAAAATAAGTTGTCGCCGTTCTTTTAAGACCACATCGGCAGCACGCTCAATTAGATTGTTGCTAGCACCTATCGCAATAGCTGAAAGAGCGCCTGCACTGCAAGGGCAAACGACCATACTCGATGGCGCCCCCGAACCAGAGGCTACCGGAGACATCCAATCTTCTTTTCCAAACACCTTTATCTGACCTTCTTTAGCCTGATAGAGCGTCGTTAAAAATTGCGCCATCGAAGCCGCCTGAGCCGGTAATTTAAGGTCTGTTTCTGTGGCTATAACCACTTGAGCCGCCTTTGAAACCATCACAAAGACCTGTGCATCAGCCTTAACCAAGCATTCAATTAAACGCAGTCCGTATTGCACACCCGAAGCGCCAGTAATGGCGACTGTAACGCGCTTTTGCACATCCGACATTATGTACCCTCTTTCAAAGCGCTAATGAGCTTTTGATGAATGCCTGAGAAGCCGCCATTACTCATTATGACCACATGCTGACGAGCTGCAGCATTGCCTTCTATATTGCTTTGTAAGCGGCCATTAACCAACTCAATCATTTGTTCAACCGAGCGCCCTGACTGATGTTTGTCACTGGCTTTATCCGTCATATCACTCAACCAGTCCATTGAGCCATCGGTTGCCAAGTTTGCCCAAACAACTTGGTCTGCCTCTTCCGCAGAGGCCAATAGTGTATTTTGGTGAACCCCCATTTTCATGGTATTTGAACGGGGCTCTATTAGCGCAATAATGGTCTCATTGCCCACCTGCTTTCTTAATCCATCAAGAGTTGTTTCTATGGCTGTAGGGTGGTGAGCAAAATCATCATAGACCTTAACACCCTTGATATCTCCCAGTAGTTCCAGACGACGTTTAACCCCAGAAAAATTACTTAACGCTTCTGCAGCCAGGCTCGCTTTAACCCCAACATGACGAGCTGCCGCCATTGCAGCTACGCCGTTTAGCACGTTGTGTAAGCCAGTCATTGACCAGTTAACGGTGGCCTCTTCGTTCTGTATTTCAACAGAGAATACGGAACCATCCTCAGATGTTAACTGGTAGTTCCAATCACCCTGCTCTGTTGAAATAGTTTGTACATCGCTCCAACAACCTTTTTCTAACACTTGATCAAGGCTCTCTACGCCTTTTGGCGCAATAATTAATCCGGTGGAAGGAACGGTACGAATCAAATGATGAAATTGAGTTTGAATAGCGGCTAAATCTGCAAAAATATCAGCATGATCAAACTCTAGGTTATTCATGATAAGGGTACGAGGACGATAATGAACAAACTTAGAACGCTTATCGAAAAAAGCACTGTCATACTCATCGGCTTCAACAACAAAAAACGGTGTTTCGCCTAATCGAGCTGAGGCTTCAAAATTTTGGGGAACACCACCAATCAAAAAGCCAGGAGACATCCCAGCATATTCTAATATCCAGGCTAACATGGTACTGGTTGTGGTTTTACCATGAGTACCAGAAACCGCGAGTGTCCAACGGTCTTGCAAGACATAACGAGATAGCCATTCAGGGCCAGAGGTATAGGGTAAGCCTTTATCAAGCACCGCTTCTACTTCAGCGTTGCCACGACTCATGGCATTACCAATAACCACAAGATCAGGTGTAGTGTTAAGGTTTTCGGGAGAATAACCATTCATCAACTCAATTCCCTGAGCTTCAAGCTGGGTGCTCATTGGCGGGTACACCGCTTGATCAGAACCAGTCACCTTGTGCCCCAGCTGTTTAGCTAAAACAGCAAGGCTGCCCATAAAGGTGCCACAAATACCTAAAATATGAATATGCATAAAAAACTAATCACTTAAATTTTATCGAACATTCGCTTAATTTAACGCGCTTTGGCTATTCGTCTTTTTTCAATCTCTATCATTACCTGCTCTCGTCCCTTCGTTGTTAACCCTCGCCACGCTAATATTTCATCTAAGGTACGAAAGCAACCAAGGCAAATATCATTTTCATCCAGACAACAATTTCTAATACAAGGGTTCATAGTATACCTACCACAAGCACTCTTTCCCTCAGTTTAATCTATCTTTAGAGTATTTACCCCTCAAATGTAAGCATATATGCTAATAAGATAGAGCCAGTGCCGCAGGGATAAAAACACGTTGCTGCAATCCCAAATCAATGGCTTGCTGTTGCAGCTCGTCACGGAACTTTGGGTGTGCCAGTTTAATTAATGCCTCGGCTCGCTCCGACAATGATTTACCTTTTAGGTTTACGCTACCGTATTCAGTGACAACAAAATGGGTATCCATTCTGGTGTCAGTAACGGCACCTCCACTCAACGTTGGCACTATACGACTAATAGAACCGCTTCTTGCCGTTGAATGTAGCGCAATAAAAGATCGCCCGTTTTCTGCCGCATAGGCTCCCCTGACAAAATCGAGCTGCCCTCCCGTTCCTGAGAACGGCTGTCCGTTAAGCTGCTCCGCGTTAATCTGTCCGGTAAGATCAACCTCAATAGCGGCATTAACCGACACCATATTCTTATTTTTGCGAATAATACTGGGGTTATTTACCCATGACGCAGGGTATCCAACCACTGAAGGGTTATCATCCATAAAGTCATACATCGCCCGGTCACCAATGGCCAAAGTGAATACATGCTTATGCTGCATCCATGTTTTATTTTTCCCGGTAATGACCCCCTGCTGAATCAGTTTCGCAATGGCCGGCGAGAACAACTCCGAATGCAAACCCAAATTCTTATGGTGTTCCAGAAGACTGAGAACCGAATTAGGTACCCCGCCAATACCCATTTGGAGCGTATCATTATCATGAATATAGTTGACTATTTGCCTGGCAATTTTTAAATCAGTCTCAGACGCAGGTAAGGGTATTGATTCAACAAGCGGCTGATTATTTTCAATCAAAAAATCTACTTCCGAAATATGCACAGTACATTCACCAAATATCCGTGGCATGTACTCATTCACTTCAACAATGACTTGCTTTGCCTTGCGAATGACACTTGCACCATAATCAGCATTGGTACCGAGACTGAAGTAACCATGCTTATCCATTTTCGATACGGTCACGATAAAGCAGTCTGGTGATATATGTTCAGTCAACATACGTCCCACCTGATGAAATGTAGCCGGTACAAACTGCATACAAGGTGCCCGCCCTGTTAACTTCATTGCTTCACGGTCATAGGCACTCATAAATAAAGGATGAGGCGTAACAACGGCACTTAACTCTGGGGACAACAGCGTTTTTTGCAGCGTTTCTGTACCGTGCATATAATATAGGTTGAGCGGTGCGATCACCTCATTCTTTAACGCTGCAGCAATAGCCGTCATTAATAATGGCGGCATAGCAACGCTCATACCCAGTATTAGATTGCTAACATTAACAAGTTTCCGGGCAGCAGCAGGTGCACTGATGCACTTTTGATCATACTCTTGATGAACGCTTAGTCTGTTATTTACCATTATGTCAATTACCCTAATACTTAGTTATGAATATAAGTCAAAAGGTAGCAATCTTAGATGAGATAGAGATTACGCTAAGATGAACTTTTTTTGGCACTTTTTTATGTCGTGAAATATAATTAAACCTCAATAAAAGGCATAGGGTCTGTGATGAAAAAAACTAGCCGAAGCAGGGTTCACCACGCTTGGAGTTATCGTTCATATTTGAACAGCCACAAGAAACTACAATTAGAGCATTTACTCTACAAATGTAAGCATATGCTCACACGACTTTAAGAGATATCCTACATATATTGTTTAAACACTTCCGTATTATTCACTTCATCAGGACGATATACGAACGTAAGGACACGGACAAGGAAGTAAGCATGGATGGCCGGTTATCTACGGAATGGTAAGGGAAGCACTAATTACATAGGGCGCTGCATGGATTGCAGCGCCTTTTTTGTGTCTGCTACATTTTTCAACAAAGGTTATAATATTGCGGAGCACGCATATTATGCGCATAATACACCTATACCACATTACACATTAAGAGATAAATTAATGAATATTACATTGGGTAAAGAGTTCGAGCGCAGGATCGGTGAAAAAGTGGCTGATGGCCTATACACCTCAGCAAGTGAGGTGATCCGGGATGGCTTGCGTCTATTATTTGAAAAGGACGCTATTAAAAATGAACAATTTGAAGTATTACGCCAAGAAGTATCCAAGGGCTTTGAGCAATTAGCCGCTGGCGAAATATCAAGTCGAAATGTAATGGATATATTTGAACAAGTTAACAAGGATGTTAATGATAAACTATAAGCTATCGCCTTTAGCTGAAAAAGATCTACAGAAAATACTATCTACAACCATTGATACATGGGGAGTAGAACAGGCAAAAATTTATGCTGAAAGTTTAGACACTGCCTTAATGAAACTTGCACAATACCCAGAGTCTGGACGCACACGAAATGAGCTGTATGTTAATGCTCGCAGCTTCCCTGTAGAAAAACATATTATATTCTACAGAATTGCTCAAACAGGCATTGAGGTTGCTCGCATTCTTCATCAGCGTATGGATCCATCTAAGCATTTCTGATGACTATTTAAATCAGCTCCAAAATTGAAAACGGATTTCAATTAACCAAGGATCTCATGGATGAAAAACCTTCTATTAAAAGCTACCACCCTCTTATCAATCAGCCTGTTATTTGCCTGCACCTCTACCGAAGAAAAAGTTAACGACCTATTACAGCGTCATATTGACTCCTTTGTTTTTGTTGAAGGGGGCTCATTTATGATGGGGAACCCTGGGGGCTGGAGTGTTAGACCCGATACGATTCCTGCGCATAAGGTAACTTTGGATAGTTTTTCTATTCAGAAGTATGAAGTGACTCAGGGGGATATGGATTTGTTTATGGAGGTGACAGGTTATGTTTCAAACTATATACGTTATGATAAAAGACGAAACAAAAGCGCCAACCGATTTATTGATGAATTACCAGCAGTTAGTACATGGGATGATGCCCGAGCATTTTGCCAGTGGCTGGGTAAGCTCAGCAATAAACCCATAGACTTGCCTTCAGAAGCACAGTGGGAATATGCGGCCCGCTCCCGAGGAAAAGTGGTTCGGTTTGCAACGGACACAGGAAAAGCCATTGAAGGTGTAAATATGGCTAAAAAATCTAAATTAGGCGTTGCAGATACCTCAGCACTCCCTCTTCCGCCAGGCAGCTTCCCTCCAAACCGTTTAGGTTTATATGATATGTCAGGTAATGCTGCTGAATGGGTATTAGATAACTACCAGCCCGATTATTACGAACACTCCCCTGAGCATAACCCTCAAGGGCCAAAAACAGGCCAAACTGTTAACTTGCTAGGCATAACTTATCAACGAAAAGTGCTTCGTGGTGGGAGTTTCTATGATTATTGGGGCAATACAACCGTATCAAAACTTAGGGCGGCAAGTGGTATATTTGGACTGAATACAGGATTCAGATGTGGACGACTTGAGTAGCTAACTACTACTCAAGTGACTCATAACCAGAGAGTCCAATACGCTCAAGCCAATGATATGCTTTATCCCTCTGCTTTGACTGATAAAGCAAGTCATCAAATAATTTTCTAAAGCTATTCAAAAGCATTACTGAGTCACCCTTCCCCTCATTCATACTCATTAACCTCAATATTTCAATAAACTCTCGCTCAGACTGAATACTCGTAAGTAACCTCATGCATGCCTCAGCTTGGAGTTCATCATCATCTAAATAAAAACTATTTGCTTCAAAAATATATGTCTTACTTATTCTATTTAAAATACGTGCTTTTGATAGAGGGGTGGCTACTTTAAATCTCGCAGACTCAGTTAATATTCTACAGCACTCATTTTTTACGGCTTTTTGATCAACTGAAATGCCAACCCACAAACCTGATATTTCAATTTCAGGTAACCCAGCCAAATATTCTAAGGTATACTCAAAACCTAGATACAATTCTGTGCACTTTGATATCATTTCAAAAGCAGTTTCAGAAACCCACTCCAAAAACCGAAAATCCGATTTTTCCAAAGCATCCCGAACAAACTCAATCAATTCAATAACTTTATCAACACCCAGTACAACAGCCACACCGCCAGCACCACCTGGCCCGCACACTAACTGAGCACTCAGCTTCAATACAAAACTACCATCCAGATATTCAATCTTAAAATCAAACCCAGCGCCAATACCAAAGGCAACGGATAGACTAGGCTTCACTTCTACTAATGCTTTATAATTAGGGACTAAAGGTTTTCCAGTTCTTGAGTTTGAACTGTCTCCATAGAGTTTAGCCCATTCAATTTTTACTGACGCTTTATTCTTTAACATACCGCCGGCAAAAACATTGCCATTTATATCCCCCCCTACACTCAGGTCTCCGGGCTTGGTTTCTATTCGCACTTTGCTAGAAAGCATGGCGCAAGCACCGACTGATCCCTGCAAGGTTAAATCAAATTTTGCCCTGAAGAATCCACATTCAAGCTGTTTAAGCTCTCCTGTGTCTCCTTGGTAACTTAGCTTTAATTCATAACCGGCTTCATTAGGCAGACAAATATTAGTGCTTACACTCGCTTGCATCAGGTTGTAAGAAACCTGTGATTCAGCCCCTATATGAACGTGACCGTTTTTAACATCATACTCCCCGGCCAATTCTGCTCCGGCGGAGAATCGAAATAATTGCGCTTCGGCACTGATATCAAATTGCTTATCTTTGGGTGGAACATCGCCATTCAGGCTGACTTTGAATAGCTCTTTATTCAATTGGTTAAAGAAGTTATCTTCTTTACTTTGCCAGCCTGCAAATTTTAGCTTTATGCCAATGTTTTCTGAGAGCGCTTTGCCTGCTTGTTTAGCGGCGCCTTCTAAGCCTGCTCTAGTGGGTTTTAATGCTTTTTTTACCTCATTAATAGAGAGCTTTTGCCAGTTCTTTTTAAACTGATCCAAACTATCTCGTCGTATATAGCTAAAGCCTTGAGAGCCTGTTCGTTTTATTTCAATCAATTGATGAGCGTAATGCATAGAGGGCATTTGAGTCGGTGCCTCAACAGGACTACGTTCTTTAATGCTGTTATAGAATTGTTCCTTTTCATTACTAAGCTGAAATTTTGTTTGGTATAACTCATTCTGTGAGTGCTCATAACCATTTAATGCCGCATCATTTTTCTTATAAAGGCGATTCAACCGCCCTCCTCCATGCAGCAACTTTAATAATCGTAATTCAAACATTTGCGACTCATTTGATTCGATATTTTTTTCCAGGCTACTTAGCTTAATATCAATGTCAGTAATATTTTTCAGTTCGTCTTCACTTACATAATCTGATAAACCGGTATCTACACTTAGCTCATTAGCTTTTTCTCGTAGCTGCGTTAATGTTTGTGTACTAACTAAAGGGGTGGCCTGCCGCGCTACACGATACTCAACTTCACTTTCAACGGCCTCCTGAAGTCGCTTAATTCTTGAAAGCTCACCATCATAAAGCTGCTTTTTTTGCTTTGAAGCCAGCTCTAGGTTTCTTAAGTTTTGACTTAACCCTGACTGTGTCTGTTGTAATGAAGCCAAATAGCGACGATAAAAATTGCATGTCGGTTTACTTAAGAAGCCATGATCTAATTCGCTGTTAATCACATGACAGTCAACATTTATACGACGTTCACGCTTAACCTGTCGCTGATAACGTTTATAAGCCAGTTCCCACTGCGCTTTATAGCTTGCTAATGAACTACTATTGCCAGAGGGTTTTAACGGGGGGATTAACCTTTCTTCTTTTAGTGTCTTTAGCGTAAGCAGTTTCATCGCCAGCATGGCTTCATTTGACTGACCATACGTATCGGTTAAATCCTTTATGGGTTTAGAAACATGTTGTTCTTCCACCACTATTTCTTTCAATTGTTCTTTCGTTAAACAGTAGATTTGAGAGTGATCACCCGTTACATGAAGCAATTCTGACCATTCTATTTCGCAGGCAGCAGGTGCTATACCGATTGGTTTATTGGGAGTATTTTTACATTGAGTTGTCATTGAGCATCCTTGCTTAGTGATCACTATTTTATGTTTTTAGCGCAGTACAAACCCTGGATTCCCGCCTTCTCGAGAATCGCTGTCGTTTGTATTTTGACTCTAATTAGACGATACGATTGCGCTAATCCATTCTGTTTTAAATCTTACCGCTCCCAAATGCGTAACCTCTTTATGTGTACTGGGTAGAGTAAGCATATTCCACAAGCAGGGTTTAGCATCGTACCAAACAATATTTTCAACCCCTTTATATAAACTAGCCTGCTCTTCAGCATGTAGCGCTGGAATTAACCTAGACAAAGTGATGGGATCATAAAATCTAAAGTGAAGGTATTGCCCGCTTTCTGTTGTAATCCAAAGTAACTGACTTAAAGATGCACCTAATGCTTCAACATCTAGAAAAGAGCTAACCCAAATCGCCCTACCTTGTGGCCCTAAGTCATTTTCAAATGGTTCAATTACACCAGAACCGGTGTCTATTTTTACTAAACAAGGGCTTATATCTATAACATCTTCATAACGCGTATTTTTATAAAGTGGATACCATTCAGGGTTATCAATAAACTGATAAATCCACTGAAGTACAGGTTCCATTTTCACCCCATCAAGCAATAAATAATGGTGTAATCCTGTGTTAGAAAATGCTGTTAATTCAGATAACTGGCGATGGCTGGTTAGATATTCCATTGATTACCCCTAAATCAAATACAAGTACAGTTAACTTTTGCACACTGGCCGTTTTCATCCTGTAAGCACTCATCAGCTAGCACCTGCTCATTAGCCACCAAATTCTTTAGATGTACCCGTTTGTTGATTGTTTTTTCACTATCCGCCATAAACTCAAGTTCACCGGGCTTTTTGGGTGCGCTTGCATCCTTTAACTCAACGTTCTTTCCTGCTCCTTCCCGGACCACCTCGATAGCCTGAGCAGGCGGTTTAGCTGATGCGCCACTAGCGGCTCCAGCACTACCGCCACCATTCAAATTAATCGTCGCCCCTTGTATCTGAACACCTGCGGGGCTGAGTTTGATGAACGCCCCACCCGCTTTAATCGTTAGCTCAACACCTGCATCAATAATAACTTTACTACCCGCTTTTATATGAACTTCCCCTCCGGCTTGGTGTTTAATATCTCCCGACACTTTTTCCTGTCGGTCGCCACCAATCGTCGTATGGTGCCCACTTTTTGTTTGTACTTTTATATCACCATCCACCGATTGATTAAGCTCACCCTTTATCTGCTCAAACTTACTCTGCTCTATAATTTGGTGACTACTAGCCCCTACATGGGTTTTGTGGTCTTGAAGAATTTTTAAATCGAAGTCTTTCTGAGCTTGAATAAAAATTTGTTCCTGATCTTTTTTATCTTCAATCCTGAACTCATTAAAACCACCCGATGGGACACTTTGAGTTTTGAACGTGGTGCGTGTTTTATGATCGGGTAGCTTGTAAGGGGGTTTATGTAAGCTGTGATAAACACAACCCGTAACGATGGGGTGATCAGGGTCACCATCTACAAAATCAACTATCACTTCTTGTCCTACTCTGGGTAAGGTAACGCTCCCCCATTGATTACCCGCCCATGCCTGTGAAACACGCAACCAACATGAGCTTTTATTCTCTCGTTCCCAGTGAAAATTAACTTTTATACGCCCTAAATTATCGGTGTAAATTGTTTCACCTGGCGCACCATACACAACCGCCGTTTGAGAACCTTTGATTGAAGGGTTTTGATTCACTAATGCAGGTCTATACTCCATGGTTGAAGGAATACAGGATACAACCGTCTGAAAACGATAGGCACCACTACCAGACTGCTCTTCAAGTACCTGAGGCTGTTCTCCACTTTGCTTAAGAGCTGTAACCAAAAAGTCATGATTAAAGTCGTCACGTGGGTGTTGAACCAAAGAGAACACAGAGCCACTGCTGAGAAAACAGACATTACCTTGAGCCTCAATGTTACAACTAGCCACCTTGTCTCTTGTTAACGCTAACTTCGTTAAGCGCTTCCCTTCTTCTGCTTTTTTATAACCCCCGGGGTAACTATAGTTTTCCAACGAGGGGGTAGTTCCGCTCTGAGTCGATGTAATTAATGATCGATTGGGTTGTTGGTAGTTATAGTCATTAAACGTGATCTGGTCATGGCCCACTTGCTGGTTCCAGGTCAAACTATGGAGTGTTGAATCATCCTCTACCAAACCACTATGACCTTGAAATTTAATATCCCGAACCGGCGTTAAAGGACGAAAAGCAGAAGGCTTATCTGATATGACCATAACGGCCTGTCGCTCACTCGGCTCAAAATGAAAATGTATGCCTTCTTGTTGCATTAAACGCGCAACAAAATTCCACTCGTGCTCATCATATTGAACGCAATATTCTCGTAGCGGGTACTGCCCCTTTAGATCAAATCGATAGTTTTGGCTATTAAGCCCCGCATCATCAAACACCTGCTTCACGATAGAGGGTACATCCTGGTCTTGAAATAGTCGGAAACCATGCCTGTGTTGTAGCCATTTGAACGTTGGCACTAAGGTAAATGAATAGAATGAAAAACGCGGCTGAATCGCCGTTTGAGTTACCGAATAAATAGCTCCTGCAATCGTTCGCCTATGGCCTTTTTCATCGTTTATCTGAAAAGACGCTTCACGCCCCATCATATCATTCAACGATAAAGAGGCATTTTCGCAGGCAATATCGATCGTGTATTCAAACAGTGATGAAATGGCTTCATAACCTTCAAAGTGAACCACTCGAAGCAGTTCATCCACACCCGCGATAGAAAGTCGTAAACGAGGCGTAAAGTCAGAATAATGAGTATGAGTTGACGGCGTGCGTAGGTGTTGCGACATGTCTCTTCCTTGAGCCATTTATTAAGTACGGGTTTAGAAAACCCTGTAAAATTTACTCGGTTCATCCTGAACCAGCGAGTGTGATTATAAAGCAAACACCGCTATAATCACAGAACGTTTTTATTATGAATCGACTATTGGAACCTCATTTATTACATGAAAATATACCTTGTAGGTGGCGCGGTACGCGATCAACTTCTTGCACTTCCAATAAAAGATCAAGACTGGGTGGTTGTTGGTGGAACACCACAAGCCATGCTAGACGACGGATTCCAACAAGTAGGCGCTGACTTCCCTGTTTTTTTGCATCCTAAAACAAAAGAAGAATATGCCCTGGCCAGAACAGAACGCAAGAAAGGCAAAGGCTATCTGGGTTTTGAATGCTATGCAGCCCCTGACGTAACATTAGAAGATGACCTTAAACGTCGGGATTTAACCATTAATGCCATGGCCTCTGCTGACGGAATAATTATTGACCCCTACAACGGTCAGGCTGACCTTGAACATAAAGTATTACGCCATGTTTCTGAAGCCTTCTCAGAGGACCCTCTAAGAGTACTAAGAGTAGCTCGTTTTGCGGCTCGATTTCATCACCTAGGTTTCACCGTAGCCGATGAAACGACGACGCTAATGAAGCAACTGGTTAACGCCGGAGAGCTTCAACATTTAGCAGCGGAAAGAGTCTGGCAAGAAAGCGCTATAGCATTAGGCGAAAAGTCACCGTGGATTTATTTTGAAGTACTCAGATCATGCGGTGCACTTAAGGCTTTATTTCCTGAGTTAGATGCACTCTTTGGCATCCCCCAGCCTGAAAAACACCACCCTGAGATAGATACGGGCTTACACAGTTTGTTATCACTTAAAGCGGCTAGCCTGTTAAGTGAAGAAGTGTCAGTAAGATTTGCAGCATTGACCCATGATTTAGGCAAAGGAGTCACCCCAAAATCTGAATGGCCTCAACATAGAGGGCATGAAAAACGAAGCCTTCCTCTCGTAAAATCTTTATGTAAACGTATTAAAGTGCCTAATAATGTTCGCTCTTTATCGCTATTAGCCGCAGAATACCACACGCATGTTCATAGAGCTTTTGAGCTTAAAGCAGCGACACTATTAAAAGTTATTCGTGCTTCAGATGCCTTTCGAAATGGCGATAAATTTGAACAGTTTTTGCTCGTGTGTGAAGCCGATAGCAAAGGGCGAACAGGGCTAGAAAACGTAGATTATCCTCAGTCACACTATTTCATGAAGGCATTAAATGCAGCTAAAGCAGCAAAACCAGCAGAACTCATTGCAGAAGGTTTCAGTGGAAAGGAGTTAGGCTTAGCGTTGCAAGACAAGCAACAATCAAACATTGAACAAACGAAACAACAAATGAAACGTGAGCGAGCAAATGCAGATTAATGCCTTAAAAAAGCGCCCTCAGCTTTATACGCCAATGCATTAAGGCTAGCAATAACCCTGCATTCAGATACATCACAATAGAATAAACAGCAGGCACCACGGCTATCTCAGAGTTGTTTAACAAAGTGGCCGCAATAAAGATACCCGTCGCACTATTTTGCACGCCTACTTCAATACTCACCGTGGTGCTTTGCTGGGCATTTAACTGAAACAAGCGCGCTGCAAAAAGCCCCAGTAACATACTGCTCAAATTCAGTAGATAACTGACAGAGCCTGCACTAACCAGATGATTCAGCAGTTGATTACGCTCTTTGATGAGCAGACCTGCAACAATCAGAATAAAGAATAGAGTAGCCACTTTGTTGATTGGTTTTTCCAGCCGGCTGGCAAAAACAGGGAAATGATGCCGGACGCTCATACCTACCATAACGGGTAGCAGGGTAATCATAAACAGCTTCATATTAGTGCTGCCGATAGGGAGTGCCGTCTCTTCTGTTGCCCCCATAAATTGATAGAGCGCGTAATTGATCACAAAGGGAATAGATATAACGGTAATGCAGCTGCTAATCGCCGTAAGTGTCACTGAAAGTGCCACGTCGCCCTTGGCCAGATAAACAATCAGATTGGAAGTTGCGCCACCAGCACAGGCGGACAACACCATCACACCTACTGCATTTTCTGGTGAGAGGTCAAATTGGGAGGCAAAAAAATAGCCCAGAACAGGCAATAATAAAATTTGACCTACAATGCCGATCACTACGGCCTTGGGATACACCAGCACACGTTTAAAGTCAGCGATAACCAATGACGTTCCCATGCCCAGCATAATAACGGCAAGGCTTAATGGCAGAATTACTGTTGCTAAGATACCATTCATTTCACTCCCTCGGCTAAGTCCATTGCTATCAAAGGAGTCACAGACGCTTCAGCCTTTCTATTTTTATTATTTATTAGAGCAGCAAGACTAACTAATTATGAATCGTCATGTCTATGGCTACTATCTAGTTGGAACGGGCCATCTTTAAAATTTTGCACTACATCACAGCTACGCATGCCAAACCAGGTCATTTAGTACATGGCATAAGCCAGAGACAAGCCGTACGCTAAAATGATAATTTATGTGTTAGTTAAGACATACTCATTAAAGTATGAGACATTGATTCCCAGCCATGAATAACTTAAAGAGAGAGTTGATGCTAAATAATAAGGTAGCGTTAATCACCGGCAGTGCCCGACGAATTGGTGCAAGTATCGCTAAGATGCTCCATGCAAACGGATACAACACGCTCATTCATTACAACGAAAGTGAATCTGAAGCAAAGCAGTTGGTAGATCACCTTAATAGCATAAGAGCAGACTCTGCCGTTTCGATTCAAGCGAACCTAAGTGAACTAACTGAGTTATCTACTCTCTGTGAAAAAACGATTAATCAATGGGGGCAGATCGACTTATTAGTCAATAACGCTTCATGTTTTTACCCTACTGCTGGGTTCAAAAGTGATGACTGGGATTCAATAATGAATACCAATTTGCGGGCCCCTTACTACTTATCCCAAAACTTGTCAGGGGCTTTAAAACTCACATCGGGCTCTATCATTAATTTGGTAGATATTTATGCTGAACGCCCCCTTAAAGACCATAGTATTTACAGCATGAGTAAAGCGGGCATTGCCATGATGACACAAACCCTAGCCCGAGAGCTGGCACCTGATATTCGTGTTAATGGCGTATCGCCTGGTGCAATTTTATGGCCTGAAAAAGAGAATGAGCAAACTACCTCAAAAGAGGGTATTATTTCACAAACGCCACTGGCACGCTGTGGTACGCCAGAAGATATTTGTGATGCAGTTAATTACCTGGCCTCTAGCACCTTTGTGACTGGCCAGATTATTAAGGTAGATGGTGGAAGAAGCCTCTATCTGTAATAAATTACACGCTATAATCACTTACAAACGTTATTTATAAACAATAGTTATAATCAATATAATCCATTACTAAACTGAGGAAACACCATGAAAAATGTTGTGATTGTTGCTGCAGGACGCACCCCTATAGGCTCTTTTAGTGGTGGATTATCATCACTTAGCGCCACACAACTAGGTACCACCGTTGTTAAGGCACTATTAAAGAAATCATCAATAGCTGCTGATCAAATTGATGAAGTTATTTTAGGCCAAGTACTTACTGCAGGCTGTGGACAGAACCCCGCTCGTCAAACCGCTGTTAATGCAGGGCTTCCTGTTTCAACTCCTGCAATCACCATCAATAAGGTATGTGGATCAGGCCTTAAAGCGGTACATTTAGCCGCGCAAGCTATTGCTTGTGGCGATGCAGATATGATTATCGCTGGTGGCCAAGAAAGCATGAGTTTGTCTGCTCACGTATTACCAAAATCACGTAACGGTCAAAAGATGGGTAACTGGAACCTAGTCGATACCATGGTAAATGATGGACTATGGGATGCATTCAACGATTACCACATGGGTATTACCGCTGAAAACATTGCTGACAAGTTTGAAATTCCCAGAGAAGAACAAGATCAATTTGCAGTAGCGTCACAGCAAAAAGCAGAAGCCGCTCAGAAAGCGAATCGCTTTGCAGAAGAAATTATCCCAGTGAGTATTCCTCAGCGTAAAGGCGACCCTAAAATAGTCGATACGGATGAAAATCCGCGTCACGGTGCCAACATGGCATCTATGGGTAAAATGCGTCCAGCATTCAAAAAAGATGGCTCTATCACCGCAGCCAACGCCTCTTCTCTTAATGATGGTGCAGCCGCTGTAATTGTGTGTAGCGAAGAAAAAGCAAAAGAATTGGGTTTAACGCCATTAGCTACTATTAAAGCTTACGCCAATGCAGGTGTTGACCCTAGCATTATGGGTACAGGCCCCGTACCGGCAACACAGCAATGCCTTAGCAAAGCTGACTGGACTATTGATGACCTTGACCTAATAGAAGCCAACGAAGCGTTTGCCGCTCAGGCTATTTCTGTTAATCGTGGCTTAGGCTGGGATACTGAAAAAGTGAATGTTAATGGTGGTGCTATTGCACTGGGTCACCCTATTGGTGCTTCAGGTTGTCGTATTTTGGTTACGCTGATTCATGAGATGATCAAGCGTGATGCGAAGAAAGGCTTAGCCACACTATGTATTGGTGGTGGAATGGGTGTTTCTTTGGCTATTGAGCGATAAGAACTAACGCTTTTGTCATCCCCGCGAAAGCGGGGATTTCGTATCTACTTACCTTCTAATTTACAGCTCTCCCGCTACCGCTTTCTTAGCCAACTGACCCACTTCAACATGGTGCGTCATTGAAGAAAACTGCTTAGCTACATGTTCAGGGCCATAAGCAATCACAGCAACTGGCGTGTTAGTATGAGTGCCGGTACCCCACACAACATTCTGCTGCTCACCTAATGCGCGGCCAATCAGGTCATTACGAATTTCATTGCCGTAAACATAAAACGCTTTAAAGTCTTTAACTTTAGGAAAGGTCTCATCCTTTAAGTATTTATGCCCTGCCACCTGATAATCATTATTCTCACGAGCTAAAATTGCTTCTGCCTGCGTAATCGTAATATCAAAATCACTATTCTCATTAACTAAAGTAAGCAGTGACTCTGGCGTTTTATCTCCACTATCATAGTCAGCCATTATGTTCGCAAAGCTTTTCTTCTGATTGTACATTTTGTCTAATATTTCAAAGCTGCCAAAATTAAAGTTAGGTTTATACTCATTCCCTTCAAAGGCCGTTCCGCTCACCTTAACCCCCTCAGGCAAATTAGAACGTGAATAACTAAAACCAAACCCACCTGTTTCATGGTCAGCCGTTACAAGAACCAAGGTATCATTACGCTTACTTGCCCACTCATAAACATAATTCACGGTTTCATCAAACTTCAGCATTTCATGCAGCATAGTGCCAGCATCATTATCATGACCGGCCCAGTCAATACGCCCACCCTCAATCATTAAAAAGAAGCCATCTTCATCTTGAGAAAGAATATCTAACGCTTTTTCAGTCATCTCTTTAAGACTAGGCATGGTGCGCGCAGGGTCATTCTTGGTTTGCGAATATTCGATACCATCTTGCATGCCAGAGTAGGCAAACAAGCCGAGTAATTTACCGTTTTCTGCCTTTGATAGACCCTCTCGGTTAAACGCTAGGCTATAGCCCATTTCTTCCGCTTCATTTAAGAGGTTTTTATTGTCTTTGCGCTTAGACTTAATTTTTACAGTACCACCCGTCTGTTTCACCAGTGCGTTGTAAGCATCCCCTTTTTCATTAGCCTCTTTAGGAATCCAATAACGTATACCTCCTGAAAGCATTACATCAACCTGATTTGCTAACATATCTTCAGCGATTTGGTTTTCCAAAGAACGATGGTAACGGTGTGAAGCAAAGGCAGCGGGTGTTGCATGAGTAAGGCGAGTATCAGAAATTAAGCCTGTTGCCTTACCTTTAGCCTTAGCCAATTCAAGTACTGTCTCGACAGGATTGCCATCAAGGTCTAAACCAACCGCCTCAGACAATGAAGGAACACCCGTTGCTAACTGAGATGCGGAGCAGGCTGAGTCAGCTACCAAAGTATGAGCAGGGTTATGCAGAGAAAGCCCCAACGTGCCATTATTTATCATTTTAGCCAAGCCTGTAGGCTGGCCTTTATAAATAGAGCTAGATGCATGTTGAGCATAGCTTTCTAACAAGCCCATTTGCTGCGGCCCCATGCCATCACCAATCATCATAATGACATTCTTAACTTGAGGATGATCTTGCTCTGTTACCTCTTCTGTCTGAATTTGGCTACAGCCAATAGCCGTTAACACAGACAAACTGACACCTAAAATTTTTAAAGGTAATTTGATATCACTCACTTTCATTATGACACTCCGGTTAATGTTTTAATTTCGAACAAAGTGTCATCATTATGCTCATAGGTAATTACATTTTTATTACATCAACATCACTGGCCATGAGTGAAAGTCTGCTTTAACACTATAAATAAAAGACCGCGGTATAACAGTATACCGCGGCCTTAACTTTCACAGATAGCTTTTAGCCAATGAAGCAAAACCTTTCTTAATTGGCATTTCTATAGCTGATTTTAACAAAAAACCCGTCAGTGGAATTTTAGATTCAAATTCAATGGTGTAACGAAGGCGTGTATTCCCCTCAGTTTCACTAAATTCCATACGCCCTTTGTGATTTTTAATTGGGCTGCCTTTACTAATCACATACTCCATAAGCTGGTTCGGTTCAAAGGTAACCACCGTTTCTTCAAAATCAACCAAGGGTACAGGCATTATTTTTCTGACTGAACCTAAACCATTCACATACCCACCCTCACCGTCCACAATACGCTTTATGTCGGCTTTAAGGAGCTTTCCGAATTTCTCATGATCAGTTAATTCTGAAAATACGGTTTCAACGGGTGCATTGAATATTTGTGTTATGTCTATGTACTGTGTTGCCATTATCATTCGTCCATAAATGTTTATTGCAGGTAACTATATAAGTTTATTCATTAGAATGAGAAATAATAAACCGCCCTAGTTTCTTCAGTGCTTTTTTTGCCTCAGGCATATAGCCGGCATGAACATGCCAAATGTGCCACATGTCAGGGTTTATATCTAAAGAGAGCTCAACGCCACTTGCTTTAGCTTTACTCGCTAGTCGTTCTGAATCACTCAATACCAACTCGTCTTCACCTACATGCACAACCATAGGAGGCAAGCCTTTATAATCACCATAATGAGGCGAAGCGAATGGGTCTGCCAATTTATCAGGGCCTGCATAGTTATGGGCTAATAGCCTCATCCAAGTAGGGTTAAGCATGATGTCTTTTGTGGCATTCGTTCTAACACTTTCACCACTCATAGTAAGATCTGTCCAGGGTGAGATCAAACACAAACAAGCCGGTAAAGGGGTCTTCATATCACGTAGTTTCATGGCCAGAGATAAGGCTAAGCCACCCCCGGCTGAATCTCCCGCAATAGAGATATTACTTGGTTTATAACCTTGTTTTAACAACCACTGATAAGCCTCAAGTGCATCATCCAAACCCGCAGGGAAAGCATGTTCAGGTGCCAAGCGGTAATCAATTAACAGTACATTGGCTTTGGAGGCCAGACCAAGGCGTGCAGCCAACTCTTTATGGGAATCAATAGAGCCAATGTTATACGCACCGCCGTGTAAAAAAAGCAGCGTACGCTGAGTTTTAGCCTGCAC
>JADGDV010000043.1 GCA_016744695.1 Hahellaceae bacterium
ATGAAAGTAATGGTTAAAGCCTTCACAGATTATAAATAATGAATCGATTATCATGCCGCCATACAAAAACGGTGTGCACCGTTAAAGATAATGGAAATATGATGAGGCGAGTGAATCGTCGATTAATAGCGTTATATGTAGGCGCTGTGTCATCGTTAGATCAATAGGTTATGGAGAATAAAATGATTAAAAATCATTACGAAACAACCGAGCAGTTTTGTACTATAAAAACAGAACGATATAATGAATCTATTGACGGAATGATAGATCGTATTCAGGAATCACCTTCTTGGATGCTACCGGATTTATTTAGTGAAAATCTAGATATGCTTAGAGTAGAATCTGTTGTTCACGGTGAATCAGACCTGTCTTGGCTTTACCTGAGACGAGCACAGCAATCATTCACTGGTCACTTTCAATTGTCATTAAACGATGGCAAAGCGTTTATGCTGGACTTTGACAATGGCGTATTGCCTGTTACTGGTGAATATAAAAACTGCTATACCGGAGCGAATCATTGGCTAAAAGCTTTTTATTTAGCCATCATCATGCGAGATATGAAAGCCATTGGCATTTTGAGTCAGGTGAGTGAGGATATTTTTAAAGCCGATGAGCAGGGATCGGAAAATTTTGATAACCAGTTAGCGGCACTCTTCAAGGCGATTTTTAACCCTGAGGCAAACTTCGCTGAACAGTTGGTAATAACAACGGCTTCTTTTATTCCCGATGAATTTACAAAGGCCCGTTTTGGCTATGTCAGTCGTCTTTTTTGGCCACAACTAGCGATTATTCAAGCAATTTTTACGCCAGGCTCAGAGGATAAATTTAACGAACTAATGAAGGAGGCACTCAAGCTCCATAAAGAGTTTTGGAAAAAGAAATCGCAATCGGCAGCAGCAGAAGGAGTCATTTCATTACCGCTAACCGCACTGGCTGTACTCGCTCATGATCATGCAGGGTATAAACTCACGGTGAAAAATGGTTATATTTTAGATTGGTTAGTAACGGCTGAAAATGCCCCGAGCAATAAGCCCGCACAAGCTGACTCAGCACAAACCACCGAGCCTACAGATATTCCTTCTCATGTATTAAAAGCACTCAAAGAAGGCGACGGCAGTGAAATAGAATCCCTTCGTGAACAAAATCACAGTCAATACTTGCCTGCCCTTATTGCGTTATATGAAGCAGAAGAAAATTGGGATTTAAGAGGGGGCATCGTTGCTTTATTAATCGATCGTACTGATAGTACATCTGATATTCTAAGCCCGCTCATGAATGACGCACTTAACTCACCCGACCACCAAATTCGTGGGCTAGCACTCGTATGGTTGTACAATGACTTGTCTGTGTATGACCAAATAATAGGTGATTACGGTATAGATGAACAAAAAGTAGATAACCTGAAGAAAAAATATTTAGCGGCTCAACAGGGACGATGTAATGAACTTTATTAATAAGTTATTTGGGTGTGTTTTACTAAGCATCTCGGTATCTTCATTTGCCAATACTGAAACTGAAATTCAGCATCTATTAGATTATGTGGCCACAACAACCTGTCAATATGAACGCAATGGTGACCTTCACGCAGGGTTAGATGCAAAAAATCATATAAACAGAAAATATGAACATTACAAAGATGATATTCATTCAGCAGAAGATTTTATTAAATACAGTGCGACTCAAAGTACGATGACGAAAAAGAAGTACAAAATACATTGCGAAAATAGCCCTGCTGAATATAGTAGTGACTGGTTGCTTGAAGAGCTGCATAGATATAGAAAGACTGAATAGTTATACTGCTCTAAACAGAGTAGTGGCTCTTATAAATGATGATAAAACCTATTTTAAGATAATGGAGAAAATAGAATGAAAGGAAGTATTCTTGAGTTTAATACAGAAAGTCGTCAAGGCGTAATTTCTGGCGATGATGGAAAGCGTTATAGTCTTGATATTGCAGACTGGAAAGGCTCAGCATTGCCAAGCCCAGGTAAAAAAGTTGATTTTTCTGCCAATGAAGAAAAGGCTGAAGCTGTTTATGCTGATACGCCAGCCGCTGATGTGTCATCTAAGAAAATAGCCGCTGCATTGTTTGCTTTTTTTCTAGGAGCCTTTGGTGCCCATAAATTTTACCTTGGATATACCAAAGAAGGCGTGATTATGCTGTTGGTATTCCTCTTTGGTTTTATTTTACTGGGGTTGCCTTCTGTTATTATTGGAATAATAGCGTTCGTAGAGTTCATTCTTTATTTAGTTAAGTCTGATGAAGAGTTTGAGCAAACGTATATTATCGGTAAAAAAGCCTGGTTTTAATGAACTTGGCTTAGATTTTTAGGGCGTTTTGGATAACCGAAACGCCTTTTTCCCTGCGAAATACCTCAGTGTGCCCCCAATTTTTTTGTTAATCCCTGTGCAGAAAAAAGCATGTAATACGTCTTTATGTATTAAAAATAAAAATCATTGCCATTGGCCATGCAAAGGCGTTGCGAATGCTGAGAAAAACAAGGATGTATATCCCTTAAGAGTCCTGTTCATCATACTTTATTATGAAGATAGCCTACCCCTTTAATGTAACTGATAAATAAAGTGAGATAATATAGTCTATAATATATAACGTGACTTGGATTGTAAGGTTAATAAAAGTATATATATCAATTTGATATGCATTAATTGACTGATAAATTAACTGATAAATTAACTGATAAAAATGATTTCTACTTTCGCGATGGAACCGATGCTTCCATCTGACGCCACCATAGATAAATCAGGCTTGCCAGATCTTACGCTGGAGCTTGAACGAAAGGCTGCGATGTTAAGCGGGATGGTAAAGCCTGCTACGTTTGCCGTATTAGAAGAGCATATGCGGGTAATTAACTCTTATTATTCAAATTTAATTGAAGGTAATAGCACGCACCCACGGGAAATTCGCAAAGCAATGCGGGGTGATTATGATTTAGACCCCATTAAGCGTGACTTGCAGCTGGAGTCTTTGGCGCATATTAATGTACAGCGTCAATTGGGTGAACTTGATGTTTCTGATGATTTTTTGCTGTCTGAACAATGTTTTCTTGATATTCATCGAATGTTCTATAACGAAATTCCAAAGAGTCTTCGTAAAGTAACCAGTGAATCAGGTAAAGCGTTAATGGTCGAGCCTGGTCAGTTTCGTACAGAAGATGTTCAGGTGGGGCGGCATATCCCCCCCTCAAGTAGTGATGTTTCTTTATTTATTAAACGCTTTTCAGAGGCTTATCGCCTTGATTGGTTGCGTGGTCAAAAGCGTGTTATTGCCGCAATGTCGGCACATCATCGATTTGTTTGGGTTCACCCTTTCTTGGATGGTAATGGGCGGGTTGGACGACTTTATACCGATTTATTTTTGAAACATATAGGCATTGGTGGATATGGAATTTGGTGTCTAAGTAGGGGGCTTGCACGCACGAATGCAGAATATAAGTCTGTGCTAGCTAGTGCTGATTATCCTAGACAGGGAGACCGAGATGGGCGAGGAGCATTATCAGAAGCTAATCTTGTTTCGTTTTGCGAGTACATGATTAAAACAGCGATTGATCAGGTCGAATATATGACCGATATGTTGGACCTGCAAGGAATGGAAAAACGGATACGCGCATATGTTGATGATCGAGGTAAGGGTTTAATAAGAGGAATGGGGCGTTTGCGACCTGAGGCTTCAAAACTACTCGAGCGCGCCTTCTTGCTGGGTGAGCTTCCTAAATCAGACGTTGCCGAGTTGAGTGGCTTGAATTTAGCCACTGCTCGTAAGCTTGCCCAGCAACTGAAAAAAGAAGGTCTATTGACTGAGACTAGTTCAAGATCTCCTTTGCGCTGGGCTATTCCAGAGCACGCAGAGCGTTACTACTTGCCGGAACTTTCACCGATATAATAAAATCTTAAAGGTCATAGCCGAATAACCTTGCTTACTTTCGTTTTAAATTTAAACTGTGGAGACGTTCAAAGTTACGGTGTTTTTTAAGGGACTCTCATGGAACTATTGTGCAAATGAGGTATTATATTTGTTGTTTTTTTGAACAGTGGTCGTTAGGTGAGAAATTGAGAGGGGGATGTTATTTTTATTAGAATTACACTTTTTGTATTGTTCGTGGGCTTTACATCCAACGGAGTGGCGTCGAAAGTAGCGTTTCAGCATTCTACTGATGTAAGTCATCTGGGTTTTTGGCGTTCAATTATACCTTTTGGTTCAGAGCAGAAAGCCGAGCCAAGTTTGCAGGCTTTCTATGAATTTGATCAAGCACTAACCACCTTTAGTACACTCCATCAATCTGTTCAAATACACCCTAATGATCGACGTCGGCTTCTGGAATTACGAGATGAAGTGATCAGTATTGAACTATCAGACCTTTTAACCAAGCATTACCCTCCACTTAATGAGGCGATAGTCGGTTCAAGAACACTCTCATTTTCAGGTGATTGGGTAGACTCCGAGAATTATCAAGTCAGTCTTGGGCCGCTTAAAAGTCTTAATAGTAACGATAGAATGGGGCGTTTAAGCGCTGACTTCTCCTTAAGCAAGGGGGCGTTATCAAAAGATTCTGCGGTTTTTACATCACTGCTGTCGATGAGTATGAGTACCTTACTATTTAAGGAAATGCTTGATAGCTGGGAAGTTTTTCATCGTGAATTAGAACACTATGCCGATGTGGAGGTTGATGCCCCTTGGAGTGTGACTTCTGCATCTGAGGCACCTCTATTTGATATTCGTGATCAGCTAATCTTAGATAAAATTAATGAAAATGCGCCTACCGTTTTATCGCTTATTAATCGCTTGGTCACAATAGACAACGTTGTTGATCATCCAGTTGATAAATTTGGTTATCAAATGATGCAAATTAATCTAACGCAGACCCTTAATTTAGATGTTCTGAAAAGGCATTATACGCAAGCCTATGGACAATACGGGCCCATTTTGGAACATGTATCATTCTCTACCAACGTCGTAACAATTCATGGGAAACAGATTGCAGTTTTTCACTATGATGCAGAAACCAAGGTGTTTAGTTTTAAAATGACCGTTTCTGAAGGGGGGATTGTGCTAACGGATAGTAATGGAGAGCCTACACCTGAAATAATTTATCCAACGAAATTAAAGACGCTTGATTACTCGATTAACAATGATATTTTTATTGATATTTTTGGTCTGAAAATTTATATCGATCAGCTTACAATGAACTCGCAATATTTACGTACCGAGTCTGGCTCTTCTGAACAAGCTTCGGTGAATATGGCTCTGAATCAATTACCCAAAATCAGGGTTGAAGGGGCTCTGTTGCATTTTGTTCCTCCTTGGTTAATTGATGCATTAATTCCAGGTACTATCGAGAGCATGATTACAGAAGCGCTATCTGAAGCTGTCAACGGGCGGTCAGGTGAGGGAGCAAATATAGTTTTTGAATTTAACGAGGATAAAGGGCAACACCAATTCAGCGCAGGGTTGAGCGTGGAGCTGCGTTATCAGTTACTGCAAGATTTGTTATCGGAAATTGAAGATACTGAAAAGCAGGCAGCATCAAACGAAGAAGACCAGCCCCCTTCAATTTTTAAAGATCTTGGTGGCGCGATTAGAAAAGATTTTGATGCTTTATTATTGCAAATATCCCCAGCCTTGATTTAACTCTAATGGATGGTTTTGTACCAAAGCCAACTGATATTGAGGTGTTTTTAAAAAAGCTCGATAGAGCTATCTCTATCAGGTGGCGATAAGGAACCACTATTAATAAGTGCCTCATATCTAAAAGCCTGATTCCTACCATTACCTTTTGCAAAATAAAGAGCTTTATCTGCATTTTCAATCACGAGGGGGGAAGTCATCATTTTGGTCATCAACCATAATGGGTAAAATAAAATGCCATTTAGTATCGCTGAGAGGGCAAGAAGCGTGAAGTTTGCCGTTGCGCAGCCGAGTAATTCTGCAGGAACGAGGCTCGCGAGTGTTTCAACCAAACTTTCTCAAGGGCTTCCAAGTCTTTATGTTGAGTGACTTTTATTACGGAGTTTAATTAATTATTCAAGAAAGTCTTGGGCTTAAAATGTAGATAAACTTTACTAACCAATAGTATAGATGCATATTTTTAGAGTGGCTAAATTTGATACTTAATAACACGTTCAAATATTATAGTGAAAAACCTAGTCAGTATAATATTATGTAATAGACTTTTAAGGTTACTCGTTATATTTTTCTTGTATAAAATTTATATAGTGTATCTGAGGTGTCATGAAATCTTTTTTTATTTCAATTAAGTACAAAGCAAGCGTTTTATTTTTTAAGTTACAGGGGTGGTCTTGTGACTTATTACCAAAAGAAGTGGGTAATAAATTTGTTTTGATCGGCTTCCCTCATAACACTAATATGGATGCGCCTTTCGGTATTGCTTTCTCTTTTTATAACAAAACCATGACCAACCCTATGCTGAAAAAGGAATGGTTCTTTTGGCCTATGACGATTATTTTTAATAGTATTGGGGCGGTGAGTATTGATCGCTCATCCAAGAATAATATTGTGGATCAAATTGCGGCTGAGTTTTCAAAACG
Source organism: Hahellaceae bacterium (assembly GCA_016744695.1). Classification (GTDB taxonomy): domain Bacteria; phylum Pseudomonadota; class Gammaproteobacteria; order Pseudomonadales; family Oleiphilaceae; genus Alkalimarinus. Next base: position 6,565 of record JADGDV010000043.1, read on the forward strand.
TGATCATTTTATCCCTGTAATTTTCCCCGAGGGAACGAGAAGTAAAGTAAAAAGTATTAAGACGGGGTTTTGGAATATTGCCAAGAAGGCTAATGTGCCTGTTGTAATGCTTTATAAATGTGAAGAAAAAAAACGACTTATGATTCTTGGCTGCATTGAATTAAGTGATTCTATCAAGGATGACTTACTAACTATTAAAGCTGCTTATAAAAAAGAAGGGTATGAAATTCCAATTGATTTACCTGCTGGGCCATAGAAAATAAATGCGAAGAGCATCTCTGTATTAAGGATTTAAATATAATTAATAGTGTAAATATAAGTGTACGTTTTTATGCTAGGCTCAAGAGTGAGACTGAGAAAAATAGTAATAATTTGAGGCTATAATTTGATCGTTAGGACAAGACGTTTTTTAACCGCCATGATCATTTACACTCTGGGTGTCTTGGTTATAGCAACGGCTAGTTATTGGTTGGAACGACAGCGTTACATGGTCGACATTGATGCCCGTCTACTGGCTGCAGCCAGTAATATACCCTTTATTTTACCTGCAGATTATCATGATATTGCTCGAACACCCGATGCTGTGACTGAAGCGCAAGATAAAGAGCACCTTGAGTTAATGTCTCTGCACTCCCGCACAGGGGATCTTACCTACCTTTATTCTTATGTAATGGATGAGGGGATGATTTACTTTACATCCTGCAATTACACTCAAGAGGACGTTGATAAGGATCAGGTAGTAACATACTGGACCTCTTATCCTGAGGGCGATCAAAAATACTTTGACGCCATGACCTCCACTGAGCCTGTTTATCTTACTGCAGGCGATCGATGGGGGTTATTTCGAACTATTTTAATACCGATGAAATCGCCTGGCGGGCAGCCCTATGTAGCGGCTGCAGATATGGATATTACTGTTGTTCAGGAGTCACTGCTTACTCGTGTTTACTCTGTTGTTGGTATCAGTTTTTTTATTCTGTTGTTGGCGGTCCCTTTAATAATTGCCTATCGTCGAACGTATTCAGAAATGAACGGTGAATTACTTGAGCTAAATGCTCAGTTGCAGGCGGATATTGATCAGGCTTTACTATTGGAAGCAGAGCTAAAAGAAGCAACACAGAAAGCCAATGACGCTAATGCTACCAAGAGTCAGTTTCTAGCTAATATGAGCCATGAATTGCGTACGCCTATTAATGGCATATTGGGCATGAATGACCTTCTATTGGATACCAATCTATCAGATGATCAACGTGAGTATACTCAACTAGGTATTAAAAGCGCAAAAGTGCTATTAGATACGATTAATCAGATTCTTGACTTGGCAAGCATTGAGGCAGGGGGCTTGACCCTGACGGATGAGCGTGTAGAAACTCTTGGCTTTTTTAGTGATATGGTTCAATTGTTTGCTGCCCAGATAGCTGATAAGCGTTTAGAACTGACAATGAACATAGACCGCTCTATGCCTGCTGAAATTCAAATTGATGGTGTCCGCTTCCGGCAGGTTATAGTCAACTTGATATCCAATGCGCTTAAATTTACGAATCAAGGAGGCGTAAGTGTATCTGTGCGCTGGGAAAACGGCATATTGTATGGGCAAGTGAGTGATAGTGGCATAAGCATCCCTCTTGATGCTCAGCTTAGAATATTTGAAACCTTTCAGCAGGTTGATAACTCATCCACCCGCCGTCACAGTGGAACAGGATTGGGGCTGCCTATTTCTAGACAGATTTGCCGGCTTATGCAGGGTGATTTGTGGCTAGAGCGTTCGAATGAACAGGGCTCCGTGTTTAGTTTTAGTGCCGCTGCTCCCGCTTGTTCGCACACTCTCATTGAACAGGGAATAATACCAGATAGTGTTGTGGCGTTGGCTTTAACCGAGTCAGACGTTTTAGGAACCTGGTTAAAAACTGAGTTGCAGTATTGCGACACGCCTTGTCGTTTGGTTAGTAGTGCTGATGAAGCGATAGATAACCTGGGTAATGCTAATTTATTACTAGTAGATGCAAGTTTGGGAGCTGATGTGTTAAGTCAGCTGAATGATGCAATAGACCATACTCAGCAGCATATAATCTGGTTGGCATGGTTTGGGTGGCACTTGCCTGAGCCCTTGCATGGAAAAATAACTGTGTTACATAAACCGTTAACGCGAAACAAACTAGCGGCTTTGCGCCTGACTAAGCCTTGAATACATATGCCGTAATTGATCAGTTATTTTAATTGCTTATTATCCCCATTTTGCTCGAAGTTCATCAAGATTCAACAAAACCCAAAATGTAAGCCCTATCATAAATCCAACAAATGAAAATAGCTGTAATGCGATTGAAAGGCTATCTTCACCGCCACCACCGGCTAGTAAAATCATAAACATGGGAATGTCGGCGATTATCACTGCTCCGATTGTTAATGAAAAAATATTAACACGGTTCTTTTTTACCAGTAGTTGATAAAAACGGTAACCGATGAAAAACTCATACAGGTATACAACCGGAAGACCGACGATAACAACCGTTACCACCGATGCAATAAAATTAAGTATGCCTGTTTCCATATTAAAACCTGGAACATCGGCACAAAATGCATAGAAAATAAATGCGAAGGGCATCATTAATGGTGCAAATATAAGGGCACGGTTTTCAGCGTTCATAACTCTCTCATGTTAGTTTTACTTAATTAGCTTCAGTCCAACAGGCAAACCTTCACCAAATACGCGCTTGGTTTCTGCTTCATCTAACTCTTTAACGGTTTCAACCATTTCAATCCAGCTGGCAGGTACTTTGGCTAGAGATAGTTTATCAATCACTTTCTTACGCCATTCGTCATCTATGTCACGGCTTCGGTCACCACTCATACGTGTGATTAATACCGCCGAAAAAGCACATTGTTGATTTTTCTTCCAGTCAACCTTAAGTAGCTGGGGTAGCCAGGACTGTACGTCTTCTTTATTAATTACATTGTGGGCACTGCCGTGAAAGGGTATGCGAGAGGCTATTCTGCCTAGCGCCCACCAGCTAGTTTTTGTTTCAGTGGGTTTGATAAGTCTTTTTAATAACCATTGAGATATTTGTGTTTTATCTTCAACGGGTAAATGTTCCAAGGTGGCGACTAGCTTCACCATATCTTCGTAAGATTTTTGCTTCGCTTCTGCTTGCAGTTTTCTGTTAGTGAGTGCCGAAGGGTTTATAAATTTTGCGATATCTTTATAAAGGGCACTTTGTTGTTGAGCGGTTAATCCGCCAGCCGCTCTGCGCCAGAAGGTCCACCAGTCTATCCAAACTTGGGTTTCTTTATCGAATTGCAGGCCTTGCTGGTGCAACATCCAAATTTGCTCTATACGCCAGTCGTCAACAGGGTAGCCAAAACCGGGGCGTAATCCATAACCTGCTAAATTGAACCAAATACGTTCATGTGCAGCGGAACGGCGTCGGCGTTTTTTGCCTTCTAATAGCTGGTCAAAGAGCGCGCGTAGAACGGGTACTTCCCAGTTATCACGTTTGCCTAAGTGTTTTTCAATGTCAACGCGCAAGGTTTTAATGGCTTTTGGGTTAGCCTCTTTATTACTGTTTCCAAAGACTGCATCAATTTGTTTTTTAACATCGGTAAAGGTTTTGGGCAATTGTTCTAAGCTGTGATCTGAGTTTACATGTTGGTTGTTTTTTCTAACTTGAAACTCAACATGCCAGCGCTGTGGTTGCTCGTCTGTTATTTTCTCTGAAACACAATCAAGTTGTAGTGTTCCCACTTCGGTTAAGGTGGTGGCTAATGCGACTTCAATTTCCTGACTCCCTTCACGCTTGTTTAATGAGTCTGCATCGAGGGCAATCACTAAAGGCGGGAGGGATATAAAGTGTTGATTGCTTATAGCTTCATCATCAATCGTTATTAATTCGCCTGCTTTATAGTTGTGGTCTGCGGTAGTTGATAGCAAGTGGAATTTAACGGGTTGCCCTAAACGTAAGGCAAACTTACGTTCTGTTAGCGTGAATTCCTGGTCTTCTTCGGTGCCTTTTGGCATTAAGCAAACCGCTTGCTGCCCATCATCTGATTTGTCTAAAGCAAGGAAAAACGTGCGAGCAGAACCTCCACCAATTTTAAGCTGAGCACCCCGCCTTGCTTTTGCGTAAGCCACAGCCCCTTGCGCTACCGCTAAGTCTGGTGTGCTATTTTCTAAGAGGGTAACGGGCTTATTACGCCAGCGGCTTAATACCGCTTGTGCTCGCTCGTTTACAGCAGGGCTATTAAACACCCCTCCATTTAATAATAAAGCATCGGGAATCGCTGTGCCGCTTTCTTCTGAGCTTAGCGCGTCTTTACATGCGGTTTGGTGCTCGACAATAAACTGCGCGAGATACTTACTCACAGCAGGGTCTGGGGCATAAGGTAATCCAAACTCTACAACGCCACTGCGGCGTTTAGCTGGGTGCTCATTAATATCAACGAGCGGGAAAAAACCATCCAGTGCGATATCTTTTACTTCTTGTTGTGCCAGGTCGTAACTCTTTGCTCCACCAATGAGTTTCGCACCACTACCCAGCAAGGTTACTTTGGCGCTTTCTGGTGGGTTTTCATCCAATAGTTTTTCTTTCGCTTTACGGGTTTGCTGTATTAATTGTGACAAGCTAGCAGCGCTTAACTTTTTACCCGAACCCTTTCCATTGATGCATTGTTCTACCGTATGAGCCAGTGCAAGATCAACATTGTCACCGCCTAGCATTAGGTGGTTGCCTACACCAACTCGGGTGAGTGAGAGGGTGTTGTCTTTGGCTTGATCAATTTTTATTAGGCTGAGATCGGTGGTTCCTCCACCTACATCGCAGACCATAAGTAATTTAATCTTAGCGAGTTGCGCTTGTGCGTTATCGCCTTGTCTAGCGTACCAGTCATAACAAACGGCTTGAGGCTCTTCGAGCAATAGAATATTAGATAAGCCTGCGTGATTTGCAGCCTCTACGGTTAATGCTCTAGCACTTTCATCAAATGAAGCGGGTACGGTAACCACTACTTCCTGATGTTCCATTAAGGCATTAGGATGAGCCATGTTCCAGGCTTGTTTTACATGAAATAAGTAACTGGCACTGGCTAAAACAGGGGATACCTTGCCAATGCCTTCTGCGCTATCCCAGGGCAAAATATCGGCGCTGCGATCTACTTGAGGGTGTGAGAGCCAGCTTTTTGCACTTACAATCTGACGCCCATCGACTTTGGCCCCTAACTCTCTGGCCCATTCTCCAATAACAACCTGTGGTAACTCATTTGTCAGGGTTTCTGACCAAGGCAATAGCCTGTCATTGTCGTTAATTTCCCCTATAGCAGGGTGATAACGAAATGATGGGAGCTGTGGCCGTTTAGCGACTTCTCCCGGTGCGACTAATTGCTCTATTTCAAAAATCTGGCAGTTGTCTGTGGTGAGTGGCTTTTCCATATCGGCATAAGCCACTACCGTATTGGTGGTGCCTAAATCAATGCCGATTAAGTAGTTGGGGCTTGCTTTGCTCATTTAGCTACGTACATCCAGTTCAATGTGCCAACGCTCAGGCTCACCGCTGTCATCGGTGCTGCCTATTGCAATGGCTTCTAATTTTAATGTGCCTACTTCGGTGACTTTGGCAACTAAGTGAACAGGAACAATTTCACCTACTTTACGGCCTTCTGCCGGTAGGGTTGCTTGTAGCTCAGGCAGTTCTTCTAGTTCATTGTCTTGCCAATGGTCTAGCTGAATACCTGCTTCATCATGCCGGCGCACATTAGAACCAAAGAAGCGAAAGTGCACAGGCTCGCCTACAATCAAGCCAAACTCTGTGTTGCTTGCTTGGGCTTCAGTGCCTTCTTCCATACCAAAGGGGGCAATACATAATGCTTCTAATGGAGGCTCCATACCTGGAATCGCAGGCATACTGCTTTCTATGCCAACATAATAGGTGCTTGCCAAGCCACCGCGAATCCGTACGCCTTGACCCTGTTTAACATAACCGTAATAGCTGGCACCGATAGCGACGCCTAAATCCAAATCGGAGTCGGTTAATAAGCGTGCCTCTTTTACATCTGCATCGCTTAGCCATTGGTTGATAATCGATAGCATGCGATTGGCTAATGCGGGGGCTTTAAGTACGCCACCGTTAAATAAAATAGCGGAAGGCTTTATGAAATCGTCTGCAGTGGCTCCTTCTAATAAGTCGCTCGCAGCATCTGCCTGACGGCTTAAAAATGCGGCTAAGTGCCTTGAAACAGCCGGGTCTTGTGCATAAGGCAGGCCCTTCTGGCTTAATGCTGAGCGGCGTGCGGCTACAGGGTGTTCATTAACACTCACTTTCGGGAAAAAGCCTTCAACCAGGCTTTCCTGAACTTCGCTACGCGTAAGCTCTGTGCGTAAGGTGTTGCCTAATAACTTTGAGCCACGACTAGGGATAGAAATAGCGACTTCATTAATGTCGTTGTCTAGCAGTAGCTGTTCTTTTGCATCTCGGCAGGCATGAACAATGGCTTGAATCTGCCAAGGTTGTAGTTCTTTTCCTTCTTGGGCTAGTTTTGCTTTAACCCGGTAAGCTAGCGCGAGGTCCATATTATCGCCGCCAAGCAATATGTGGTCTCCCACTGCAATGCGGTTTAGTGTGAGATTGCCTTCATCTTCGGTCACAGCGACTAATGATAAGTCTGTGGTACCACCACCTACATCTACCACTAAAATAATATCGCCCACTGTCACTTGCTCACGCCAGTTATCGCCACACGATTTTATCCAGTTATAAACGGCCGCTTGAGGCTCTTCGAGCAAGGTTAAGTGGTCAAAACTAAGATGGCTCGCCGCTTCAGCTGTAAGCTCTCGAGCCGCTGGGTCAAACGACGCAGGAATGGTGATGGTGACTTCTTGTTCGGTTAAAGGGGCGTCAGGAAACTGGTGATCCCAGGCATTACGCAGGTGATCAAGATACTCTACTGTCGCCGTTAGAGGCGATATTTTACTGACTTCTTCAGGGCTCCCGGCAGGGAGTATATCTGCATGGCGATCAATGCCGCTATGACATAACCAGCTCTTTGCGCTAGACACTAGCCTAATGGGGGTTTTGCTACCTAACCCACGGGCAATGCTACCAGCTATAACTTTAGGGTCTTCGTTCCAGGGGAGAGCTATATCATCTTTACTCAGTTCTGATTCGTGCGCCCGATAAATAAACGACGGCAGTTGTTTCTTTTCTTCAATCAGCCCTGGTTGGCTTAATTGAGGAATAGACAAAACGGACACTTCAACCTTTTCTGTCGGGTTTTCAGCCGCGGCGGTTAAGTCTAGATAGGACAATACGCAATGTGTTGTACCAAGGTCGATACCAATTGAATATCGGGTACTTGTTTCTACTTTTGTTACATCCATGTTGGTGTTATTACTTTCGTTAGCATCCATACTCGCACTCATAACTCCACCTCAGCAGGGGCAACAATAGCAGTATTATGGCCCGCTGCAATTTTGGGTAGTTTTATATCCGTTACTTTCCAGCCTTTATGAATGAGAGTGCCATTAAACGGTGCTTCGCCTACTACGTTACCCGTTAATCTTACTTCTGAAGCGTTAAATCCTTCTGGTAGACTAATGCGTGTTTCTTCATCTTCATTGCGAACAGACTCAAGACTGAAGTAAGTATCTAATGTTTTTTTACTGCCTTCATGTACTACCCGTGCCGCTGCACCAATGTCTGCATCTGAATAGCTGCTTAAGTCTTCTTTAATAAAATCAATAAAACGTGCATCTTGTTGCAGCAATGTAAGCAATTGTAGTGCTGCATCAGGTGAGGCTTCTTTTAATTGAGCAGGTTTAGGCGGCTCTTTTTCTTGAATAGGTTCTTGAGGTATAACCGGTTGAATAGTGTCCGTTGTTTCGTTTGTTTGGTTGGCAGCGGACTTCCTTTTCATGACAAGCAGAGATAAAGAAATAAGAGACAGGATAACCAGTATCAGGTGAAACATATCAATCGTCGTTGGAATGCTGCTTACATCTATATTCATTTAGTGTGTCCTTATGACTTAAACAATGACTAAGCGCCAAAAACGCCATTTTAGCATGTCTTTGTGAAATTTCAGCGGATGTTGGAATAGATTAAAGCTTAAATGAATGAGTAGGCGCTCTTTTAACGTGCATTATTTGAAAAAAAGCCACAAATCAAGCGATTGTGGCATTTTTATTAAATGCAGCTCTATAGCTTAAGAGGTGGCAGTAGGTTCCTTCATTCGGAAAGCGACAACGGATGCAATGGCTAGTAGTAAACCTGCCAATATGAACGAAGAGGCAAAACTGCCGGTAGAAGAAACAAGCATAGAAGAGACTCTTGTCATCACAAAACCACCAACACCCCATGAAGTAAACAAAAGACCGTAGTTAACGCCCATAGATTTAAGACCCCACCAGCTTTTACAGAAAGCAGGAAACAGAGCCAAGTTGGTTCCATAGTTGAAGCCGATAAACGTGGCTGATAGCACGATAAAAAACGCAACAGACCCTTCGGAGCTAACAACAAAAATAGCCAGAAACATATTCAGCGACTGTAACGCCAGAAAAATAGCTAATGCGACAGAGCGCCCCAAAGCATCAGAAACGACCCCCGCGATAATACGACCAGAGGCATTACCGACGGCCATTATCGCGACCGCTATAAAGGCGGCTTCACCCATGCTGTGTTTGGCCATACCAGCCAAATTACCAATAACCATGAGACCCGCACCCGCACCCACAAAATACAGAAACCATAATTTCCAAAAGTTACTGGTTTTGAGTATTGCCTTGCCGGCCATTTCAGGTGCGGCTGGGACAGCTTCTTGTGGCTTTGCAGTTTCGACAGGTTGTTCGTCGTGACTCACGGGAACGTAGCCCTTAGGAGGATTAATCAAAAATCGTGATAATAAACTAACAACGAGGAAAAATGCGATGGCAAAAAACAGCATAGTGCCCTGTAAGCCCCATACTCCAACCAGATAGGCCGCTAATGGTGCAATGTAAACCGGAGCAAGACCAAAGCCAGCAACGACGAGACCTGCAATTAGGCCAGTATGCCCCCCTGGAAACCACTTTAAGGCAGGTGGTGTTGCAGACGCGTAGCCAAATCCGATACCGGCTCCGGCTAAAACGCCAAACCCTAAAATCCAGACTGCATAGCTAGTGCTCTGTGAAATAAGTAATAACCCCAGCCCAACCAGTATGCCGCCTGTTAAAGCCGTCACGCGAGGTCCGAATTTATCCTGACATTTACCCGCCAGAATCATTGAAAAGGAAAATACCAGACAACACACGGCATAAGGGTCAGCAACAGACGCTCGGTCCCAGTTAAATAGACCAGAACCTGACTCAATGGATTCTACAATGATCGCTTGATAGATACTCCAAGTATAAAGAACACCTAAAGCCAAGTTGATTCCGGTGCCGGCAAATGTGACCGTCCAACCTTTGTTTTTGAGTATTTCTGACATGCTCTATCCTTTTACCGATTTTTGATCGGCAAAGGTTAGCATTAAGTGGGTATTTGTACTTAGCTTAGATCAAATTTGCAGCAGTAGTTTCAGAGGAATGTGTCGGTATTGATCTGGCTAACTATATGTTTAACTACGCATGCGTTGTAAATTTTTATAGCTTTTAATTTTATTAGACAGCTGGCTTAAACTATTGATGTCTTGTTTTTCAGCTTCTCTCAATAAAATAAGCACAATCTCCGCGGTGGCTAGCGCATCGGCAGAGGCGTTATGGCGGTTGCTTACATTAAGATCAAAGTGACTGATCCAATCATCGAGCCCCATATTTTTTATTGAACGGCTAAGTTCACTGTTAGGGTATAACGCGGGAGCTATATCTGCCACATCGATAAAATGGTGCTTTAATGGCAATCCTAAGTCTTTCTTTAACGTACGAGAAAGCATCGCCTGATCAAAAGGGGCATGGTAAGCAAGAAATACCGTTTCACCTGCATAATTCATAAAATCAAATAATGCTTGCTCGGGGGCTTCACCATTGGCAACTTCTTCGGGTGATATTCCATGAATTAGCACGGTACTGTCTAGTTTTTTAAGGGTTCTTAAAAGCGTACGTTCGAATGACTGACCTAGTTGGATTTCACCGTTTTCAACAGCCACCGCACCGATGGCAATCACTTGATCTTTATGAATGTTGAGTCCTGTGGTTTCAAGATCTAATACAACAAAACGCGTGTCTTGAAGAGATGTAGAATCTATAGCCTGAGGTGAGGGGAGGTCGCCCAAAGGTAGCTGAGATTTATGATTAGAATCGAGGAAGCCTTTAAACCAGCTGAAACTGAATAACTTCTCACCTTTACTGTTCATAAGGAATAAGCAACTTCAAGTTTATGTTGTAATCGTTGAGCTTGCCGGAATGACTCTCTTAAAATTCGTTGGTCTAATTGGTTGAGTTGCGAGGGTGATATTCGGTTGGTCAGCTCTTGGTTTGTGCGTGAAAGTTCTTGATGATTTCTCATTCTTAATAGCTGAATGAGACCATAAGATTCAATCCATGCATTGCCATCTTTTTCGTTCATTGCACCGGCTTTAACTAAAGCCTTAATTCGGTCAATGGTATTAGATTCAATAATGCCTTGGCCTAGAGATAGAATACGGGCGGCATCAACAAAGGGAGTAAGCCCCTGAATTTTTAAATCTATTGTGTTTTTCTCTCCACCTTTTGCGTAAACAAAGCCTTTAAACATATTTAAAGGGGGGCGGCTATTCATAGCACAAGCGGCCATCATTTTTTGAAATAGCGTGTTTTTATGAATTTTTTCGACGACGCGTTTGAACATGCTGGTAGCGGCTTGTTCATCACCCCATATAGGTCGCATATCTAGAAATATACTCGAATTCAATAGGTTTTCCGGTGTTGTGCTGTCTATAAAACGGTAATACCATTCTTCCCACTCCTTAGCGCTACGGCATAGGTCGGGGTTGCTGGCCATAATATTACCTTTACACCATGTGAAGCCACATTCGTCCAACTGAATATTAATGGCTTTAGCTAGAGGGAGTAGAGCCGCTCTAGCGTCTTCATCGGTCATTCCTTGGGGAGCATTAAATAGAATGCCATTATCCTGATCGGTTACCAGTGTTTGTTCCTTACGCCCCTCGCTTCCAAAGACCAACCAGGTGAAGGGTATTTCAGGGTCTCCAAAAGATTTAATTGTCAGTTCAATAATGCGTATTACAGTGTAGTCATTAAGCAGGGTGATAATGTGGTTAAGCTGTTGTGATGCGGCGCCGTAGGCAATCATGGTATCAATAAGCTGTGTGATATCTTCACGTATGTCTTTTAGCGCTGCAACGCTTGGCGCATTGGCAATGGCGCGTGCTAAATGAACAAGATCAACCCGCTGAAGTGAAAATAGATCTCGCTCTGAAACAACCCCTGTTAGCGTGTTATCTTCATCTACCACACACACATGGGCAAAGTGGTGCTTTGCCATTAATAGAGCAGCTTCAAAAGCCGAGGCTGTATAAGGGAGTGATTTAGGGGTGGCTGTCATTATATTTGAAATGGGGACATCAAAATCGCGTAGCCCATCCGCTATAACACGCCTAACATCTCTTAAGGTAAATATGCCCTTTGGTTGGCGTTTATCATCAGTAATGATCATGCTTCCGACGTTTTTACTGTGCATTACGCCAATGACCTTTTGCAAAGGCATATCAGGGGTACAAACAATGGGATTACGAGTAGCTAATTCCCCAAGAGGTTGATCAAGGGAGTGCTGGTTACCTAAATTCTCGACGGCTTTTGACTGTACTTTTCGGTTGACCTGATCAAGCAAGCTACTAACACCCCGTAAACAGTAATCACGGAACATGTCGCTTAAAGTGAATACCTCGACGAAATATTTACGAGGGACTTTTAAACAGAAGGTGTCGCCAGAGGCTTTATGTACGGTGCGTGTTGCTCTTTCGCCTAATAGCGCGGCAAGAGGGAAACACTCACCTGGCGATATTTCAAACGTGGTATTGTTCTTTTTTTCATAAGGCCGTTCTCCTCGAACATTCCCCTGTTTTACAATATAAAAATGGTCTACAGTCCCTTGGTCAGGGTTTAAAATTTCATCATCATTGGTGTAGAAGCATAGTGTTGCGTGCTCTAATAATAATGCAAGATGTAACTCTTCCATTTGGTTAAACGGAGCATATTCGCCTAAAAAAACCATTAAGGCGCGAATGTTTTGCTGTACGGAGGATTTGCCGATTTCTTCCTTAGTCATTTCTGGATCTCTCTAACCATATTTTGTTTAATCCAACATTACTTGATAGTGTAGTTTAGCTCTGCTT
>JADGDV010000016.1:0-5101 GCA_016744695.1 Hahellaceae bacterium
CCAGGTGAACCAGCCATAAAAACAGACACAGGGTTAGATTCCCCGACATAAGTTTCCGTACAAGCTATGCGCCTAGCTATTTTCTTTTTATTGGCTCTAGTATAATTAATTGCTTTCTGTTTTATCCTTTCTTCTTCATCAGTTAAAACCATTTTTAGCAGTCCAATCAATTAACCTATCAACATCACTAATACTTTGAGCGCTACATTGTTTTTAAATTTTTATCTTCCAAAAAAATCCACCATCTATCTACATCTTAAGTTTTTATAGTGGGCTTTTCGCTGAAGACCCCAATGCTTTTCAAGATCTGTCGCTATGAGCAACACTAAGCTAACCAGACTAGAGAGGTATAACAAAAATTCTGGTTGTTGAAACTGTTTCATAAATACAATACTGTAGCGATAGTTTAACTCTGTCTAATGCTGTTCAAGTTGTAATGTAATGTTCAAACAAATGCGAAAGTGGCAAAACGCTTTTACTATTACGCTCATATTAATGTGTGTTGGTATTGGCCTGAGTCATAACATTGAAGCCGCTATTGCCCCGGATCACGGTGAGCACTGCAGCATTTGTGTGTTTGGAAACAGTACTCCGACTATTTTCAATGAAACAGTTTCATTGGACTTTAACATTGCAGTACCCCTGCTTAGAACGTCTTCAATAGCCTGTGGATATAAAAACCACGCCTGGCCTGATTACACCTCCCGCGCGCCTCCCCTGGTTTAATGTCTTCTTTACAGACCGATAAAGCAGTCAACATGGTTATAAAAACCTAACGCCATTGTAGTCTGCGCGCATTATCTAAATTTAATATTGCTATGTTTATTAACAACCAGGATCACTTTAATGAAAAATCTATCGCTTTCTGCTGGGCTTGCACCGGCACTATTCCTATTGTGCAGCTTATCCGCGTCTGCATCAACAGAGGCTGATCATGATACGCAACGTCAGCACGGTGCCCATGACCATGGCCACGCAACACTCAACCTTGTACAAGAAGGCAAAACAATTCAACTGATGCTGGAGTCACCCGCTGTCAACATTATCGGTTTTGAACACGCGGCAAAAACGCCACAAGAGAAGCAAAAAATAGAAAATGCAATTGAGCTACTAAAGCAGGGAGAAAAACTCTTTGGTTTCCCTGCCTCCGCACAGTGCGCCCAAATAGAGGTTGAGGTAGAGTCAGAACACACCGAACTTACAGAGCACCACGATGAGTCTAAAGAAGAGCACGAATCTAACCATGACGAGCCTGAAAGCCATTCTGAGTTTGAGGTCAGCTATCAGTTTGTCTGCGATGCACCAACAAAACTAGACACGTTAAAGGTACACTTCTTTGAGTTCTTTCCTCTCACAGAAGAAATTGAAGCCCAGCTTGTTACAGAAAAACGACAGTTTGCGGCTGAGTTATCTCCACAATCATCTACTATCAATTTTTAAGATGTTGCTTGTAAAGGTGGAGGGTCCCTTCACCTTTACAACAATAGGAGCCATACAACATGCCTATTATTGAACTTGATAATGTTAAATACAGTTGGCCTGGAGCCCTCGAGCCAGTAATAGATATTGAACATTTTTCAATCAACCGGGGTGACAAAGTCTTTCTCAAAGGACCTAGCGGAACGGGTAAATCTACTTTGCTAGGCCTCATTGCAGGAGTGAACCTGCCAGACCATGGCAACATTAACGTGCTGGGCCATAACATCAACCAAATGAAAGGTAGTCAACGAGATCACTTTCGTGCCGATCATATGGGTTACATCTTTCAGATGTTCAACTTGCTGCCCTATCTATCGGTCACAGAAAATGTCTGTCTTCCCTGTCATTTTTCTAAACGACGAAAACAGAAAGCGCTGGCGAATTCACCCTCTCTGCATATTGAAGCCCGTCGTCTGCTAAATGACCTTCAGTTGGGGGATGATCTGATTCACCGTCAGGTAGCCGAACTAAGCATCGGCCAGCAACAGCGAGTAGCCGCCGCCAGAGCGCTTATTGGGCAACCTGAACTGGTAATAGCGGATGAACCCTCCTCTGCGCTTGATACTGATGCCCGGGAATCTTTTATTAATTTGTTATTCCAAGAATGCGAAAGAAAGAACAGCACACTGCTATTTGTGAGCCATGACAATACCTTATCACCCCTGTTTGATCATCAAGTAGACCTTGGCAACATCAATCGTGCCAGTTCAATAAAAATGCCCTCAGTGGCTGAGGATATGACCTGATGGCCATCATCAAGCTAGCACTTAAGAGCCTCTACAATCGAAGAACAACCGCACTCCTCACCGTTTTTGCTATTGCGGTGAGTGTTAGCTTATTACTCGGCGTTGAGCGGGTTAGAACTCAAGCTAAAGAGAACTTTGCCAACACCATCTCAGGGACTGATTTAATCATAGGCGCCCGCACAGGCCCTGTTCAGTTATTACTGTACTCAGTTTTTAGAATTGGTAACGCAACCAACAATATCTCATGGCAGAGTTATCAGGATATTGCCAACCAGAAATCAGTAAAGTGGTCAGTGCCTCTATCATTAGGAGACTCCCATCGAGGGTACCGTGTTTTAGGGACTAACACAGACTATTTTAAACATTATCAATTTGGTCAATCACAGTCATTGCAGTTCAGCCATGGAAAACCGTTTAATACCTTATTTGAAGCGGTAGTGGGTGCAGAGGTTGCTAAAAATCTCAATTACAACATCGGAGATAAAATAATTATTGCTCATGGTGCTGGCTCTACGTCCTTTACTAAACATGACCAGATGCCTTTTACCATTACAGGGATACTAGCGCCCACATCAACCCCCGTAGATAAAACAGTACACGTCAGTTTACCCGCTATCGAGGCGATCCATTTAGGCTGGAATAATGGTGCACCTCCCATCGCGGGTTCTGTTGATAACACTCAGCTCGATATCGACTCATTACAACCCAAGGTCATTACTGCCGCTCTTGTGGGGCTAAGCTCGAAAATCAGAGTGTTTCAACTTCAACGCTTTATCAACCAGTATAAGCAAGAGCCTCTTCAGGCAATTATTCCTGGTGTTGCCCTTCATGAGTTATGGAGCATGATGGGCGTTGCGGAACAAGCGTTGGTAGTGATTTCCGGGTTTGTAGTCGCCTCAGGTTTACTGGGCATGCTGACGATGATCTTGGCCAGCCTTAACGAAAGAAGGCGAGAAATGGCAATACTCAGGGCCGTGGGGGCTCGCCCGTTACAGATATTTTTTTTGATGATAAGTGAAGCAGGAATACTGGCTTTGGCCGGTGCGTTGCTGGGTGTCATCATGCTATTTAGCATGCTGTTAATTGCACAGCCCTTACTTCAAGACTCATTTGGCATTCTGATAACCGTCTCTGCATTAACCCTCTATGAGTGGCAATTGCTGGGGCTTGTGTTGGTATCAGGTCTGGCGATTGGTGTTGTACCTTCAATCAGGGCTTACCGAATGTCATTAGCTGACGGCATGACGATCAGGGTCTAACGATGCATACGTCATCGCAAACCAAAATATTAAGCAAACAATAATTTTAAAAAGGTGAATATCGTGCACGTTAAGAAATCATTACACACCAGAAGCTACTCCCTATGGATTCTTTTAATAGGGTTGCTCTCTCCTTTATCAACAATCGCTGCAGACTCAGTAAAAACCCTAGGATGGGATGATTTGATCCCAGAAGAGGTTATAGCAGAGCTAGAAAAAAGAGCAGCGGCCAACATTAATCATAACGGAGGCGCTGGAGAGCAACTGATGTCTCCTCTACTTAGCGCTGTTAAAAAAGAACTTGATGGCCAACAGGTTAAATTACCAGGGTTTATGGTGCCATTAGCGGGAGACAAAGACAAAGTCACCGAGTTTTTGCTCGTCCCCTACTTTGGTGCCTGTATGCATACGCCACCACCACCGACTAATCAAATTGTCTATGTTAACTATCCAAAAGGCGTGAGCCCAGACCTGTTGTATGACCCCGTTTGGATAGAGGGCCCTTTAACAGTAGGTGAAGTAGAGAGCGAACTCGCGGTATCGGGTTATAGCATGAACGCTATTAACGTCACGCTTTATGAAGAACCCAATTAAAAATATAAAAATAGTATTAGGGCCAGAGTAATATTTTTGATTTTTAATCTGGCCCTAATTATTGCGACTATTTTCGCTTGGCAACAAAACCAAAGTAAGAGGTTACACACACCATCAATGCACTCCAGACCATAGCAAAATAAAATTTAAGCGTGTTCGACCTAGCGGTCACAACGTTCTCATGCCCCATTGAGTGATATGAGAGTTCACCCACAAACACTAACTGGTAAAGAATCCATACAAACGCGAGCCAAAAGACACGGCTAAGCCACTGCATTTTTCTATCTATTTTGGGCATAAAGTACCTTGAGAAATAAATGACACTAAATAGACCAACATAGAGCTAATTAGTTCATTGAGCGTTAATAAATTCGCGAAAGTCTGTTAACGAGAGTGATGGTGACTCTTCCATTGGAAGATGACCAACACCGGGATAAACATGAAGCAGTGAATTAGCTATATCTTGTTGAAAGCGATGGGCACTCTCTACGGGAAAGTAAATATCTTCTTGCCCCCATAGAATAAGTGTTGGCACTGACACTTGGGATATTTTATCTGCGTTAGTATCTAGTTTTGCACTGACTCGCCTTGGGAACGCATCTAAGTTTCCGGGATAACGCGACAACTCATAATATCGATCTACAACACTGTCGGTTACTTGCTCCTCATTAAAATAGACTTCTTTTAGCCCTGTCTCATATAAGAAGCGCGGAGACACCTGAGTCATCACTTTATCCATCACAGGCCATTGCGCCATTTCTATTACAGGAGGCCAACGCGCTTGTGGGTAGCCTAAGGCGTTTATTAATGTAAGGCAAAATCGGCATTACAAGCGCTAACAAACGACTACTCTGCAACAACCAGAACCAAGGCTGCTATTGAAAAAATACTCTTAAGTAAAAACTCTATCAGTATTGATGCGGTGTGCGGTGAACTCGCGCTAAGCAGACAAACCCTTTACCGAAAGCTAAAAGAAGAAGGCTGTGATTATAAAAGTCTAAGCGATGAATATAAAAAAGCAGA
>JADGDV010000016.1:5201-70594 GCA_016744695.1 Hahellaceae bacterium
GTGCGGTGAACTCGCGCTAAGCAGACAAACCCTTTACCGAAAGCTAAAAGAAGAAGGCTGTGATTATAAAAGTCTAAGCGATGAATATAAAAAAGCAGAGGCCTTTAAACGATGGTTCGGAATGTCTCCTAAGTCGTATCTGCGTAGCCTTGAATACTAACGCTATTTATAACTCTAGGTACGATTAAAGACCCAGTTCTGAAAGACCTGGGTAGTCAGCAGGACGAGGGCCTTGAGGCCAATGGAATTTCCTATCACTCTCCTCAATCGCTAAATCATTAATGCTTGCATGCCTGAAAGCCATTAACCCTTGCTCATCAAACTGCCAATTTTCATTTCCATAGGAACGATACCACTGGCCGCTCTTATCATGCCACTCATAGGCAAAGCGCACCGCAACCCGGTTATCACTGTGACACCACACTTCTTTAATTAAGCGGTACTCCAGTTCTCTTACCCATTTGCTTTTCAAAAATTCAACAATTTCGCTTCGCCCTTTTGGAAAACCTGCACGGTTACGCCAAGTAGAATCGACGGTGTAAGCCATGGCAATGGCTTCTGGGTTTTGGTTATTCCAGGCATCTTCTGCTTTACGTGCTTTAGTGATGGCATCATCAAGACTAAAGGGTGGAAATGGTGGTCGCGCTTCTGAACTATTCATTTATGTATCCCAATAAAAGTAATGGATTGGCTTAATCGTATTAATAACATCCTAGACTGCATCGCGAATTTGACCGGATATTCATCCAAGCCTTCGCAGGACTAGCTCCTTACCGTCTTTTTACGTTTCATTTTGTAACCAAAGCAACGTTTACATCATGTATGGCTGAGTTTTTGCTCCAATAGACTAGCTAACGTGAATACCATTTTTACTATCCCATATGCATCTAAATGCACTTGATTGGGTAAATATGGTTCAACTCGCACCGCTTTAGCGCTTTGACTTATAAGATAAGTTCAATGCAGCGTTTAAGGAACCTTGTCTTATGAATAACGACATTCTCGATCAGTTTTGGATCACGTTCTGTTGTGTATTAGTTTTACTGATGCAAGTCGCGTTCCTATGTTTGGAATCAGGTTCAACCAGATCAAAAAATTCCACCAACGTCGCCATGAAAAATGCGGCGGACTTTGTCGTCGCGATTGTATTTTTCTGGCTTATCGGTTTCGGTCTCATGTTCGGGGGTGGCGAGCTTGGGTTGTTCGGCACCGATCATTTCGCACTAGAGCTCGGACAAGGTCGGGCCTGGGATGCGAGTTTTTTCCTCTTTCAAGCCATGTTCTGCGCCACTGCCGTGACGATAGTCTCTGGTGCCGTGGCTGAACGCATGCGTTTCAACGGGTATTTACTCGTTTCGCTCGCGATTGCTGGCTGCATTTACCCTATAGCAGGCCATTGGAGCTGGGCAGGCATTTACTCGGATAATCCAGGTTGGCTAGAAGCAATGGGGTTCGTGGACTTTGCCGGCTCTACTGTCGTTCACAGTGTGGGTGGTTGGGGCGCACTGGCTTGTGTACTGCTGATTGGTCCAAGGAAGGGGCGCTTTGTGAATGGCAAAGTGGTGGAAATTAACAGCAGTAACCCTACGCTTGTTTTTTTGGGCGTCTTGTTTTTTGTTGTCGGTTGGATTGGTTTTAATGGCGGCAGCACCCTCTCTCTGAATGACAGCGTGCCAGGTATCATTACCAATACCATCATCGCAGCCGTTGCAGGCTCAGCGACAGCCTATATCTTAAATTCGGTGTTTCGCGAACGGTTTGCCATGGACCAGCTATTAGCGCCCTGTAATGGCCTGATCGCTGGGTTGGTTTCCATTACCGCTGTTTGCCATGCAGTTACAACAAAAGAGGCCTTCTTTATTGGCGCGGTTGGCGCGTTGATCATGCTATTACTAAACAACCTGCTTCTGCGTTATAAAATAGACGACGCGGTAAGTGCTATTCCTGTGCATTTGGGCGCAGGCATCTGGGGAACACTCTCTGTGGCCCTATTTGGAGACCCAGAAATACTCGCGACGGGTTTGAGCTTTGGAGAGCAATTAGGCGTTCAGTTACTCGGTATTATTGTCACCGGATTATGGTCATTCGGATTAGCCATCATACTCATTATGGCAATGAACCGGATTCGCCCATTGCGCGTGTCAGCAGCAGATGAACAAGTCGGATTAAATGCAGCTGAGCATGGTGCCCGAAATAATCTAACCGACTTACTCGATGCTATGCAGGCACAACAAAACACCATCGATATTTCCAAGCGAATTCATGTTGAACCCTTCACAGAAGCGGGGCAAATAGCTGAGCGTTACAACCAAGTAATCTCGACACTTGAAAAGGCGGTTAATCAGACACAAGCGATCGTGAGAGATATCCGGGACGCCATCGTGACCTTCGGCGTCGATGGCATTATCACTAGCTTTAACCCTGGAGCAGAGAAAATTTTCCAGACATCAGCTCAAACAGCAGTGGGTGAAAATATCTCTCACTTATTATACGAAGACAAGCCGGCGATCTATGGTCATCAATCACCTGAAAAGGTAGTAGACCGATTTGAGCTGAATGAGCGCCATGAAATTCAAGGTAAACGCACCGGAAATGAAGACGAACGGTTTCATCTAGAGCTGACCATCACTGAAAGTCTGCATCAAAATGACCGTCAATATACGGCGCTTATACGAGATGTTAATGAGAAAAAGCAAATTGAGGCTAGGCTCTTTCGCCAACACGAGCGGGCCATGGTAACCCTTGGTTCAATAGCTGATGGTGTCATTACAACCGATGCAGAAGGTCGCGTGCGTTATGTAAACCAAGCGGCTGAGAACCTCACAGGTTGGACCTCGGAAGCGGCGCGTGGTCAGCTTTTTCATGACATCTATCTTTTATCCGATGAAACGACCGACCAAAGTCGGTCCTTGGTCGGCAAAGTGTTGCGTGGTCAATCGGCCATTTTCGAGAACCCTACAGGCACACTAAAATCAAAGAATGGCGAAGAGTTTGCAATCACTCATACTGCTGCTCCCATCAAAGACAATCAAAATACAATATTTGGTGTCGTCGTGGTCTTCCATGATGTAACCGCCACCCGAGAGATGCAGCGCCAACTGGTTCATCAAGCAAGCCACGATGCCCTCACAGGTCTACCTAATAGGATCGCTTTCGAACAATATGCCGGTGAGTTGGTTGTCGACGCCATAACTAACCAAAACGAACACATGTTGGGTTATCTCGATCTGGACCAGTTTAAACTGGTCAATGACACTTGTGGCCATGTGGCCGGTGATGAACTGCTCCGCAGAATTGCTCAGCTGATTAAATCCCAACTCCGGCAAGACGATATTATTGCAAGACTTGGCGGAGACGAGTTTGGTATTTTGTTGAGCACCTGCTCTACTCAAGATGGCACTCGAATCGCCGAAAAAATTCGCCAAAGTATTGCTGATTTCCGTTTCCCCTGGGAAGACAATGTATTTGCCATCGGCGGTAGCATCGGTTTGGTTAATATCAATGCCATGACAGAAAGCTTACCTCAATTACTCAGTATTGCAGATGCAGCCTGCTACATGGCAAAAGACAGTGGTCGTAACCGCGTCCATCTGTACCAACCCGATGACATTGAGCTGGCCCAAAGACGAGGCCAAATGCAATGGGTAACAAAAATAAGAAAGGCACTAGACCAAGACCAGTTTCGACTCTATTACCAAGAGATTGAAGCACTCAATAAAGACGGCAAGACCGATCAAGCCGCACACTATGAAATATTCATTCGTATGATCGATGAACATCAGGGCATTGTTCCTCCAGGCGCATTTATTCCAGCAGCGGAAAGATATGACCTTATTCAGGAAATAGACTTATGGGTGGTAAAGAATACATTAGCCTGGCTCGGAGACCACCTGAGAAACAATCCAAATTCAGTAAAGCTTTGTTGTATCAATTTGTCCGGCGCATCCATCGGAGATGAAGTAACCTTGACCAAAATTCTCGCTTACATCGAGCGCTACAAAGTCAACCCCACGGTACTGTGCTTCGAGATAACTGAAACAGCAGCGGTGGCTAATCTGGAATCGGCTAAACGTTTCATTCAAGCGTTACGAAATATAGGATGCAAGTTTGCGCTGGACGATTTTGGTTGCGGACTCTCCTCTTTCGCCTATTTACGAGACTTAACAGTAGACTATCTGAAAATAGATGGCGTCTTTGTTAAAGACATGGACACACAAGATGTAGATCGCGTGATGGTTGAGTCTATTAACTCAATCGGGCATCAAATGGGCTTGCAAACCATCGCCGAATTCGTCGGTTCACAAGCCGTTGTCGATGAACTCGCAAAGATTGGCGTCGACTATGTTCAAGGATACTTCGTAGCAAAACCTAAACCTCTCGAAGATCTAGAAGGCGTAGCTTTCATGCCACGATAAAAGAGAGCTGCTACCACCGCAAAACCACGGCCACTTTCACCCGCTCTAGCAGCCTCAATGGCTGCATTCAGTGCTAATAAGTTAGTCTGCTCGGCAATGCTCTGAATCTCTCCCAGCACTCTGTCGATCTTGTCGCTATCGTTGAACAAAGTAACTAGCAATAGTTGATTGATGCTGAGGGCGCTAGCTGGGCTCACCGTGAATATTTTCAGAGTGCGATGAGCCAACCTGACCACATATGTATATCTAAACCCTATATTGCGTTACCGGATGCAGAAAGTACGATTACCTTTTCAATTCACACTTATACAGAACAAGGGCATGTTATTTTCTGTGTTGATACCTCACCCTAATGGTTTTCCCCGGGTTAAATTCTAACAAGCATCAAACTTACTTTGCCTGATTCCAAAACAGGAACAAATAATGCATTACCTAATAATAACTAATACATACTCAAAAGGTTTATAAGGTGCCGGCAACTGAAAAACATCGATTTATCAATCGTCACAGCTTACCTGAAGGTTATTTGCAGCAGGCCTCTGCTTGGTTTGACCCTGTCGTTGAATCTCTTGTAAAGCACCACGATGGTGCGAAAAAAACAATAATAGTCGGCGTGAACGGCAGCCAAGGTTCGGGGAAAACCACACTTTCTGATTATTTATCAATTTCATTTAAAGAGCGCGGCCTAAGAAGCGTAGCTATTTCTATCGATGATTTTTACCTAACTCTCCAGCAACGTCAACACTTGGCAACGAACATTCACCCCCTGTTAATCACTCGAGGGGTGCCAGGCACACACGATTTTCCATTAGCCTTGGCAACGTTAAATGCGCTAGCGACCAATAAAGGGAAAGTGACTATACCTCGCTTTAGTAAAGCCGATGATGACCGTGCGCCCAGAGAGAAATGGTCCAAAATTGAAGCGCCCGTTGACATAATTATTTTAGAGGGCTGGTGTGTCGGAATAGCGCCTCAAGCTAAGCATGAATTAGTTCAACCAATCAACCAGTTGGAATCTTTACATGATGCAGATGGAAAATGGCGTGAGTATGTTAATCAGCAGTTAAAATCAAACTACACAGCCTTGTGGGAGCTAATTGACTGCATGATTATGTTACAGGCCCCTGGCTTTGGTTGTGTATATCAATGGCGACTAGAACAGGAGCAGAAGCTTTCGCAACGTCATTCATTATCCGAACAAGCGAACGCCAGTAAAATAATGACACCTGAACAGATTAAATACTTCATTCAACATTATGAGCGTTTAACCCGCCATAGCCTGCTTCATTTACCCCAATATTGTCAGCATGTATTTGAACTCAGTAGCAAGCGTGAAATTATAAGTCATCACAGCCCTCTCACCTCATAGGACGACGGTGTATTCAATAATAATGAACTAAATGCAGGTGTATCAGCATGAAGAAATGGCTAATTTTTACAGACCTAGATGGTTCGCTGCTCGACCATGACAATTATAGTCATCGACCAGCCAATGCATTATTGAAACAACTGAATAAAGACAATATTCCGGTTATTTTTTCTACCAGTAAAACCCGTGCCGAAGTTTTAAATTTACGAAAAGAACTCAAGAATCATCATCCATTTATTATTGAAAATGGCGCAGCCGTTTTGATTCCTTTTGGTTATTTTCCTGCTATGCCAGAAGGCTGCACTGAACATGAGGGTTACTGGGTTTACAGTTTCTCGCAACCTCGCCAACATTGGCTAGACCTATTGAGCCTAGCAAAAACGATATTCACACATCAGTTTAGTCATTTTTCGGCCATGAACGAAAAAGCCATAGCAGACGTCACAGGGTTAACCTTGGCTAAAGCAACACTTGCAAATAAGCGTGAATATAGTGAACCCATTCTTTGGTTAGGGGGCGATTCAAGTAAGAAAGAGTTTGTTTATTGGTTACAACAACAAGGTGGCAACCTATTACAAGGTGGACGTTTTTTACACCTCAGCGATGATTGCAATAAAGGTAAAGCGCTCAGATGGATGGCGGAACAGTATCATCTCTTCTCAGTACCTTGTGATTTAAACCTACTTGCCATTGGTGACGGTAAGAATGATGTCGCAATGTTAGAAGAGGCTGATGTGGCCTATATTATTCGCTCTCCGGCACATCCGCCTCCAGAATTAAAACGTACCACTGGCTGCATGGTTAGCGAACACTATGGCCCTAAAGGCTGGGCCAATGGTGTTAAAACAATAATTTACGATTAACGATTAATGAGAGAATAATTATGGCTGATTTTTATCAAAACGGTATTGTAACGACCTTGCATAACCTATCTCATCGTCCTCTGGCAGACATAGAAGATGAGTTGAGAGTATTTAGTCAGCGTCGTCCTATGTCGTTGATTCTTCCCTCCTTATTTTCTGAACTCGAAGGCGAGGCGCTGCCTAATATTATTCGCCACCTTAAAGGCGCCGATTACCTTTCAGAAATTGTCATTGGTTTGGATCGGGCAAATGAAGATCAGTATCGTCATGCCCTCCGTTTTTTCGATAGCTTGCCACAACACCACCGCGTACTGTGGAATGAGGGGCCACGCTTACAGGCAATTGATGCTGAGTTGCAGGCCTTAAATTTGGCGCCCAAAGAGCTCGGAAAAGGACGTAATGTTTGGTATTGCATGGGCTACACTCTGGCATCTAACCGCTCAGAGTCGGTGGCCTTGCATGATTGCGATATTGTCACATATGACAGGGAACTATTGGCTCGATTAATTTACCCCGTCGCTAACCCCAGATTTAATTATGAGTTTTGTAAGGGCTTTTATGCGCGTGTAGCTGATGGCAAAATTAATGGTAGGGTAAGCCGTCTACTAATTACTCCCCTACTGCGTGCCCTTAAGAAAGTGTACGGTGAAATGGAGTACTTGCAGTTTATGGATAGCTTCCGCTACCCATTAGCAGGTGAGTTTTCGTTCCGTAAAGATGTTCTCAACGATATACGCATTCCTAGCGACTGGGGCCTGGAAATAGGCGTATTGTCTGAGATGCATCGCAACTATGCCAATAACCGTCTGTGTCAGGTTGATATTGCCGATGTCTATGATCATAAGCACCAAGATCTGTCACCTGAAAATGATCAGGGGGGCTTATCAAAAATGTCGATTGATATTTCTAAAGCACTCTTTCGTAAACTCGCAACACATGGCAAAACCTTTAATACCGAAACATTTCGTTCAATCAAAGCGACTTATTTTCGCATCGCGCTCGATTTTGTAGAAACCTATCATAACGATGCAATAATGAATGGACTCTCTTTAGATATACATCAGGAAGAAAAAGCCGTTGAGCTATTCGCTCATAACATCATGAAAGCCGGCGAGGCTTTTTTAGATCGCCCGATGGAAACACCGTTTATACCTAGTTGGAATAGAGTTATCAGCGCTAAACCAGACATTCTTGAACGGCTTTATACTGCGGTAGAAGAAGATAACAAGGAGTTTTTCTCACGATGAATTCAGTTGATTCGGCGTTGCTACAGCAAACAGTTCACCTTCTGGAAATGATTTATCATGACACAGAATTAAAGTCTAATTTAACAGACATAGCCCTGCAGGCTTTGATAGAAATGAGACTCGACGAGCAATGTCATACACCCGCCTTGCATAAGAGTTTGTGGGACCAAACCAGCACGATCATGATTACCTATGGAGATAGTCTTTTAAGTGCGGGTGAGAAGCCTCTAGTCACCTTAAAGCACTTTCTTGATGAGCAATGTGACGGCATCATAAACGCAGTCCATATTTTACCTTTTTTTCCTTATAGCTCGGATGATGGCTTTGCCGTGATGGACTTTTCCAGTGTAAATGAAGCACTGGGAGACTGGGATGATATTCAGAATATTGCAAATAATTACCAATTGATGAGTGACCTTGTAATTAATCATTGTTCTAGCCGAAGTGTTTGGTTCCAAAACTTCATAAAAGCTGAAGGCCCAGGGCATGACTATTTTTATACCGAAGAGCCTGACGCAGACTTATCTGCTGTTGTACGCCCTAGAACCAGCCCCCTTTTGCGCAAAACCGAAACGCCTTTTGGCACCCAGCATGTCTGGTGTACTTTCAGTCATGACCAGGTTGATTTCGATTTCAGAAACCCACAGGTGTTACTGCAATTCATTAAAATCGTTCGCCACTACCTTGATATGGGGGTACGAGTATTTCGTTTAGATGCCATTGCTTTTTTATGGAAAAAATCCGGATCAAGCAGTATTAATCTCGAAGAGACACACAATGTGGTGCGTCTATTTCGATTATTAATTGAACACGCGCAAGCCGATGCCATTATCATTACCGAAACAAATATTCCTAATCGTGAAAACTTATCTTATTTTGGAAATGCCAACGAAGCGCACTGTGTTTATAACTTCGCTTTGCCACCTTTGTTAGTCAATACGCTCATTAGCGGTAACTGCCACCACCTAAAATCTTGGTTAATGAGTATGCCTCAGGCACAACAGGGCACAACTTACTTTAACTTTATAGCCTCTCACGATGGTATTGGTTTGCGACCGGTAGAAGGTCTCTTAGACGAAGAAGAAATACAAGCGCTCGTAAATACTATGCAAAATTTCGGTGGCCGTATTTCATGGCGCGCGCTCGATAAAAAAGCAGACAGCAAGAGTGAGGAGGATGCTCGTAAACCTTATGAAATAAATATTTCCTTATACGACGCATTACAAGGCACAACAAAGGGAAAAGATGAACTTGGCTTAGCACGTTTTATCTGCGCGCACGCGATCATGTTCGGCTTGGAAGGCATTCCCGGCATTTATGTGCATAGTTTGTTAGCGACACAAAACGATTACAATCGCATGGAAAACACAGGGCACAACCGTTCAATTAATCGCCACCAATGGAATTATGACACCTTACAGAACCTGTTATCTCAAGAGGACGAGGGTGATGTTTTTAAAGAAAATGCACCGAACAATAGCAGGCACCATAAACAGGTATTTTCTGAATTAAAACATTTATTGAAAATACGCCAACAACAGCAGGCATTTCATCCCAATGCGGCACAATTCACCTTGCATCTGGGTGATAAACTATTTGGATATTGGCGTCAGTCCGATGATAAAAAACAAAGTATCTTCTGTATCTCGAACATTAGTCCTGACACTCAATTATTAGCCGCATCAGATATTAACTTAGACACCACTTATGATTGGTTTGATTTATTGAGCAAAAAAGAAGTGGATCATATTGATGTGCAGATTGGGTTAGCCCCTTATCAAACACTTTGGATTACTAATAAAGTATGAGTGATAATAAATGAACTGGCCGTAGCGCTGAGATTGCACGATTAAAATCGGAGCTAAATCAAGTCACAGAGCATCGCATCATTTACTAAAGGGGTCCTACGACCCCTTTAACTTTACTCCTTTTTTTGCTGTTTCTATTTTTTCGCCTTTTTAGATATTAACTGATTCAGTTCCTCTAACGCATCACCAGAATAAACAGCCAAGTTCTGCATACTAGGCAAGGTATCACGGCAGCCGGTATAACCAAAATTCAACGACCCTGCGTAACTTAAGCACGTTATATTCAACGCACCACCGTGGGCTATAAGAGAAATCGGATACATTGCTTCCAATTTAGCACCGTTGTAATAGAGGGTTTCTTTAGGCCCCGGCACATTCGAAATGGTCACGTTAAACGCTGGGCGCATTCGCCCACCTAAACCGGACAACAATTGAAGAATGTAAGGTGACATCATCAACATGGTATATTGGTTTAAGGTATTTCTCGGGAGACTTTGTAAATGCTCCTTGGCTATGTGAGTGGACTCTTTAATTGTTTCCAATCTCTTTAACGGATCAGCAATATTGGTTGCTAGGCTGGATATCATAAAGCTTATGGCGGTACCTGTACCTACATCATCGGCAGGTCTAATATTCACGGGTATACCCGCTGTGAGCGCATGCTCTGGTAAACAGTCTCGCTCCATTAAAAATCGTCTTAATGCACTACCACAGAGATAGAGCACAATATCGTTTAACGATGCATCTGCATCTTTGGCTAGTTTTTTCAGCCTGTTCAATGGGTATTGCTGTGTCGCAATTCGACGCTGTGCCTTTACTCGCATATTCAGCACTGACTGTGGCCCAACAAACGGAGCCGCTAGCTCATCACGTCCTTTAACAGCGGATAACACTAGTCGAGTGAGCGCTGCCGCTAATTGTGGTGTATTAGATGCCTGCTCTTTAACCGCATCAACCGCATGATGCATCACATCTTGTATTGTTGGAACATGGTCAGCGTCAATTCCTCTGGGCTTCTTTTTAGGGCCAACAGACCACGGAGCCAACATGCCCGTTTCGCTGGGGTCAGATGAGAGTATTCGCTGTAAAAGCCTCACACCGCTTACGCCATCAATCAAAGAATGATGCATTTTTGTGTAAATGGCGTAACGATTTTTTTCTAGCCCTTCAATGATGTGGCATTCCCACAATGGTCTTGTAAAATCAACACGATTGGAATGTAACCGAGACACTAAAATCCCAAGCTCTCGCTCTCCCCCTGGTTTTGGCAGGGCTGAGTGGCGTACATGATAATCAAGGTCTATCTCTTTATCGATGATCCAAGTAGGGGCAATCAATTTGCCAAGAAAGCTAGGATAAGCCAACTTTTGGTTCCAAGGCTTAACCACATCAGAAGACGTTTTTAAACGCTGAACTTCGTCCCGCAAAAAGGTTTTAGATGCATGCGGAGGTAGCGATAATATTTGCAAGTTCCCCACGTGCATGGACGTTTCTTCTGACTCTACCGCCAACCATGATGCATCAAGAATATTAATTCTACTCATTTATTACCGCCTCTGATTTGATACATCTAGTCATGTATTTTTTGTTATAATTTGTCTTGCCCGATTCAATCATGAGCCTGGTACCTTAACGACACAGAGCCTACAACCGTAAGCTTACGTTTGTTTTCTCTATTATTAAAGCATTACAAGTAAATCCTTGTCTTAATAGCCCTTTTTAATCAAATAGTTGCGGCTGACAGGCATGTTGCCTTTAATGACAAACCGATGTAATTAGATCAATCATAGGGTCTAATGAGCCGATATGCGATGCAATTTCAACCTTTTTATCAGGCCACTTATCCATCGCCTTCGCCACTTCAGTGGGCATATCCTTAGCCACATGAGTGCCAGCAGAAAGGAAATAAGGCAATATTAGCAACTCTGAAGCTCCCTCTTCGTAGCAAGCATCAATGGCCATTTCAATAGACGGAGAGGCTAGCTCTAGAAACGCGGCCTTAACCCCACTAAAGCCATTTGGTAATTGTTTTTCTACCCTGCCCGCTAGCGTTTGTACTTCTTCATTAGACGCTTGACGACGGCTACCGTGGGCCACTAGTAATAAATATTTCATGTTATGGTCTCAAAATTGAAAGGTCCGCTTTTCATGGTAGCTATAAGTTCGGGTTCATTATGGTCAATAACTATATACTCAGTCTAGATAAAAACAATGCGCTACCATGTTGCTTGTGCCCCATAAAAATACAACAATAGCGAAAAATCTCATACCGCCAACAAATCAACCACTCATAACCCACTGAAAAATAATCAGTTTTTTATTTATCATTTGTGGCGCGCATTATGCTTTTATTCAATTATGAATAGATTAAAAGCACACTAACCTAAAGGCATACAATGGATTCAATACTCGTTATCCTTGCAATCTCATTAACGCTAGCCAGCGTTTTAAACATCGTACTAACAAAGTTTTCTGTCTCACATATTATTGGTTACATCATTACCGGTACCATTATTAGTAATATATTTAGTTTTAATGCCAGTAATACTCAAAACTCGCTAGATCTAATTGGTGAATTTGGCATAGTTTTTCTAATGTTTACCATTGGTTTGGAAATGTCTTTTTCTAAATTACATAAGATGAAAGATCTCATATTTTTTAATGGTTTTGTGCAGGTATCGGCTTGTACCTTATGTATTTTTCTACTTTCCTTTTACGTATTTTCAATACCGGCAACCTCGTCGCTTGTTATCGCACTAGCATTTAGTCTTTCTTCTACAGCCATTGTTTTGCCTTACCTTAAAAAATCAAAAGACATTGTCACCCCTTACGGTGAAAAGTCAGTCGCCATTCTAGTTTTTCAAGACCTTGCTGTGATTCCGATTTTATTGTTGATGAGTTTTCTATCGAATGACACCCTGCCTCTTGGCGAGGTGCTGTTAAAAACAGCATTATACGGAGCCATTATTATTGCCTTCATGTTTACATTGGGTAAAAAAATTATCGGCTGGTTACTCCATTTTTCGGCTAACGCTAGAATGGAAGAGTTGTTTTTAGGCTCAGTATTTACCATTGTTATTGGTGCGTCTTTAGTTGCTCATGAGTTAGGTTTCAGCTATTCATTTGGCGCTTTTATTGCCGGTATGATCATCGCTGAAACAAAGTTTCACGTAAAAGTAGAGTCTGATATTTCGTCTTACAAAGATTTATTACTCGGCGCTTTTTTCTTCTCAATTGGCACCAAAATAGACGTTAATTATTTCGCTACTCACTTCCATATTATTTTTGGTATTTTACTCTTGGTGATGCTGATAAAAGCAGTCATTATCTATTTGTTAATCAAACGAAAGTCGAATAGAAGTGATTCAATCAAAACGTCTGTTGCTCTGTGCCAAATAGGTGAGTTTTCTTTTGCCATTTTTGCTCTGGCAAGCAATCAACAGGTAATACCTCAAGAGCTAGCCAATTTCCTTATATTGATCACCGTTCTGTCTATGATAATTACCCCATTCATGGTGAATAATATCTATAAACTAGCCGCCTTATTTGTGGTTGAGTTTTTTGAATCAGACAAAATAACGCCGGTTAAAACCAGTGATCATACGGTTGTGTGTGGCTTTGATATTTTAGGCCGTATAGTGGCAAAAGAATTGGCCAACAAAAATGTCGAGTTTTTAATAATTTCAGATAACTTACAGCACGTATTGCTTGCTAGAGAACGCGGTTACAGTGCTTATTTCGGGCATTTAGATAAACTAGCTGTATTGGAATCATTAAGCGTAGAGCAAGCAAAGTCTATTATCATTACCGTCAATACTTTAAAAAATAAGCACATTATTTGTGAATCCATTTTAAACTACCATGCAGATGCCAACCTGATTGTAAAAGTGAATACAGTTGAAGAAAAAAGAGCGTTAGTAGATTTGCGTATTAATTCATTCGTTCATGCACAACATGAAACCGCAGTACTCTTGGTAAAACAAAGTATGGGACAAGAACAAAGCGAGAAAATAAAGTAGCACGCTTATGGTATAAATAGTCAGCATTTAAGAGCAAACAATACTAGAATAAACACCACTAAATAAACAATTATCAGACCTGGCAAAGGGGATCGCTATAAGCATGTTGAATATCAACGATAAATCAATATCCGATCACGCCGAACAACACCAACGGATGCTACAAATTTTTGATCAACAAAAAATTAAATTCCTTAACGCCCCTTACCCTGAAGCCAGTGAACGTATAGAGAAACTATTAAAACTTAAAAAATCGGTACTGGCGCTTCAAGAACCGTTAATTGCTGCACTTAATGCTGACTTCGGCTGCCGTTCAAGAGATGACTCCTTAATGGGCGATATTATGCCCTCCGTTGCCGCTATTAATTATTCAATGAAGCGACTTAAAAGATGGATGAGACCACAGCGAAGACATGTAAATATAATGTTTTTGCCTGCCAGTGCTAAAGTTATTTATCAGCCTATGGGGGTTGTGGGTATTATAGTGCCTTGGAACTACCCCATATTTCTTGCACTGGGTCCGCTTATTACCGCATTAGCATCAGGTAATAGAGCGATGATTAAAATGTCAGAATTCACGCCCAATACAAATAAAGTATTTCGTCAGATTATCACCAACTGCTTTACAGAATCTGAAGTGGCGGTTATTGAAGGTGAAGCAGATGTTGCAGCAAAATTTTCTGAAATCCCTTTCGATCACATGCTATTTACCGGCTCCACTCAAGTGGGAAGGCACGTTATGCGAGCCGCATCAGAAAACCTGACGCCTGTCACTTTGGAGTTAGGCGGTAAGTCACCTGCACTTATTGCACCAGACATACAGCCAAAGACAGCTATACAAAGACTCTTGTGGGGAAAAACGCTTAACTCAGGGCAGACCTGCGTATCACCTGATTATATTCTTTGCCCAGAAGATAAACTTGAAGAAGTTATAAAAGAAGCGCGCACTCAGTTTCAAGTCATGTACCCATCACCTTCAACTAACCCTGATTACACCAGTGTCATTAGTGACAGGCAATATGCTCGTATCAATGGTTTGCTACAGGAAGTTGAAACACAAGGTGCTCGAATAGAAAATCTCGCTAATGATGATAACGAAGCATTGAAGCGTCAGCGAAAAGTGCCACTCACACTCATTATTAACCCTTCAAATGACAGTTTGGTAATGAAGGAAGAGATTTTTGGTCCATTGTTTCCTATCGTCACTTATAAAACAATAGATGAAGCACTTACTTATATTCATCAACGCCCCCGACCTCTTGCGTTGTATTTATTTAGTTTCGATAAAGAGCTACAAGATAGATGTGCATACTCAACCCATTCAGGTGCATTAACCGTCAATGACGCAGTAATGCATGTCGCTCAAGACGATATTCCTTTTGGTGGTATAGGGCCGTCCGGCATGGGGCATTACCACGGAAAAGAAGGGTTTTTAACACTGTCAAAAGCGAAACCTATATTTAGTCAGGGACGCTTATTTTTAGGTGGACTAGTACACCCTCCCTACGGCACGTTCATTCACAAGTTAATATATAAACTCTTTATTCGGTAGCAAGCACAATTGAGCTTTGGCCACTGAGTACTTTGTATCGGTGGCCACAACCGGATAAATAATCATTACAAGCAACCAGGATTTTCTTTCGTGGAAAACATTGTCTTTCTAGACCGCGCCACCATCCCTTCTCACATTACGTTGCCAAAGCTAGACACATCCAATAACTGGCAAGATTACCCTACAACCGAACCTGAGCAAGTCATTGATCGTTTACAAAATGCCACGATAGCCATCACTAATAAAGTGGTGTTAAACGCAGCGATACTAAGTCAATTACCACAACTTAAACTAATAGCGGTATCAGCCACAGGCACCAATAATATAGATACTGATTATTGTCACCAGAATAATATTTCTGTAACCAATATTCGCGGTTACGCAACAAAGTCTGTACCGGAACATGTATTGGCAATGATGTTTGCTCTAAAAAGAAATCTTGTCGGTTATCATCAGGATATTCAAGCTGGTGTCTGGCAGCAGGAAAAACAATTTTGCTTTTTTACTCATCCTATTAGTGACATTGCGGGTTCTACGCTGGGGGTGATAGGTAAAGGTGGGCTAGGCAAAGCGGTTGCAATATTGGCTGAGGCCTTAGGAATGGCCGTATTGTTTGCCGAACATAAAGGGCAAGCTCACTGCAGAAAAGGCTACACGCCCTTTAATAAGGTGATTCAACAATCTGATGTACTCACCTTACACTGCCCTCTTAACCAACAAACCACAAACTTTATTAGCACAAATGAATTTAATGAAATGAAAACCAGCAGCATACTTATTAATGCTGGCCGTGGTGGTTTGGTGGATGAAGCGGCTTTAATCACTGCACTTAAAACACAACAAATTGCAGGTGCGGGTGTTGATGTTTTTACCCAGGAACCCGCTGACACAAGCAACCCCTTAATTGCCAATGCAGCCATGCCCAACCTGATATTAACACCACATGTAGCCTGGGGGTCTGATTCATCTATTCAAACACTGGCAAACCAGTTAATTGAAAACATTGATGCTTACCTGGCGGGTAGACCACAGAATCTAGTTTAGTCATATAACAGCTAATTTTGGTATACTTTAGGGCTTAAAATTAAACAACGGAAAAGTAGTAGGTATGCCTCAGACTGTAAAACCAAAGTCTCAAACCACGATTAAAGAAGCGAATAATCGTTATCATCACGGTGACTTAAAAAGCTCTTTGATTGAAGCCGCTAATATCATTTTAGTACGAGACGGTGCCGATGCATTATCACTACGTGCTATTGCCGCTGAGGTGGGTGTTTCCCACATGGCACCTTACTCGCACTTTAAGAATAAAAAAGAACTCATGCATGCGGTAGCCACAGCGGGTTTTATGCAGATGTCAGCTGCGATGGAGAAAGTAAAAGCGTCATTTGATAAACCTGAAGATTTAATACTAGAGTACGGTGCGGCCTGCTTAGAGTTCGCGACTAAAAATGCTCAACTCTATCGTTTAATGCTAGGCCAAGTAGAAACAAGTGGCAGAAAAAATAATCGAGCAAACACTAAAGCAAATACACCTATCAATGCTACAAGCAAATATCCACTATCAGACCTAGAAAGTTTTTCAAAAACACCCTTTATACTGCTAAGAGAAGCCTTCGCCATGCGTACAAGCGATAAAGCCTTAGCACGCGCTCAGGCCATGGGAGCATGGTCTATGGTGCATGGTATGTCTGCGTTGATTATTGAAGGACATATTGAAGTGCCTGAAGGCGTTAGCTTAAAACAATTTCTAGCAGCTGCGGCATTTCAAACTGAGAAATTAACTCCCCACTAAATACGAAAAAAGCATTACGCTCCTAGTGACTCATAATGCTTCTTATCTGACTACACCAAAATCTCTATATCTTCAGTAGGGAACGCTACACACGAATGACACCAACCATATTGCGCATCAGTGCCACGTAAGCGCGCTTCAGATGGATTAAATACGTTTCCTTTCACCACTTTTACTCGACAAAGACTGCACTCACCTGACCTGCACGCATTTTCAGCCGAATACCCATTACGCTCCATGCTATTGAGTAAGGGCTCATCAACACGGGCTTTGAAACTGCCTTTCCCTTTTATAGTGACGTTCACTTCTTTAGCAGGCGATATATCCACAGGCCACCATCGTGTGGCAGGGTGGAGCCATTGACTCCATGTTTTTTTGTGCAACATAATCTCTACCATCAATGATGAAGGTTGATACGGCGGCAGTTAAGCCCGCGTTCCCCGCACCAATCACTACCACATCAAAATCTGTCATCGCGATCTCCTTTTATTTATATTCAAAATGAATAAGTTCTTTTAAACTTTACAGTGTAAAGCTAAAAGGAAGACGACCCCCATGTCAATAAAATAAAGTAATGAATTTATAAGATTAAGTAGACTGATCTATATTAGTAAGTAATATCAACGCTTAACTATTACTCGAGAGCTGTACTTATGATCGAACAAGAAATGACTCAGATACTGAAACTATACGATCTACTCGTCGAGTTTTTTGTTAATTATAGCTTTCAGCTAATTGGTGCTATTGCCGTATTCATTATTGGTTTGTATGCCGCTAAAAAATCGGCACAACTTCTACTTAAGTTCTGCGCTAAACATAATCTCGATATCACCTTAGCCAACTTCTTATCTAACATTTTAAAGTTCACCGTTATGATTATGGTGAGTATTATTTGTCTTGGTAAGTTAGGGATTAGCGTTACACCATTTGTGGCCGCTATTGGCGCGGCATCTTTAGGTGCTGGCTTGGCGTTTCAAGGCTTACTATCAAATTATGGGGCAGGACTCACCATCGTCATTACTCGCCCTTTTGTCATTGGCAATACGATTACGGTGCAAGGCATTACAGGGGTGGTTAAAGATATTGCGCTAGGGGCGACTTATCTCACCAATGAAGAAGAAGAGATCATTACTATTCCTAATAGGTTCATTACGGGGGAGGTTTTGCATAACTCACAAGAAAACAAACTGATTGAAACCGTTATTGGCGTCTCTTACGACACCGATTTAGACCATGCTATAGCTCAAATTAACCAGGCCTTATCTGATATATCAGGTTTAGCGGAACGTAAACCACAAATTGGTGTAAGTGAATTTGCTGATAGCTCAATTAACATTGGGATTCGTTTCTGGGCACCCACAATACAATATTTTCATATTCGTTATGAAGCCAACCTCGCTATTTATAAAGCGTTAAAACAAGCAAATATTACAATTCCGTTCCCACAACGTGAAGTGCGTATGATTAGTAATGAGTCATAACTGAGAGGGGAAAAGCTTAGGCTTTCCCCTTTAATATTCTTAGTGCTTAACATTCATCGTTATGTCGGCAGTAAAACACTTAGTGCCTTCATTATCATAAGCCGCCACGGGCACAACAATCTCACCCGGCTGGCTAAAATCGATACCCTCTCCGTCTGCCACCACTTTTAAGTCAGTTTTTGCTTTAGCCAGATACTTCACGCTCATTGCTTGAGGTATCCATCGAGCGCCTTTGGGTATAGACGCATCCGTCATGGTCCCGCCAACTAACTCAGCGGCATTACACATAGCTATCGCATGAACAGAGCCAATGTGATTATGAACTTTCTTCTGATTCCTTAGCAGCACTTCAGCATAGCCTGGACGAAGCTCAACAAACTCCGGGTCAATAGTAGAAAAATAGGGCGCTACCTGAGTAACCAGTTTAGAAAACTGCTCAGCACCGACATTTTTGTACATCTCTAGAAATTGGCTCATATTATATTCCTCGTTAGTTAACGTTTTAAAACCGCGTGATTAAATGACTAAGAAAACGCACGACAGTGTCGATCTCGTCATCACTAAACTCTTCAGTAATGGACTCATTCATTTCTTTCAATAAAGGAAAAGCCACATCGAGTTTTGACTTACCTGTATCAGTCAAAAACACTCTGGAAGCGCGCCCATCATTCTCACAAGGCTCTTTACGGATCAAACCGTTTTTCTCCATACGGTTAGCCAGCCCCGTAAC
The DNA here is from genome assembly GCA_016744695.1 of Hahellaceae bacterium. Classification (GTDB taxonomy): domain Bacteria; phylum Pseudomonadota; class Gammaproteobacteria; order Pseudomonadales; family Oleiphilaceae; genus Alkalimarinus. Next base: position 24,481 of record JADGDV010000016.1, read on the forward strand.
AGCCGAATTATTTAAACTAAGTGACTGACTCAGTTCTTTCAGCAAACAACCATCGTTTTTCGCCAGCAAAAACATCGCCGCTACCTGAGTAACAGTGATGCCCAAGTTTGTTTCACAGCGTTTATCAACATGCTTATACAATTTGTGTTGCGCCATATTCATTAAGAAAAAGAGTCTTTTATCCACTATTCCGCCTCAAATTATTACACATGTGAAGTAAATATAGTTTATATGTGTAATAGTTTCAAGTGTTGTTTATTGTGGAATCTATATAGGGCAAGCAAGAATTTATTAAGCCGGTAAAAATAGCCGACAGCCTTTATGAGTCAATTAAGACAATTAAGTCTTTAAATCATGTGTGCTTCAAAATAGAATGCCGCCTATTATTGATGATTAGTCTGAGGCAACGATGGATTACGAATTTAGTTATGACTTGCTTGGTCAGCCCATTGCTCGACTCTCTATGGGGCATGAAGCTATAGGTCGTTGGTTTTCTGAAGAGTTAGGCTCTGACCTACAGCGTATTAACGAGTTGCTAAACATCATCGAAGAAATTGAACTACGTAAAGTCAGTCAGCGTCAGCTTATTGGTGCTGAATTTGAATTACATATCGATATTAATGAAGTTGAGATATTCGCTCAGACGCTAGACTTCGATGTAGCTGAAGACCTACCAGAAGATACCAACCTATATGATGAGGAGTCTCGTTCTGGCTGCGGCTTACCTGATTTCAAACAAGCACTGCTCTCTTGGAAAACGTTCGTTAGTTAAATAACAACTATTAACACCTAAGGTTTACGGCACGACGTTATAAAATCGTGATATTTGCGGGATAAAATATTGATATGTCCCCGATAGACTGTGTACATACTTTAAATATACACGTCAAAAATCCTTAGGTGACATCATGAAGTCTAAAATTTATAACAAAGTAATCACAAATATTTTTCTAGTGATTACACTCTTATTTTCAATGCAAGCACTTGCTAATCCTCCTGTTTACACCTCATTTTTAAGTAACCTAGCGGTGTCTGGTTATGACACTGTGGCCTACTTTACCGAAAGCAAAGCGGTAAAAGGGAACGCTCAGTATTCCACAGAATATAACAATGTCGAATGGCATTTTAGTAATCAGGCTAACCTAGATACGTTTAAGAAAACCCCTGAAAAATATGCCCCTCAATACGGAGGTTACTGCGCATGGGCTGTTGCAAATAACAAGACAGCTAAGGGAGACCCTCAGCAGTGGACGATTCATAACAACAAACTCTATCTGAACTACAACTCAAATATTCAAAATAAATGGTTAAAAGACAAAGCCGTATTGATAACAAACGCAAACCAATACTGGCCTTCCCTAGTTAATTAATTATTGAACTCTCTAAGCATTTGGATGCCTCTACGGTGATGATTAGATTACTTTTAATAATGTCTTATATTGTTTCCTGCCTCAGGTTGTGGGTGGCTCCCTGGAAGTATTTCCAGTTAAATTCGCCCTTCTTCAATGAGCAGAGAGATATTTTTTCAAAACTGGATATGGATCAGCGCATTCCAGAACAATGGAGGCTGCCTCAGTTCTTGGATATTGGTAACAAAGAGCCCTCCAGTTACCCTGTATTTGTGAAACCTGAATGGGGGCAAAATTCCAGAGGTATTTCACGGGCAGACGATACCCAAACGCTTCAAAAAATAAGGCTAAACAGGGGAAACACCAAGCTTAATTACCTCATTCAAGAAGCTGCACCGGGTAAGAGAGAATTCGAAATTTTTATTATTCCGTCAGCTAACATCAATAACGCGCCAGCCGTTATATCGGTCACAGAAACAATTAACCATAGTGATGAAGACTACCCCGTTAACGGAATATACAACCCCTCAACGGGCTATAAAGATATTAGCAATGAGTTAAGTCGAGTGCAGATGCTAGCTCTCTGGCATCATTTAAAACCCATTGGATCATTCCGAATATCACGCTTCGGCATTCGAGCCGACTCAATAGAAGCCTTATTCACGGGTGAGTTTCATATTATTGAAGTTAACTTATTTCTGCCTATGCCTCTTGTTTTACTATGCGAAAATCGATGTTGGAAAACTCAACTCACGTTTTGTATTCACGCTATGTGGCATTTGGCAAAAGTAACCAAAAGTATTCCCCCAAGCCAAGTCCATAAATCTGTATTTTTTAAGAAATTGAAGCACGCTAAATCGTTAAAGCTGACAAGCAATATCAGATCAACCCACATGAGATCAAACAATGAGCACGCTTAAAAAGATAGTTTATCAATGGATCAGCAAACAATTTATGGATGGCTGTAGTGCTTACAATAGCCTTGAAGTCAGAAAAAGCTGTCGTTCTAAAGAGCAGGCTCGATCAGTATTCGCAGCGGGCCAGGTGCCTCATGCGAAGGGGCTTATCTTTCTCAATCCGTTTAAGGCTCAACAATTTGCAAAACAACATGGCTTCCCTTTAGTTATTAAGCCCAATGTAAGTGGTTTTTCCCGAGGCAGCCACTTTCCAATTACAAGTTATAAAGAACTATGGAAGGCCATTTTTCTTGCCAAACTCTGGTGGCCAACCACCGTCGTGGAGCAGTATCTAGAGGGCAGCAATTATAGAGTCGTAGTTGCTCAGGGGAAGATCATGTCAGTGCTTCAGCGCTACTCACCCTTTGTTACAGGCAATGGAACAGACAACATTAGTACGTTAATTGATAGAGAGAACAGCATTAGGGATGAAATGGGGCTTTACCCTTGCATTCATCCACTGCAAAAGGGGGCTGTCACGCAACAGTTTTTAAAAAAAATAAACTACACCTTAAAGAGTGTTCCAGCCGATGGTGAAGTCGTTACATTATTCTACCGCATTTCATTAGCACCAGGCGGCGTGGTCAGAACGATTGAAAAGCAAACTATCCCCGAGGCTAATCAAGCATTATTCAAAGACGTATTAAGTATGTTTGATGCCAATATTCTAGGAATTGATGTGATTTTTGAGAAGGGTATAGAAACTGATTACCGTGACCAAAAATGTATTTTCCTAGAGGTTAATTCGCGCCCTTATTTAAAAATGCATGACTTCCCTAGATACGGCAAAAAAGAAGATTTATCAGGCTATTTTGATGAACTCAATGCCTTAAACATTAGTCAGGCAGATGTATTCTAATGTTAGCTAAAACAGATATCACACGCAGTTTCTATCATTTTTCGGCGTTTCACTCGCTACTGATAGGTATTTTACCCTTTTTTATCCCCGTACTACTTTGGGATAAGGGAGCCTCGCTAGCTGATATATCACTTTTTATCGCAGTAACCGGTTTGGGGTTTATCGCTTCTTTATGGCTTTGGGATCGTGCACGTTGTCAACAACGTTGGAAAACAATTGTTACGCTTTCATTTCTGATAGAGCTACTTCTGGTAGGTACTTTGTTTTTCACCTCAATTAATGAAAATAGTACATTATTTCTCATAATATTAGCGCTATTAAATGGTGCCTATAATTGCTTTTACTGGTCTACACAACGCGCTTTTTTTAGTCATATTACGACTAATAAAAATACAGGAAAAACCTTTGGCAATTTCCAGATTCTAGTCGTCATTATGCTAAAACTTGGCATTCTAATAGGGGGTTATTTATTGCAGACTAATGCCTTATTGACATTATTTTTGGCATCAATTTTAATCACGTTATTTGCATTATGGGGCTTATTACGTCAATCAAACATTACCCTTTCAGAAGACAATAAAGAACGACCATTGCCCCTATCACTCGTGGCCAACTTTAAGGACAACAAGCATTCAAAGCTAACCTTCCTGTTAGATGGACCCTTTTTATTCTTAGAAAGTTATTTTTGGGTACTTTCCCTATACTTTTTAGCGGGCCAGAGCTTTTTCCAGCTCAGCATTATTGTAGTGGTACTCACCCTTTTACTCTCTGTTATTTTTTACATCATTAAGAACAATATAGATAAAGTAAACCAGCAACGTTTGTTTGCTATTGCCACCCTATTTTATGCATTATCCTGGTTACTTCGGGCTCAATTAAGCGCTGACACCGCCGATTTAATTCTATATCCAAGCATCATAATCATTGGTTTCCTCACTACGTTTTTTCGCCTTTCATTTAACAAACGTTTTTTTGATATAGCCAAACAAAGTACAACGTATAGTTATTTGATAAATAAAAGCTACTACTCGCAATTGGGCATTGTTCTATTTTTTAGCACGCTAGCGATTAACATGAATCATTTTTCTTCTGAGCAGGCGCTCTCGATCATCTATTGGATTGCATGTCCTTTAGCACTCATTTACGGGCTCTATGCTAAAAGCATTTTTAAAATCAACATGAAACAAACGGTAAATTGCACATGAACAGAATAGTCACTGGCAACCTTGAATCACTCGATCAAATGATTACATTTATTGATAGTTTAAGTGATGCTGAGTATCAATATCTACCAAAGCCTTTATTTGATAGCTCAATAGGCCAGCACCTGCGACATATTGTTGATTTGTTTCTTGCCTTGGTGAACAGCACTGACGAAGAAATTAATTACGATATAAGGCGTAGAGGTGCTTTGGTTGAAACAGATAAACAACAGGGGCTAAAAGAGCTTAATGACATACGTATTTGGGTATCAAGTATATCAGATAAAGACGGTAATAAAGATATATTGATTCATACAGAAACCGCCTTAACTACTCAACAAACAGATAGCTTTAAATCATCTTTCGGTCGAGAGTTATGCTTCGCTTCAAGTCACTTGGTTCATCACCTAGCCATTATGGCGGCTATTGCTAAAATGGCAGGTAAAGAGGTTGATTCAAAGCTAGGCCTTGCACCGGCTACCGCTACATACGAGCGAGATTTAGAACGTACTCTCAATTAACTTTCTCAAGTCATATAAATACAACGGCTTTTCTAAGTAGCCACTCATACCTGACGACAATGCCTCTTTCTCTCTATGGTTTTTGTCATGTGCACTAACGGCATAGATTATGGGTAATTTGCGATTAGCAAATGATGCATCGGCATAAAGTGTCTTTATTTTACGTGTTGCCTCAAACCCATCCATCTCGGGCATCTCACAATCCATTAAGATAATATCAAAGTCATATTCAGCCTTCGTTATACAATCAATAGCTTGCTTCCCTCCATCGACGGTATCAGCCTTGATACCCAGTTTTTTGAGTAAACCCGATAGCACCATCTGGTTGATCGGATTGTCTTCAACCACTAATACACGCAGGCTAGAGAAATGAGCGAATGCTGTTTCCTCACTATATTGAATAACATTCTCTGTCTGTTCTTCCTTATAAGCTACGTCAATTTTCACTGAAAACTGGAAGGTCGTACCCATACCTAACTCACTTTTAAAACTAATTTCTCCACCCATTTTCTCAACCAGTTTTTTACTGATAGCCAAGCCTAGCCCCGTACCGCCATAGGCTCTGCTCGTCGAAGCGTCTGCTTGAGAGAATGCATCAAAAACTAATTTGCTTTTTCCTTTAGCGATGCCAATTCCTGTATCAATAACACAGATACACAAATAATGAGAGTCCGTTCGATGCTCCAAAGCGGCCTGTAAGGTTAAGTGACCTGCTTTGGTAAACTTAAGTCCATTTCCAATTAGGTTAATCAGTATTTGTTTTATACGAAGAGGATCACCCACAATTAATTCGGGCACTTCAGCATCAATGATAATATTAATAGGTACATTTGACTGCTTTGATTGATAGAAAAATAACTCCTGGCACTCAGTTAATAAGCTTCTGATACTAAATGCTGAATAGTGAAGCGTTAATTCACCAGAATCAATTTTTGAGTAGTCTAATACCCTATCAAGAATTTCAACCAAGGACTTGCCAGACTGGGTAATAATTCGTAAGTATTCCCGCTGTTCAGCATTCAACTCTGTACCTTGCAAGATATCACTCATACCCACGACACCATTCATCGGCGTACGTATTTCATGACTAACCGTACTTATAAATTCATCTTTAAAGCTATTGCTAAGTTCTAATCGCTTATTAACTTTAGCTAATACTTCCATTGACCTTCGCTCAACCTGCGATTTTTCATACTTTAGGCTATTGATTCTGTCAGCCAGTGCCAATGAAAGAAGTATCACTTCTACGGCTGAACCAACCTGAATCGCATGAGTACTAAACACATTAACAGGGATGTAACCAATGATCATCAATACATAAATAGAGCCTGATATTAAATAAGTGGCCCAAGCTATAACAAAATACCGGGCGGCTCTTACTTTCTTCCTAAGACCCACAATGCCTGCAACGAGTACAAGGTTAAAAAATACAAAACAAAGAGATATGGTTAATAATATTCCGATCGAGTAAGTCCCAAAAAACATCACAGGGATAATACCTAACGCCGTTATTGATAATACATTCAGACTACGATCAAATAATGTCGAGTAACTATTAATCTGTAGAATTGAACGTGCAAACTGAGCGCCAAAGAAAACCATCACTAAAGACAGTACAGCTAAGCTCGTATTTCCCCATTCAGGGCTATCAGGCCACAAGAATCTAAAGTTATATCCTTGCATACCACTTTGAAGAAAGGTGAAAGAGGCTATATAAAAAATGTAGTAAAGGTAGGCTTTATCTCTTACCGAGAAATAGATAAAAATATTGTATAAGATCATCGCAAACATTAAGCCAAAGTAAGCCCCACTTAATAAAAAGGACGAGGCAGTGCTATCTCTTAACGCACTCTCAGTCTTTAACATTAAGGGTACTTGTATGCTGTCTCTGGTTTTTACTCGCATGTAATAAGTTGAGGGATGAATGATACTTAAATCAAAAATAAAGTGATTACTAACAATACTACGTTGTGAAAATGGGTATAAATCACCCTGCTGAAAGCGCTTAAACCCACCATCTACCTTTGGGACGTATAGCTCTACATGATCAAGAAGAGGAAAAGGAATTTCAAGGTACCAATGAGACTGATCTGATACAGGGTCAATAGAAAAACGAAGCCAGTATGCTGACGAACTATAACCCGCACTAAAGACCTCATGTTTGCTAGGAAGGAAGCGACGGCCATAAACTGGGGATGCAACATCATTAATTGTTAATGCATCACCTGGATCTTCAATATAACTAACATAAGCGCCTAACGAATAGCTATTCAAGCTATCATCAAGTACCAACGGTTCTGATGCGTAGCCATTTAACGTTAACAAGAACGTAAACGGTAACAATATGGAATAAAGAAACAACCTACTTAACATCTTGAGTTACAACCTAATAAGCCCAAAACGTTTACTGATAATCATATGTGTCTCAAGTGTCCGGGCATGAGAAGGATAAACATCCAACTCATCCCAATCAAGCCTTTATGACACCTATGCCATTATTTAATCTGAACCATCCTTGAACTCTATGGCTATTTGTTTAAATTCGTCTTCACAATCAAGAAAAGCCTTAAGTACTCGTGGGTCGAAGTGCGAACCCTCACCTTCTAAAATAATCCCCTTGGCTTTGTCGTGTGAAAAAGCAGGCTTATAAACCCGCTTACTGATTAACGCATCATAAACATCCGCTAAAGCCATCAGTCTTGCAGACAAGGGTATTGCATCGCCTTTCGTCCCAAGAGGATAACCTGAACCATCCCACTTTTCATGATGAGACGCGGCTATTTCTCTTGCTAAACGTAGAAAGGAATTTGACCCCAGTTGTGATTCAGCGACCAAAAGTGCATCTGAGCCTAATTGAGCATGCTGCTTCATCACTTCAAATTCTTCATCCGTTAACTTACCCGGTTTAAGAAGTATGTTATCGGGAATCCCCACTTTGCCCACATCATGCAGTGGCGCTGATTTGAATAACAAATCAATAAATTCTGAGGTCAACTCACCCCTGAAATCAGGGTGATCTTTTAAGCGAATAGCCAGAGCCTTAACATAGCGTTGAGTTCGCAGTATGTGAGCCCCCGTCTCGTTATCTCGCGTTTATGCCAATGATGCCAAGGCCAAAATTGATACATCTCGAGTCTGCTGCAATTCGTCATGGTGATGCTTCAAACTATCTATCATAGCGTTAGTGCCAACCGCCATTTCTCCAAATTCATCCTGGCTCGTTACTGGTACTTTAATATGAAAGTTACCATGTAGCACTTCACTCAAAACGCCATTCTGATGAGCTAAATACATTTTTAAGTTGGTTACATAAGAATGAATAATACGTATGCAGTAAGCGAGCAAAACAATCATAACAAAGGCGATTTCAACCATAATGCTATTCCGTGCAAACTCAGGCACAACATTAACACCCTCTTCGAGCAGCCACTCTAAGTCCTTATTCACGACCAGAAAAAGTACCAGAGAAATGCTGACTACAATCAATGTCGACATAAGCATAAACTTATGAGCAAATGAGGTGAATCGTGCGGAAAGGTCAAGCTCTCTATTTTGATCAATAAGCTCTAGCGCAAATAAACGCTCACGCGCTAAGGCTAAATCAATCGCTACAAATAAACCTAATATACCCATACCTACAAGTACTTTTGCATTACTATGCCAGGGCGCATCAAAGAGCACACAATTAACAAATACCAAACCTAAAGCCGCGCCTAAAAAAAGAAGAAGATCCAAAATAAACTGATTTTTCACCGGGCTTTCAGAAGGAGTACGCACAACAAAATTCAGCCATAAATAGCGTCCTATCAAAGCGATAAGAATGGGCGAAACCAAATGTATTAAGGTGAGTGTTTCCAAAAGAGGACAAACCTGGATGCCATAAATAGCGAACACCACCGCGGCTATCATATAATGAGCAGCGCTTAATCTGAGTTGAAGTGGGTTTTTATGGTTACTACTGTACATCATATTACTCATATCTAAGTTCACAGACAGATGACTATAAGATCAATAATAGACGAAAAAGTTGCAAGCACACTTTCAAGCGCGTTTTACTGTAAAATGTATAGTATATCTAATGGTTCAAAACATAATGAGGTCATCAATGCGTTTCTTTTTATTGCTCATAAGCACTTTAACACTGATGGGGTGCGCGGCTCCGGTTGTATATGACTTTGATTCTTCAGCTAATTTCCATAAAGACCAAACCATCGCATTCCAAGACACCAAAGAAGACAATATCCAAAGTTTGGACCGTACACGAATACATGAAGCCATTAACCACCAGATAAAAATGAAAGGCTATAAAGTCGTTGATAAAAATATCGCATCATTAGTTGTGCGATACCAAATAGAAGAAGAAATACGTATTCAATCTTCTGGCATGAGTTACGGTGTAGGAATGTCTCGAAATCGTATGGGCATGTCGATGCAAGCCCCCACGAATGCCAAAGAGATTAAAGAGGGTAAGCTGGTCGTTGAAGTTATTGTGCCAGAAGATAATCGTGTTATTTGGCGAGCCGCTTCACAGAAAAGACTCACTGAACAAATGAAACCAGATAAGCGCTCTGAACTGATCAATGAACTCATCCAAGAAATGTTTGATAATTACCCCCCAAAACAGTAATAGACAAGTAAAATAGGAACAACATGACCGATAATACAGGCTTCCAGAAATATATAGTAAGTAGACTTTTCCCTCTTGGCGAATATGAATTTGAAGTACTGAGATCATTAATTCTTAACTGCTCATATAATGAATATTTTGAAAATGATAAATTTTCTGAAGAAGAATATTCAACCATTTTAATAAGCCTACATAATGCGGTTAATGAATCAGACCCTGGGAAGTTTCTGGAAGCGGCTAATAAACACGGCTTTGTTTTGAATGCCCCGAGCCCAGACGCAAAGAATATCTGGCCTTTATTTGAGGAAATGAATGAAGAAAGAGTTGAAGATGGTATGTATCTTTGGTCTGTTCAAGAAGTCTACCGAATGATGAAAGACGAACTTTCTCTATTTGGAGATTTGGATGATGGCGCTAAAAAAACAGTATTAGACATCAACAATAATGCTAGCCCACTACCACTATTTCTATCTATTTTGAGAACAGTTAATGAAGAGGATAACGGCAAGACTCCGTTACCTGAAAATATAAACGAAAAAGATCTTAAAAATATTTTAGGTGTTCAAATGGAAGACTACCTGGGTGTTCAAATGGGCACAATAAAAGGGACAAAAGCTAAAGAAGTCATACAAAAAACAATCTTCTCGGAATTAGCTCTCTAGGAATATATTGTTGTTTTAGAAGTAAAAAATTTAGTTCTAATTACAAAGAAGCACTGTCGAGGTGCTTCACACCTAGCTACAAACACATCTTGTAAATATACTTTTCACGTCTAGACTTACTTCATACCATGTCATACATTTATCGGGGCTGCCTGGTTAACGTAATAAAATTTTATGTAACTGACATCACAACTCACTTAGCCTCTCTATTGATGAGCTTTCAGATGTGGGTGAACAACTAGCTAATATCGCCAACGATTTAAAACAAATAATGATAAAATGAGTTCAACACTTTTAAACTATGCACTAAGCACATTATTGATATTTATGTCAGGTTGGCAGCCTGTCGCCTATGCAGAAGGCCATACTCCCAGCGATAAACTATTATTAACTCAAGAAGAACATGACTACTTAGTAACACACCCTACTCTACGCGTTCAGGCTGAATCAAACTGGCCCCCTTTCAACTTTATGCAATATGGTCAAACTAAAGGTTTTTCAAATGACTATATACGATTACTAGCCGATGTTTCAGGGTTAGAATTTGAATTTATAAGTGGTTATGAGTGGCGTGAATATATCGAAATGCTTAAACAGCATAAAATTGATTTAATCTCAAATATAACGATAACACCTGAGCGTAAATCATTCATTGTTTTCACAGAGCAGAGTACCGTGAGTGTGGCTGATAGCTTACTAAGCTTAGAGTCAACCGATCTCAGTGCAGGGCTAGATAGCGTTAGAGACAACAACCTGGTATTAGGTATTGTTAAAGGTTTTTATCAAGAAGAATTATTAAAACGTCACTACCCCGAAATCACCCTCCTATTGGCGAATGATATTCCTAGTTTAATTAAACTGGTCTCTTCCGGTAAAGCAGATGCCGCATTATCAACTCACGCTGTTATCTCTTTCTATCTTAATAAAGAACCTACTTTAGACACAAAGACACCGGCACTTAAAAATAACGTAATTCGAGGTCTCTCTTTATTTAACCCATCTCCACAACACATGGGGATAAACATTGATAATAAGCCACTCAAACGTATTTTAGATAAAGCAATGAAGATGGTCTCTGAACAACAATTAAATACATTACGCAATCGTTGGTTAGTCTCTTCACAAGCAAGTACGCCAGTAGCCCATAACAAGAACAAAATAAATTGGAGTAAAGACGAGCAGAAATATTTTACCGATAAAAAAATTATCACTATGTGTGTTGACCCTGACTGGATGCCATTAGAAAGCATTGAAAACGGTAGACACGTAGGTATGGCTGCCGACTACATTCAAAAAATTCAAGTTCAACTGGGCTCACCTATTAAGCTTGTGGTCACCCAAAACTGGTCTGAAAGTCTTGAGTTCGCAAAAAGCAGGCAGTGCGATATTCTATCCATGGCAATGGAAACACCTGAGCGAGCGACTTATTTAAATTTTACTGAACCCTACCTCACTATCCCCTTAGTATTGGCAACAAAACAAGATGCTCTGTTCATTGCAAACATGTCAAATGCCACTAATAAGCCTTTAGGTATTGTAAAAAACTATGCTTATGCTGAATTATTAAAGACCAAGCACCCACAGCTTACTTTTATAGAAGTAGCATCGGTACAAGATGGGCTAGACAAAGTAACTAAAGAAAAAATATTTGGGCTAGTGGGCGCATTAAGCATCATTGGTTATGAGCTACAACGTAACTACCCTGAACTGAAGATAGCAGGTAAATTTGATGAAAACTGGCATCTTGGCATCGGTGTAAGAAATGATAAACCTCAGTTACTGAGCGCTCTAAATAAAGCGATTAAATCTATCCCTAAAAACACCCTTCAGGAAATCACTAATAAATGGATTTCAGTAAGGTACGATAAAGCCGCGGATTTTTCTGATTTATGGAAATACTTAGTTTTAGTTTTTATTGGGATCAGCGTTGTGATATACCGACAATATATGCTTAAAAAATATAATGCTACGCTGCAGGATCTCTCGAATACAGACTCATTAACAGGTTGTGCTAACCGACAAAAAATTGATGAGGTTATACTGTACCAAATCAACCATTTTAAACGGCACCAGCAACCCTTTTGCATTATTTTATGTGACCTAGACCGGTTTAAAGAAGTTAATGACCAGCATGGTCATTTAGCAGGCGATACCGTATTAAAAGGCTTTGTTCACTTAATGAACACTCATATAAGAGCAAACGACCTGATTGGCCGCTGGGGAGGCGATGAATTTCTAATTATATGTCCAAATACAAACAGTGAGGGGGCAACACAGTTAACCGCTCATTTGAAACACACATTCTCATCTTACCTGTTCTCTGACATAGGATGTGTAACCGCGAGTTTCGGGGTAGCAGAGTATAACAATAAAGAGATGACTACAGAGGCATTATTAGGCCGTGCTGACATCGCACTTTATGAATCAAAAGAATCAGGGAGAAACCAAGTAACTGTATTCAAAACATAGCGTCAAAATAAAATCACTCTAATGGCCCTATCTAGCCATCGTACTTATTGTACTTTCGTGAGTCGCCTTTCACTTTATCTACAGGATACTTATCATTATTTTTAACTATTTTTGCGAGTAAGGCATCTTCTAAATTAATACCTGTTTTTTCTGAAATTAACAATAAGTAAGCAAATACATCAGCCATTTCATCACTCACCGCTTCACGCGATAATGGAACCTTCAACATTTGGGCAATATCGTCTTCACTTTTCCAAAGAAACTCTTCTTGTAGTTCACTGGTTTCTATTGCAAGCGCAGCGACTAAGTCTTTATGACTATGAAATTGCTGCCAGTTTCTATCATCCCTAAACTTAATAAGCTTTTGAGTTAATTGGGTAAGTGTTTCATCGTTCATTCTGTAAATTTTACTCGCTAAGATAATTAAGCAATGGATTATAACATGTGTAATTACGAATCTTTACCGAATAAGGTGCTGAGTCTAAAAATCACTACCTCCCTAAGGAGGTAGCTTATTCAGTTTTTTCTAATCCGCGGTAACTTGATAGACACTGGTCGTACCGCTCACTTCATTCCCAACAATAAGCAGTGCTTTGCCTGTTGGACTGTCACTAGCGGAAACAAACTTCATACCTTCAGGGCCTACATCACCCGCTTCTGCACCTTCGGTGTCATCTGTTGGGTCTTTAGTAAAATCACGATTTACTGTGTACTCCACAAACTGTACGCCGTAGGGTGAACTGATATCATAAAGCATAATGCCCCCCACTCTCTCTAGGCCGACAAAAGCATAAGTACGGCCATCGACTTCACCCACGGCTAACGCTTCAGGCTCTGGACCTTTGGCTGATGATCGATCATTTTTCTTATGATCTGCAGCATAGTCATTCGACGCATTAAAGAACTTACCTACACGCCCAGCGGTAATCATTTCCATATCAGAGCCTGAGTCAAATACTCGCTGACCCTCTTCATTCCAGATAGTGAATGAACGTGCACCATAACTATTAAGTGTTGTAATGGCGTCTGCTGTTGTGTCCAATGTATTAACAATGGATAGTTTTAACCGACCCAAGGCTTCGTCATTAATGTTACTGGTAATCTCTGCACTGAATTTATCAGCTAATGAAGAAACTTCAATTGGGATTGGCGCAACAAAATCACCATAAGACTCTGCGGAACTTAAATCCCCGACTCTAAACTCTTCTACATAAGAGAAACACTCTTCATCTTCTTTATTTAAAAACCCCTTGGTCGCGCACATTGTTGGTGTATCGCCCTCATAGCAGTTGTTTACTGATACATCCCAATTCAAACCTGCGGTATTACAATCAGCCTGATTCCCATAATCTTCGTTGATCTCGCCTGAGATATATTCTCTTGCGTCACCTTCATTAGCGGTCACTACATACCGCGTGTTATTCGCGCTATAGCTGGCAATGGTATCAGGTTGATACATACCCACTACGTTATCCCATGGGGTGATGTTAATTCTGGCTTTACCATTATTTAACAAGGTACCGGTAACGGACGCATTTTTGTCTTTATCCGCAAGGTCTAATGCATTAGTCGCTTGGCTGTAGTCTTTTGTGCCTAAATCAATAATGCGGCTAATCGTATTGTTACTCAGGTCTATAACTGCCAGTGCGTTGTTTTCTTGCAGAGAAACAAAAGCGGTTGATGAGTCTGCAGAAACCGCAATGTATTCAGGCTCAAGGTCTTGGGCTACCGTAGAGGGCGTTCCACCAAAAGCACCACCATAAATGCGCACACTTTCTGGTAACTCATCATGACGGCTGCCTCCAACATTAAAATCATTGAAACCGAGCGTTGTAGCAGTGTTAGCAGGTTCACCGTTTGTGATAGTTATTACCGCCATTGAACCTTCTGGGTCATTACTATAATCCGCATTCGGTTCACCTTCGCAGGCCACAAGCACTTTACGGCCATCGGGTGAAAATACCACGTTATCAGGTAAGGCCCCTACCGCTACATTATGCAGATGAGTTGTGTCACCGGTTACAGCATCAAGGCGGTAAAAAGCAACCACGCCGTTATCCTGTTTATTATTGTGCTCTACTGCAACGACCAACAAATTTCCGTACACAGCCACACTGTTAATACCGCCCGCATCCGCATAATCTGCTGCTACATCTATTGAAAAAGCTTTGTTCAGGTTGCTATCTGTTAATGGATTATCAAGCGCAGAGAGGCTACCCAACCCTGAAAGTACATCTACCTTCTTAGACTGTGAATTCACCACATAAATACGACCACTGGATTTATGGAAGGCTACAATTTCTGCTGCACTTTCATCAAACTGACCAGACTCATACCGAGCTACCAAATTGAGTGTTGCCTTACGGGACTGCGTAGCTTCACCTGTAAATCGTTCCGCTATTTTTAAAACAATCGCCGTAGTTTCATCACCTGAAATGCCAAAATCATTATCATTTATGAGCAGTACATGATCATCATCCAGCATAGCAATACCCTCTAGTTTTTTGGGGGCGCTCATACCTTCTGGCATATCAGTTAATGTATTAAAAGCGAGTACTTTCGCCACTGGTTTTGCATTATGTGATGCCAGATCAAATACTTGCTCTAGCGTTTTAGCGCTTTCATCTTCTTTGTTGTCCACTGCATGGATAGAAATATCTTGATCATTAATATCTTGCCCAGTGGCTAAGTTAACACGGTAAAACTTGGTAACCTTACTTACTCGCTCCAACACAATAAGGTCATCTTCACCGACAGCCAGCATTTCAGAAATTTTAACGTCTTTTTGCTTCTTACCTGTATCGCCGTTACCTTCGGCATCAACAAAAGAATCGGCCGTATCTAACCGATAAACATACTCACCCTCAACCGAGCTTATATCACCGTCGGTCAATGCCAGTTTAAACAAACGAACATGACGAGATGAAGAGTAGGCATCCTTATCAGGGTTAGCTAATGGGCTTTGCATACTGAAGTAGAGGTGAGACTCATCTGGAGATATTGCTAAAGACTCAATACCTCTATTGAGCTTACGCATTTTTAAAATATCAGGTAACAAACCCGATACCGGGTAGTCTGCATTTGCTAGGTCAGCCGCCACCGTTTCTGGCACCACTCGCTTAATAATTTGGCCATCGGCTGCCACATGAATTAATGAAGGCCCGTACTCATCCGTAAGCCAGTATGAACCATCGTTTAAGCGAACTAAAGCTTCGGTATCAAGCCCTTCATTATCAAAATCAATTTGGTCTCCACTTACACCTACAGATACTTCAGTATCTGTTGTTTCAAGCCCATTAGTCAGACCGGTAATGTTATTGCCACTGGCATTTTTAAGAGGAATTTCTTCAAGTATTTTATAACCGTATTCACCGCTAGCATTCTTGGTTAATTGTATTTTGTAAATGGCAGGCGTGAATGTTGGCTGAGGGAATATTTTATCCCCATCACCTGGGCAAAAGTCTTCTATACCAAATACAGCTTCGCTATCGTCACACTTAATGTTTGGTCCGCGATCTGTAACAGTATAAAAAATATCATTAGCATCACTAGGCCGATGATAGGCACCTGAACCAAACCCTACATCAAGTGACAAGGGCTCAGAATTCACACCATTTTTAGTAAATACAACATCACCCAGAGACTGGTTTAGGGTGAATGAACCTTCCGAAAGACTGAATGCAGGCTCTGTTGGCTCTATAACTGACGTGTCATCACTACAACCAACAACGGCTGCACTCACTAAAGTAGATAATAATAGTTTTTTAAACATGTCTAACGCTCACTCAAAAAAAGATGACGTGATTGTTAAAAACTTTCATTTCATAGAGGTTACTTATTTATGACAATTAGATTACTTACAGCAAGCGGACAAATATATTCATACACCATGTATGACCATATAAATAGGAATAATCATTTACATAGACCTTTCAACAATTAATAATATTAGCCCTTACACTTTTAGCACTTTTTAATGAGCCTGCTACACTTTGTACACTCTATTATTATTTTTAATAAAGCCTATTCTTAACTCTTTGATTATCTTCAGGATGAAATGGTGATTTCTTTACGTCAAAGCCTTCCAAGATTAGCTGAGCGCCGCTATGTAATGATGAAGCTCATATCATTATTATTAAGTTTATTCATTGTGATGCCCAGCCTGGCTGAT
This sequence comes from Hahellaceae bacterium, assembly GCA_016744695.1. Taxonomy (GTDB): domain Bacteria; phylum Pseudomonadota; class Gammaproteobacteria; order Pseudomonadales; family Oleiphilaceae; genus Alkalimarinus. The sequence goes on from JADGDV010000016.1 coordinate 41,297, forward strand.
TCAATACAGCAGCCCCCCGCAAAGCAAGTACTTACAGGAAACTGGCTCTATCACTGGGGTGACCTTCCCAAAGACCCAACAACAGGGCAATGGCTGTTCAAACAGGGGAAATGGAATGCTATTGATTTCCCTGCTGACATTCCAGGACAAAAAGATGAAAATATTGTTTGGATAAAAATAGATTTACCTTCAGGTAATTGGCGCGACCCTTACTTGTTCGCAAGTAGTGTTGACCTCACGATGCAAGTATTCCATAAAAACCAACAAATTTATCATTTTGGTGATATAGACGAACAAGGAAACGGTCAGTTTGAAGGCTGGCCTTGGCATGTTTTTCAGCTACCCAACGATTACGCCCAACATACACTGTACTTTCGCGTTTTCTCTGATTACCCCTATATAGGTCTTTCTGGTGAAGTCGCAATAGGGGACCGTTTTAGCTTACTGAACGATGTATATCAACGAGGGTTAGCAGGCCTGTCTTTTATTCTTATTCTGTTATTGGTGGGGATCATCAGCACAGTAATGGGTACCATTAAAAAAGACCGCGTTGTCGCAATATCCACAGGCTTATTGTCCTTCAATTTAGCCTTAATGATGTTTTCAGAAAACGAGCTTAGCCAAGTCGTTTTATTCGAACCTTTGCTTTGGCGGTATATCGCAGCATTCTGTTATTTTCTCATACCCGCGTTTTTAGCCATTATTACCTTGGCATGGTTAAAAGAAAAACCTCCCCTCGTTGCGTATGTGGTGTTGATAATAACCACATTATTCGTCGCAGGTGTCGCATTATTATCTTCATTCACCTCATTTAGCTTCGTCAATGCCTACCCTTATTTTGATGTATTGTTTATCGTCTTGGTACTTGCATTGATCATTGGTTGCTTTAGCCGATTTAATAAATTGGGTATTACCGGGCGTTTAATGACCTTCGGTATCCTGGCATTATTTATCTCGTCGGTACTGGACATGCTCAGTGCCTCAGGTCTAATTACCTGGTTGGGTCATGCAGGACAATGGGGGCTTGTACTTTTCACTTTAGCCTCCCTAACAATCTACCTTGTTCAAGACTGGCAACAGCAAATTGCCCTCAATGACCTCACGCATCAACTTGAATCTAAAGTGCTAAATCGCACGGCAGAACTTCATGAAAGCAAGAAGCAACTTGAAAAACTATCCCGTGAAGACTTCTTGACAAAACTAATCAATCGCAGAGCGTTTTCTGATTTAGCTTTAAACGAAATATCAAATGCTGTTCGCCACAAGCGCCCTGTATCACTGGTGTTATTTGACCTTGACCACTTTAAAGAAGTAAATGATAAATACGGGCATGCCACCGGAGATTTAGTACTCAAGGCCGTTGCATCAACAACCAAAGACACCTGCCGTGAAGGCGACCTTATTTGCCGATACGGGGGTGAAGAGTTTGTTATTCTGTTACATGCTACAGAACCCGAATATGCTCAACTGCTTGTTCAAAGGCTCTGTGCTGCAATCAAAGATTTGGACGTAATAGCGAATAATAAAACCATAAAGATAACGGCGAGTTTTGGGCTAATCTGCTTAAAAGATGTAACCAAGCACTATGAGAATACAGAGCAAGTATTAGAACAACTGCTGGCTAAAGCCGATAAAATGATGTACGAAGTTAAAGTAGCAGGCAGGGATGGCGTTAAGGTCAGCGAGTTAAATACAATGGAATCTCTTACGCCTAAATAGGTATATGGTTCTCTTCTACCCACACTTTTACTTCAGCGAAACGATACTTTTCAAACTGCGAAAATCCCATAAGTGAACGAACTTTTAATCGGGTAAATATGGGGGTAGTCAAGCCACAGAAAAAACGGCTAATAAGTACAGGGGTTGCTCTATTCCCTAGCTTTTCACAAATACCACGACTCAAACGGGCATAATCAAATTGCTGCAAAGGCATTAGATCAGCCATACGAGGAAAACTAGCAACCCGACCTTCACAAACAGAACAGTGACCACAGTCGCCCTGCAGCTTTGTATCCGCAAAATAGTGAGCTAACTGACGACTTAAACAAGTATCACTAGCAAAAAAGGCCAATAACTGATGAATACGCTTAATTTCGCTCTGCTCTTTGTCACTAAACCGTTCAAATAGCGAAGCCGTCAATTGCTCAATATCCATACCTGTTTTCAGTATTTGATATACCTGAGTCATTTGTTTGGTTTGCAGCTCAATCATGCCTTGTTGATCAAGATAATCTAGCGCGGTAATAACCCTGCTCCGTTCACTAGGGTAAAATCGATCAAGCGCTTCAAAATTAACCGTCGCCCATGTCTTTGCCATATCAGATGAGTTCAAAATGGCATTTACAAAGTGCTGGCGTTCATCCTTAAAACGAGCCACAAGTTCATTTTGCGGCAGCAGAAACTTATATTTATATTCAGCAAAATAGCTGTACACCGGTTTAATTACCTCAAATAATTCAAGGTAAACCAGTAGTGTCTTCAAACTTAATAAACGTATATTAGATTGACTTGATAAGCTGTTCAGTACGATGTCCCACTGTACTTGCCCTTGTTCACCTGCTGAGCATTGTGATATTTCATTCAGTACATAGGCAATAGCTTGAGGTTCTGGCGTATCTCCGTAAACAAAATTTTCTAATACATTGAGATTGTCATTATTAGCCAGCACTAAGCAATCAGCACTTAAACCATCGCGCCCTGCTCGACCAATTTCCTGAGCATAGTTCTCAATAGATTTTGGAAGATCATAATGAACCACAAACCGTATATCACTTTTATCTATTCCCATACCAAAAGCAATCGTGGCAACGATGACCCCTTGCTTACTCGTCATAAACTGCTGTTGAATCTCTTGCCTGCGTTCGCTTTTCATGCCTGCATGATACGCTTGAGCAGGAATGTTACGCTGCCTCATCTGCTGCGCCACATCCTCAGCGGTTTGCTGTAAGGTGACATAAACAATGCCTGATTGATGCTCTCTACCCTCAAGCCAGTTGCTTAGCGAGTCAAGTTTCTCTTCACTAGAAACACCCAGAACATTAAGGTTGAGATTAGGCCGATAGAAGCCCGTTAGCGTAATATCACTTTTCGCTATACCAAACTTTTGCCCCATATCTTCTATAACCTTAGGGGTTGCAGTAGCAGTTAAAAGTAACGTTTGTTTTATATTAAATTCACGTCGGTACTGAGGTAGTTTTAGATAATCGGGCCTAAAGTTGTGCCCCCATTCTGAGATACAGTGAGCCTCATCAACCACTAAAAGAGAAACAGGAATCTGGCTGAGAAAATGGCGGAATCGCTCATTGTTAAGACGCTCTACTGAGATCATTAAAATTTTAATGCGCCCCTCACGCACGCCATCCATTACGGCATTTGATTCTTCTCTTGTCTGCGTTGAGTCTATACTAGCCGCTTGAATGCCTTTTTTAGCTAGAAATTCTAGCTGATCTTGCATGAGAGCCAAAAGGGGAGATACCAATAAAGTGAGATGAGGTAAATGTAAGGCGGGTAATTGATAACACAGCGATTTACCAGAGCCTGTTGGAAAAATAGCCGCCGCACTTTTACCATGTATAATCGCATCAATTACTTCAGCCTGGCCGGGGCGAAAAGAGGAGAAGCCAAAATGGGTTTGTAATAGTTGCTGCATGGAAGTATTTCTCAATAAAGTGCCATAACAATAAACCCGCACCAGGAAACTACCAATAACGCCCAAGGCAGCCAATGTTGCTTAACGTTCACGACTTCCCTAACATCCACTTCTGGCTCAGAATTTTTTGAACGCGCCGTTTTCTTCAATTGTTTATCTAACTCACGTGCCTTGGCATTCTGTTGTTTTTTATATTGCTCAATACCCTTTTTAATACCTTGAGAAATCAACTTTGTCTGCTCTTTGGTCTGCCCCGGTTTTTGGGTAGCCTTCGCAATTTTCATTGCCTCTTCCTGAGTTTTATCAGATACTTCATTATGTCGTTTTGAATAGTTGGCCATAAAGCAGGTAAATTCCGTCGATTAAAAACTGATGTATTCTAAGGTAACGTAAGGTTTGAAACTAAGAAGATTTCCAGCGTCGAGCACCCAGCCAAATTAATCGAAGCTTGCGCACCATGTTCTCCGTTAATTCTTGCTGAATAGCCGGGTTCACCTTACCCTGATCAAGTATATCAATAGTGATTTCAGACATCGTTGCCACGATCAATTGGGAGATCATTTCTACGTCTTGGCTATCAACTTCAGGCAACATAGACACATTTCGAATATCTAGCACTAACTCATTGGCAAAGTACTTTAACTCATTGCGCAAGGCCGTTCGCAATGCAGGAGTGCCTCCTGTTCGACACTGACACATAAAATAAAAATGGTTTCGATGGGCACAAACAAAATCGACATAAACCTCAACAGAACCGCGAATAAACCCCTCCGCTGGTCCGCCATTTTTCACAACGTCATGTTGACGAGTCGCTCTCATTACTCTTCGAAGTATTAGGCCTAAATCATCTAGTAAATTGAGTCCTAATTCTTCCATGTCCGAAAAGTGTCTGTAAAATGAAGTAGGTACCACCCCTGCATTCTTTGCGACCTCTCTCAGACTAATACTAGAAAAATTATTACCCTTACCCACTAGCATTAATGCGGCATCCATCAGAGACGTTCTAGTCTGACGCTTTTTTTCTTCTCTACTCGCCATTCAAATAATTTCCGGAGCTACGTGCTTTAAAAAATAAGTATCTACATTTACACTTTATTACTAACTAATATTCGACACATTGTATCTATTTACTGAACATGCGTCACATAAACATAACAGCGAGCTAATAGGTCGCAACCCAATCACATTCCAGAGCACAGGTATTGACTGCTTTAATTCATCAGATTATATTGAAGCACAACTGTACGCTCAACTGCACACTAAAAAGTTTTGAGAGGTTTTTCATGGCTAATTTACTACAAAAACTAGAAATCGCAAAAGATTTTGCACAAACGGCGGTTGACACCACGGTTTCAGCAGTTCAAAACGTACACTCAGTTATTGCAGATACGAGTTACAATGTACTCAATAACGGTGGTATTGATGAAGATCGTCTTAAAACGTTAAAAGAAAAGCATGATGCCACCACAGGCCAAGTTTATAATGCAATAAGGGGTGTAAATCAGAACTTAGGGCAACTTGCATCAGATTATTTCGAGTCATTGGAAGACAGTGCGCATTCAGCAGATGTCATGAGTAAAAATAACAAATCAGACAATAAAACATCTTAAAACTGGAAATAATTTATGGCGAATACCACGCACTCAGCAGAAGACATAGCAAATAAACTTCTGGAACTTCATGTAAAGCACGAAATGGCTTCTTTCGACGAAGCAACCTTTATGACATGGGTTCGAGAAGAGTCTGAAACGTTATTAAGCTGGGTAAGAACCATTAATATCAGCCAACTTGTTTCTGCTCAAAAAATAAAAGACGTTATAAAATCAAATGTTGTAGAGCGAGAGATTCCTGGTGCCATCGCCGAAATAGCTGGCGAAGCGGCCACTCACCTTTTTACCTCAGAGCAGCACCTGAACACTCACTTAAGCGAAATTATCAGTAATACTCAGTATGAAGAATTTGTCGACAAACTGCTTGAGCTTCATGAACAACGAAAAGAAGGTTTAAACAGAGTTATTGATCTTCCGATTTATAAAGACCTTATTTCAGGGGTGTTGTATCAAGCGATTACTCGGTACATTTATGAATCTAATATCATCACCAAGAAAGTTCCTGGTGTTTCATCTATGCTGAAAATGGGTTCAAAAATGGTGAATAAAGCGGCGCCTAAGTTAGGCGGGGCCGTTGAAGATAATGTTAAAAGCTATATTTCAACTAATCTCTCTTTTATACTTAAAGAAAGTAAATCATTCCTTGAGAATAACCTTAGCGATGAAGAGTTAAAAGTCTCGGCAATGGACTTTTTAGATATGCTTGAAGATAGAACATTAGGGGAGTTTCAAGAGGGCATGAACAGCGTAGACCTCACAGAATTCGTTGCGCTGGGCTATGAATTTTGGCTTCGCTTTCGTACCACAGAATACTTTAAAAACTCCTATGAACTCATGGTGGATTATTTCTTCGATAAATACAGCGAAGGTGATTTAGGCGTGCTACTTGACGATCTTGCGATTACCGAAGATGAAATAGTTAATGAAGCAGAACGATTTGCACCACAGGTGGTTAAGACCTTTAAAGAAAGCGGTCAATTAGAAGGCCTAATTAAAAGACGACTAGAACGTTTTTATTCCTCTGACGCAGCACTATCCTGCTTAGGAAATATGGCATAACTTAAAGACTAATTTAGCAGGCAATCCCAATGCCTGCTACCCTCCTCTCTTTCACAAGCAAGACTCACAGTCCTAATTTTCAGCAGTATAAGATTTTAAAAATGTTGTTGTAGTCTCTGTTGGCGTTTTAAAAAACAGATTATTGTTGTAACCCTTACTCGTCAAAGCAGTACCCTTCACGACGCCAATTGCTTGTAGAAGTAGTTTCTTATTATGATGAAATGCATCGATCTCAACAAAAACAAGATCACCCATTTTCAGGCCTAAATTTAGTGTAACTAATGCGCCGTTGGGAGATACATTTTCAGTTTGACCCGTTAATACTTTCTTATCTGTAGTCCTAATGGTTACTCGCCAAGCGACCTTCTTACGAAGGCTTCTACGCTTTTCTTTAGTCGACGCCTTACCAATATCTATTCTTACAAATGATTTTGGAGGTGACATAATAGATTCCACAAATAAGAGTTCACTTATTACCTTAGTACAAATATAGCGGTTTCATAATAAACCCATTAGGCCATTTTAATTTTCTGGCAACTGAACAGCACCGCTTTACATAATTTTAAATACTTAACAGTTGAAATATACATACCATCAGGCTAGTATTCACTGATCATTTATACAGTACCGGAGTAAACAATGGCGGTAACCACCTTATATATGTCTGACAGAGATCTCGAAAAACGTACATTCACCGATAAAAAAGAAGCTGATGCACTAGATAAGAAACTAGAGCTTGCTGAAAACCTACGTTTATTTCTTGAAGCTAAAATTGAAGGCATGAGTGAAGAAATGGCTGAAGAAATTGGCCTGCTCATCGCTGACAACAAAGACCAGATGCTTATTGCTCTCAAGGGAAAACCTGAAGTATTGATGGAAACAAACCAAGATAAAGGAAATATTGAATCAATAGATTCACAAAAGAAAGCGGGTTAGCCGACTATAGAAAAGCAGCAGATTAACACTCTATTCATATAGCTGCTTTTTCTTGTCATCATTAGCGTCATACAAGGAGTCCCATCCTTTCTCCTCTTGCTCATCAGTAGACAACCCAGCAGCAACATCAGAACCTATTGCTTCTTGCTGTACCAACAGTTCTCTATTTTGCTCTATCATTTTCTGGCATTCCAGCACCCCCTGCTCAGCTAAATCAAATTCCAAATACTTATTAAATTCATTAATTGCATTGGCATAATGATGAACCGCTAGGCGGTATTCTTTTTTAACGGAGGCCAGCCCACCTTGGTCTCGATGAAAATCAGTCATACATTTAACAGACAGCCACTTTAGTTGCGGTGTTACTTCATCAACTACATTCTGACTAATGGCCAGTGACCGTGCTTGAATTTCAATAAAACGGCTTAAGTCAGTTAAGTTAACCTGTACCTCTCGTGCTTCTAATGCTGTTTTAATCGTTACTGGAGGGGGTGTTACAAAATTAGCTTGTAACTCATCTAACATTGCTTGATTACGAAATATTTTTGGTGGGAGCAATTGGTTCTCTGGTGTCTCTTGCTTTAACTTTGCCAAGAACGCGATGGATCGCTCTAAAAGCAATAATCGGCACTCTCTAGTTAGGTATTGAGGCGATATTCTATGTAAAAAACGTTGAGTCAGCCGATAAGCATGTGTCAACTGTGCAACTCTGCGAATTTTTTCCAGTTGCGCAGCCTGGTAACGCTGGTAAAAATGCAGTGCCACAGGGGCCGCGAAGCAGATAAACAGTGTTATAGCACCAAAAATAAGTGTAGCCATAGCGTAACAGTAATCATTCAGATTAAAGTGATAGTGTAACGATATCCACACGATCATCTGTCAGAAAATGGCTATATTTTGTCACTATTTGTTACTAAGCACGCCCCGAGCAATTAATGAGAGCGTGCTGTGTTCTCAATTATTCGTAGTGCTTTTTATGAGAAGCAATAATAGTGTCAATCACCCCTTCCGCCTTCATTTTACTTACTTCCCTGTTAAATACCTCAAGAATACCTGCGCCTTTTTTGTTATATAAGCTCATCGCAATACGCAGCCCTTTCTCTGATAGTGGTTTTTGAATAACGTCTATCTCCTTAAGTCTGCTCGGCATATAGTTTTTCAATTCATGGCGCATAACCCATGCATCACCCAAAGCCAAGTCTGCTCGCTTGTCTACCAGGTTCATCAAAGACTGAACCACATGGTTACTTTTAACCTGATATATTCCAGGGTAGGAGTCAAACTCTTCTCCGTAGGCATATTCATTGACTGTTGCAACCATAAGCCCTTCTAAGTCAGACAGCGTATTAAATGAAATACCGCTTCCCTTACGCTTGATAAAGCTTAATTTATTCATCATAAAGGGCTCACTAAACTGATGAAAACGTGCCCGTTCATCAGAATACCAAGTACCTAAAATAACATCATAGACCCCCACTTCCATGCCTTCTCTTACTTCCTTCCAAGATGGAATCATGACCACTTCAATTTCTATATTAGCTCTATTAAAAACTTCAGTGACAATTTCAACCGCAATACCCTGATTAGGTAAATCTCGTCCGATATATGGAGGCCAGCTTGAGGTGGCTAATTTAAGAGGTTCAGATGGTTTAAGCGTGTCAGAAAACGACACTCCACCCCAAAATAGCGTACACAGCAGCAAGCACCACTGACCCAGTCGTGGGATTCTATTTGTTTGTTTCACTCGCATTCAACCTTTTATTATTTAATATTTTCCGCTCTTATGGCGAATAAATTTTGATTATAAACTCATCATACAACCTTATGATACTTGAGTTTTTTGTTTTTAGCTGCATGACTAAAACGATGACGATCAATCTGCTTAACACACTGACTAACAACCTCACCTGCATCAGGGAATAATTTTTCATCACCAATTAATCCAAACTGAATGTGCCCTGCATAGCTCATAACACTAAGCCCTAGACCTACGCCGCCCGTTTGTGGAACCCAAAATATTTGTTCTCTTATTTGAGCGCCACCAAAATACCTAAAAGTCTTTGAACCAGGTACATTAGAAATCACGGCACTGGTTTTTTTAGAAAAAACATCCAACAATGGTTTTTGGACTGTTTTCGGCAGTAAGCCAGCGGCGAATAGCAAGCCAAATGACACGCCAGGCTGCAGAGATGCTTTAAGCTCAATCATGTCATGTTTAAGCTTATAAACGCGCTCGATAGGATTTGAAATCCCTATAGGCAAAGGAACAAAGACAGTACCAAACTGATTACCTAATTGCTTCGATTGATCAAACTCTTCTCGCCCACCTTCTGTAGGTCGAATATTGACGGGTACCGTGACATGAATAACCTGATCATCAACTTCATCTCCAGATGCCAGCATTTTTTCCCTTAAAGCACCCGCCACACATGAAAGCAACAGATCATTAATTTTACAGCCCAACTCTTTAGATAAACTCTTAACTTGTTCTAATGGTACGGGGTCAGACCAAGCACAAGTCTTTCTTACCCCTAGGCGACGCTTAAGTGATGAAGGTGAGTCTGAAGGAATCAACGCTAATTTGGCGACCTCTGAAACAATCTTTAAGCCATCATTTGCATACATTTTAATGAGGTCATGATCACGAATTAAGTGCACACTTTCTTCTGAAGCCTTAACCCCTATCCGAGTATACTTATCAACAGTATTCACAGCCTTATCAATCCACTTTTGATACCTAGGCCATGGATAAAAGTCTTCTAAAGGCTTGTGCTCTTGCTTGGTGACCGCTTCTAGGTTGATAAACGGCTTAACATTAGAATCACCGTCTGTAATAGAGTGAAATACCGACACAAGAGCAGCGCCATCAGCATAACAATGATGAATGCGCAAAATAGCGACCACACCATCCATATAGTTTTCAATAAAATGAATCTGCCAAAGGGGTCTCGCGGGGTCAAGCCTCACGCTTAGCTGGTCTGCAAGATATTCTTGTAATATTGCTTTGTCAGCCGGCTCGGGCAAGGCGACCCTGTGAACGTGATTACTTAGATCAAAATAGGGATCAAGCTCCCAAAAGTATTGCCCTGAATGTTCAACAGGGCTCTTTTTAAATCGATCATAGCTTAAGAACCTATGTTTAATAGTGGCTTTGAAACTTTCAAAATCCATTTGATCAATAACCAGCATGGCATTAATGATCATCAAATTAGTTGGGCTATCCATTCTCAGCCAAGCGGTATCCACTCCACTCATAGGCTCATGCGCGTCATTGCTCATGCTGCTCTCCTCTTCCATAACACCGCAATATTAACCTATGGCGACAACAGTTCAAGTGTATCTAAATACATACATAAGGTATTTAGATGTGAGTAATATCCCTACCCTATACCTTGTAACAAAAAATAACACTTTTGTGCATATTCATGTCCTATAATAAATTCAGAAGCTTAGCCTTTATTTTGAAACATAAATATCAATAAGCAGTTAATTTTTAGCATCACTAATTATTCGCATTATCACGATAATGAGCTAAAAACCACCTGTTTATACTAAAGTAGTATAGCTTTAAGCATATAGATTTTGGCAAGCTTAGTTAAATTTTAGTAAGATTGTTGGTATAAGGAAAACAATAAAGATGTAACGGATTCGTCAAAGGTTCAGAGACAAGTATGCACCCCAATATAAAATGGTTGTGCGAAGTCTGTTACCCACATTGGGAGAGAACGCTTAATGAAGGCAATACACGCCAGAAAGCTAATAAAATCCATAGATAAAACTTACACAGAAATGTTTTCAGGTAAAATCTTTACCGTAGGCAAAGGCGCTGTTGCAGTAAGAAGCCACAGCGGAAAAGCCTCACACACGGTTATTGGTGTACATGGGTTTCTTGAAAACCACTGCTACTTCACCCAATCTTATCAAGATGCCACCACAGAATTAATACTACTTACCTGTAGCAACTATCACGTGCCAGTTAATGGACTTTCACCAGAACCCGCTCCGTGGGAAATACCTATAAAGGCACTTGAAGGCACCATTGAATATGATGCCAGCATATTAAACCAGGCAATGGAAAACCTGCCTACCACTGAGAATATACGAGTCCATGGGCACTCTCGCGGTGGGGCAGTTGTATTGGAAGCCATCATTCAGCGTCCTGACTTATATAAAAATGCAGACGTTGTACTAGAAGCCCCTGTTCTGCCACAAGGTCAACTTCACCCTTTAGTTATGGCACTATTAGAGCCTGTTAGCCACGGCATGTGGCCATGGGTTATTCGTTTTATTAATAGCACACCCACTACATCTTACGGTAATGGTTTCTTTGGTAAAATGAACACTCGAAAGAAACAACTTCTCGGTAAGATTTTTACTGCGACAAAAGATCATCTTACGATTGTAAGAAATATCGAAAACATTATGGAATGGATGGAAAGAACGCCCTTTGATGTTTATAACGATATAAAACATGGCACTTTTTTAATTGCGAAAGTAGATAGAATCTTAGATAGAGGCTTAATGCTAACCAGCGCCGAGAATAGTCCAAACTCAATGAGAATCATTGAAACTGAGGCACCCAGTCACTTCGTAACGCTTGATAGCCAAGAATGGATTCCTTCCCTTGATTTCTTTCAAGAAACTAATTTACAGACTGCTCAATAGCAGTCTGTACCGCTTAGCTCCACAAAAGAACATCCTTATTTTCTCTTCAAAATAAACAAATAGTGTAGAATACCCCCCTCGAACACTTTTTTACTTAAGAGAGCTACATGTACAGGGATAAGTTAATTAACACCAAAGTAAAAAGCGATAACTCAGAACGACTTCAACAACTTCTACTCGACTACCACAACTTCAGGTATCGCTCAGACAAGTCACTTGAATCACCAATAGCAAAGCTCAGCGACTGGCAGGCTGCTCGCCTGAAAAAGACACACCATGACCTATATACCACACCACGATACCATCAAGGCTTAGAGTTTCTACTTAAAGACCTTTATGCACCTAAAGAATTTACCCATAGAGATGATGATCTTGAGCGGGTTTTCCCAACCATGGTGAAGCTGCTACCAGACAACCTACTCTATACCATTGGCTTATTGGTGGAGCTAAACCTGCTCACCCAGCAATTAGATGAACAACTGGCTCATACGCTGTTCAATGAACTTAACATTGATGAAATCACAGAAGAGAGCTACTGCGAAGCCTACCGCCTATGCGATAACAAAACCCAGCGTGCGCACCAAACACAGCTCATTGCTAATATAGGTAACGATCTTGATGTTTATGTGCGAAGCCGTTTAGTTCGTTTTACCCTAAAAATGACACGTTCACCGGCAGAAATGGCAAAACTGGGTAATTTACATAGTTTTTTACGGCGCGGCTTTGAAGCCTTTCATGAGATGAAAGGGGTAGACGAATTACTCGAAATCATTGTCGACAGAGAAACTAATATTCTTAATGCTATTTTCAACAACAACGCATCACCTTTACTTCTACAGGATAAGTCATGAGCCAACGCGTCACGCTAGAAATTATTGATAATATTGCCGTCGTCACTCTAAACCGACCGGATAAACTCAACGCATTAGATATGGCTATGTTTGAAGGGCTTGCTAAAACAGCTAAAAAACTGGCTAAAAACCGTGAAATAAGAGCCGTTATTTTACGGGGTGAAGGCAAGGCTTTTTGCTCAGGTTTAGATGTAAAAAGCATTATGTCTAACCCGCTTTCAGCCATAAAGCTTTTAATAAAACCTGGCCGTAAAATATCTAACCTTGCTCAAGATGCGGGTTATCTATGGCGTCAGCTTCCCGTACCGGTTATTGCCGTCACTCAAGGCAAATGTTGGGGTGGTGGGTTTCAAATAGCACTGGGCGCTGACTTTCGTTACACCACCCCTGACTGTGAGTTCTCCATCATGGAAATGAAATGGGGTTTAATACCTGATATGAGCGGAAGCATTACCTTACGCGAATTAATTCCTATTGATCTTGCCAAAGAACTCACCATGACCGCACGCGTCTTTAATGGGCAGGAAGCTAAAGACATGGGTTTAGTAACAAAGGTGACTGAAACCCCGTTTGATGAAGCCATTGCATTTGCAAAAGAGATTTCAACGCGCTCCCCTGACGCCATAGCCAACGCGAAGAAATTATTTAATGAGACCTGGACCTGCGATGAAAAAATAGCACTCAAGTGGGAAACAAAACTACAAAAGCAGATAATTGGCCGCTGGAATCAACGAGCCGCTATAAGCCAGAATAACCCTAAAGAGAAAAGCCCAATGGCGTTTAAGCTACGGGCTAAGTAATTTTTCTTAACCCTCGTTCCCATGCTCCTGCGTGGGAATGCAGAATTTACCCAATCCCCGCTCCATTAAACTTCAACCAAGACTTATGTATTTCATAATCTGGCATCACTTTTTCAACATGTCGCCAGAAAGCCGGTGAATGGCTAAGCTCTTTAATGTGCGCAAGCTCATGTACGACAACATAATCTAAAACACTTAAGGGCAGCATGGCACACTTCCAGTGAAAATTAAGCGTCTTTTTCGCGGTACAAGAGCCCCAACGATGTTGAAGTTCCATGACTTTTACATCAGCAGGCTCAGTGCCCATTTTAGGCTGGTACAAATGAACGCGTTCTTTTAGTCTTTTTTGAAGCTTTACTTTATAAAATTGCTTGAAGTGCTCTGGGGCGTTTTGAATCGCATCTTTGCGTAAGCAGAATTGACCGTTTGAAAATTTAAGCGGTTCAGACTGGCGTATTCCATGCTCATGCTTTACATCAATTAATTGCAAACGATAACGCCGTCCAAAATAAAGAAAGCTTTCACCATTTACATATTCACGATGAACCCGTGTACGGTTAAGATCTTCCCATTCGGCTAAATTACGGTAAATCCAACGACGTTTTTTCTCTATAATCTGTTCGATTTTATCGTGTTCAAACGGTGCAGGAGCCAAAACCGATACACTACCATCACGCTCAATATAAATACTGGTGGTTTTTCGTTCGCTCTTTTTTAAGCGATACGCTATGTCTTTGTACTTATGCTGGTGTTGATGCTGATGCTGATGCATCATAAGGCCGCTTCACGGCGCTTGGCTAAATCCATCACTTCTGTAGTGAGCAGCGCTTTATGGGTGATAAGGGCTTTGACCTTACTTAGAATAAATATTTTATTGAGTTTACCTTCCAAGGTTGTTACCTGAGCGGGTCTATCCCAAAAATTTAAGGTATCAATAGTATCAGCCAGCGTATCCATAATCTCATCTACTACGGAGGCTATGGCCGTCTGATCAAGTGTGGAACACTCACTATAACACCCAGCCTCACCCTCAAATGCAATTGAGATAATCAAATCGGCAAACGGGTCGCCACTACTCGCATCATCACCACGGCCCTCATCAATTTCGTCACGCAAACCTTCGAGTTCGAGCAGCATTTGATCCCAGTTTTCATTGTACTTTTTAAGCACCTCTTCCAGCTTGTCGCTAAAGCGCTTGTACATTATAGGATCATCGCCTTCGTTTATTTTGCAGTGCTTACGAATGGCGTGTTCCATTTCACTGGCAGCAGCCCGTGAGTCTTTTTGTTTATCTAGCTCAATAATGAATTTATCACTAAACAATTCAACAGGGGGTACTTTAGGGTCAATACCTAAACTAATGAGGTGTTCGTTCACCAGTTTACGCACCTTCTCACCTGCGCCCCCCATATTGATCGAGTCATCCTTGTAACGTTCTTTGGCTTTGGCCTGAATATGAGTGAACTGATACATCGGAATTTTAAACGGCTCAGCCAGCTTATTGGGCAAGATAATATCCATGCTTTGCATAAACTTCTTTAGATACACGTTAAAACTATCGCGGGTTTTAATGTCTTCTAATACCTGAATAGCCGCTTCAGTGACTTCATAACGCTGAGCGTCGGTTTTCAGTGTTTGCTTAACTAGTTTTTCTATCTGCCTCACGCCAGGCTGTTTAGCTGAGAGGCTGGTAAACAATTGAACCAGTTGGTTATAACGGCTTTCTAATACCGGCATTTCAGATTCAACCGATTTAAATGTCTCTAAAATATCTTGCTGATCTTTACCCGAATACAACGACAAGGCTTCTTTCAGATTTTCGGTCAGGCCAATGTAATCGACTACATAACCCACGGTTTTACCGTCATACGTTCGGTTAACACGGGCAATGGTTTGCAGTAGGTTATGCTCTTTTAGTTTTTTATCAATGTACATTACCTGCTCAATAGGTGCATCAAAACCCGTTAGCAGCATGTCACACACAATTAAAAAGGCGATACCCGTTTCGGGTCTATCTGTATCAAATTCTTTCTTAAAATTGTCTACGGCCTCTTTTTCACGGCTTTCATTACGCGCCGCTACAAACGCGGCTTTTTCATTAGTGCCATCCGATGAAATTATCACCATGGCATCAATAAACTCAACTTGCTTTATCAGCTCATGGTCTTGCTGTGCGCTTGGTTTCGCTAACTCATCTTTCACCCACTGCTTAAGGGCTTTACGAATATAGGTTTGATAATGCAAGGCCGCCTGTTTAGACGAACACACCACTTGCGCCTTATAGCCACTAGGCAACACTTTTTGCACATAATGCTTAACGAGATCATTGGCGATTTCTTCAATGCGGTCTTCGGCCTCTAAAATATCACCGGTTGCACCATAGCGTTGACGAATAGCAGCGATCTCTTCATCAGTGCGATCTTTAAACAGGTTTTCAAACTTAGTATCAAAACCGTGTTTATCATAAATGGCCGTTTCAGCGGTTTTACCTTCATACAAAATTTGCAGGGTTGCGCCGTCGTCTACAGCATCTTGCAACTTGTATTCGTCAATATACGGCTCATCGGGGTTGTTACCAAATCGTTTCCAGGTTGGGTCGTCGTGATGGTCTGCAATTAAGGGCGTACCAGTAAAGGCTAAACGGGTGGCATTAGGAAAGGCATCAAACAGGTTGTCTGACAAACTCGCTTTATCTTGACCTGTACGCTGGGTACGGTGCGCCTCATCAATCATGATGAGTACTTTTTGCGAATTATTCACCACGCCAAAGCTTTCAAATAAGGCCACTACCTTGTCATTAATTCTATCTACAGTGCCATCATTACCATAAGAGATTGGCACTTCAGCGACCTTGCGGTATTGACCCGGTTCTAATGCATTGTGGATGTAGCTCGGGGTATTGCTATCGTCTGCTTCACGGAACTTATGGATCATCACCATATTTAAGGTAGAAGAATCATCTTTAAGTTTGTCTTTTACTTGGTCACTGCTGGTAATGCGATAAACCTTCTCGCCCGTTAATGCCGCCGTTTCACCTAATTGTTTATCGAGGTCTTTACGGTCATTCACCATTAAGATTTTATAATCTTTTAAATCGTCTTGGCTGCGCATTTTTCTCACCAAAAATACCATGGTGAGTGACTTACCACTACCTTGGGTGTGCCACACCACACCGGAGCGTTCCATACTGGTATTGCCTCTGCGAATACGGCGGATGATTTTATTGACGGCGCGGTATTGTTGATAACGGGCAACAATTTTAATCCGCTGCTTGCCTGCATCCATAAACAAAGAAAAGTTCTGGGTGATGTCTAACAGCTTACGAGGGTGCAACATGCCTTGCACGAGGGTTTCTTGTGCTCGGTGCTTGCCCGTTGTTGGGTCAAGGTATTCAGTAGCGTCTGGATAGATGGTTTTCCAGTTAAAATAATATTCTTCGCTAGAGGTAATAGTGCCAAATTTGGCATCATCCCCATAGGTGGCCACCATTAACTGGTTGGTATAAAACAGTTTTGGTTCGCCTTCTTTTAACTGCGAGCCTTCTGGCTCCCGTAAATCGGCATAACGACGTAACTGCTCAACCGCTTGGTGCAGTGGGTCTGATGTAAAGCTGTTCACATCTTTGCATTCAATCACCACCAAAGGCAGACCATTTACCAGTAATACAATGTCGGGAATAATGCATTCTTTAACCCCACCCGGTGTATCAAGGCGGTATTGGTTAATGGCGACAAAGCTATTGGCTTGCCAGTGATCAAAGTCGATGATTTTCACTACCGGGTTTTGCTCACCTGTTACGGTATTTTCATCCACCTGCCATTTATTTAAACGCTCAATAAACTGCTGGTTACTTTCTAATAAACTGCGCACACCAAAGTTAGTGAAGTCTTCGTATAAACCTTCGAGCTGTTCAGGGCTTAGCCATGGCTTACCTTCATACACGTTAATGGCATTAACTGACTTAATGAATTCGCTTTTAATCACTACTTCGCGGAAATTTTCACGCAGGCTTTTAGTGGGGTCAGTGGGAATGCCAAAAGGTTGCTCGATAACCGTCCAGTCCATACTGGCCAGTTGATTGAGCAGCGGCTTTTCTACAAATTGGTATTCAGACATGGTTACAGCCCATTGTGCTCGTCCATTAAAACGTACATTTATATATCCTTTGTGCTATCTACTTTGCGGCTTTCAGCAAGGAGTAAAAGGGCAGGTTAATGTAGTAATTAGTGCGCCCGACCTTCTCTTTCTGTAAAAAGCCTTTATCGACTAATTGCTCCAAATATTTTGTAGCCGTAATTCGGCTCACATCCAGGTCGCTCATAACAAAATCAATTTTGGTGTAAGGGTGACTGAATAAATTATTCAATAACTCCTGACGGTAAATTTTTGGGAGCTGCTCGCGTATTTGATGTTTATATTGTTGCATCAATATCTTGATTTTCTGAATCAAAGCAATTGTCATTTGAGATGTTTGAATAATGCCTTCCAGCATATATAACAGCCATGGCTCCCATTCACCGCTATCTCTTACCTGCTGTAAATGCGTGTAATAGTCTGATTTGTTAGAGATGATAAATCGACTTAAATAAAGTACCGGCAAATCAAGCAAGCCTTTCGCAACAAGATACAAAATATTCAAGATGCGACCAGTACGCCCATTACCATCATAAAAGGGGTGAATACTTTCGAACTGATGATGGATGATCGCCATTTTTACCAAAGGGTCAGCATCACACAGCTCATCATTATTAATGTAATCAACTAGGTTGGCCATCAAACGCTCAATGTCTGCTGCATTTTGAGGTGGCGTATAAACGACCTCCCCTGTTCGAGCATTTTTTAGATCAGTACCTGGTAGCTTACGCAATCCGGCATTATTATTTTCAAGGTACTGCTGTATGGTAATAATGTCATGCAAACGAATTACCGTTTGCTGCCTTACTGTTTGAAAGCCTTGCCTTAGTGCAAATGAATAATTTTGTACTTCTTTAGTAGCAGGGTTCGTTAGCGCCTCGGCAAATATGCTAGCTTTGTAGATTTCATCATGAGTGGTCACGATGTTTTCGATTTCTGAACTATCCTTTGCTTCTTGAAGGGTCAGTGTATTGATCAGAACAGCCTCATTGGGTATCGTCGCTGCGACCCCCTTAAGCTCTGCAAAGTAACGGTGTGCTTCTGCTGTCTTTTTAAGCACAGCGCGGGTTTCAAACGTCTCAATATTACTTAATGGTAGTGGAGCAAGTTCAGTCATCGAAATAGACATCCAGTTTGAATTGTTTCTATAGGCTTTACACACATCACGCATAAATAATTAGATTTTCTATACATATTACACAGCTTATATATAGTAATCTCTGAAATCTATACATATCTTTCTTCATGCGTATGCCATCGATATCTTTTGTAGAACTAATATCACCTTAATACATAAATATTCATTACCCAGCCAAATGAACGTATTAGAAATTGAGTGGTAACCAAGTAACATGACTTGGCTATCATTCATATATCATCGAAACTTAATAGCTGACGACAATTTCTAACCGTTAGAATATTGACCTCTGATAACACGCTATAAATAATGCAGTAGTTACCGAAAATATTTTCAGCTTTATCAAAAATATCGTTAACCCACTTTGTGGCGGCAATATCATTATCAAGAGCTATATACTCAGCAATGTCTCTAACTTTTTCTAATGCTAGAGGTGACCAAATAACGTCCACTAGCTTAACCGCTTGAGTATTTGAGTGCGTGCATCTTCATTTGAAACACCTAAACCAGACGCAAACTCTGACTCTGCTTTCTGGATTTCTTCCAGAATTTCTATTTTTTCTTGCATTGCTTCATATTCAGAAACATCAAGAACAACCGCGACACCTTTACCCCTTTGGGTAATCACTAGTGGTCGGTGTGTTTCATTAATTTGACGAATAAAAGAAGTAACGCCAGCTCTAAATTCAGAGAGTGGCTGAATATCTTGATCTAATCTAATACGGCTCATAACCACACCTTTATGTACGTTATTTTGTACTAATTATAGTACAGAACAACGCAACCAACAACGCTGGAAAATTATAACAAGTCAGAGGCTTTCTTTAACGACGGAATATACCCCAGTCAAATGAGCGTATTAGAGGAAACCCCCATAAACACTGGGTTGTTGTATTTTTTTGCCTGTTTTACTACTGCTTAGTCAAATGAACGCATTAGAGAAATCAGGCCCAAAAAGGAACATAACGCCAATGTTTTCTATTGGCTTTAGTGTCATAAATACGAATCAAACCTGCATCTGTTGATTGCTTTATTACCCTGCTGGCCATTGCACTACTGCTGCTATCCATATCAAACCGCTCTCTTCACATACATTAATGCGGCGCATAAAAGATGCCAGCGCTTCATTGCGACTTTGCGGCGGTGAATCTAAAAAACGCTGTGTATCAACCAGTGGGGTACCTGGGTTAGTTATTTCCATACGCGTAGCCAGCTCAGGATACATAGGCACTTCTTTACGAAAAGCCTTTCCTATCTCTTCATTTGACGGAAGCAGCGTAGTAATTTGTTCGATTAGACCATTAAAAGGCGACCGCATAGCCTCTGCTATCTTCTAGCTCGCGTATAGCTTCTACACGGCTATTATTCTTATATAAGATGGTACGCACGGCTTTACGCGTTAAGTGGCGAAAGTCTTGTAACTTTTTAGCAAATAAAATCGCCCCTAAATTGGCAATACTCCATAAGCCATTGTCATGCTTAGTAATAAACCGTTCAGCTTCGAGCGCAGCTAAAATACCATCACGGCCTTCTGGCAATGCTTGATCGGTTAAATCAAAATAAGCAGGGTAGTCTAATAATTTTAGTACTTTTTCAACACTTAAATTTTCGGCTGCGGCCTGAAACTCAAACGGTGTTTTATCAAATATACGCCACAAAGCGCGTTCTTTTTCTTTAAACTCTCCATCAAATTGCACTGGGGTATGCGTCGCTGCTTGAATTTCAAGAATTACCACAGAGTGCTTATCGGCCACTATAAATTCATAAAAGCGAAAATCAATTTTAGGGGCCATTTTTTGGAGCAACCAGCTCTCTAATTCTTGCTGCTTGTGCCTAGCGCTAGCCGGTTTAAATGTTGTACCAATAACCTTGTGATCTTCATCTTCTACGCCCCAAACCATATAAGCAGATTGCTTACCGACTAACGCAGCAGAATTGGAAAGTGCTGAAATATACTCGCCCATCATTTATGGGGTGGCATTGTTATGCTTAAACTCTACCCATTCGGTTTCGTGTGGTAGACGGCATAGTTCGCGTAATAGTGAGAGTAGTTGCTCTAGGGTTTGGTCAATGGGCACGATGCACCTCAGCTTTTCTTTTCATTTATTTCTTCTCCTTGCTCATATAGCTACTCCATTCTGAGTTTTCCTTTGAAATAATGGATTCGATATCATGAACAAACCTATCAAATTTATTTTCATCCTGATATGGAGTAGAGGATGTTAAAAATAAATGTTTAAGATGTAAAAGTGATTCACAAGTCGTTCTAAAATTAAGCCACCTTTCTTGATATTTATTAAGCGCTAAAAAAGCCGTTGCACACGTCACCATTAACCCCAGTATCGCTGTAATCCATTCAGAAAAACAAATTTCACTAGAGAATCCCGCAATAATTGGAATTAATGCACCTGATATTATTTGTAGTCCCGTCAATCGCTTAAATATACTCTGACTTTTTCCTGACTGCGTATCATAGTAAGATATCTGATCATCTACCCGTGATTTAATATACTCATCTTCATTCATTTATCTCTCCTTGGCAGCATTATCGACGGCAGTCATAATGGCATCATGCTTCCAAGATACGATTGAGCTAGTATTGCTTGTTATGTGCCTGGGTATATTTGATGGTGGAGTATCACCTTTGTGTACAGCAATAACCCCTTTCCCCATTTTTATGCTTTGCTCTACTTCCCACTTAACCCAGTCACTTTTCATACTTTTTTCAGAAAGGTAGATTATGGTTACTGATGTGTTTTCAATTTTCTCTCTTATTTGCCTCTTTATGTATTCGGCATTTTCACTATTAAAAGCTTCCTTAACTGAGTGATCAGAGAATTCTAGGTCTGAACTGTCATTTTTAGACTGCCCTCTTAGTAAATTTACTTCGTTCATATCTTCATGTGAAAAACTGATGAAAACATTTCGTTTAATTGTTTCACCCGCCTCTTTTAACCTTTCTTTTGCTTTTTGCTCTAAGGTTTTTTTATCTGAAGGTGAAAAACCGTATCCGCCACCACCACCCATAACATGCTCCTTAAAATTGAAATTCTTTACAAGAAATACAGTGACCACAAGGTGCCTCTCCACCAGCATGACATGAATAAGTACCCTCAATACCTCGGGACTTTGCCATTTCTACAACATCATTTTTACTAAAACCTCGTAAAGGTGCGACAATCTCGATTTTACGCCCCAATGCTTTAGATATCGTATATTCCGCTGATATTAAAAAATCATCTGTTTGATCAGGAAAAAGAGCTGTGCTTTCATCCAATAGGCCAAGTGATACAGCAGTGCAACTATTTTGAAAGGCAAATGCTGAGGCTGTTAATAACAGCAGCATGTTACGACCCGGTAGAAATGCATCATCGACAATGTGTTTTCGTGAATCTGTAATACCAGAGGTAATAGTTTGGCCATAATTTGGTATATCTATCCTTACAGGAGAGGACAAACCAAACCTATCACAATGCTGCCTAGCACCATTAAACTCTTTTTCAACATTGAGTTGACCGTAATTAACAAAAAGTGGTATTTGATTTCTTCCGATTTCTTTGGCTAAAACAGACATTAAGCTTGAATCAAGTCCGCCAGATAACAGCGTAACAATGCTCATACTGCCACCTTATAGTTTAAATTTCTCATAATGAACCACATGGCTTGATCGACAACAGATACAGAGTGCTCAAAAATTTTTATTATATTAATGAAAGCATCTTCAATATCTTCATACTTATCAATTTTACCAAGCTGGTATGTAGTGATATTTTGTTTATTTGAAAGTTTAATGTAATGTACAATATGCCTATCCAAAATAGCCAAGCTATCTGTATAGCCAACATTCTTTAAAAAATGGCTGGCTTGTTTTGGGCCAATTCCTGGGCAAGCCGCGACAATCTCTCTGCGTAATTCTCTAGCGGTTAAGCCATTTTCAAATAACTTTTTAAATGAACCATAACAATTAATCACATTAGAGTAAGCTTCAGCAATAAACTTAGCCTTAGCATTTGGATAACGATAAGATTTATAACTTTTTTCCTCAAACCGATCACTAACAGCACCGCTTAATAAAACAGCCAATTCATTTACCAACTCAATTTGCGTTACCGCTCTTCTTTTATTTAAAATTTTATTGGAAGTAATTAAATCAGAATATGCCACAGCAATCTCATACCTAACACCACTACCCAAAATGCAAATAAGCATTTCATTTAAAATTTCTTCTTCGCTCATGTCAAACCAATTAATGGGTTTAACGATATCTTCAACATCCAAACAAAGACCTGCTATAGCACGATTAATTTGCTGTAACTGCATAACTATCTCCTTGACTTGCCATTGATTTAATTAAGTTGTTAATAATATCTCTTTGCGGGCCTTTGATGTATTTAGAAATCATTGATTCTTTTTGGCCCGTAGCTATTGACACTCTAAGTTGCTCCATCCACTTATCATAAAAATCTAGGTTGTGCAGGTAGCACTTTGTAAGTAAGCCCATATCCTTTTCATTTCCCCATCGACCTTGATGCGCGTATAGATCAAAATGTAAAGTGTGATGCAATGTAGCCGTTTCGTAATCAACAACTGTCTGACACCAGTCTAGACCATCAAAAGAATCAGCCCCCACAAATGAATAAACCATCATAGATAATGGATTACCTGTTCCTAAAATATGCAAATTTTGATAAGTCTCAAGTTTGTTTAAAGCATCCCTTATTCGAGATATATTAATAGCCACCTCGATCATACCTGACCCTAGCTCTCGCTCTGGAATTGCTAGTAATTTCGGTCTACTATTTTTACTTATATCAACACAATAACGAATATAATCCTCTATCGATTTACAATGTATTATTGGCGATATAATGGGTTTATTAATTTGTTTAACTATTTTACTTATATCACCAGAAATATGACTTGGCTGTACTGTTTTATTTTTAAAAGTAACATATTCATCAAAACAAAATGCATGAGAGACCCTGTTATCAGCCAATGTCTTTAAATATTTTCTCCTGTTCCATCTTTTTGATTTTGACCAAACCACTTCGTAAATACCAGAATCAAATAAAAGTATTTGATTCTGGTCGCAAGCAGTCATTAGTGCCTTTTTTAGATCACTATTATTTTTATTCTTATGAATATCAAAGCAAGACACCAAAAATTGAGGAAAATTAAAGGATACTAACAGTTCAATATGATCAATTACTCCCCATGTATTTTTTGCCACTGATGAAACTGATGGATAGAAAACGGGTGTTGGCAAACCGCCTATCGTTTTATTCATTACTTTATTTTCCATTTAGTTAACCTTTACCTTCCCTGTTAAAAGGTCTTGCATAAGACCTTTTTTAATTCCCCTATACTCTTTAACTTCATACTGAAATAGCTTTAGTTTTTTATCTATCAATTCGACTCCTTCATAGATAAATTCTTGCTCTTTCACCGGTGGAAATGCAACTAAGAGCTTACCTAATATATTAGAATTAAGATTTGCCATTGTCGTACCTACAGCCAGGCCATCGACTTGTGACTGTATAAACCTTGTCCCGTATAACGTAGAAAACCATCCTCCATGTATTATTAACGAGCTAACTCTAAGTAGTAAACACCCAGTACCGCATATAAATCCGATATTATTTAACTCTTTAGCAATATATGTGGATCGGGTGAGGTCACCTCGCCTTGAAAAAACAACATCATTAGCTTTCACTTTATGCCTAGATAGTGAATTAGCTTTACCCTCTGTAATTTGAGCTATTTTCTCAAAAGATATTACTCCTTCAATAATATCTTGGGGCATAATGACAGGTACGCCTGTCTCTACATATTCATACGAATGTAGCTGGCTACCAAATGGTCCTGTTTGCACAAAGCCATCACCCTCTATTTTTTCTTTAAGCGAGCAAACCTCCCACTCCTTCGGCACCCAGCCCAACTCGGTTTGTTTGTAGAGTTCGGGAGCATCTTCAACACTGGGGCGGAGTTTTCCGCCTTTTGAGTTTGGTGTATCACCCGTGGTCATATCAATGCCACGGGTGAATAGGTCGGCCATCATGCCTTGTTTGATGGCAGTGTATTTATCGATGAGGGTTTGTGTTTTTTCGATTAGCTTATCGACGGTGCTTAGGATTTTGGCGATTTTTTGTTGTTGCGACAGGCTAGGTATAAATACAATTTCATTCTCAACAATTGTAGTATTTAGGTTTACTTGTGTTCCTGGCTGGCCACGCTTTTCAAAATCTTTTTCATGAAACTGCAAAAGATAATAAAGGTATTCGGTGTTAGCATTCTGAATATCATAAATTTGTACAAATCCATCGTGTATGCAAGCAGGCATATCTACGATCATTGGCTTACCAACAGTCGCACATATTGACATAATCAAATCACCAGCATCAACTCTCAATGATCGTAATTGACCAAGAGGCGATAAATATTGCTGAGTCTGCCTTAAGTATTTTTTATTTCTTTGTGTTACGTCTGAGATTCTTACCCAGCCAACGTCCCCACCAAAGAAGTCAGGATTGTTAATAGGTCGTGGTGATGCTCCTCTTCTGACTTTCGAAAAGGAGCCAATAGACTGAAACTCACTCATAACCCAACTCCTGCAAGAACCCATCTAGCAATACAGCCTGCTGATCTCGCTCGGCCAGAATATCCTTCACCGTTACCGCGTATTTACCATGTAGATTTTCCACAGCTTTCACTAAATGCGTAACAAGCTGACGAAGATATTGATCAAAACTATCTTGCATTAATCGCTTAAAGCGCTTCTCAATAAGCTCACGTGCTTCTTCTGGTGTAATCTTCTCACGGGCTTTTTGAACCAAATCATCCTTTTTCTTTTCTGCTTCTTTAATGCCTGCTTTTAGGTCTTTAAGTTCTTTTTCTAGGGCGATGTGCTGGGCCAGTTTTTGAACGATGGTGTTATTGGCTTTATTCAGTGCTTCGATTTGTGCTTCTAATTCTTTTGCTCTGGCTTCGTCTTCTTTTTTAGCGAACTTCATCTCTTTCTTAAGATCACGCAGTTGGCCGTTATTTTCTTTTTGTGCGGCTTTAAAACCTTTCACTTGTGCCTTGGGCAGCACGCCGTTTTCATTGGTCGCTCCCGACATCCTGTCTCCCGCGACACTAGAACATCCCTGTTCGTCGTCTTCGTCGCTATCGCTGTCTTCATCTTCTTCTGATACTTCATTAGCCGCTGCAAAAAGTGCTTCTAATTCATTAATACGTGCTTGATCTTTTTTCAACTCCGCCAGCACTTCTGGAAACTGTGATTGTAAAATTTCTTCATCAGGTATCAGCTCTGCATTCCAGCCTGAATTCGCGATGGATTTTAGTTCGGCTTCTGAGTTTTTAAAGTTGTTAGCCATCGCCCCACGGATTTGATAAAGGCTTAACAAGTTTTGTGGTAACAGGGCTTTTACAATGCTGTTTAATGATTCGCGGCGTAAGGCGAATACCCCTTTAGAGCCTGTTAGATCATCCCCTAGCTTATGAAATGCTGGGGCGAAGGTTTGCTCCCACCAATTGTCTAGCTGGTCGCTTAGGGCTTGGTGTTTTTCGATTACTGATGGATACGTTTCTAAGGTGGTTTTAATAGCCGCTTTATCGCTGATGATTTCATTAAACGACTGATAACCTGCCTTGCTGGTATGATCTACTGTTTCTTTTGTATTAAAGAGAGCATTCTGCAAGCCTGTGTAGTTATCCCAATAGCTTTGCAGTGCGTTTACTTCTGCCGTGGGTATGCCTCCGTTTAGGTGGGCTTTTACGTCATGGGGTTCTGGTGCGGGGCTGTTGTCTACATAGCGGCGTATGTTTAGGTTATAGCCTTCGGCTGCTAGTTCGCTAATGGGTACGGCGCGGGCGTATTTTTCTAGGTGTTTTGATTTTGAAGGTGCTTCGACTTCGCTCAGCATGACTGTGTGGTTTAGGGACTGATACACATGGCTGATTTTTTCAATGTCTTCTGGGCGTAGTTGGTTTTGGTTTTTGCCTTCTTTGTATTCACGGTCGGCATTGATGAAGACGACGTGTTGTCGTTGTGCGGCATTGGCTTTGTTGATGACCAATACACAGGCCGGTATGCCGGTGCCGTAGAACAGGCCTTGGGGTAAACCGATCACCGCTTCTAATATGCCTTGCTCGATGAGTTTTTGGCGGCATTGCTTTTCTTCACCACCACGGAATAACACACCGTGAGGCATAACCACGGCCATTTTGCCGTTTTGTTTCAGTGACGCGACCATGTGTTGCACAAACATAAAGTCGGCTTTTTTGCCGCCTTCGGGTAGCCAGGTATGAAAGCGCCCTGTGTGTTCCATACCCAGTTTTTGATAGTTTTGAGAAAAGGGAGGGTTAGCGATTACGCGGTCGAAGCTGCGAATTTCACCATTGGCGGTTACATGCTGCGGCTTGGCTAAGGTGTCTTCATTTTGAATATTGGCCCCACCTGCGCCGTGCAAAATCATGTTCATTTTACAGATAGACCATGTAGTACCGCTGTCTTCTTGGCCGAACAGGTCTATTTTGCTGACATCACCGCCCGTTTCTTCTACATAATTTTTACTTTGAATAAGCATACCGCCTGAACCACAGGTAGGATCATAAATTTCCATACCTTCATTCGGTTGCAGTAACTCCACTAATAATCGCACCACTTCACTTGGTGTGTAGAATTCACCGCCTTTTTTACCCGCGCTGTCGGCAAAGAATTTGATAAGGTATTCGTAGGCGGCTCCGAGCAGGTCAGGGAATTCAAAATCGTCATTGGTGAGGGGGATGCTATTAAAGTGTTGTATGAACTGTACTAGCACATTGTCTTCCATGGGCTTTTTGCCCACTTTTTTATTGAAGTTAATGTGCTTGAGTACGTCTTCTAGACCTTTGGTGGTATTGGCGTCTTCTAATGCGGCGAGGGCTTTGTTTAGTTCGGTGCCTACATTGCTTTTGATGTGTTTAATGGTATGCCATGCAGCGGCATCGGGTACGAAGTAAGCATATTGGCTTGGGTCATCCAGTAGCATTTGGATGGTGTCGTCGTCATGGCCTTCGTTTTTGTATTGGGCTTTAATGGCCGCACGGTCTGCTTGAAACTGGTCAGACATGCGTTTAAGAAATAACATGCCGAAGATGTACTCTTTGTATTCAGAGGCATCCATTTTGCCGCGTAATATATCGCAGGCTTGAAAGAGTTTGGTTTCGAGTTTATTGAGTGTTAGTTTTTGGTGGGTCATTTTAATCTTCTAAGGCGTCAGCGCGGTCAATTGAGTTAGCTTTATATGTTCAGAAAGAGTAGCACTATTTGAAATCAAATGAAGCCCCACCAAGCGCAGTAGTGTAGTATTAGCTAAACAAACGCTCAGGATGAGCAAGCAACATTACTTAATCATGGATGATCTAATGCCCTCCCCTATCGACTCACACACACAAGCTATCACCCCGCCATGCTGTGAAATAGAATTCACCGATCTGGTGCATATAAGCGGTGACTACACTCAAGTTTATTGTCTAACATCTGATCAATTACAACAATTGATTCAAGAAGCGGAGCACGTTTCCAGCCCTATTAAAAAAATGCTGAATTCTTACTCACAAACCAATGAACAAATATTGCAGTGCAAGCAACAAACATGGGACGCATTAAAAGAAAGCAAACTCATTCCAGCGCTAAAGCCTGCTCAGCACGCTACCCCACTAGAAAAATACGATGCCCAGTGGCGGCTTGCGCAAAAACGTTATCAACGTCAACTTAGCCGTTTGGATCGCTTAGGTGAAGATGCCCATCATGTTGAAAGTGAGCTGGGAAGGGGTTGGATTAATCAAGAAGGCAGAGATTTCCTTACTCGTTATGCTGCTTCGTTATCTCAAGATTATGAAGACCTAAGCCACAATATAGAAAACCTTAAACAATTAGCTCATCAGAAAAAAGGCCTGTTGAATTCAGAAAATAAACGCCTTAAAAAGCTTCAATCAGCGGTAGAAAGTGAAGTCGCCTATCGTGCTGCCTTGCAGGCAAACCCGCCTGAAAGTGCTACCTATAGTGAACAGCTAAAAGCAGAGGCTAGGGCATTGGCTGAAGACGCTAATCTAGCAATGTATATAAGGGAGGATGAATTACAAACGATCACTCGCGCCACCCTCAGGATTCAACAGTTAAACGTACAAATAGACGACAACGCCTCTCAAATGTGGGAACTTCGCTGCCTCAAGCTTATGCATCAGTTGGTAGGTGCTAAAAAACTGCATGATCAAGCAGATGGTAGCCTTAAAGCGTATAGCCAGAAGCAAATAGATCTGAATAAAGAAAAAGCAGCACTCACACAAGAGAATACACAATTTTATAGCAGTTTACAGCGAAAAATACCGCTTGATTATCCTGTATTTATGCCCTTGTCTTCTTATCAATATCAATTAGTTGAACTAAAGCATACCGGTGCCAAAGGCTTTA
>JADGDV010000016.1:70694-79715 GCA_016744695.1 Hahellaceae bacterium
TACAGCGAAAAATACCGCTTGATTATCCTGTATTTATGCCCTTGTCTTCTTATCAATATCAATTAGTTGAACTAAAGCATACCGGTGCCAAAGGCTTTAGCTATATTCGCAAAGAAAGCCTGGAGCAATTTAAAAAGAACTGGCAAAAAATACCTATGAATGAGGTGAAAAGAGCCCTAAAACTGACCAAAACAGGTATAAAAGACGCCGCTAAGCAGGCAGGTAAAGGTTTAGCAGAAAATCGCGGCTTTAAATTAAAATATAGCCTATGGCAGAGCGATGGCGATCATTTATTTAACCAGTTAAATGAAGAGTTGTTTAATATTAGCCTGAATGATGATGAGCTCCCCGAAGACAAACGCTTTGCCGCCAGCGCAGAAGCACAGTTAATGCGGTTTACTGCCGGGGCACAGTTTATGGGGGAATATAACCCTAAAGAGGGCCGAATTCATGTAGGGGCGAAAGCAGGTGCCACGTTTGATTTACTACAAGCCAGCGTCACATCAAGAATATGTCTGCCCAATGAAGCAGGTTATGCCTTAAAACTCAGTTATGAAAATGCTTCAGGGGCGCTTCAGCAACTTAACTGTGGATTATTTCGAACGAAATTTGATCTTACCCTAAAAGGTTCTGTCGGCGCTTGCGCCATGCTTTCGAGTACTGTCAATATTAATACTCAACTAGGCGAACTGAATGTTGGGGGAGAAACCCAAGGAAGTGTTTTTGCGGGCGGGATGATGAAGAGTGATGCCAAAATTGCGGTGGAATGGGCCAAGCCTCCTGAGTTTAAAAAAGGCGCAGCTTCACGGGGTAATTCTATACCAGCACCTAAGTTTAAAGGCTTAGTGGCCGTAAGCGCCAGTGCTGCGGTGGCTTTTGGAATAGGGGCGGGGTTTGATTTTGAGGTGGAGTATGTTCGGGGAAAATTTATACTTCAATTAAGTGCGCAACTGGTTTGCGGGCCGGGTGGTTCTGGTGGGTGTGGTGTTGAATTAGATGCAGGGCAGGTTCTTGAGTTAATACAGTTTATACGCTTGTCTTTGGAGGAGTCTGATTTTCGGTTTCTTGAGTGGGTATCGGCAGAGGCGTTTGATACCTTATCAAAAATAACTGAGGTTTTTTCAGTTTTCGATAAAACATTGGATGCTGTAGTCGCACTCAGTGAAGACGATTTAACAGGTTACTGGTTAATGCTATCCACAAACCAAATAGAAGTAAAAAAAGAATGTCAGAATATTTTATCTCAAGCAGATAAGGTTCGCTTGCTTACCCCTATTGCTAAAGCCAGGGTATTACATAGAATCAGCCAAACTTTCTGGCTAAATAAACAAAATACCTCTCTGGATTATGATGAACTTCAGGCCAAAGCCTGCATGAGAGTATTAGATAGCGTTCACTCAGAGCGTGAGTTTATTGAAATACTACGCTGCATGAATGCTAAAGGAGAAAAAATGAGAGCCAATGAGGTAATCAATAATTACATAAGCCTCTTTAATGCGCTTTTATATCAATCAAAACAAAGAACACATGCCAGCAACTGGCTGAAACGCTTAGGATCACAAAACACCCCAGATCTTGAGTAGCATGGGCTACTCAACTTCTGCACACCTAAAGCCGGTTTCTGAAGCCATGCTTGAACTAGAAATATCGAAGCGAGAAACGGTTGTGTTTCCCCTGAAATCTTTAAACCGTCCCCCTCTTGCAACTTTATACTCTCTAATAACGCCAAAAAAATCTAGTTTTTCAGCTTTTAGAGGGCCGGTAGGATTATTTTCAGGGGAATATTGATAATAATCGGGTTGGTAATTATCAATAACCCACTCTATTACATTGCCTGACATATCATATAAACCTAAAGGATTAGAGGGAAATGAGCCAGGCGGAAGCGGCAAAGCCTTAGTATCATGAATACCCAGCTCTGCCTTAACAGCCATATTTACTCCGGCCTCTGCTCTCCCTGTATCAGTAGCAAAACGGTACATCCCGCCTCTAGAGCGAGCCGCATATTCCCATTGGGCTTCAGTAGGAAGATCAATTGTTTGCTCAGTTAGCCCACCCACCCATTGGCAAAAAGCTCTGGCATCGTCCCATGTAACAGCCGCTGGGAGTTCAGGAACAAAACGCTTAGGCGCATCACCTCGTCTAACATCATAGTATTTATAAGTGGAAACATACCCCGTCACCTCCATAAATAAATCCATATCCCCCTGAGTCACCTCATACTTCTGAATAGAAAAACTATCCAAAGTCACTTTATGAGCAGGAAGGCTATCTTTGCCATAACTCCACCCACCGGGGTTCCCCATCATAAAAGACCCGCCTTCAACAAAAACAAAGGCGTCTAAATGACGTTGCAGTAAATTATTTATTTTATCTTCTGTTGAGGTGCAGCCAAAGAGTAAACAGCTTGAAAGCAAACAACCTGAAAATAGTACGGCCGTTTTTAGAGAGAGGTTCGTCATCCTTGCGTTCCTTGTTTTGGTGAAAATCCATTTCCTTATGGGGGGCATTGTACCATTGAGTGCAGAGCTAGGTAGCCGCTTTTAAGTAATCAATATTACGACTGACCACCCGCGAACACATCTGAATATAATCAACCACCACGGTTCTTTCATCAGCATCATGCCAGCTATCTGCAAACTCACTGCCCCGCTCATAGCTTATGGCTAATGACCTTGGGTCTTGAGCCTGCCCTAACACTTTAGCGGCTAAGCGGTTCCCGGTAGAGCTTAAATCAGTGCGCCCTACCAAGGACCCATAAGTGTTAAAGAAGCCGCCACATTCTGCTAGCAAAATAACATCTTCTGTTGATGCATCTTCCACCGCCCATGCTGATAACGGTAATAACACCCATGCAGCGCTTACAATTAAAATTTTTGCTTTCAGCAAACCATTCATAGAAAACTCCGACTTATTTAAAAGAATCCGGAAAAAAAATATTCTATTTATCAGTTTAGTACTGAAAGCACTCCATCTCCGTTAACAAACGTAATGTTTAGTAACGGTTTTAATACCTATACTCACCCGCTTCAATATCTTTTTGGAGGCTTTCAGTCAAAGGTACGTAAGAATCCGCCTTAGGCAGCCACACATAAACAGGGTTATCTTGCTTATCTAAATCAAAACCCGCCTCTTTCAATGGCGCTTTTTTATGCTTAAAGGTGCCCGTGGTTTCCATTCCCTGACTAAGACGTATAAATACAGGAATAGCATAGTGAGGTAACTCTTGCGACAAATGACTTAATAGTGATTTAAAATCAAACTCTGATTCTTCGCAATCAATACGAATAGACGCCATACCTGCGCGACCATTAGTATCAGGAATCTCAACCCCATAAACCACGGTCTCGCTTACGTGAGTACAGCTATCTACAATATGCTCAACCTCAGTGGTTGATACGTTTTCACCCTTCCATCTAAAAGTATCCCCTAGACGGTCAACAAACTGAGCATGTTTAAAGCCGAGGTCTCGCATTAAATCACCGGTGTTAAACCAGGCATCGCCCTGCTTAAATACATTACGAAGAATGCACTCTTCTGTCTTTTTAGGGTCTGTATAGCCATGGAATGGTGTTTTTTCGGTAATTTCGCCGATTAACAAACCGGAGTCACCCTTCTTCACCTTGCGCATGTAACCGTTGTCACCTTTAACGGGCGCTTCCGCTTCTTTGTCATACTCGATAATGGCATAAGGGAAAGGAGATAACCCAACCGTATTATCAAAATTCAAAACATTGGTGAAACCAATATTTCCTTCACTAGAAGCATATAATTCCATTACCGTTTCTATACCAAAACGGCTTTTGAAATCTTTCCATATACTTGGGCGAAGACCATTACCCACAACAATGCGCACCTTATTATCAATATCATTTGGCTTATTAGGTTGGTCCATTAAATATCGGCATAATTCACCCACATATCCAAATGCAGTGGCATCATACTTACGAACATCATCCCAAAATCGGCTGGCACTGAATTTACGAGCAAGCACCAAACCAGATTTACCCGCCAGAATTGAGCCCCAGCAAACAGCCATCGCGGTAGCATGGTAAAAAGGTAATGTTACATACATGCGATCCTCAGGCTTCAATTTAAGCGCACCATAACCGAATGCACCATAGGCTTTCATAAAGCGTCCATGATTAAATATCACCGCTTTCGGCATACCGGTTGTGCCTGAGGTATAAATATAGAAACAAGGGTCTTCACTAAATACTTGTTGAGTCGTTTCTGGGTTACTTTCAGAAAACCCATGAATTTCTGAGGCCAGGTTTATCCAGTCTTCAGGGGCTTTGCCTGGCTCTTTCAAGGTCTCTTGATCAGCTAAGTAGTAATGACCTTCTTTAGGTACGACTAAATCAGCTTTAACTTCATCAAATGCGTCGACTAATTCTTCACCCACAATCGCTAACTTAGGGCTTACCAAATTAATACTATGGGTCAGTACTTTGCCACGCTGAGAGGTATTTATTAATGCATTAATAGCCCCTACTTTGGCACAAGCCGCTACACAAGCAAATAATTCAGGGCGGTTCTCAATTAGAATCGCAACGGTATCCCCTTTTTTAACACCTTTCTTAATCAGGTAATGAGCAATACGGTTTGCCCAAGCGTTGTACTCGGTATAGGTTAGATATGTATCCTGATAAATAATCGCATGACCATTCGGGTTATCTTTAACCGCGTCTTCTATGCAAATCCCCAAACCAACGGGTTTAGTCTTATCTGTGTTATTACCAATTTTCACCCCTTTAATTGTACCGGGCAAACCAGCGAGCAGACCCGGTATACGGGATAGAAATTGTGGCAATGTTATTACATCAGCTTGACTCATAAGGGGCTCCATTTTGTAATTATTATTTCAATTATAAGCAAAAAAAACCTTTCAACAATGGTAACCCTGACGGCGCTCACAGTCTTAAAAGGCAATATTTTTAACAGGTTAGCTGTCCGCTTCAAGCAAACCATCTAGATGTTTATGAATTTCTTGTTCTATACGCCCTTTAAATGGCCTCAGCAAAAAACCTAATTCCATCTTTACATGAATAAGCGCGGGCTCAACAGTCAGCTTTCCTTTTGCTCCACTTCGTTTAAACGTTAACGTATCACCACTCCAGGAGTAAGCGACATCAAATCTCTCTGAAAGGCTTTTTGCTAAATCTTCTGCGGTAGCAATGGCATCATCATGGTTTAGAGTGTGGTGGCGAGTTATATCAATTACGGACATAGCGTTCCTGTTATTTTAAATTCTTCGTCAACGGTTGAGATCATCATCTATTTTCTACACTATTCTATTCCAAATTTCTCATAAGTATTCCAAAATTGACATAAGTATTCCAAAATTGACATAAAAAAAGACATTGCGTGAATGTAACGTTAGAATACCGCTCAATAAATAACATTGCCTTTGATAACAACGACCACGAGAATGCCAATATGCCTGACACTCCTACACCTAATACTCAAGCAAACACAAACACCCCTGAAGGCAGCACTCATTTTGGCTACAAACAAGTTAAGGTAGAAGAAAAAGTAGACCGTGTTGCCGATGTTTTTCACTCCGTCGCCAGCAAATACGACATTATGAATGACCTTATGTCGATGGGTATTCACCGTGTTTGGAAGCGTTTCACCATTGAGCTGAGCGGTGTAAGAAAAGGCCATAAGGTATTAGATCTTGCCGGTGGCACTGGCGACCTTACTATGAAATTCTCTGATATTGTAGGCTCCGATGGCACCGTGGTGCTTGCGGATATTAACGATTCAATGTTGAAGGTCGGCCGTGACCGTTTAATGAACAAAGGCTATTCAGCTAACATCGAATTTGTGCAGGCCAATGCTGAAGAGCTGCCCTTTCCAGATAATTACTTTAACTGTGTCACCATCGCTTTCGGGCTACGTAACGTGACCGATAAAGATAAAGCTCTAAGGTCCATCACCCGCGTGCTTAAGCCGGGTGGGAAATTACTAATACTAGAGTTTTCTAAGCCTAGTAACCCCATGCTTACCAAAATGTATGACCTGTATTCTTTTACTGCGCTTCCTGCCATGGGTAAATTAATTACAGGTGATGGCGAAAGCTATAAATATTTGGCTGAATCTATTCGCATGCACCCAGACCAAGACACACTAAAAGGCATGATGGAACAAGCAGGACTGGTAAATTGCCGTTTCCATAATATGACTGGCGGTATCGTTGCCTTGCACGCTGGAGTCAAGCCGTAACATGAAGATAGACCCTTCACTGGTCACTGCCGTCAGCGCCGCCGCAGAAACACTCGTTAACCGAGTGCTACAGCTCGACCCATCCGCGCAGGCCAAAATAAATGAGCTTGAAGGTGTTGTTATTAAACTAACAATAACACCGTTTGGCCTGCCTATTACCGTTCAGGCCTGCGATACCCGCTTAATCATTTCAGGCAATGATGAAAAATTCACCAATGCAGATATTCACGCCTTTA
Source organism: Hahellaceae bacterium (assembly GCA_016744695.1). Taxonomy (GTDB): domain Bacteria; phylum Pseudomonadota; class Gammaproteobacteria; order Pseudomonadales; family Oleiphilaceae; genus Alkalimarinus. The sequence goes on from JADGDV010000016.1 coordinate 77,159, forward strand.
TTGAAGGGTCACCCTTTGCTTTATCTCGGTTATTACACGATGAAAATCTGAGCGCGCTGACGCCATCAAGTAATATAAAACTTCAGGGTGATAAGAAAAAAGCAGAACAGTTTCAAGCGGTACTATCCAAACTAGACCTAGACTGGGAAAGTGCACTTGCAGACATTATTGGCGATATACCTGCACACTTTATAGGCCAACGATTTCGTAATAGCAGGCAGTGGGGCAAACAAAGTCAAGATAGCTTGATGACCAACATTGAAGAACATCTACATGAAGAAAGTAAACTATTACCTAATCGGTATGAACTAGAAGAGCAGTTTGAAAAAATCACTGAACTTAGCCTATCGGCCATTAAACTGAAAGAACGTTTAGAAAAACTAGCATCCCTCCCAAACAAATAAACGAGTAACTTGTGTCACGAATTCAACGATTATTTAAGATTATATGGGTTATCGGTAAATACCGAATAGATGAGTTTTTGCCGCTCACCCACCTGCCATTCTATTTGAGAATTCTGTTTATATTAGCTCCCTGGCACTTTTTTCCAAGGCCTAAACTGTCTCGCGGTGCTCGCATAAGAAATGCATTAGAAGAACTTGGCCCGATATTTATTAAATTTGGACAAATTCTGTCTACTCGCAGAGACTTACTCCCCGATGATATTGCTGACGAGTTAAAGTCACTACAAGACAATGTAGCGCCCTTCCCCAGTGAAATAGCCAAGAATATTATTGAACAAGCGCTAAAACAATCTACCGATGACATATTTAAGTCCTTCAGCATCGAGCCGCTCGCCTCAGCCTCAATTGCACAGGTGCATGCTGCACAGCTACATAGTGGTAAAGAAGTCGTTGTAAAGGTTATTCGCCCCGATATTACCCGTGTCATCCATCAAGACATTGCATTAATGTACCTTGTGGCTGGCGTCGTCGAAAAATACTGGGAAGATGGGAAGCGCCTTCACCCTGTTGAAATTATCAACGACTACGAGAAGACCATATTTGATGAGTTAGACCTACAGAGAGAAGCAGCCAATGCGTCTCAATTACGTCGAAATTTCGAAAGCTCAAACCTCATTTACATGCCTGAAATATTTTGGGACTTCACCAATACCGACGTAATGGTTATGGAACGCGTCTACGGCATCCCTGTTGCAGACATAGAAACCCTTAAATCTCATGGAACAAACTTAAAAGTATTAGCCGAAAAAGGCGTAGAGACCTTTTTCACCCAAGTATTCAGGGACAGTTTTTTTCATGCCGACATGCACCCAGGCAATATTTTCGTTAATGTCGATAACCCTGAAGACCCTCAATATATAGCCATCGACTTCGGCATTGTTGGCACACTCACCCCTGACGACCAAAGCTATTTGGCTCGGAATTTACTGGCATTCTTCAATAGAGATTACAGACAAGTTGCCGAGCTTCATATTTCATCGGGCTGGGTTCCAGAACATACTGCCGTAAATGAATTTGAATCGGCTATACGCACCGTGTGTGAGCCCATATTTGAAAAGCCACTTAAAGATATTTCCTTTGGTCAATTCTTATTAAGGCTATTCCAAACGGCTCGTCGCTTTGATATGGAAGTGCAACCTCAGCTTGTACTGCTGCAGAAAACGCTTCTTAATATCGAAGGTTTGGGTCGCCAGTTATATCCTGACTTAGATCTATGGAGTACAGCCCAGCCTTATTTAGAAGACTGGATGAAACAACGAATAGCGCCCCCAGGGCTTTGGAAAAATATAAAGCAGCACATCCCTGATTGGATTGAGCAAAGCCCTGAAGTTCCTCAAATGCTTTATGATGCAATTTCTCAGGTTAAAAACCTCAACAACTTTAGCCACACTCAGGCTCACAGCATAAAGACACTTAAAGAAGAGTTGCATAATAGTAAGGGAAGCAATAAAGACTACTGGATAGCAACGCTGGCGTTTGCTGCCGCCCTACTGAGCCAAAACACTGATGCCATTAATTGGCTGCAAGAACTCCCAAGCCAAAGCTGGTTGTTAGCAGGTGTTGGATTTTATTTCCTGATCAAGCGAAAATAAAAATATGAGCCAAGAAAAATTAGATCAAACATGGTTAGAAAAAATTAAATGGACCGATGACGGCCTGGTTCCTGCGATTGCACAAGATCATCAAACCGGTGAGATATTGATGATGGCCTGGATGAACCGAGAGTCGTTAGTGCTAACGGTAAAAGAACAACGTGCCATTTACTGGTCTCGTTCTCGTCAACGCTTATGGCGCAAAGGCGAATCATCAGGTCATGTTCAGCAGTTACATGATATAAGACTAGACTGCGATGCGGACGTTATTCTGCTAAAGGTTGAGCAACTCGGCGATATAGCCTGCCACACAGGTCGTCGAAGTTGTTTTTACCAGCAATTAAACGACGGTGAATGGCAAGCCGTAGAGCCTGTACTTAAAAATCCTGATGAGATCTACAACAACTGATACTGGAACCCTGTAATGACTAATGTACTTAAAGAATTATCGAAAGTGCTTGAACAAAGAAAGCAGGAAGATGCAGAGAGTTCCTATGTATC
>JADGDV010000044.1 GCA_016744695.1 Hahellaceae bacterium
ATTGGTTGTATCTGGACATTTTCAGCACCAAAAACAGGTAAAATGACGTTCCCACGCCTTAAGCGTCATGTAGTATCGCGTCTGCCTATTTCACCAGTCTTTCGTCGCCGTCTATCATCATTACCAATGGATATTGACCTCCCTTATTGGGTTGAAGATCGAAATTTTAATATAGACAATCATCTACAACACATTCAGTTGCATGGAAAAGATTCAGAAGAGCAAAAAAGCACTTTATGTAATCAGTTTTTCAGTCAGACCTTAGATCGGTCAAAACCACTTTGGGCTATGACATTCCTCGATTCCAGCGATGAGAATAACGGCCATTTTTCTATTCTATTAAAGTTTCATCATGCGGCAGTAGACGGTAAGTCGGCGGAGAAAATACTTTCAGGCTTACTGAGTGTAGACCAAGACGCAACAGAATCTTTACAAGATACATGGGAGCCAGAAACGCTTTCAATCACCCGCATGGTCGGCAATAAACTACGCTCAATGTACCGCGCCCCTAAAGAAATTAACGCGTTAACTAAAAGCCTTGGCCATTCATTAGTTAACTCAACGCAACTTCGACATAGAGATAAACAAGAACAACCACCTCACTTTTTTATGTCTCCTCATTCGCCCTTTAATGAAGAGATTGATACCGCACGCCACATGAGTAGCGCGCATTTATCACTATCGGCCATAAAAGACATCAAAAAAGCGTATGCAGGAAGTACTGTAAATGATGTAGTACTAACGATTTGTGCTGGCGCATTGAGAAAACACCTTTTAAAACAAGGACAATTACCAACCTCTCCCATGGTTGCTATGGTTCCCGTTTCAAAGAGAGAAGGTAATGAGAAAGATCAGGGCAACTTAATATCCCCCATGCTTGTATCGTTAGCCACTAATGTTGGCTCGCCCCGTGCTCGCTTAGAAGCGGTACACCAAAATGCCCTCAAAGCAAAAGAATATAACCGTGAAGTGGCGGTAGAAAAAATCATTAATCACCTACCATCATGGTCTTCATCATTGGTAACAAAAGCCTATACATATTTTCGTGTTGCCAATCATATTAAGCCTGTATTCAATATGATCATTACCAACGTGCCCGGCCCCTCCTGTCCCCTATATTTAGACGGTGCAGAGCTTGTGTCAATGGAAGGTATGGCGCCTATTGTTGATGGCATGGGTTTAACATTAGTGATTACAAGCTATAAAGATACATTAACGGTTTCAGTGACTAGCACATCTGAGATGGCGGCTCACGCACCGTTTTTTATCAAGTACTTGCATGAATCCTTAGAGGAATTACAACAGGCGATATTACCTGAAAAAAGTAAAGCGTCATCAAGTTCACAAGCGATCGCTTAATAACGTTCCCTTGATAACCATGCAAAAAACACGATAAAATAGCCTCATATTTTTATACGCAGGCTGTTTTATTTATGTCAAAAACGATCGAAAAACCTCAAAAACCAGAAGACTGGGAATGCTGTGATAGTGGCTGTAGCCCGTGTGTTTGGGACCACTATAATGATGATCTTAGGGAATGGGAAAAGAGCCAGGAAGAAAGTAAATAGCCTTCATATAGACAAGGCCTTATGTCATCCTCTCTGTGAGGATGACTATAATTCCTAAGCAATCACTAACGAACGGCACCAACCTCTTCTTCCGTCAAATATCGCCATTCACCCAGTTCAAGCGTTTCATCTAAAACAATGTTACCTACCTGTTCCCTATGAAGCTCAACGACTCGATTATTAAGTGCAGCAAACATACGTTTTACCTGGTGGTACTTCCCTTCATGGATCGTTAATAACGCTTCCAAAGGAGATAAAATCTCTAGCGTTGCAGGTAAGGTAGCTTCTCGCTCCCCTCTTAACATTATTCCTTTTGCAAATAACTCAACCGCATCATCGACCAAAGGCTCTGCCAATGTTACCCGATAACGTTTACCACATTCCTTTTTAGGGGACGTAATACTATGAGACCACTTACCATCATCCGTTATTAACAACAGACCTGTGGTATCCATATCAAGTCGACCGGCAATCAATAGCGGTATCCTGGTTTCTATATCAATGATGCCCAATACGGAACGATAGTCATCATCCAGCGAGGCACTCACTGTATCAAGCGGCTTATTTAACATGATATAAATTGGCCCCTGCAATTTTAATGACCGCCCATCGTAAACAACCTCGCACTGATCAGTTACTTTTGCAGCAGGGCTTTTCTGAAGCGCCCCATTAACAGTAACGCCCCCTTTACCAATGGTTCGTTTAGCTTGGATACGAGTAAGACCGGTACAAGTACAAAGAAATTTATCAAGACGCATATATAGATACCCAAAATAGATCAGTTATTACTTTTTCTTAGGCCTAAAAGGCTTAATGACCGTCTCATCACACTCAAGAAAAGGCCCATCCATAAGATCAATGCAATAAGGAATAGCAGGAAACACGGCATCTAGACATTCACGAATAGATTTAGGCTTGCCGGGTAGGTTAACAATTAAAGAGTCTGCTCTAAGGCCTGCGGTCTGACGTGACAAAATAGCCGTAGGCACAAATTTCAATGACTCTGCACGCATTAACTCACCAAAGCCAGGCATCATTCGATCACAAACAGCCTCGGTTGCTTCAGGTGTTACATCACGCTTCGCAGGGCCTGTTCCACCCGTAGTCACAATGAGTGAACAACCTTGTTCGTCGGCCATTTTAATTAAGGTCGCTTCGATTACATCCTGCTCATCAGGAATAACCTCGTACACAGGCTCCCATGCTGAAGTTAAATAATCATTTAAGGTATCAATAATCGCTTTGCCTGAGATGTCTTCATAAACACCGGCACTGGCTCTATCACTCACCGTTACGATACCTATTTTTGCTTTACTCATTTTCTTTAGCCTTTTAACGCTTTGCTATTTATTACCACCGGGGCGATTCCCACCACCTGAGCGGCGGCTTGTATTAGAAGAACCGTTATTAGAAGAACGGTTAGCACCACCGGGTTTATTAGCGCCTGAGCGTCTGCCAGCAGGCTTATGACCCTGGGAATTTTCACCTGAGCGTTGTCCATCTTTGTGACCAACTTTCGGGCTTTTCGGCTTCTTAGGTTTTTTGATGCGGGTATCTAAACGTGTTATTTGTAATGGTGTTTCTGGTTCAAAGCCTTTAATTTCTTTACGAGGCAGCAATTCACCTATAAGACGTTCGATGTCCGACAGCAGTTTAAGATCATCAGCGCACACCAATGAAATCGCTTCTCCTGTAGCACCTGCACGCCCAGTACGGCCAATACGATGAACGTAATCTTCAGGTACATTAGGCAAATCAAAGTTTATTACATGAGGCAGTTGCTCAATATCCAAACCTCGAGCTGCAATATCCGTTGCCACTAGCACTCTTACTGAGCCACTCTTAAAGTCAGCCAAGGCACGCGTACGGGCTCCCTGACTTTTATTACCATGTATCGCTGCTGCGGTAACGCCTTTAGCTTCTAACTGCTTAGTTAAACGGTTAGCGCCATGTTTTGTTTTACTAAAAACCAGTACTTGCTTCCACTTATTATCTTGAATCAACTTGCTCAACAAAGCAGGCTTCTTGCTTTTATCAACAGGGTAAATCCAGTGTTCTACGCTTTTTACTGTGGTATTAGGGGCTGATACAGACACTTCAACCGGGTTATTAACCAATCCTTTCGCCAGCCTTCGGATATCGTCAGAAAACGTAGCAGAAAACATTAGGTTTTGACGTTTTTTAGGCAGTAGGGCCAATATCTTTTTAATATCGTGAATAAAGCCCATATCTAACATACGGTCTGCTTCGTCTAGCACCAAGACTTCAAGCTGACCAAATTTAACGGCATTCTGGCTGTGTAAATCAAGTAAGCGTCCAGGCGTGGCCACTAATACATCAACCCCCTTACGTAATTTCATCATTTGAGGGTTAATTTTTACGCCACCAAAAACAACGGTAGAATTAATGGGTAGGTTCTTACCATACGTCGCAACGCTTTCACCCACCTGAGCCGCTAGCTCACGTGTCGGTGTTAAAACTAAGGCTCTCACATGATTATTTCTAGCACGTTCACCCTTAGAAAGGCGCTCAAGCAAGGGCAAAGTAAACCCAGCGGTTTTGCCTGTCCCTGTCTGGGCTGCTGCCATGACATCCTTGCCTTCAATGACCGCAGGAATCGCCTGAGCCTGAATAGGTGAAGGTGTTTCGTAGCCTTGTTCGGCCACGGCTTTAAGGATAGGGGCAGATAAACCCAGGGAATCAAAGCTCATAGAATTTTCTCATGTTACTGCAGGTATGGTTTCACGCCGTTTTAGCGGGGCTGCAGCTTACAGGATATTATAGTTGAGCGCCACGTAATTGCTCAGTTTATAAGCTATATACCAAGATCAATGAACACGTTTTCTATAGCACTAATCAAATGATCAAGCGCTTCACGTTCAACTTCTGTAATAGTGCATTGCAACTTCACATAACTCGCTGTGCGGACAACAGAATGCCAGTTAGTTTCATTTTACTACGTCTGCCTTTCATCATTTTATTTTTTTATGTTTTATTTGCCCTTCCAAGATCTGGATAAATCATATAAAAAATCAATAAAAACAAGGGAGGGCTAACATTTTCAAAAAAAGCTTTTCAGCCAATAGAAAATAATATAATAAATAAAAATGAACTTAGAGTGTATTTAAAGTTTGCTCTACTATGCAGCCGAGCCAAATATAGGCGTTCACTACAAACTTTATGGTTTTAGGCTATATTTATTTATCGAATATAGTTTTTTAATTAGAGGTTTATATGTTTTATTCTTTGTCACTAGCTAAGCGTATTTATTTAGTTTTAGCCGTGATAGCCATTCTTCTCTTAATCTCTACGATTATTTCCGTGTATGTCGATCAAAAAGAACTTAGCGAAGACTTAGTTGAGCGTAACCTGGAAAGTTTGGCTTTAAACTATTTTGATGGTGTGAATACCATGATGCTGACCGGGACGACCGCTAACCGAAAACTTATTCAGGATAAACTTTTGAGTCAAGATGATATTACTGAAGCAGTAATCATTCGAGCACCTGACTTAATAAATACTTTTGGTAAAGGTTTTGAGGATCAAAGTACAAATTCTGATATTGATAATCAAGGATTGGCAGGGGAAAGAATACTTGAAATTGTAGAGCAAGACGGTAGACGACTGATGTCACTTGTTATGCCTATTAGGGCAAGTGATGATTACCGTGGTACCAATTGTTTAAGCTGCCATCAAGTTAAAAATGACACGGTTCTTGGTGCGGTAAAAATGACTTATGACTTAGGTTCTGTTGATGGCGCTATTATGCGTTCTATTTCGAAAGTGGCATTACTACAATTAGCGATTACCTTGATTGGTTTTGGTTTAATTAGTTTTACAATCAACACATTGGTATTTAAACGATTAAAAAGATTACGTAGAACGATTAATGAAGTCGAAGAGAACTTGGACTTAAGCAAAGAAATTACGGTTCATCGCTCTGATGAGTTAGGCGCGGTAAGTATGGCCCTAAACAAAATGATGCTTAAATTCAAAGAAAGTTTTATCTCTGTTTCATCTGCAACAGAACAATTAATGGTTGCAGCTAAAGATGTTGATGAAATATCGAGCTTAACGAATGTAGCCGTTCTAAAAAATAAAAATGGTACCGACTCAGTGGCTGCGGCTATTAATGAACTGGATGCTTCAGCATCAGAAGTACAAAACACTACACGAGTCGCATCAGAAAAATCAGAATCAGCAAGTCAGAATGCATCACAAAGCTTACAGTTGGTCGATCAGGCTAAAGTGGGTATTAATCAACTGCGTGACAAAGTAAATAACAATACGACCATGATTGCCGCGCTAAGCGACAAAACCAATGAAGTTGCCAGTGCCTTAGAGGTAATTACAAGCATAGCAGAGCAAACTAACTTATTGGCACTCAATGCGGCGATAGAAGCAGCGCGTGCAGGCGAACAAGGGCGAGGGTTTGCAGTAGTTGCCGATGAAGTACGCTCACTTGCAACCCGTACACGGGAGTCAATCGACCAAATTCAAGAAACGATCAATGCCCTGCAAACAGATGCCATTGCCGCCGTGAGTTCAATGAACGAGGTGAGTATTCAGGCGAATGAAAAAGCAGAAGATGTATCTAATGTCGCTAATTTGTTGGTTGAAATCACTACGCAAATTAAAGAGCTAGATGAACTAAACTGCCAAATTGCAAGCTCTGCTGAGCAGCAAAATTTAGCCGCTGACGAGATTAATCTGAACGTGGTCGACATTAGTAATGTGGCAGAAGAGTCGAGTAAAGATGCAAATAGGGGTAAAGAAATTAGTGAACATTTACTCGCATTATCTTATAAATTGAATCAACAGGTTTCTAAATTTAAGCTTTAAGTAAGCAGTTACAATTCACCACGGTGATTAATGATATAGAGGTGCACAAGCTATTGTGCACCTCTATATAAAGAACTATTTAAAAACAAGCTCATAAGCATCATAGTGATAAACGTGGTTGATCTGGCTATTATCAAACACTGCCACACCAAACAAATATCCCTTGCTTAAATCTTTAAACTGAACATCTTGAATATCGGCATCTTTGCCCGTGGTTACTAACGCACGTTTGATTTCAACAGTCCATACACCGTCTTTCCATACACCTAAGGCTTCAATGTCACCACGAGAACCTTCAAATGGAGCGGTTACAATGCCTGGAATTCGATCACTTGCTGAGTATGCAGGATCAAAAGGCACTTTTTCGTTATCAAGAATAGCAACCGATGTGGCTGTTAAACCTTTTGCGGTATATGCTGGAGCGCCGTTTGCTACGTTATTTTTGTAGCCACCACCCGTTTTACTATCGCCTTTACGGCCCCAGTTTTTGTTTTTCTTTGGATCATTCGTACTATCTACAAACTGGTCATCAATTTGATGATTAGGATTAGTTCTTACGCCTTTCCAGTGCCACATATCAATAGACTCACCTGGCTGGGTGTATTTGCGAGCGGGTGAGGTATCTTCAATGCCATTAATCTTTCCCTGAGAGGCTTTGTGACAAGCGACAGCGCACCCTTTTATATCAAATTTACTGGCATTGATATTCCAAAAAAAGGCGAGTTTATCTTCGTAGTAGGTATTGTCATGACCAGTGCTGTCTTTGGCTTTTAGCTGCTTCCAACTACCGTCAGTTTGTTTCATCCATGGAAAGCGTTCCATGCTATGGGTTGGATCTTTGTACTCAAGCAAAAAGTAAACATGAGTATCATCATAAAGTGATTTAATAGAGACTTCAGTTTCGGTTATTCCTTCATAACCATTACTTGGTTTATAAGGCGTCTTATCCAGCTCAATTTCAATATCTTCAGCACTATCCCAAATGGCGTCTTCAACACCATCAATGGTAATAGCCTGTGTGATTTTTTTACTGGTTAATATCATCTCATCATCGTCGTCATCTGCAAACGCAGGTGCTCCGAGCAGAAGACCTGATAAACCCAGCCCACATAAACCGACGCTTAGTATTTTGTTGTTTTTTTTCATACCTTATCACCTGTTCATTTTTAGTTAATTATTATTGTATTACCTCTTTAGTTTATTCTTGACGTACGTAATAAAAGTGATCTACATCAGATTTTATACCATCGATCCATAGCCCAATCATTTTGCTGCTCAGGGCTTAAAAAACTCCAGGCGATCAGTCGGCTTATTTTTTGTCCTTGGCTCATATTTATCACTTCAACCTGTTTTGCACCCTGTTTATTCAATGCCAGCTTCAAGGGTTCAATATTTTCTCCTTTAGAAACCAAGCTGGTAAACCAGCAAACCTGATATGAAAAGGCGGCACTCTCTTTAATCATTGTTTTTATAAATTTAAGCTCACCACCAGGGCGCCATAATTCAGTATTCTGTCCGCCAAAATTCAATTTAGCCTGAGAGTTATGGACGTTTTTAGTCGGTTTTCCTTTAGCTAGATTCTTCAATTTACGCTGGCTTCCTGCTTGCGCTTCAGCCATTGAAGAATGAAAAGGAGGGTTACACATCGTAAGATCAAACCGGTCTTTTTCCTTAATGATGCCCTTAAAAATTGCATCACTTTCTTTTTGTTGTACCAATTTAACGCGACCAGTTAAGTTGCGATTAGATTCGACAATAACTTTAGCGACATCAACAGCCACAGGGTCTATATCGGTTCCCACAAACTGCCAACCATAACTCTGACTGCCAATAATCGGATAGATGCAGTTCGCACCCGTACCAATATCCAGCACTTTAACTTGCTTGCCAGTGGGAACGTTGCCTTCTTCATTAGCGGCAGAAAGAAGGTCTGCGATATAATGAATATAGTCAGCACGCCCTGGAATAGGTGGGCACAAATAACCTTCTGGTATCTGCCAATTATTCACTTTATAGAAATGCGCCAACAACGCTTTATTTAGACAAAGCACTGCCTTTTCATCACTAAAGTCGATGGTTTGGTCGCCCTTAGGATTTGGCTTAATAAATACGGATAGCTCAGGGCACGACTTGCTTAATGCAGCAAAGTCATACCGTCCCTGGTGCAGGTTCCTGGGATGCAACTTACCACTTAATTTCATTATCAGAACGCCCCATCAGTGGTGTCTTTCTTACTTCGATGGTGTACATCCAAATAAGTGAAACCCAAGTAATACCAAACATCAGCATAAATGCGGAGGTTCTTACGGCCGTTAAGTCCATTAAAATACCAAACATAATCGGTAGTACAAAACCACCTAAGCCACCTGCTAACCCTACAATACCAGACACTGCGCCCATGTTATCGGGGTATTCATCCGAGATATATTTATAAACAGAGGCCTTACCAAACGCCATAGCCACGCCAACAGTGAACAACAAAATAGTAAATATGGTAGGGCTTAGTGCTATCTCAAAGGTTTTAGGCCCCTCAACTGTTTTGATAATAAATTCTGTTTGCGGGTAAGACATAATAAACAGGCAAATCCAACAGACCCACATAACCCACCACGTAACGGAATGGGCACCATATTTATCTGAGAACCAACCTCCTAGCGCCCTTAATAATCCACCGGGCAATGAGAAACAAGCGGCTAACAACGCAGCTGTTTTCAGGTCAAAACCATACTCACCGATATAATATTTAGTCATCCATAGTGCTAAAGCGACATAGCCACCAAAAACAAAGGAGTAGTACTGGCAGTAGCGCCAAATATTAGGGTCTTTCAACACTTTCAGCTGATCTCTAAAGGTGACATTTGATGCAATACGATGAGATTTATCTTCAAAACTAACAAACCAAAACAAAATAGCGGCCACCAACATAATCACCGCATAAATAGTAGGAACCATCTGCCAGCCAAAAGCGATGACGATGGCAGGTGCAATTAGTTTAGTTAAGGCTGCACCAGCATTGCCGGCGCCAAAAATACCCATAGCAAAACCTTGATTCCCCTTTTCAAACCATTTGGCTACATAGGCAATACCCACTGAAAATGAACCACCTGCAACACCAACGGCTAAACCTAATGAAAGGAAATGCCAAAACTCAGTCGCTAAAGATAGGCAATAAATAGGAACAACGGTAGAGAGCATTAATAAAAATAGAACAATTCGGCCACCAAACTTATCCGTTAACATACCTAGCGGAAGTCTTGTTAAAGCACCTGTTAAAACGGGTGTTGCTGCCAGTAAACCAAATTGAGTTTCATTAAGACCTAGCTGCTCTTTAATTGGAATACCTATAACGGCAAACATCATCCAAATCATAAAACAAACGGTAAAGGACACGGTACTTGATGCAAGCACAAGCCCTCGTTTCATTTTGAGACTAGCCATTCATTGGCTCCTTTAGCTGTGTTATAAAAATAGTGTAAAGCTTGTGTTAAAAAGCTTAGGCTTTAATCAGGATCTATCCAGATAAACATCGCCATAATTCAGTTGAGAATACAGCACAAAAGCAACCGAGGCTTGCTTTTAAAACTCATTAGCTTTTCGGTAACTGCCCTCATAATCAAATATTCGTTCTTTAACTCGCCAAAATTGCCCTGATTTTCTAGCAACAACAAAGTCGGGAGCAGTGAAGTGCTGACTAACACCCACTACTTCACAAGCACTTGTAAACGGTTTTGGTGACGTACCCAATTTAAAGCGGCGACCAAAAAGAAGATTGAAAATATGCCTCTGCCCTTTATGAGACAAATTAAACGATTCACTTAACTCAAGACCGTCTTCATCATGATAAACGACCTGTAAACATTCATCTTTCTCTGTAAAAGTCACTCCTGAACAACGGATAACCATGGCATTTTTTAACCTGAGCGCCGCTTTCAATTGCTCATCAGGGTCAACCATGGCTTCATTGCAAGTATGGCATTCTCTTGCTGCTATATCATTTTCTGCACCACAATGGCGGCATTCTTTAAAGCGAAAACGATAATCGCAAAGCACTCTCTCGCCATCATCGTCTAACTCAAACCCCCAACACTTTCGACCATAATGCTCAACAAGTTGTCCATCCTCATCTACTTTGCCCCAAAACGTATTAGCAAAATCACATTGGGGACAGTGCACCATAACAGGCACACTATCCGACTCGCCTTTCCGTCCGCCTACTTCAGGGTAAAATAGGTCAAAGCCATTGCCTGCATAATCAATCACAAGACAATCTTTTTTCCCCTCTGACAAACGCAAACCTCGCCCCACAATTTGTTGATAAAGGCTCACTGATTCTGTAGGACGTAGAATCGCAATTAGATCTACATGAGGCGCATCAAAGCCTGTGGTTAACACTGACACATTTACCAAAAACCGGAGCTCTCTAGCCTTAAAACGCTGGATTAACTCATTTCGCTCCTTGCCTGGAGTATCCCCCGTTATTAAGGCGGTTTCTGATACATCTAAATAACCCTGAATTTCAAGAGCATGCTTAACCGTGGCAGCAAATATCATCACCCCCTGCCGCGGAGGGTTGTTATTCGCCAATACTTCAATCTGCTCAACAATCCCTTTCGTCACCCTAGGGTAACGCGTTAGTAGGTCGTTCACTTCCCGTTCGTTATAGGAGCCGCTTGTATTAGAGTTAAGACTAGAGAAATCATAATGGGCAATAGCCGCATCAATAACATTGGGCGGCGTTAAATAATCATTCTTAATCATGTATTTCAAAGGCAACTCATAAATACATGAGGTAAAGGGGCGAGCCTCTGTTGCTCGAGAAAAACCATGATAATGGTATTGATAAATCCACCCGACCCCCATTCTATAAGGTGTAGCAGTTAAACCTAATACTTTTAACCCTGAGTTATGTTCTTTGAGTTTATGTATAAGTTGTAAATATTGGCTTTCATTCTTTTCGCTGCCGGATTGAGGTTCAAGTTGAACTTCATCTACATTCCCACTCACCCGATGGCATTCGTCTATAATCACTAGAGAGTATGATTCAGAAAACACATCAAGGTTGCGAGAAACAGATTGAATACTGGCAAACGTTACTTGCTGATCCGTTTTTTTTTGCTTTAATCCCGCAGAGTAAATACTGGCTTTAAGCCCATAACTTTCATACTTTTCATGGTTCTGCTCAACTAATTCTTTTACATGAGCTAAAACCAATATTTTGCGTTTAGCAAGCCGGGCTAATTCAGCTATTACCAGGCTTTTCCCTGCCCCTGTAGGCAAAACAATAACAGCCGAATCATCACTCTTTCGAAAATGTTCGATGGTTGCCCTAACGGCATCATGCTGATAATTTCTAAGAGTAAAAGCCATGTTTGATTAGTTAATCATAAAGAGAAGGAGAAAGTGAATAATTATAATTCAAAACGCAATTAGATCAGAGTAAAATAGCGCGCATTATGTATATTCTATTTTAAGAAGAGTTAAATTACCCATAGAAATGAAAAGTAGCAATGACAAATAGCATCAGTGTGGGTGTCGTCGGTGGAGGCATGGCAGGTTCAACAGTCGCCTTGCGCCTAGCTGAACAAGGTATAAACGTAACGCTTTTTGAAGAAGGGGCAACACTCGTTAACGGCCCGCCTATATGCCACTTGCATGCAGGGGGTAATTTATATCGAGAAATATCAGATGAGCAATGCATTACATTGCTTCGTCAATCTATTGATACACTCAGGGTCTTTTCTCATACTGCAAATATTCGCCCCACAGTTATTGCTATTCCAACTCACGATAATGGGAACCCAAAGCAGCTTTTAGCTCGCCTTAAAAAACTACGTAATGAGTATGCGAACCTAGTTGAACGTGATCATAAAAATCAGGTACTAGGGCCTGTAGATGACTACTTCAAACTCTATGACCGAGATGCATTAGAAGCCCTATCTAAAGAAACATCCCCCATCACCGCACATACACTAGATGACTGGATGATCCCTGTTGCAAAGAACCTCAACCTTGATGAATTCAAACTACCTTTAATTATCGTTCAAGAGTATGGGCTCAGTATTTTCCGTATTGCAGCGACAGTAAGCCTTGCATTAGAGAAGCTTGATAGCTGCAAAGTATTAACTCAGTCAAAAGTGACTCACATACAGCATCAAGAAGACAATATAGGCTGGGAAATTGCCTATACCTCAGCCAACCATAGTGAACATACAATTAAGGTTGATTATCTGGTTAATGCATGCGGCTATCGCACGGGTACCTTAGATGACATCCCCGGCTTTAAACGTGACCGTTTAGTAGAGTTTAAAGCGGCTTATCTTGCTCATTGGCCTGACTGTAAAGAAGAATGGCCTGAGGTTATATTTCATGGAGAGCGTGGCACACCTAATGGAATGGCACAACTAACGCCCTACCCTGGTGGGTATTTTCAGCTACATGGTATGACAGAGGAAATCACTCTATTTAAAGAAGGTATTGTGGCCTCATCAGAGCACTCGGCGCAACCAAAGCTAGGTGGTTTATTCCATAGAAAATTATCGGATCGCTGGTATCAAACTGAAATTGAAGATCGAAGTAAAAATGCAATAGAGCATGTAGCTCAATTCATCCCAAGTTTCTGCAGTGCTGTTGTTGGTGGGAATCCACTTTTTGGCGCTCAGCAAATCCCTGGAGATGACCCTTCCCTTCGCGCAGCCGATGTCTCTTTTGCGGGAGTCAATTATGCAAGAGCGGAGATCGTTAAAGCATCATCAGCTTTAGAGGTTGCCGATGCAATTATTGGAAACCTTGAACAAGACGCACCTAACCAGGACTGTCAGAAACCATTAGAACGCTTTTCTACCACCCATAGTTTAAACGCTGATGAGATTATATCTTTAGCTAAAAAACTAGCAGATGATCGTAACTTTCCTACCGCATTAGCGTTACCTTTTGGGCAATATTTAAGCTAACTGTCATCTATGTGCAATATTTAAACACTTGTTTGAAGATCAAGGTCTAAAAGGGCTGCAGCGTTTTCTTAAGAACTTACTAAGGAAGTTATCCACAATTTTTGTGCATAAAATATGACTTGTGTACAAACAGCAGATACCCACACATTTACACTTAAATAACTTGTAATCGTACCTGTTGTAATAATATCCATACAAAAATAGAACAAAATCACCAATATGAAGCGTCATCAAGCGCACTGATTTTATTCATATTGTGTTATAATCAATTAAATTAACTATCTTACGGTCTTGTGATTTTTATGGCTAAAAAAGAATTGAAAATACGCGACAAAACAATATTTGATGGAATATTTGTTAAATATTTCCTTAAATTTATTTTTATAGCTTGGTTTAAAGTATTTGGGTGGAAGCTCACAAAACAAGCACCAGAAGGCGCAGGGGTTACCATTGCCGCACCTCATACATCTAACTGGGATATTTTTTACGCAATGGCAGCGGCCATTATTCTTGATATAAAAATGTACTTTTCAATTAAAGAAAGCTGGTGCCGTATCCCGGTTATAGGCTCAATGCTTCTATCGTGTGGTGCTATTCCAATCAACCGCTCTGCAAAAGGGCAAGGACAGGTAGAATTAATTCAAGAGTTTGTTAACAGACATAAAGAAGGTCGTATTTTCTTTCTTTTTACACCAGAAGGCACCCGTGGAAAAGTCGATAAATGGAAGACTGGGTTTTACCATGTTGCCGAAGCGTGTGAGCTCCCTATATTTCTTGCTCAAGTTGATTACCGCACTAAAGTTTCAGGTGTGTTTCATACCTATCAACTAACGGGCGACAAAGCGGCAGATATTGATGCAATTCAAGCGTCTTATAACAGTGTTCACGCTAAACACCCTACAACACAATACCCGCACTACACCGGCCCAATAGCAGAAATCTCAGACAGAGAAGCGAGTGTAATGAAAGCGATATACTCTTTTAAAGACGCTGCGACACAAGCGGAAATTGCGGCTAAATCCAAGCTTGATGAGCTAAGTATTGAAATGCTTGATTTCTTAATTGAGAAAGGGGTATTAGAGAAAGTTCAAAATGCTAAATATCGTTTAACAATGGCAGGAAATGGCTGTCTTTTACATTTAATGCCCACCTTGGCTAAAGCATAATATTGAATAAGCAGCTTACGTTATTAAATGAGAAATATAAAAACACTCTTACTCTTTAGCATCATACTGTCACTTACCGGCTGCATGGTGTTTCCACTTGAAGAAAAAGAGCCTGACCGCTCATTATATTGGTGTCCTCCATTACACAACTGCGCTTCAACTCAAGCCTCTACGTTTGTCCATAGCATTCAGCCTTTTGAATTAAAAATGCCACTTGATGAAGCATGGCCTCATATACAAAAGGCTGTAAGCAATTTACCAGGCACCACGATTGAGCATCAATATAAAGGGTATATTTACGCACAAAGCTACAGCACGGTATTTCATTTCCTCGACTACTTTGAAGTGCTCTCCGTACCAGAAGATAATCAATTAATTGTAAGGTCATCTTCGCTCACAGCCATAACCGATTTCTTCGTTAATTACCTCAGAACAGAACAATTCAGAGAAGAGTTGGAAGAAAAGGGCGTTTTGATTATTCAATAAGTCAGACCTACACTCATTAAGGTACAGTTGTACGCTGAGATATTGATATTAATCATTTATCAACGTAAAATGATTACCTCAAATTATAACAATAGCTGATTCATATTTTTACTGAGACTCTAAATGCTTAACTTTCTCCCTCATTGGCTTCGCGGAACAGTCGCACTTTTATTAATTATTTTAAATACATTTTTCTGGTTTCCTTTTCTATTATTTGGAGCCTTAGTAAAAATAACACTCCCCATTCATTTTATTAAAAAAATGATGACCTTATTACTCATCAATATTTCTAAAGTATGGATTTCAGGTAATAGTTTCATTATTTCTTTAACCGAACACACCAACTGGGTCGTCACAGGCACTGAAAATCTTAAACAACATGATTGGTATTTTGTAAATTGTAACCATCAGTCCTGGAGCGATATACCCATCGTACAAAAAGTAATGAACCGAAAGATCCCCATGCTTAAGTTTTTCCTAAAGCAAGATCTTATTTGGGTACCTATTATGGGGATTTGCTGGTGGGCACTCGACTTTCCTTTTATGAAACGTTTCTCAGCTGAATATATTAAAAAGCATCCGGAAATGAGAGGCAAAGACTTGGAAACGACCAAAAAAGCCTGTGAAAAATTTAAAACAACCCCTGTAGCCGTCTTAAATTTTCTAGAAGGCACACGTTTCACTCCCGAAAAACACGATAAACAGCAGTCGCCTTATACCCATTTATTAAAACCAAAATATGGCGGCGCAGCCTTTGTGCTAAGTAGTATGGGAGAGCAAATGCATACCATGTTAGATATCACCATTTTCTACCCAGACGCCCCTCCCGGTTTTTGGGATTTACTCTGCGGAAAAGTAAAAACCGTTGTTGTAGACGTAAGAAAAGTTAATATCCCCAGCACCTTAAGAGGAAAAGATTACTCTCAAGATGATGTTTTTAAAACCGAGTTTAAAGACTGGATAAACAATATTTGGCAAGAAAAAGACGCGCTTATCAAGCAATTCAAAATAACGTATCAGCCAACGTCTAAGCCATAATAGAACAAGTCACTTTCACTACAGTAGAGCCACTCTTAACCGTCGCTTACTTACATTCATAGAAATAGCTAACAGAAAGAACATGTAATGACACAAGAAGAAAAGCCCCTCGAGCAGGACTTTGATGAAATTCATCAAGCTTTTGAGAGCATAAAAGAAAAACATCAAAACGATCTTGGACAAAAAGACGTTCGTTACATTAAAAAAATACGCCGTTACTCTCGTATTTTTGAAGTCATCGGTCGCGCACTTATATGGTGTTTACCTGGCCCACTGGCGCTTTTAGGTGTACCGTTTTTATTCTTACATAGAAACCTTGAAGCGATAGAAATTGGCCACAACGTACTGCATGGGCAATATGATTCATTTGAAGAAGTCCCGCAATTTCACTCACGTAAATTCCGTTGGAAAGCCCCTATCGATGAAGCGGCATGGCGTCAGGAGCATAATGCTATTCATCATGTCCATACCAATGTTTACGAGAAAGACCCCGACCTCAATCACGGTTTTTTACGCACAAATTCAAAAGTCCCTCATAATAAATGGCATTATTTTCAACTGCCTATTTATTTGTTTTTTGTCTACCCAGGTATGCTCTACAACTTTAATGCGCAAAACCTAGGCGCAAACGATTCATTCAGAGAACGCCGCTTCCCACTAGGGAATAAAGGATATGCGGTGTTCGAGAATACCGAAAACCTTTCAGACAACGATGTAAAAAAACGTCATAACCGTGCTGTTTGGCGTGTTGTAGTTAAGGAATACCTTCTATTTCCGCTGTTAGCACTCATAACGGGTTATGGATTCTTTAAGGTTTTTCTAGCTAATTTGTTAGCAGATATTATAAATAATTACTGGATTGCCTTAACCATTCAGGCTACTCATTTAACGGAACCTCTACAACCTGAAGAGGCGTTAAAAAATAAAGGCAAGTGGTATGTATCCCAACTTGATTCATCGATCAATTTTAAAGGTACCCGCTTACAAAGTATTTTGTGGGGGCACCTGAATTATCAAATTGAACATCATTTATTCCCTGATATACCAGCCCATAGATACCCAGATATGGCTATTGAAGTTAAGCAAGTATGCAAAAAATATAACCTACCTTACAAACTCAATGAAAACTGGTGGCAGGCAATACGGGGTTATATGAGCGTTCTGTGGCGCTATTCGTTCAAAGAATCTGAATCGCTACCTGTAGAAGCATCATACCTGGAAAAAGAGGCTGCTCATGTTAAATAATATTCGTACAACGATTCACCCGTGGGCTATAGAGAAATTGGGGCGTGACTGGTTGGAGTATATTGCTAGCAATACCATGAATGTGGTGACTGAAAAGCTAGACCCTTTTATTTGGTCTTATGACTGCAAAGCCAAAATTTTAGAGATACGACAAGAAACGCCAGATACAAAAACATTTGTATTACTACCGAATCAACACTTTAAACAGCCACTTCCGGGCCAGCATATTGAACTGAGTGTTGATGTAGAAAACACCGGGACGACCATTTCACGCTGCTACTCACTATCTGAAATAGATGGCGATAGAGTTTCAATTACCGTGAAGCATAATCCAGAAGGAAAGATTTCAAGTTGGCTACACAGCAATGCTAAAGTAGGCATGCTGCTTAACATCTCTTCTCCACGTGGCCGTTTTGTTTATCGTGACCAAAAGAAGCTACTCTTCATCTGCGCAGGGGCTGGCATCACTCCCTGCTTCTCCATATTAAAAGCGCTAGATAACCAACCTACACGCCCCGACATCGCATTTTATTATCGATCAAGAACTCCTGGCGAGACTATTTTCAAAAATCAGCTAGACCGTATTCAGAACGGTTCAACAATTAATATCAGTTACTCCCGTGATACGGCGCAGGGCACTTCCTATCTTCCAAATCAATTATTGGAAGCCTACCCAGACCTCAAAGAAAGAGACATTTATCTATGTGGCCCAGAGCCTTTTAAGAATGATGTACTTAAATACCTTGAGTCTATCGAATACGATCTCAACAAATTAGAAATTGAACACTTTATTCGTATGGATACAGGCATTGATCAAACAAGAAAATTTGATGAAGACGTGACTGTATTATTAAAGTCTCGAAATGTTAGCTTTACGATTGAAGCAAAAGACTGTGATAAAACACTGCTTGAAGCAGCGGAAGAAAAAGGCATTCATTTAGAGCATGGTTGTCGGTCAGGCATGTGTGGTACTTGCAGAACCCATTTGGTTTCAGGCCAGGTAACAGGGAATCAACTAGGTAAGAGTATTTACCCATGTACGGCTTACCCAGCATCTGCTCATGTGGTTCTTGAATAAGAGCCACTTTAAACAAAGGTGATACCCTCTACGTACAACTTGTAACCGAGTAATAAAGTTGTATGCAGGTTTGTTTAGGTTAACCGAAAATTAACGAAGTGTAGCGCTGTTTTTTGGCGGTTAGTGATCCTTTTTTATACGAGATTTATCGTTAATCTCAGACGGAAAGAGATGACAACCCTTCGCCCTTATCTGACATAATTGCTCAACTTACTCGCAATATTAATCATTTTCTAAATGCAGATAAGTAACATATTGTAGGGTGTGCCGTGCGCACCATTTGTTTAAACATTTATCGGTGCGCACGGCACACCCTACAGCGAATTCAACAAACA
>JADGDV010000076.1 GCA_016744695.1 Hahellaceae bacterium
AGGTTAGCCATATCCAGCGTACTTACCCTAAACATCTCCCCGGCACCTTCACAGTCACTAGAGGTAAGAATAGGGGTGTTGATCCAGTGAAACTCACGCTCATGAAAATAACGGTGAATAGCGTTAGCCAGAGACGTTCTCACGCGCGTAACGGCCCCAAAAGCATTGGTTCTGGGACGC
Organism: Hahellaceae bacterium; assembly: GCA_016744695.1. Lineage (GTDB taxonomy): Bacteria > Pseudomonadota > Gammaproteobacteria > Pseudomonadales > Oleiphilaceae > Alkalimarinus. Next base: position 181 of record JADGDV010000076.1, read on the forward strand.
AAGTGAGCAACAGATCGTAAATATTCAAAGGTGTGGCGTTTTTTAGCAACAGGGTAGGTTTCCGGCTCATCAACCCACCCGACTACCTTAACGCTCGTCGCCTGAACCTCGTATTTTTGCCCTTTACCTTCAGACTCAACCAACAAACCCGTCACAATAACAGAGCAACCTGCGCATAACTTAAGTACATCTTGCTCGTAGTTGCTCAGCTCACTCGGTATAACCGCCTGCAATGGGCTAAAACAACTGCCATCATGTACATGCAAGAAAGAAATACCCGCCTTAGAGTCTCTACGTGACCTGACCCACCCTCTGATAGTGACTTCGCTACCCGCGGCAACAGTGTCTAGGAGTAACTGGTTAATTGAATGAATTGCCATGTGGTAATGATCCTATAAATGAATAAATAATTGGATATAAATAATTGGTTATTAAATCACACCCGCATCCAAACTGGCAGCCATGGTTAAGCCAAGCTCTTTGCATTGTGCAATGAACACCTCATCAAACTCCCCTCGGCAGACTAAATGCTCTTGAACCCAACGCCATTTAAGCCCAGTTAAAATCGTCTCTAATGCTTTTTTTGTGCCTGTACCATCATGCCCGGCCCTAATGAATACGGCCACGGGTAGGCCTTGTTTTATTTCGAGTACAGGGTAATAAATTCGATCAAAGAAGTCTTTCATCAAACCATTCATGTACCCCAAATTTTCAGTGGTTCCCAGAATAATGGCATCCGCCATTAATACATCTGCTGCTGATGCATTCAGGGGCGCAATATACGTGACTTCAACATTATCAACATCTTCATGTCGAGCCCCTTTCAACACAGCATCAACCATACGTTGAGTGTTAGGCGAGGGCGCATGGGCAACAACTAAAAGTTGCTTCTTCTCAAAGTCTGTTGCAGGCATAGTCATCACCTATTAATTAGTTTATCTACTTATTGACATCCTAGCCCCTACAAGTAGGATGTTCCACACATTAAGACTAACCTTATTTTCTTAGATCAACGAGTAAAAACACTTATGAAAAAATTCTGGGTCATTATCATGATGATGTTTGCGTTAACGTTAACAACAACACATGTAGAAGCTAAAAAGTTTGGTGGCGGTAAGTCATTCGGAAAAATGTTTCAAACCAAACCTGCGCCATCCAGAAAAGCAGTACCTGGCAATACAGGCTCAACCGCACAAAAAGGCGCGGCACGTGGCGGCATGATGAAAGGCTTAATGGGTGGTCTACTTGCAGGCGGCCTTATTGCAGCGATGATGGGCGGTGCATTTGAAGGTGTACAGCTAATGGATATGATTTTACTCGCCGTTGTTGCCTTTGTATTAATTCGCTTATTTAAAGGCATGATGCAAGCCAAAGCGAGTGCCATGCAGCCTCAACCCGCTTACGCGAATAATCAATTCCGACAAACAAGCCAACCTAACAACGAAAGCTTTTTAAGTAACCCTGATTTTAATAATAATGACGCTACATTTGATGAGGAAAAGGCCACTGGCTTTAACCATGATGACAATGTGCCTTATAATTTACCGGCAGACTTTGATATTACTGGGTTTCTGTCAGGCGCAAGAGATCACTTTCGTACAATACAGCTAGCATGGAATGAGAATGATCTTGATAAAATTAAAGAATATGTCAGCGATGAGTTGTTTGTTCATTTAAAAGAAGAGCGAGCTACACTGTCAGGTAATCAGCATACTGAAGTGATGTTTGTTGATGCAGAGCTTGTTCGGGCAGATCAGTCATTCGGTATCGCGGAGCTTAGCATTAAGTTCAGTGGACGCTACCGTGACACAATCGAAAATGTAGAAGAAGATATTACTGATATCTGGCACCTGCAAAAAGAAACCACCGTAGATAACGCACCATGGCTTATTGTAGGCATTGAAGACTAGCTTAAAATAAAGGAGTAAGTGGCTGAAAATGCTTTACGCTATCAACCACTTACTCATTTTTTACAACCCCTAACGTTACAACTAGAGTCATACCGCTTCAACCAACACCAAACGCATATCGCGATCTTTAAATATCTCTCCTAGCGTTCTTCTTACATCTAAAATACTTTCACTTTTAATACGAAAGCGGAATTTAGTACCTTTTTGGGTAAATGCATTCACTCTAAACATAACTCTCTCCTAAACCTTGTTTTAAAACACTCGTAATAGTGTTTTTTGTTTACAAGAAAGAGTTTACGATTCGAAACGACATATTATGTCGCCTTAATAAATTATTAGCGCTTTTTACTTTAAATACTCTTGCAGCAAAGCTCTAACCAACGCTCAATACCCTCGCTGCGGTACTTTTCTTTATGAAGAATAAAATAAAATCGGCGCTGAAAATCTCTATGGGGCACATCAAGCTTTATCAAATTGCCACGCTTAAACGCATCATCTAGAGTAATATGTGATAAACACCCAACCCCTAAGCCAGCTTCGACCGCTCTTTTTATCGCTTCTGTATGCTGCAGCTCTAGTGAAATATTCAATTCAGGCAATAAGCCATGCATCGCCCAATCAAACGCTTGTCGGGTACCTGAACCAGGCTCTCGCATAATCCAGCTTACGGATAATAAATCGCTATCTGTAATGTTTTTATTTTTCGCTAAAGGGTGTGAAGGCGCACAAAATACACAGAGTTCATCATCCCTCCATGGAATAACCTCAAGTTCAGATCTATGCAGTTCACCTTCAACCAAGCCTACATCTAGTTCAAAATTAGACACTTTATTAGCAATCTCTGTGGTGTTGGCGACCTGAAGAGAAATATCAGCACTAGGGTGCTCCCTCATAAACTGAGCCATAATATTGACCGCCAAATAATTCCCAATCGAAAGAGTTGCGCCTACCTTCAATGCGCCAATATCTTTATGTTGCTTAAATGCATTCTCAAGATCTTGAGCTCTATCCATCAATGCCTCAGCCCTAGGACGAAGTAATCGGCCTAATTCATTCAACTGTAAGCGTTTCCCAATGCGGTCAAAGAGCTGAATATCAAACTGTTTTTCTAAACTCTTAAGCGCTTCACTAGCAGCGGATTGTGAAAGTGAAATACTTGCAGCCGCCTGGGTAATGTTCTCAAAGTGAGCCGTAGCCAAAAACACCTCAAGCTGTCTGAATGTGTACTTCATGCCATCGCCTATATCTAATAAACCGATTAAATTAATCAGAAAAACCTGTTTCACAGATATAGTAATCAAGAGTTATAGTGACTGCAACTTAACTTGATAACCAACGAGAACTACCATCATGGCTGGATTTGCAAAAGAAAAAGTAACCAGTGTTCACCACTGGAATGACACGCTGTTTAGCTTTAAAACCAGCCGAGACCCATCATTTCGCTTCAAGAATGGTCATTTTATTATGATTGGCCTTGAGCAAAAAGGGCGCCCCTTGATGCGCGCCTACAGCATTGCCAGTGCAAACTACGAAGAAGAATTGGAGTTTTTTAGTATCAAGGTATCTGATGGCCCCCTAACATCACAATTGCAAAAAATTAAAGTAGGTGACGAGATATTAATGAGTAAAAAACCTACGGGCACCTTACTTATTGATAACCTAATACCAGGCCGCAATCTTTATTTAGTCAGCACAGGGACAGGTCTAGCGCCCTTTATGAG
>JADGDV010000045.1 GCA_016744695.1 Hahellaceae bacterium
AAAGTGATCATCATCGATTGCAGGGAGTGATCACGTTCAATCGCAGAAGGTGATCAACTTGGTTCGCAGGAGGTGATCATGATCATGTGGAATATGCACATACTGCGGTATTGAGCTATCAGTTATTTTTTGAGGCACTTTTTTGTTACCATGCACACATCGCCAACATAGGCATAACGGTTAATATTGAGATTTATATGAGTACTGACAACGAAAAAGAACAAAACCCCCCTAATTATCGTATGTCCTATCGTGATGTTGCGATGCATAAGGTGATGCTACAGGATGTTGTTCGTACCGATGCCTATGAAAAATCTATTAACGAGGTCGTAACACCAGAGCATTCTGTGTTGGATTTTGGTTGCGGTACCGGCATTTTATCGATGTTTGCGGCACGAGCAGGTGCGAATAAAGTAATCGCTGTTGATCGCTCCCCCTTTATCAAAACCGCGAAAGAGATTGCACATAAAAACGGGTTTGAAAATATCGATTTTTATCATGATGATGATCAATCTCTGCAGTTGGATGAAAAGGTTGATGTGATTGTCTCTGAGTGGATGGGCCATTGCTTGTTTTATGAAGCCATGCTCGAACCCTTGCTGGCTGTACGTGATCGTTACTTAGCAACAGACGGCATAATGATTCCTGCTGAGGTAAGCATTCATGCTGGTTTGGTCTGTGATGAAGACTTATTAGATGATTTATCATTTCTGAGCGAACAGCCCTATGATATTGATTTTGAGCCCATCGCCCATGTGCCTTTTCAGCAAACCGACTTAGTCGCATTAGACCCAGAGAGCATACTGAAAAGTACAGCTCACTTGGGTTCTCTGAATATGCATACCATTACCAAAGCCGACTCTCCAAGAGAGTTTACAGGCACGATAAAACCCAATAAAAAAGCAGAAATATTCGCTTTATGTGGTTGGTTTAGTTCGGAGTTAAGCAAAGGTGTCGTGTTTGGAACAGGCCCTAATGACATGCCTACCCACTGGGATCAAATTTTGTTCCCTTTAGCTGAACCTTTTATGGTTGACCCATCTCGTGAACTAACCATCACCATCTCTCCCTTAACTGAACAAGTAGGTAAAGAGCAGTGTTGGTCTTGGTCAATTACCGACGGAGAAAAAACCATAAGAGTTAATGAGCAGGAGCAACAACAACGAGTGCTCCTTGATGTGCCACAGGGGAAATTATAATGAGTGATGACGTTAACTACATGAATAACCCTCTTCATGGGGTTGGTTTAAAAGATGTGCTGGTTGAGTTAGTCGATCACTATGGCTTTGAGATTCTTTTTGCTTACTTAAGTATTAATTGTTTTAAGACCAAGCCGACGATTGATTCCAGCATAAAGTTTCTGAAAAAAACGGACTGGGCACGTGAAAAAGTTGAAGGCTTCTATTTGTATCAATTTAAGAATTTGCCTAGAGCCTCTTTTGAGCAGTTTTCATTGCCACCTAGAGATCGCATTGTGCCAGAAGGCCAATTGCCAGGTGAGCCCGCTGAGTTGAGTTTGGAAGATGCTGAAAGACTACGTGAAAAACGTGCTAAGAAATCAGCAGAACATGGTGGAGGAAGGGGGCGTTCTGGTTCAGGCAAGAGGCCGGGCGCTCAACGAAGCGGTGGGTATTCTAACAAACGAGGTAAGGACGAGGGGCGCAAGGATGAAAGCGAGTCGTCAAATGAGTCAAGTAGGCCTGCTAGGGGTAAAGTTGACCCTTGGGCTAACTCAAGAAAATAAATCAGCTTCAGGTCTGAGCGTTGGATATATCGAGAATAATACAAGAGTCTTCTGAAGTGGCGGTATTGAGTTCCGCTGCTTTTAAAATCACTGAATCAAAGGCAATAATTGATAGCCCTAGTATTGAATACATTATAACTTTCATTTTTATCTCGCTTAAAATAGCGTGTAGTTAGTACGGACAGTGTTATTGTCCTTATTTAAGCTATATGGTACCTCACCTTTATTACTATAAAGTTTCAGCTCAATCACGGCTGAGCAGGCAATAAAAAGCCCAGCAAAGAGCTGGGCTAAAAAGGGAGTAAAATGAAAGGTTTGAGAATCAGGGCCTGAATCCGTCTCTCAATATTCAATAACTATAGAATAGAAGGGTAGCCCTGCTTTGTCTGTTGCCGTTTAATGTACAAATGTAACGAAATGCTACGACATGGGCATTTTATTGTACATTTCAATCTATTGAACCGTTAAACCGATAGGAAATGGGCACCCGTGGAAGCATTATATTAAGCCTAGTGAATTAGCTGCAATCAAGTGGTATTAATGTAGGCTCACCAGATTTAGAGCTAACTAAACCTACTGGTTCAACGGCTATTTTAACGCCAGATCCGGCTTTACCTTCTCCGCCACCCTTTGCCATATTAGTGAAACTACTTTTTAGCCCTGCGTTCCCACTTCCACCGCCCTCGGCATCAGCTGATAAATTAATGACCACTTTTGCGACGGGTATAAATTGTTCTCCATTTAATTCAATGGCATCACCAAATATCATATTGGCACTAACAGTCGAATTTAGTGTTGTCGCGAGTTTTTTAGTGATTTCATCGGTTATTATGTTTTTCATGATACCGCCTTAAACGTGGGATTCCTTAGCGCCACCTTGGCTATGTGCCACGGCTGTCGCATGAATTGTTTTAATAAATATTGCACGTTTATGAACATTGCTGCAAATTGAGAGGGTGCAGAGTCTAACTTTACTGCACACCGCCTGGCAGACTATTGTGACTTTGGTCGTCGCTTGGGCTCTTAAATGGATTAGGCTTATTGTAGCTGGAGATAAAAGAAAGAATTATTATTGCGCCAATCATTGGAATTAACCAAATAATAGTTGTCTGTGCTATTTTTTGAAACACATCAAGAAAATCACATCGTAAAACTCTAAAAGAAGCATAAATATTTATCATTATAAGTGCTGCTATTGCGATAATTAATAGAACCATGACCGATACCTAATGTTTTAAAATGGACGCAGATTTAGCGGTGATATACTGCGTTTTCGGAGGCCATTAAAACATTCAATTGTTACGATAAGATTAACAATAAATTACTAGTCTCGAAATGGTGTCTTATTCTGACGGGGCAAACGCTTCTTTTATTTCATCAGAAGCAAAACCTTTGCGTGCAAGGTAGGCATAGGCTTTAGATTTATCTGCGCTATTAGAAATATCAAATTTCTTTTTGTTTAATACATGGCTACAGCTTTGATAAAAATCTATATCACCACTCGCTTCAAGCTTATAAACCGCATCGTCAAAATGTTCAACATCGATTAATTTTGCACGTAGTTCACGCAAGATTAAGCTTTTACCTTTGCCCTTTCGAAATAGTTTCATTATTTCGGTGTTTAGGTCAGCATTTTCCGCCTTAACGGCTAATTTGCTTCTTAGGGTATCTTTTTCTGGATGAATAGCGATGGCATGATCTATTTCAGCTCTGGAAAAGCCTTTTGTGGTTAATTGTGAATACAGTTTTTCTTTTGTTGTTGAATTAAAGTTGTGGAACGAATTTCTTAACCTCGAGGCTGCTAGTTCGAATGAGTCGATGTTGCCGTCATTCATCACCTGTTCGATAGCATCAGATACCTCTTGTTCTGCAAGGCCCCTTAAGCGCAGCTTTTGCTTGATTGCAGATTTGCCATGCTCATTTCTGAAGGCGGACTCCGCAAACCGAACTGCAAAGTCAAAATCGTTCTTGATGTATCCCTTCTCAATAAGGTCGGCTAAAACAGTCTCTATCCATTCAATATTATCTGTTTTACGTTCAAGTTTATTTCTTATTTCAGCAATGGTGTAGTCCTGTTGGGTTAAATGCCAGTATGCCGAGTTATACACATTGCTAATCGATTTCGCCTGTCTGAGTTTTTTTTGGTGCATAGCAGGTGATCTTTTTGTTTCCAATAATTTGGGTCAGAGTAGCAGTTGGAAGTAGCCATGCCAAGAAGATGCCTTCCTACCGTTCAAACTACTTGGCAAACAATAAACTCATTTTCGCAGCGCTCCATTTGTAACAAAGTGTACCCTATGGATATTTTATGTATCTTTACAGTCATATTTTCCATTGAGTAAGGGGTTATTGTGTTTACTGCGTTCTATATTGCATTAGCCGCAGATCATTATTAGTTGTTTTGATAACTCTACGGTTATTTACTCAAACCCACAAAATTCGCCATTTTAAAACATGGCGTTTTTGTTTAAAAATAAAATAATAAGTATGAAAAGTAAGGGAAAATTATGAAGTTATCTGTATTTAAATTATTGGGCACTTTGCTCATTGCCGCTAGTCTCACAGGCTGTGGTGGTGTAGGAAGCTTAGCTAGTAATAGTCGTGTTTCTGATGCTGACAATGACCAAGTTGTTACCATTGGCGATTCGATTTTTGCCCTATCAGGTGAGCTGCAAGATATATTAGAAGGTTACGCGGGTGAAACGTTCCGTCGTTACACTATCTCTGGTGCTGAAGTAACAGGCGGCATTTTCGCAACAGATATTGCAACGCAGTTTGAAATTGCTAAACGTGATAATTCAAATATTGAGACGGTTGTGATGGATGCAGCGGGCAATGATATTTTGATTCCTGTTATCACCATGTTTGATTGGTATAACTGTAAAACAGAGTGGTACCAATGGTGGGGCCTAAGCCGTTCATGTAAGAATCAGATTGATGATTTATATGTTGAAGTGGTTACTCTACTAAACGATATCGATGCGAGCGGTGTTGATAACGTAATTATGCTAGGTTATTACCACCCTAAAAATGCACTTCTATGGTTGGATGATGCAGAAGAAGCGGTAGATTATGGTGATATGCGTTTGGCTCAAGCGTGTGCAAACTCTACTGCGAACTGTACGTTTATTGACCCTCGTTCAACGATTAATGATAGTGATATTATTATCGATGGTATTCACCCATCATCGAGTGGTTCACAAAAATTGGCAGACTTGGTATGGCCATTACTACAGCCATTACTATAGATTTATAAGAACAGATCTATATGAATAATCCATTTACTTGTTAAATGGGTTGTTCTCTAAACTCAATTAGTAACTACAACGCTATAAAAATAATAAAATAGAAACAGTAAAATTATGAAAAAGTGGAAAACAGTCCTTTCTTTAGTGGTGATAGCACTTTTAGTTACCGTCTCTATTTATGCCAAAAATTCTTTAGAGATTAGTAATGCTAAGACCAGTTCATCAGACGTCCCTTCGTTCAACTTAAGTGCGTCTCAAGGTCATCCAGAGTTAAACGAATTGCCTGCAATAACACCGGCTGAGGATGACAATTTCGATGTAAATCTTGTTGCAAAACTACAAGCGACTTATGCAGCCCGTATTGGTGAACTCAATGTTCAGGCAAGTTTAATTAAAGTGAAAGAGTATGTTTTAAAACATGACCCAGAAGAGGGGGTTGAACGTTTTATCATTATTATTCAAGCCGCTTTTCCTGAGTATGCAGCCTCTATTATTAGCATTATTGATAGGCTTGAAATTTATAATGACTGGGTCACCGAAAACCAACTAATGCTAAGTGACCTTTCTATGACCGCTCAACGAGGGGCATTATGGGAAAAACGACGAGAATTGTTTGATAGTGATGCAGACATTATTTGGTCAGAAGAATTAGCTGATTTATCACAGAAAAAAACAAAAATGCAGCGTATGTTTCGTGAGCTGGATGAGTCAAATGATATGAGCCTAGACGAAAAGCTCTATCAACTCCAAACCGCGGTTTCTGAAAATTATGAAGGCAGTGTTCAAGAGCTCACATTAAATGGCGGCATGATGTCAAAAGCCTTTTTTAGCTTTGGCTCGGTGCAGCAAGCACTTAAACAATTATCTGCTGAAGAGCGTCAGATAGAAATTAACAATATTCGCCAGCAGTTAGGTTTTAGCGAAGAGCAAATTGCTACCCTTCAGGTAAAAGATGAGGCGCGCAATCAGCGCTGGGATAATGGCCTTGCTTACATGAATGAGCGTAATGATTTGATTAATTCTTCGAGTGAATCTGAATTACCTGAAGCACTTGTCATGCTTAGAGAAAAACACTTTAAGCATGAGGCTATTACGATTCAGAAAGAAGAAGAATCTGACTTTTGGCGTTATAAGCGCCCACGTGTTTATGGCAATAATTGAGCATTTACTTGAACGTGGGTCTAGGTGAAAGTAGAGACATATAAATCTTCAACTTTGTCTCTGGCCCACTGTGTTTTTCGTAAAAACTTTAAGCTTGATTTAACAGAAGGGTCACTTTTAAAACAGTTGATGTTAATCATATAAGAGAGTTCTTCCCAGCCGTAATGATCCGACAGTTGGGTGACTACTTTTTCAAGAGTAATACCGTGTAAAGGGTTGTTAGGTTGTTCATCTGCCATATTTAAGTAATCCTAGCTTTGTAATTTTAAAAGAAGAATCTGTCTATTGGCATTATAAGCGCCTATACGTCTATGGCAACAATTAGGCGTGGATATATGTAGGGCTACGTTTTTAGTAGAGCAGCCCATGCATATAAAGAGGGTGTTAGTTAGATTTTTTTATTCGAGAAAGAGAAAAGCCAACCAGACCTATACAGAGTAAAGCAATGCTACCAGGCTCTGGTACAGATGAAGCTGCATCAATGTTCTCAGTTGATAGTGCCAACCAGTTGCTGCCATCAGCGGTGAATTTTGCACTGCTTGCGCCATTACAGCATTTTTCTGCCCAATAAATTTCAATAGTATGATTACCTGACGCTAAGGTATTGTCCAATACATGCATAACATCGCTATGGTTCCAATTGTAAGACCACCATAGATCATCTGTTCTGTTACTGACTAAGTTATTGTCTAAGTAAAATGCTGCACCGTAACCTGCATCTAGGCCTAAATCAAAGCCCCATGACCCCGTTGAAGCCATGTTGAAGTCAATGGTTAACAGGTTTATCGTGTGACTACCTGATCGGTAGCGATTGAATATATCAAGATCTGTGTGAGTAATTGTTGATGCTTGATCTGTCCATGATGTTGCAAAGTCAGTATTGTCTATAGTATTAACGACACTTCTACTATCAATAGATATCAGGCTAGCATTGACCGTAGTGCTAAGAATTAATGTTGCTATAGCGGATAAGATTAACTTTGCTTTTATCATAAATCGGTCTCGTTTAATTACTTCTATTGAACATATATTATGGGCGCTATGATAACGCACCTGAGTCAATATCAATGTAAACGAATGTGAAATATGAACTGGCAATATAATGAGGGGGACTGAACAAGAAAAGCGGGCGAAATGTGGAGGAATAAGGATTCTTAATGAACCCTTTTAAAATAGCCTACTTATTATTCGGCAATGGTTTCAGCGGTTAATTCATAAGCGCCTTCAGCATTGTGGACTTCTTTTCCATTAAGTGGCGGGTTAAATACACAGGCCATGGTCATTTCTTTAAAGGCACGAAGAATGTGTTTGTCGTTTTTATCCAGAATGTAAATTGACCCGGGCTTAATGCTGTATTTTTTACCATCTGCCAGTGTTTCCACTTCGCCAACACCTGAGATGCAATAGACCGACTCGAGGTGGTTTTGATAATGCATTTGGAAATCAGCCCCTTCGTTAATGGTTGTAATGTGGAAAGAGAAGCCCATTTGGTCTTCTTTAAGAAGCAGGCGTGTGCTTTCCCAGTTACCATCAGGTGATACAACTTTACGATTAGTTTGGTTGGCGTCGGATAAATTTCGTACGATCATTGCATTACCTTCTTTTGCGAAGTTGACTGTTATTGATGAAGTTGCTGTTGTTTAGAAGACCTTGCTATTTTAACCTATAGCAAGGTCTTTTTATTGCGATTAATACTTAAGTTATTTAGAAATAAGTATTTGTCTCTGGGATATCTTCTTTGGCACACACTTCCTTAATGGCCTCTTCGACAATATCTATTCCTTTCTTGAGGTTTTCATCGGTGATAACCAAAGGACACAAAAACTTAACCACGTGATCATCAGCGCCACTGGTCTCTATAAGGAGTCCTTTTTTGAACGCACTGCGGGTGATCTTTCCGGCAATTTCGCCATTAACACAATTAATACCCCTAAACATGCCGCGGCCTTTAGTTGTGAAGTTGCCTTCACCGTATTTGCTGACAATGTCTTCCAGTCTATCAGACGTATATTGACCCTTACGCTTAATCTCGTTGGAGAAGTCATCGTTAGTCCAATAATGTTCGATAGCTGCTTTAGCGGTGACAAAAGCGAGGTTATTACCTCGGAAGGTACCGTTGTGCTCACCGGGTTTCCACTGATCTAGCTCCGGCTTCATTAGTACGACTGCAAAAGGTAAGCCATAGCCCCCTAGCGATTTTGATAAAGTAATAATGTCAGGTTCGATGCCTGCTTCTTCAAAACTAAAATAGTCACCAGTACGACCACAACCCGCTTGAATATCATCAACAATTAATAGGATCTTGTGTTTTCGACATACAGTCTGAAGATTTTGAAGCCATTCAATACTGGCGGCATTGATACCCCCTTCACCTTGTACGGTTTCAACAATCACTGCCGCAGGGGAGTTGATGCCACTGCTTGAATCTGAGAGTACTTTATCGAGGTACTCTGTGGTGTCGATGTTTTCTCCCAAATACCCGTCGTAAGGCATACGGTGGGTACCGGTTAAGCTCACGCCCGCTGCATCTCTGTGGTGAGAATTACCGGTTGCGGCAAGTGCGCCTAAGCTGACACCATGAAAACCATTTGTGAAGGTGACAATGTTCTGCTGCCCCGTCACATTACGCGCTATTTTCATGGCTGCTTCGACGGCATTAGTGCCTGTTGGCCCTGTAAACTGAATCATATACTCCATGCCCCGAGGCTTAAGAATATGATCGTTAAAGGTGTTTAGAAACTCCCCCTTGGCTTTGGTGTGCATGTCTAAGCCGTGGGTAATACCATCGTCTTCAATGTACTTTAGGAGTACTTCCTTAAAAATAGGGTTGTTATGGCCATAATTCAAGGTGCCTGCGCCCGCTAGAAAATCTAAATATTGATGACCTTCTTCATCCCACATAAATTCACCCTTCGCACGGTTAAATACACGAGGGAATGAACGGGCATAACTTTGTACTTCTGATTCTATTTCATCAAAAATTTTCATGATAAATCTCTTGGCTGATCAAGGTTAAAAGGGCCGATACGAACCAACGATTCAGAGTCATGCTGGCCATCAAAATGCGTTTCTTTGTCCATATATTCAGACGATTGAAGTTTGGTATCCAATCGCTTTGCTAGGCTTTTAAATAGGTTCCAGGAAGGCTGGTTATCTTGAGTAATAGTGGTCTCTAGATGTTTAACGCTATGGCAAGAAGGGCGATTGAGTATATGCATTAGCATCTGAGATGCTAACCCAAGCCCTCGAGCCTGTTCGTCAACGGCTACTTGCCAGACAAATAGGGTATCTGGGCGTTCTGGTAATCGGTATCCTGATATAAACCCAACGAGTTCTCCATCGAGTTCTGCCGCCACTGAAGTGCTGGAGAAATGTCCGGATTGGAGCAAGTTACAGTAGCTAGAATTGGTGTCGAGTGGTGGGCAGCGTTGGATCAACCGGAATACGGACATGCCGTCTATGAGACCTGGCATCCTAAGTTCAATATTTTGAGAAGAAGACAAAGAGTATCCTGTGTATAGATGAATTAATTAGTTCTCTAAGGATAAGTTGGTGATATATAAACAATATTCATCGCTTTAAATAACGAAAAAATGCTTTTCTTCAGCCTAATAACCCAAAAGATAGTTTGAACACTAAACATAGTACACTAAATGATAATTATTCTCCAATTTACAAATCTAGGCTAAAGGCGTAATTCAGAAGGGTGGTGAGCTATAAGTATTCATAATGAAAGCTGATGATTTCTTTGGTCTTCTAAACAGCTCCATATATAATGCTTTATTTAGACCACTAAATAGAGAAGCGCTTGTGAGTAATATTCAAGAAGTATTGGTGTCGTTAAGGCGTGTTATTAGAGCCACTGACTTGCACTCCAAGCATTTGGCCAAAACCACAGGTCTTACCGCACCTCAAATCTTGTTGCTGCAAACCATTCGAGACAAAGGCGAAGTGACCATTGGTGAATTAGCTAATGAGATAAGCCTTAGTCAGGCCACGGTTACGACCATTCTGGATCGACTTGAAAAGCGTGACCTTGTTTTTCGAGAACGCTCAAGGGAAGACAAGCGAAAAGTGCATGCTCACCTAACTGATCAAGCGACTGAGATATTAAAAGAAGCACCACTTCCGCTGCAAGAGCACTTTACTCGCCAGTTTGGCGATCTTCAGGAGTGGGAGCAAACCATGATCATATCCTCACTTCAGCGCGTTGCTCAGATGATGGATGCACAGCACATTGATGCTGCCCCTGTACTGGACATTGGTATTCTAGACCGACAGAGCACAGCGATTGATAAGCTCGAAGCATACCCTGGCAAACAAGAGAACTAGTCTCAGAAGTAAGCATTCCGCCGTAAATCTCTACCCCTACCTAAAAACCTAACTTTAGTTAGGTCTGCCCCTACCTTCTATTTGTCATACTACTCATCAGACCTATAGCTAACAATACAGGGAGCAATAAGATGAGTAGTGCAGTAATACAACCCGAAACTATATCGGCAACCGCTGAAGAGCGTAAATGGGCTATCGCAAAGCGATATTGGTACCTAGTGACTTTAATTGTGCCCGCTATTTTGATTTTTTCGGGTGTGATGGCAATAGAGACAAATTCTGGTCAGTGGTTATGGCTACTGACCGTGGTGTTTTTTATTGTTATTCCTATTGTCGATTTTATTTTTGGGGCTGACTCTTTTAACCCATCAAAAGAAGAGCAAGATGCATTAAAAGACGATAGCTACTATAAAAAGATTTTATATGCCGCCACTGCTTTTCAATGGCTGGGTTTGGCCTCCATGACCTGTGTGGTGACTCAAGGTGACTTCTCTTGGTTTAACATCTTGGGTGCTGTATTGAGCGTGGGTGCGATGCACGCTGTTGGGCTTACGATGAGTCATGAACTAGGGCATAAGATGAATGATAAGGCGCAGGTTGTTGCGGCTCAAATATGTTCTGCCTGTAGTGGTTATGCGCACTTTAATATTGAACACAATAAAGGGCATCATAAAGACGTAGCAACCCCTGATGACCCTGCTTCTTCACGTATGGGTGAGTCACTCTATAAGTTTGCATTACGCGAGTTGCCTGGTGCTGCGCGTCGAGGTTGGAGCTTAGAAGCAAGCCGATTAAAACGTCAAAAGCGTAGTGCATTTTCAATTCATAATGAACTATTACAAAGCTTGATGATTACCGTAGTTGCTTATGGTGCTATGACCTACTTTTTTGGTTGGATGGCGCTGCCATTTTTGTTGATTACAGCGGTCTATGGTTGGTTTCAGTTAACCATGGCAAACTTTATTGAGCACTATGGTTTGCTGAGACAAACCTTAGAAAATGGGCGATTTGAACGTTGTCAGCCACATCACTCATGGAACAATAATTTTAAAGCATCTAATTTGCTGACGCTGCACTTACAGCGTCATTCAGATCACCATGCACACCCCACACGCCCATATCAGCTATTACGGGATTATCACGATGCACCTGAGTTGCCTCATGGTTACCCTGCAATGATGGGGATGGCCTTAATACCTGCTGCCTGGCGCACAATTATGGATCATCGTGTGGTTGAGTGGGCTAAAGGTGATATGAACTTAGTGAATATTGACCCTGCTCAGAGAGATGAAATATTCCGTCAATTTCATAACCCAGATAAATCTAAAGCCGCATAAGGAGAGCTGAAATGGCACAGTATGAATGTCCCGATTGCGGATATGTTTATGATGAAAAAACAGGTTGTGAACGAGAAGGGTACCCTGCGGGCACCACGTGGGAGCAAATTCCAGAAGAGTTTCCTTGTCCTGATTGCTTTGTTAGAGAGAAGCCCGACTTTGAGAGCCTTGGGGAAATAAAAGAGGTAGGGGAATAAAATGTCATTTAAAAAATACTGCTGTGTGACCTGTGATTTGATTTATGACGAAGAGGCAGGCTGGCCGGACGAAGGTTTTGCCCCAGGCACCAAATGGGAAGATATTCCTGAAGATTGGACGTGCCCAGAATGCTCTGCGTCTAAATCTGACTTTTATTTAATCGCATAGGTGAGGTTTTCGTGAGTATTGTAATTATAGGCGCGGGTCATGCGGGCCTTACATTAGCGAGAGAAATCAGAGTTAACTGTAAAGCGACACCTATCACCATTATTAGCCGAGATGCTATTCGGGGCTATTACAAACCGAATTTATCAAAGGCATTGTCGATGGAAAAAACGCCAGATCAGCTAGTGATGAAAAGCGCGGAAACAATCGCCCAAGATCTTGATGTAAAGCTATTAAGTCATGTCACGGTTATAGATATTGATGCTGAGCATAAAGAACTTAGGGGCTTGTTCAATAATACTGAAGAAAGTAGTGTCATGACTATTTCTTATCATTCATTAGTCTTGGCTACTGGCGCAAGCCCCATCAGGATACCTATTGAGCGAGATGCAACGACTGAATTGTTATCGATTAATAATCTCGAAGACTATGAAGTGTTCAGAGAACGTATTCAACAAAAGAAGAAGATATTAATTATTGGTGCCGGGTTTGTCGGTTGTGAGTTAGCCAGTGACCTTGCTTCGAATGGTTATGATGTAGATATTGTCGACTTATGTGAGTGGCCTTTGCAGCGCGCTATGCCTGAAGTGATGGGCACAGAAATTAAGAAGGCGATGGCGGAACAAGGGGTCACGTGGCATTTGGGTAAGTCACTTACATCAGTAAAGACAGATCAAGAGAGTGGTAAAACAGCGTATTTATCTGATGGCACAAGCATTCATACTGATGCCATTGTTTCTGCCGTAGGTTTAGTGCCGAATACTCGTCTAGCCAGTAATGCAGGTGTAAGGGTGCAGCGCGGCATAGAAGTAGACGCATTATCACAGACCAGCCAAACAGATGTTTATGCATTGGGTGATTGCGTAGAGTACAAAGGGGTCACGTTGCCCTTTATTATGCCTGCGACTCATGCGGCCAAAGCATTAGCAAAAACCTTAACGGGAACAGACACAGAGCTTACGTTACCAGCGCTACCTGTTGCGGTTAAAATTAGTGCATGTCCTACGGTTGTTTGTCCGCCACTTAATAAAAAAGGGATATGGCAGGTTCAGGGAGCAGGCATGAACCTTGAAGCGCACTTTATTAATGAAGAGGGCGTTATGTCAGGTTTCTCATTAACCGGTCAGTGTATAACGAAAAAAAATCAGCTAGCGGCAGAGTGCCTTCCAGCCTTACCGGCTGGTATATCCGAGATTATTGTACATAATTGTACTAAACGGGCAGGGTAAGATAGAGTGATTAACAAGGACGTTATTCAGAATGGTAAAGCGTTAATTTATGAATCAACTTGTGGTTAATGATACCGATATTTCACCTCCGGAATTTCGTGGTCACCTGATAAGAGAAGAGCTGGTCAATCAGCTACAACGTGCGTCTAAAAAACTAACATTAATTCAGGCGCCTCCTGGCTATGGAAAGACAGGATTGTTATGCCAGATTTATCACGGATCTGAACAACCTGCTATATGGATAAATAGCAGGCAATCAGATAATGATCCGATAAATTTTATTCAAAAAATAGGCGCTGCTTTAGTGGCGCTTAACCCTAAGAAAAAGAATGTAAATCAATATCAGCTAGATGGTTTTACCCCTCCTTCGCTTAACCCTTGGGTTTTCTCATTAATTGATGAAATTAATGAGCTTAACGGCGTAAATGTTTTTATTAATGATGTTGATTTTATTACCGATGAACCTGTGCTCGATATTTTAAACAGGTTGATTCGAAATACATCTTCAGCGGTTCGGTTTTATATCTCCACGGCTAAAACGGCGGAATTTTCATACTCTCACCTGTTAATGGAAAATCAGGTTGCGAGTATTACTCAGGAAGCGTTGAGGTTCGGTAAAAACGAAATAGAGAAGGTGTTCCACTTGGCCGGAAAGCCTGCGCCTCAGGCATCTCTACTGCAAAAAATGGTTGATCTTACCGAAGGTTGGCCTGCCCCCATATATTATGCCGCGATTAATCTTGAAGAAGAGTCTTCACTTGAGTCTTTTATGGCAGAGCTGGAGCACGGGCAAGTGGCCTTTGATCGCTATTTTGTTGAGCGTGTTTTTGAAAGGCAGTCGGTGGGTGTAAGAACACTCATGCTTAAGTTAGCCTTGCTCGACCGGTTTAATATAGGCATTTGTCAGCTATTAAGTGAAGACAGTACGATTACTCAGCAGCTGATCTCTTATATAAAAAACAACACGTTTATATCGCCTATTGGAGCCTCAGGTACTTGGTTTCGGTTCCATCAGTTATTTAATATATTTCTGCGTAAACGTTGCCAGTTCGATTTAAGCTTAAAAGAGCAAAATGAAGCGCGTTTGAGTGCTGCTTATTGGTTTAAAGAAGACGGAAATGAAGAAGAAGCCATTGGTCTGGCATTGCAAGCAAAAGGGTATGATCAAGCGGCCCTCTGGATGGAAGGTGCATTTCCAACCGTGGTGGTTAGATATGCCAAACATGTTACTTATTTAGACTGGTTTAAGTCATTGCCCGAAACGGTAGTTGACCAACATCCACGAGTAAGAATTGGCTATATATGGTCATTAAGTGCAGGGCGGCAATTTCTCTCTGCCGTAGAGCAAATGTCAATATTAGGCCGGAGTAAAGCGTCTTACTCTACGGATGTTCAGAAAGAAATAACCCGAGTTGTCGCCTTGGCAAGTTGCGCGGCTAAAGCTTTAAAAGATGAGGTGAAAACGGTTTCACCTGAGGTTAATCAATGGTTAGCTGAGTGGAATGACGATACGCATTATAAGCATATCAATGATTACCACTATGAACTCGGAATAGCTTGGCTAGTCAAAGGGTTCAGTGAAAAATGTTTGTCAGACTTTGGCCAAGCAAAAAGTGCGTTAAGCAAAGCGCTGAATCATTTACAAGCCTACGGTAGTTATTACGGACAATGTTGGGCTCACTCTTTAGCCGCTGTGACGTATGCTAAACAAGGCTTTCATCATGAAGCACTAAAAGAAGCGCGAGAGGGTTACAACCTAGCGCAGGAAAACCTAGGAGAAAAGTCACACCCTGGCTATGGTTTGGCGGTATTAATAGCGGCGATTAGCTATGAATATGATGAGCTTGAAGTGGCAGAAAAGTATCTTGATGGTGCGCTTGAGTACCTGAAAGAGCAGAGCTCAACGGATATGTTGATGGCTGCTTATGAGACCAAAGCACGATTATTTATGAATGAAGGGGCAGTTGAAGAAGGGATCGGGTTTCTTAAAGATGGTATTAAATGGGCTGAAAGTCAGTCTCTTAAACGACTTCACCTCAAGCTAGCCGATGAGTTGATTGTTTGGCTACTACGCTTTAATCGTGTAGCGGAGGCGGAACAATACTCCAGCCAATATGACCTGATTGTTTGTGATGCGAATGGTTTTCAGATTGAGCGATTAGAATACAAAATTGCAGCGCGCAGCATGGTGTATATGATGCTGCAGAACAAACAGTATTCTGCTGCACTTCAAATACTTGATAGTTTGATTAAACGTAGTGAACGCTTAGGTCATTTACGGCGCTCAGCCGAGTGGTTAAAAATGGAAGCGATTGCACTCTGGCTGTCAGGCGAGACCATAAAATCTGAGCAGAGCCTGGTTAAAGCGCTTGATATAGCGAGTACACAAAACTACTTTCGCTTGTTTTTGGATGATAGTGGCTTGTTATCACCCATATTGAAAGCTGTAGAGAAGTTAGTTGATAGTAACAGCCAATACCGGTTTTTCCTTAAGGCATTAATGAATAAGATAAAAAAGGATGACGTGGCCGAGGTTCCGGCTGGCATAGATACGTTAACGGTAAAAGAAACGGCAATCATAAAGAAGCTTGAACAAGGGTCGAGCAATAAAGAAATTGCTGCTCAGCTCTTTATCTCTGAAGGAACCCTGAAGTGGCACTTGCATAATATTTATTCAAAACTGCAGGTAAAGAACAGAACCACCGCAGTCGTGATGGCTCGTCAAAAAGGATATTTGTAATAACATATACACTGTTTTAAATATCTTCCCAAAATTCTTTAATGGCATTTCTAAGACGCTTATTCTCTAAGTGAAGTTCTATGCCTCTGCGGGCTTCTAGTTTCTTTTTAACTTTGTCTTTTGCCTTGTTATTTGATACTTGCTTGTTCACATCCATAAACATATTAACCAAATCGACTTCAATGTTTTCGGCTACGTTACTGTTAATCGCGTTGTTAGTTACATTGCTTTGCATGATCAACTCTCCTGAAGTATTTGCTCATTAGTGATAGTACAGAGTTAAATCTAAAGTGTTTATGTGACGTTAAAGTGACACTATTTTTAAGAAAATAATAAGGATTGGTTAATGTAGCTGTGTGAATGACTCAACTTTAACCGCGAAATTTGACTGGCCAATTTGGATTTACCAGGAATTCAGCCTAATATATTATTATGTAAAATCAGAATTCAATTTAATAACCAAAAGAGGGATAGATAAATGAAAAATACTCCATTAATTCTAACTTTCGTTCTTTTATTTATATGTGGGCTTGTAAATGCAGGAGAAAATGCCTTAGTTGTCTCGCATAAGGATAAAACGCTTCAATGGGGACCATGTCCTGACTTCATTCCAAAAGGTTGTAAAATTGCAGTATTACAGGGTGACCCAGCTAAAAAAAACCTAGATATTTACTTTAAAGTTCCTGCTGATTTTGAAATACCACACCACTTACACACATCTCAGGAGCGCATGATTTTGGTTTCAGGTACTCTTGATGTCACATATGACAATCATGATAAGGCGACGATAAAGGTTGGGGAGTATGCATATGGCCCAGCCAAACTCCCTCATTCAGCATATTGTCATAAAGGTGAGCCCTGTGTTTTGTATATCGGCTTTGTTGAGCCACTTGATGCAATGCCCATTAAAACAGCCAAAGCTAAATAGCGGAGGTCCGTGCTAAAGGCGTTGAAATGTCTGATTAGTTCGGCAAAGGGCGAGGGCTTGTCCTTTTCCCTTTGAAAACGTAAATGCCTCCTGTCGAGTAATTTTCATTACTTGGCTTAAATTTGAATCTTCAAGCCTGAACTTCTGCTAACGATTGTGAATAACTAAGGACCGCTCCTGGCCGATGGCTGAGCTAGATGAGTATCGTTTATACGGTCAGAAGCAGACTCAAAGGAGACGTTTAAAGATGGCTAATTTGGGAGGAGTTAATTCATGCTTTGGAGTAAGAGCGATCATTAACTACTTCCGTGCGAAGTACTATCTACGAAAGATAAGCTATATTTCGATAAAGAGTTATAAATAATGGAGTTTTAATGAAATACCTAATATTGACGATTCTTTTTATATCAGCACTTGGTCATGCAAGAGAAGTTCCCATGAATCAAAGAGATGGCATGGTGGATTGTTGTAAAACGGTTGAAGGCAATCCTGCTAATGGAAAAGAGTTAGATATCGTTAGAGGTATTGCCAATGCAACTAGCAAACCCAAACCTAAGCCTGACTATGGGTTGCTTGCATCGAGAATATGTAGCTTTTATAGCAGTGCAAGCTCCCTGGTTAAATCTGTTAAACATCTTATTATGACTTTTATGAAGAACGAAGTTCTTATTGAAAACCCAACCCCAGCTGACGCTCTTAAATTTTTAAACTTACACAAGAATGAGCTTACATGCCAAGGGAAACATATTATTAATTACGCTTTTGAGCGTGGTAAATATAACGAAATAGTAGATGATTTATTCAATGACGATGATGGAATCTACACAGAAGAGGTTCACCTTGATTTTAATGCTATCACGAAAACCAAAAACCTTCTGACTGGTGTTGTTGAACCAATGACCGTGTTAGATTATATCGATAATGTCGCTTTAGTTGATATCGCGATATCTGGTCATGGACCAGATAGCCCTGCTCGAAGGGAAATAACGGAACTTCGAGAGCTTTTAGTGGAAGACTTCGGGGCTGTATCATTTACAGAGCTTCCTCTCAAAGAAAGACAAGACTTTGAAGCAGTGAACCAGTTCAAATGAGCGATAACATTGGATTGTTTTAAGCTGAAATCCTAGTAGTCGATAATGATCGCTTTAGGTCCAGCCTGTGTGAAAACTGTGGTTCATTTCTTGCTTGGGCTATGCCATAAAATTAGTTAGGTATTCTTATGAATAACACTTTAAAAA
>JADGDV010000046.1 GCA_016744695.1 Hahellaceae bacterium
AACTTTATTTCAACTACTTACCCTCTTCTTAATCCGCCGTGTTGTTGGCGTCTCCTTCTGAGGAGGTGCGCATTATATAGAGTTTGGGCTCGCCGTCAACAACATTATCAAAATAATAAAAATATATTACAGCAAGGTCATAACGGCAGCAAAAACTAACTATCACCCTTCATTCGACCACTCTTGCGTAATAACGCCTGAAAAGGCCCAGATAACGCGTACACAAGAAAGCTAAATAATAAAACTGTTGCAGGGTCATAAGCAACCACCGAAATAACAAGCACAACAATTAGAATAGCCGTAAATGGCACGCGTCGTTTCAAATCCAAATCTTTAAACGAGTAATAACGAATATTACTCACCATCAAAATTCCTGCACCAGCCACAACAAAAAGCATCAAAAAGGCTGCAAAGCTCGAATCACCCAAATTATGTATATGATATATCCATATCAAACCCGCAACCACGCCCGCGGCCGCAGGACTTGGCAACCCCACAAAAAAACGACTATCAACCGTACCGATCTGCGTATTAAAGCGAGCCAACCTTAAGGCTGCACCCACAACCAATATGAATGTACCAATCCACCCCAAATTACCCAAGGTATTTAAATCAAGTGAAAAAGCAACTAGCGCAGGAGCCACGCCAAACGCAACCATATCCGCCAAACTATCATACTGCTCCCCAAACTTGCTCTGAGTGTTTGTCATACGAGCAACACGCCCATCCAAGCCATCTAGAATCATCGAAATGAATATGGCGATCGCAGCCTTATCAAAATCACTATTCATTCCCGCAACAATGGCATAAAAAGCAGAAAACAAAGACGCTGTAGTAAACAAATTAGGAAGTAAGTAAATGCCCTTTTTCCGAATAAGGGAGCCCCCAACAACCTCTTCCTCAATAACCTCAACCCCCAACTCATCCGAATCTAACTTTACTTGGGAGCCCATCACGCTTTCTTCCGATGATTCACGTTGATCACTCATAGGTAGCACAACCTTTATTATTGACGTTTAAAAATAATATGATAACACTAGGAAATTTAATTTGAAAAACATATCAGCCAAAAAAAAACACCTAACAACTCACAAGTCATTAAGTGCTCTTTCGAATTTTACTTTTTAATAACAGATTCATCGCAAATCATTATCGCAACAAACCCGCATAAAACTCTCCTGTTTTATTTAGCCGTCACCAGCAAGACCAAGAAAAAAACAGACCATAATTAGCCTCAAACCACCTAGAGACTTAATATTTTTTCACCACGAGCAATACCAGAAACACCTGAACGCACAACCTCCAAGATACATGTATCGCCAATAGCCTGAATAAATGCATCCAACTTCCCACTATTTCCCGCAAGCTGCACTGTATACACCGAACTAGTCACATCTACAATCTGACCACGAAAAATTTCAACAGTACGTTTAACCTCGGATCGCTGAGACCCTGCAGCCTTAACCTTAATTAACATGAGCTCACGCTCTATATGCGTACCCTCTGTCAAATCAACAAGCTTCACAACTTCAATTAACTTATTGAGCTGCTTAGTAATCTGCTCAATAATTTTATCTGAACCACTTGTTGTCACTGTCATTCGTGACAAGGTTGGATCTTCGGTCGCCGCTACAGTTAATGTTTCGATATTATAATTACGCTGAGAAAACAAACCTACAACTCGCGATAACGCGCCAGGCTCATTTTCAAGTAGTACTGAAATGATACGTCGCATTATATTAAGTCCTCTCCGTTTTGCTCAACCACATATCGTTCATTGAACCGCGAGCAACCTGCATAGGATAAACATGCTCATGCGGGTCAACGTGAACATTAATGAACACTAATTTATCTTTCATCGAAAAAGCTTTTTCAAGCGTTGACTCAAGATCTTCAAGCTTATCTACCTCAAGCCCAACATGCCCATATGCTTCAACTAGTTTCGTGAAATCTGGCAAAGATTTCATGTAAGACTGCGCATGACGAGACTCATAATTCATATCCTGCCACTGCTTAACCATCCCCAGTGTTCCATTATTCAAAATCAACACTTTTACAGGGAGATCATATTGCTTACAGGTCGACAGCTCTTGAATATTCATCTGAATACTGCCTTCTCCCGTCACACAAACCACATCATGATCAGGAAAGTTCAATTTCACACCCATAGCCGCAGGAAAGCCAAACCCCATAGTCCCCAATCCACCAGAATTTATCCAACGGTTTGGTTTATCAAACTTATAGTATTGCGCAGCGAACATTTGATGCTGCCCCACATCAGACGTCACAAAGGCATCGCCCTTAGTTACCTTATAAAGCGCCTCGATAACCTTTTGCGGCTTAATATGCTCATCACAACTTTCATATCGCCCGCCATGAAACTGCTTCCACTCTTCAATACTTTTCCACCAAGCTGCCAAAGCATCTTTATCTATAGACAGTTTGCTTTCCTTGATTAGCACCAGCATTTCACTTAATACGGAGTCAACAGGCCCCACAATTGGAACATCCACTTCAACCGTCTTTGATATTGATGCAGGATCAATATCAATGTGGACGATGCGAGCTCCTGGGCAAAATTTCTCTATGGCGTTAGTGACACGATCATCAAAGCGTGCACCTATAGATACAATCAGGTCTGCATGATGCATTGCCATATTAGCCTCATAACTCCCATGCATCCCCAGCATACCAAGATGCTGCCGATCAGTTGCAGGATAACCACCAAGACCCATCAAGGTGTTTGTGACAGGATAATCAAGCAAACGAGCCAGCTCCGTCAACTTATCAGAAGCTTTGCCAAGTATAACCCCGCCACCCGCATAGAGTATCGGACGCTTTGCAGCCAAAAGCATATCTACAGCTTTCTTAATCTGACCGGCATGCCCCCTGAGTACAGGGTTATAAGAACGCAATTTAACCGATTTAGGATAAACATACTCGTATCGCTCATTGGGCGTAGTCATATCTTTTGGGATATCAACCACCACAGGCCCAGGACGACCTGTTTGCGCCAAGTAATAAGCTTTTTTAAGAATCTCTGGAATTTCAGACGGATGACGAACCGTTAAGTTGTGCTTAACAACCGGCCTGGAGACTCCCATCATATCAGTTTCCTGAAAGGCATCCTCTCCAACTAACGTTGATGGAACCTGGCCACAAAGTACAACCATAGGTATTGAGTCAGTAAATGCTGTCGCAATGCCTGTAATTGTATTTGTTGCACCCGGTCCGGAAGTAACAAGTACAGTACCTGCCTTCCCTGTTGCACGAGCGTAACCGTCAGCCATATGTGCTGCAGCTTGCTCATGTCGCACTAGAATGTGCTTTACTTTATCTTGACGAAATAATGCGTCATAGATGTGTAATACAGACCCACCTGGGTATCCGTATATGTATTCAATGCCCTCGTCTTGTAAAAAACGGGCTATCATGTCAGCGCCAGACAATAGCTCCACGGTAAATCACCCTCTCATTTTCGTTTTTTTAAGAAACCACCAATCCAGGGAGCCTGAGTACTAATCTCTTATGGAGATCAACGTCAGATAGGCATTACACGCATAGAAAATCATGAGAGGTTATCTCTTGATCAAACAAAGCCCCTCATTTAGAGACTAAGCCTATATCACTTTACAAAATGACTACTATTGAAAACAGATC
Source organism: Hahellaceae bacterium (assembly GCA_016744695.1). Taxonomy (GTDB): domain Bacteria; phylum Pseudomonadota; class Gammaproteobacteria; order Pseudomonadales; family Oleiphilaceae; genus Alkalimarinus. Next base: position 3,661 of record JADGDV010000046.1, read on the forward strand.
TCAATAGCAGTGCCATGCGTGCTTCAACAATATTACTGCTCGGGGTTACCTGCTGTAGATACCCCCCTGATTTGGGCAACCAACAATTCTGACAGCAAGTACACTATAGTCAATAGTATTTGCTATATTCCTCGATAAATTACCACTTTTTAACTAGATTAATCATCAAGTTCCATTTTTTAAGTCTATAATCAAAGAAATCCAATCAACAAACCTGAACATATGTGAGTAGCATGGAACGAAAGTACGTATTTTTTATCGCATCGGCAATATTATTATCCAGCTCATTTTATACTACGAGCTATGCTGGAAAAGTATACAAATGGACCGATGAAAGCGGCATTATTCATTATGGGGATAAACATCCAGATGGAACCCAAACAGAAACGCTAAGAGTTGAGTCTCACACATCATCCGCTCGAAAGTCGCCACAGGATCAACTAAAGGCACTTGAAGAACAGCAAGAAAAAGCTAGCATGGCTGAAAATGAGCTTAAAAAAGAAGAACAGGCCAAAGAACAAACTCAAGAACGCTGTGAACAAGCAAAGTCCAACCTGCTAACCATTGAAAACAACGCACGCATTCGGATTGAAGAAAACGGAGAGCTTCGCTATATGACTCCGCAAGAAATCACAAACAAAAAAGATGAGATGTCAAAAATAGTCACAGAAGCTTGCGAAAAAAATTAATTAGTAGATCAAAAACTAAAGGGCCTAAACGGCCCTTTTCACACTCTTCTAAGCTGTTGTTGCTGCGTTCTTTTTTAGCATACCGAAGAGCTCATCTTTAAGCTTTAAGCGATTCTTCTTTCTACTTTCCAAATACTCATCTGAAGGTGTTTCAACGCCCTCTTCTATTCGATGAACCTCGTGATCAACCTCGTGATAAGCTTCAAACAACTTCGCAAAATGAGCATTATTCATCTTCATATCATGAATTTGCTCTCTATACTCAGGAAGCTCGTGAATAAGATCATGTTTTTCTAATGTCATTCTTATTTCCTTTTACTTTGTAGGTGTTTTATTTACACATTAAGTGTGCCCCCACCAGTTTATACAAGTACTGATGAAGATCAATCTACCCATAAAAAATGCGGCTATTGCCGCATTTGATTATTTCGTCAAATCAAGATTTCAGTTTAAAGGAAATAGCATCTCCTTCCACAACCCCTTCAATAATATCACCCGCACCAAAGCCACCTGAAAGAATCTCTTGAGACAGAGGATTTTCCACCCACCTCTGGATAGCTCTTTTTAATGGTCTAGCTCCGTATACAGGATCATATCCGGCCTGCGACAACTTACTCATAGCCTCAGCATTCATCTCTAGAGATAGATCCTGCTCTGCAAGTCGCTTATTTAACAGTTGCAACTGAATCGTGGCAATCCCCTGAATTTGCTCCGAACCTAATGAATGAAACACAACGACCTCATCAATCCGGTTTATAAACTCAGGCCTAAAGTGCCCACCAACAACATCCATTACAGCATTACGCATATCGTCGTATTGCTCATCCCCTCCCATCGACTGAATAACATCAGAACCCAGGTTTGAAGTCATGACAATCACTGTATTTCTGAAATCAACGGTACGACCCTGACCATCAGTAAGACGACCATCATCCAGCACTTGTAATAGTATATTAAAGACATCAGGGTGTGCTTTTTCAACCTCATCGAGCAACAAGACAGAATATGGACGACGCCTGACTGCTTCAGTTAAATAACCACCTTCCTCATAACCAACGTACCCTGGGGGAGCACCAATAAGACGAGCAACCGAATGTTTTTCCATAAACTCGGACATATCAATTCGAACCATTGCCTCGTCAGTATCAAACAAAAATGAAGCTAACGCTTTACATAGCTCGGTTTTACCAACCCCCGTTGGACCCAAGAACAAAAATGAACCATTAGGTCTATCAGGATCAGCCAAGCCCGCCCGAGATCGTCTTACCGCATCAGACACAGCACCAACCGCCTCAGCCTGACCGATAACCCTATCATGCAACTCATCTTCCATTCTCAGCAGTTTCTCACGCTCACCTTCAAGCATTTTTGTTACAGGAATGCCCGTCCATTTCGATACTATTTCTGCAATTTCATCATCCGTCACTCGGTTACGAAGCAAAGTCATTTCCATCATTTCGGCTTGACTTGCCATGTCGAGCTGGCGTTCCAACTCAGGAATCTGTCCATATTGAAGCTCTGACATTTTCGCCAAATCGCCTGTGCGTCTTGCCGCATCTAAATCAACCCTAGCCTGCTCTAAATCACTCTTTATTTTTTGTGAGCCATGTAATGCCGCCTTTTCAGTTTTCCAGACCTCATCAAGGTCTGCAAACTCCTTCTCTACCGTATTAATAACAGCATCAAGATCTTTAAGCCGTTGACGAGAGGCCTGATCTTTTTCTTTTTTAAGCGCCTCTCTCTCAATTTTCAACTGAATAAGGCGACGCTCTAAACGATCTAATGCTTCTGGCTTCGAATCCATTTCCATTCGAATTTGGCTAGCAGCCTCATCAACCAAATCAATGGCCTTATCTGGCAACTGACGATCAGAGATATAACGGTGAGATAGCTTAGCCGCAGCAATAATTGCAGCATCCGTAATTTCCACGCCATGATGGACCTCATAGCGCTCTTTCAAACCTCTCAATATAGCAATCGAATCTTCAACTGTTGGCTCTTCTACTAGTACTTTCTGAAAACGTCGCTCCAACGCAGCATCTTTTTCAATATTTTCACGATATTCATCAAGCGTAGTGGCACCAACACAATGCAACTCACCTCTTGCTAGCGCAGGCTTAAGCATATTGCCTGCATCCATAGAGCCTTCCGCCTTACCAGCCCCAACCATGGTGTGTATTTCATCAATAAACAGTATTATCTGGCCTTCTTGCTTGGACAACTCATTCAGTACGCCCTTTAAACGCTCTTCAAATTCGCCTCTAAACTTAGCTCCTGCAATCAATGCCCCCATATCAAGGGATAGCACACGCTTATCTTTCAAACCTTCAGGCACTTCACCATTAATGATTCGCTGAGCTAAGCCTTCAACAATCGCTGTTTTACCAACGCCAGGCTCACCAATTAACACCGGGTTATTTTTTCGACGGCGCTGCAATACCTGAATAGTGCGTCGTATCTCATCATCTCGGCCAATTACAGGGTCAAGCTTTCCTGCCTCAGCACTCGCGGTAAGGTCTATAGTGAATCTATCCAGTGCTTGTCTATTCTCTTCTGCGCCTTGATCATTCACTGCATCACCCCCTCGAATTCTTTCTATCGCATCTTCTAATTTTTTTCGGTCTACACCTGAGTTTTTGAGCGTTGTTCCTAGTACGCCTTTATCATCTAAGGCAGCAAGTAGAACTAATTCGCTTGAAATAAACTGGTCTTGTTTTTGCTGTGAGAATTTATCCGCAACATTTAATAAACGACCCAGTTCATTGGACATATGAACATCGCCATCACTTCCTTGAACTTGTGGAAGTTGCTCAATAGACTTAACAATATCGGCTTTAAATGACTGAACGTTGGCACCAGCTTGCTGCAGCAACGAATTAATACTGCTGCCTTGCTGATCAATAAGCGCCTGCATTAGGTGGATAGGCTCAATGAAATTATGATCCTTCCCTACAGCAATAGATTGAGCGTCAGAAAGCGCCATCTGTAGTCGACTGGTTAATTTATCGATTCTCATTTATTCCCCCTAGATAATTAGCATTAACTACTATCTGAGGGCGCAATTAAAGAGTTTCAAGTCAACCAGATTAACGAGGCCATACGACCCGTCTGCTGATCTCGCCGATAAGAGTAGAAACGAGATTCATCATTGAATGTACAAAAGTCACCACCATAAACGTCCGTAACGCCGAGTGACTGCAAGCGAATACGTGCTAACAAATAAAGGTTTGCTAGCCATTTACCTGGCACATTTGGACAGGGGGAAAAAGTATCTTTAGGTAATCCTGGAAACTGAGCATAAAAAGCATCTAGCACATCTTTTCCAACCTCGAATGCTGAAGGACCTATAGCCGGGCCTAGCCACGCAGTAACATTTAATGGCTGAGGAAAAGTAGCAAGTGCTTCCTCTATGATGCCATCTGCCAAACCTCTCCAACCTGCATGGACGGCGGCAACCTGTCGCCCTTGTTTATCACACAACAACACAGGCAAGCAGTCTGCCGTCATAATGACACAAGCAACACCTTTTGAACTTGAGTAACTGGCATCCGCTTCTCGAATGGTTGTATCTGACTTTGCCTCACAAACCGTCGTGCCATGGACTTGGTTTAACCATTGCAAGGCGTTATCAGGAAGCCCACATTCTGCGGCTAATTTACTACGATTTCGTGACACATCGCATACGTTATCATTAACATGCGCACCTAGATTAAATGAATCAAAGGGGTAATCACTCACCCCTCCTAAACGCGTGGTCGTTATTGCCTTAACATTATCTGGCAACGGCCATTCTGGCATTATAAAAGAACAATTACTCTTTATGATCATTAGCTCTTAACAACTTCAACAAGCTTGCCATATCTTCAGGTAGATCAACTTCCCAAGATAGCTCTTCACCTGTAATAGGGTGCTCTAATGTCAACTTTTTAGCATGTAGCGCTTGCCTGTTAAAACCTCGAATCGTTTCATCCAAGACTTCAGACGCTCCAGTGGGTATACGAAGGCGACCACCGTAAACAGGGTCACCAACCAAAGGGTAGTGAATATAAGCCATGTGAACTCGAATCTGATGAGTCCTGCCCGTCTCTAGCTTTAACCTGACATGAGTGTGATATTCAAAACGCTCAACTAGGCGGTAATGAGTGCCTGCAGGCTTACCAAAGGGGTGCACGGCCATTTTTATACGATTCTGTGGGTGACGAGCTATAGGCTGATCAACATACCCTCCCCCCGTCATAACTCCCGTAGCAATCGCCTCATACTCTCGCCCCATGGTACGATTTTGTAACTGATTAACCAAAGACGTATGTGCAACAAGTGATTTAGCCGCGACCATCAGACCTGTTGTATCCTTATCCAGACGATGAACAATGCCTGCACGAGGTAACTTCCCAATATCTGGACAATGATTCAACAATGCATTAACCAAGGTACCCGAAGGATGACCAGCCGCAGGGTGAACCACCAAACCTGCCGGCTTGTTAATGACAATAATGTCGTCATCTTCATAAATAACATCAAGCGCAATGTCTTCTGCTTCCCAGCGCTCTAGTGACTCAATTTCGGCATAAATGCTGATTACATCATTAGCGGCCACTTTGTCGCGAGGCCGACGCTCTTCACCATTCACCTTAACAGCCCCTGACCTTATCCACCCTTGAATACGAGAACGTGAGTGATCTGGCATCAACTCAGAAACGGCACGATCGAGCCTTTGTTCACCCAGCACTAAGGGGATAATGAAATCTGCTTCTATAACTTCCGACATTAAGTGTCCTGATTTTTAACATTAAGGTATTAGGCCTATTTTAGCGGGGGGATGACATTTTTAAAAGAGTTATGAAATAATAGGCCAACTGAATGTTTTTTTAATGTGGATATATACAATTAATGCGACTTATTTACCGCTTTACCCTGGCCCTAGCTCTAGCTTTACTTGCCGCCTGTGCTTCAACCCCTGAACCTGAACTTACCGAAAAAGAGTATTACGACGAAGCCAAGCAAGCCATTGACGCCAAAAACTTCTCTGTTGCGACAAAAAATCTTGAAGCGCTCGAGACACGTTTTCCTTTTGGCCGCTATGCAGAGCAAGCTCAGCTTGACCTAATTTATGCCCGTTACAATAACCTTGACCTTGAAGGAGCTAGGGCTGCGGCAGACCGGTTTATTCGCCTGCACCCTCAAAGCCCACACATTGACTACGCCTATTATATTCGAGGGATTGCAGCATACAACATGGATATTGGCTTAGCCGCTCAGTACGTACCTGCGGTTGATGTTACGTCCAGAGACCCTGGTGAAATGAGAAAGGCATTTAGCGATTTCTCTCAACTTCTAACCCGCTACCCTGACAGCAGCTATGCATCCGATGCAGAACAGCGAATGGTTGAAATCAGAAACCGCCTTGCTTTCTACGAGCTCCACGCTGCACGTTATTATATAAAACGTGAGTCTTATATCGCTGCCGCTAATCGTGCCAGTCATATTGTTAAAAGCTTCCCTAATACCTTAGCCGTTGAGCCCGCGTTAGTTATTATGGTGGAAACTTATCGTGAACTCGGCATTCAAAATCAAGCAGATGATGCACTGGCAGTATTAGCTGCAAATTATCCGGACAGCGATGCGTTTGATAAAGAAATGCGATTTAATGGAAAAGAAATCCAAAAACAACAACGATCACTATTGGGTGTTGTTACTTTTGGATGGTTTGAATAATCTATCTTACTTCGGTCATTCTGCGAGCTAATCGCAGAATGACGATGAGAGTATTTTACGAACAACTATTCCCCAGCCTTCCAACCTGAAGTTATTGGGTAACGCCGATCCTTACCAAACCCTCTTTCTGTAATACGCACGCCAATCGGCGCCTGCCGGCGTTTATATTCATTAATATCAACCAAGCGGATAACTCTTTCAACTACACTTCGCTCATAACCTTCTGCCACAATCGCATCAGCACTGTAGTCATACTCAATATATAAACACAGAATATGGTCAAGCTCATCATAAGGGGGCAAGCTGTCTTGGTCTGTTTGGTCGGGTGCAAGTTCTGCGGAAGGGGGGCGATCAATTACCCGCTCAGGGATAACAGGTGAAATGCTGTTTCGATATTTAGCAATACGATACACCAGTGTTTTCGGCACATCTTTCAGCACATCAAAACCACCCGCCATATCACCATAAAGTGTTGAATAACCTACAGCCATTTCACTTTTATTACCCGTGGTGAGCACCAAAGAACCGAACTTATTAGAGAGACTCATTAATAACACGCCTCTGCAACGAGCCTGAAGATTTTCTTCTGTTGTATCAGGTTTCAGTCCATCAAAGGGTTCTGAAAGGGTTTGCATAAATGCTTTGTACATAGGTTCGATTGAATACACATCGTATTTAACGCCTAACGTTACCGCTTCTTCTTCTGCATCTTCAATACTCATTTTTGATGTGTATTTGAAAGGCATCATTACCGCGTGCGCTTTATCCTTCCCTATTGCATCAACCGCTATTGCCAGAGTTACCGCAGAGTCAATACCACCAGATAAACCTAACACAATAGACTTAAACCCATTTTTATTTACATAATCTCTAACACCCAATACTAGAGCATTATAAACAGCCTCTTCCAGACTCATTATTGGATGAAGTATTTGGGCCACAGGTAAGCAACGCGGCTGACACGTAAAGTCCACAGGAAAAAGCCCTGACTGATATTCCGGTGCATTAACAAGGCACTGTCCAGTGTGATCAACAACCATAGAACCACCGTCAAAAACCAATTCGTCCTGACCGCCTATTAAATTAACATAAACAATAGGCACTTCATTCTCAGCAGCCTGACGACAAAGGAGGTCTCTTCGTTGATCTAGCTTGGTTGCATGAAACGGAGATGCGTTAAGGTTAAGCACTAATTCAGCACCTCCCTCCACCAACGCCTTAATGGGTTCGTCCTGCCAAATATCTTCACAAATAGTAATACCTAGCGTCACGCCCTTAAAAGTAATCAACCCAGGCGTGGAGCCCGCGACAAAGTAACGCTTTTCATCAAAGACCTGATAATTAGGTAAGTACTGCTTTCGATAGAGTAAGCTGATTTCACCGTTTTCAATAAACGCAGCCACATTATACAAATGCGCCCCCTCTCTCCAAGGGAAACCCACAACAACGGCTATACCCTGAGCGGCTAATTTAACCTCATTTAGCGCTTTCTCGACCCTTAACTGAAGACTTGGCCTCAAAAGTAAATCTTCAGGGGGGTACCCTGTTAATGTTAATTCAGGAAAGACAATAATATCTGCCTGATGCTCGTCCTTAGCTAACTCAATTGCTTCGACAACCCTAACTGCGTTGCCTGGAATATCGCCTACTAAAAAATCAAGCTGGGCCATTACTATACGTAGCTGTTCAGACATAACTATTCACACATTTTGATCACAAATTTGATAATAACTACACAAACTCTCTGCGCAGCGAATTATCAGGTATTATACTGAATCTATGGAGCTGTCACGACTGATTTTATAAGGACTTACTTAAAAAGTTTATAAGCGTCATCACATCAAACGTGAACTGGGCAAGAACACACTTGGGGTAAACATTGGAACACTCAGAGCAAAGCCAGCGACTTTTTCGCTTTTATAATCATTACCGCATTGTCGTTGGTTTGATTTTGGTGGGTGCTATTTTTTTGAATTTTTCTTTTGTTGAAGTTAATCAAAAAAGCACTGCACTTTATCAAATAAGTGTTGTTAGTTATCTTTCAATTAATATTTTCACTGCTTTTATATTATTAGCGGGGTTCAAAACTAACACCAAGCACATAGTGGTATCGGTTATCTTTGATATCATAATATTACACCTGTTAATGTACTCCAGCACAGGTGTACAAACAGGGCTTGGAAACCTAGTCGTTATTAGTGTTGCTGCGGGAAACATACTCATTCACGGGCGGATCGGCACATTTTTCGCGGCTTTAGCAGCCTTATCATCACTGGCAATAGAACTGAACATGGTATTCAATTCTGGCGCAAAAATCGATGGGGTAGTACGCGCAGGATTGCTTGGTATTTTCTACTTTGCCGCCGCATTTTTACTACAGAATATATCCAAGCGCATTAGCCAAAGTGAGGAATTAGCCAACCTCCGCGAAAAAAACATTATCGAACTTGAAAAACTTAATCACCAAATTATTCAACGCATGCAAACAGGTATTGTCGTAACGAATGAAGACGGCAATGTCAGGCTACTTAATCAAGCGGCCTCTTCGCTATTAAATGTGGAGGACGAACATCAACTTCCTATACAAGTTAAAGCACGGCTAGATCAATGGAAACATAACCCCAACATTAGAACAGCGCCCTTTAAAACCAGTGATTCAGGCACGCCATTACAAGCCAATTTTACCCAGCTTCAAAAAGATACTGGTGCTGGCATACTTATATTTCTTGAAGACACCAGTAAGATCTCACAACAAGCACAGCAAATGAAACTCGCCTCATTAGGACGACTGACCGCAGGCATAGCCCATGAAATCAGAAACCCTTTAGGTGCTATAAGCCACGCGGCGCAACTTATGGCCGAGTCTGATACGCTATCCCCCGCTGACTCAAGAATGACAGATATAATCCAACGTCACTCTGGCAGAGTAAATGGTATTGTCGAAAATATTTTACAGCTATCTAGACGAAAACAGCCTGAAGCGATTGAAAACCCAATTAACGAGTGGCTGCATAAATTCGTCCAGGATTATACGCTGTCACATAGCCCTACACCTGAAATTACAGTGCAATGCATAGATAGCGAACCCACGGCCCGCTTTGACCCCTCACAAATTGAGCAGGTATTGACCAATTTGGTCGACAACGGACTTCGATACAGTGAAAAGGCAAACGGCAAGCCTACACTAACAATTTGCAGTGGCATCAATGCTAGAAATGACCTAGCATTTATTGATGTAATTGACCAAGGATCAGGAGTAGCGGAAGATGATCTTGATCATCTCTTTGAGCCATTCTTTACTACCGAGAGCAGCGGGACAGGTCTAGGGCTTTATCTGTCACGAGAACTTTGCGAAAGTAATCAGGCTCAACTCCATTATTACTCCGTTAATACAATGCCCGATCAAGACAGGTTTGAACAAGACCTACCTGAACAAGACAAGCACAACGAACTAAGCAGCGAAGGAAGTTGTTTCCGTATTACTTTCGCCCATCATAAACGAATTATTTAGTGATTTAGCCACATGACGATTAAAACTGCACTTATTGTTGATGATGAACCCGATATTCGAGAACTCCTAGAAATCACGCTCATGCGCATGGGTATTGATACCTGCAGCGCAGAAAATATAACAAAAGCAAGAGCATTACTCGATAGCCAGGAATTCAATCTTTGCCTTACCGACATGAATTTACCTGATGGCAACGGCATTGACCTTGTCAGTCATATTCAGCAGCATTTCCCTCATATTCCTGTGGCGGTTATTACCGCTTATGGCAGCGTTGAAACGGCTATTTCTTCATTAAAATCTGGTGCATTTGATTTTGTATCTAAGCCCGTTGACTTATCCCAGTTACGAGAACTAGTTAGTTCAGCACTTAAGCTCACAGAGAAAAAAGCAGCCAGTAAAGAAGAGAACGAAACGGGCAACCTCCTCCTAGGTGAGTCCACTGAAATGGACAAACTACGAAAACAAATCCGTAAGCTGGCTCGTAGCCAAGCGCCTGTTTATATCAACGGTGAATCAGGTAGCGGAAAAGAGCTGGTCGCAAGAATGATACACCTGCAAGGCCCTAGATCTGAGGCACCCTTTGTGCCTATTAACTGTGGAGCCATTCCCAGCGAGCTAATGGAAAGTGAATTTTTTGGCCATAAAAAAGGCAGTTTCAGTGGTGCAATAGATAATAAAGAAGGTCTTTTTCAAGCCGCTAATGGTGGGACGCTATTTCTGGACGAAGTGGCTGATCTACCCATTGGCATGCAAGTAAAGCTACTTAGAGCCATACAAGAAAAAGCAGTACGGGCGGTGGGTGATCAAAACGAAAAGTCGGTTGATGTAAGAATTCTTAGTGCCACTCATAAAAACCTTTCAGAGCTGGTAGAAACAGGAGATTTTAGACAAGATCTTTATTATCGCATTAATGTCATTGAGCTTGATGTACCGAAACTCAGAGAACGCAAGAGTGACATCCCCCTTCTAGCCACTCATATTCTACAACGCATTGCGGAAGAGTGTGATGTAGAAGATGCCAAAATCAGTCAAGAAGCAATGGACTGCCTCAAGGAATATCACTTTCCGGGTAATGTGCGAGAACTTGAAAACATTATCGAGCGTGCATTTACACTCTGCGAAGATGACATTATAGATGTCAGTGATTTACAGCTTCGTGGAGGAGGGAAAACGGAAGAAGCAATGGATTTCAGTGAAGGCAACTCTCCTCGAAGTGAAGACACATCCTTGGAAGATTACCTTGAAGGCATTGAGCGTAAGACCATTGAACAAGCATTAGAAGAAACGCGTTGGAACAAAACAGCGGCCGCTAAGAAACTGGGGATTACATTCAGGGCTTTGCGGTACCGTTTGAAAAAATTAGATATGGAGTAAGCCACCTACCGTAGCCGTGATGGAGTAAAACGGCTACAGGTTCTTTTCAACGTCCCTCAAGCTCATAAGGCTCTGGGTCTATCGGTGTTTTTTGCCCAAGCATCAAAGCCGTCATTAACCTCACCGAAGCAGGGGCCAAGACCAAGCCATTACGAAAATGCCCCGCATTTACAAATAAATTGTCGACCTCAGGCACAGCACCTATAAAAGGAATACCTTCAGGCGAAGCTGGTCTCAGGCCTGCCCAGTGATGCTCTATCTGGGCATCAGCTAAAGCAGGACACATATCAATAGCCACATCAGCTAACTGCTGTTTTGCCTGTTCAGTGGTTTGCTTATCAAAACCTACATACTCTAAAGTGCTGCCCGCCAGCACTCGACCATCTCGTCTTGGTATAATATATTTCCCATCACACAAAACCACTCGATTAACTATTCCAGGCTTTGCTTTAAAAAGAATCATTTGGCCCCGTACAGGCTCAACAGGCAAGGTAATGCCAAGAGGCTCAAGTAAACCGCCAGACCATGCACCAGCCGTAATCACTACATTATCAGCCTCTATTGCACCCTCACGAGTCTTAACACCGGTTACCTTCCCAGACGCTATTATAACGCCCAATACAGCCTGCTCTTCCAAAATAGTTACCGCAGGCTCATTCTTTAAACTCTGATACAGCGCTTGAGTTAACCGAGGGTTGCGTACACTACTAACCTGAGGCATCCATAAGGCTTCTTTAAGCCCCTCTCTTAGATTAGGCTCTAATCGATAAATTTCATCTTTCTCAATCGGGTCAACCCAACTCTTATGCTGCTCAGCCCATTTAAGGGCTTCGGCCTGGTCTTCGAGAGACAGCATTAATAAGCCGTGACGGCTCAATTCAGGGTCTATACCACTCTCAGCCTCCAAGGATTCTACTAAATTACCGTAGTACCCCTGAGACCATGATGCTAGTGCAGTTACCGGATCAGAATAACGCCATGGGTAGAGCGGAGAAATAATACCGCCTCCTGCCCAGCTGGCCTCTTGGCCGCATAAGCCTTTTTCTATGAGGGTCACTTCTACGCCAGCCTGTGCAAGTTCTCGGGCTTGCATCATGCCGATGGCGCCGCCGCCTATGATTATGGTTTTCAAAATAATTAGCCTTTTAGGTAGAGCTAAGAGGAATACTCCATTATAATGCGGGAAGCTCAGGAAGAGCAGTACCAAACTAACATTAAAAGGATTTTTTGTGAACACTGTCAAACAGCAGGGTATAACGCTACCTGAATTATTAACCACCCTCTCAATTATAGTAATTTCCAGTTCTCTTGCTCTCCCCAATTTTGCTAGCTATCTTCACGAGAGTTCAGCGAAAGCAGATATTAACCTAATCAAAAAACTTATACTCCAAGCCAAAAGTTCAGCTATAGATTCTGGAATATATACCACTGCCTGCGTATTAAACAATAAGCTGAAATGCAATACATCATCTAACTGGAAAGGCATCGTAACAACGTTCTATGACGCAAATCATAACGGTATCGTTGATAGTCCAGAAAAAATAATTCAAAAAACAGAATTAGGAAAGCATGCCTCTTCAATAATTTGGAGGGCATTTAATAATAAAGGCTACCTACAATTCTCCCCCCTAGGCCTGTCTACCATTAGTAACGGTACATTTACCTACTGCTCAAGAGCCAGTTTACCTATGCGCCAACTGATAATGAACCGTCAGGGAAGGCTAAAATTACGTAAAACTGCTCATTCGAGTGCTCACTGTTAAAACGACTATAAAATAATAATCCATTCATATTTAAAGAGTAAAGGTAATGCCAATTACCCCGTTAAAAAACACCAATTATCAATCAGGCACTTCATTAATTGAAGTTTTAGTCCTCGCTATAATTATGTCTATTGGTCTCTTAGGTATTATTGCTCTACAAATAGCAGGCATAAAACTAACTACCAATGCAGTGACAAAAACTCAGGCGTTGATCCTTTCGGAAGACTTAATATCCCGTATACGAGCGAATAGAAATGCGGCGGTCGATTTGAATGGAGTCGTGTATGACACGAACTATAAAAAATCGAAAGGGAGTAGTTTCCCAACAAAGGGCATCACAAATTGCCTAACAAACACAGGCTGTACCTTCCAAGAAATGGCCCAAACTGATTTATTTAGTTGGTCTCAACTAGTAATAAATAGCTTACCGACAAACGCTACAACGCTAAAAGATGAAACGTTTCTATGTTTAGACTCGAATCCGAATGATTCAACTGAATGCGATAATAAAGGCTCTACTTTTGTTCTACAAATCGGATGGAATGAAACAATTAATATAGACACAAACTCATCCATTCAAACTTACCGCATATTCTTTGAACCATAGGACTAAGTGTTATGAATGTAAAACAGCAAACAGGCTTGTCTTTAATAGAACTTATAATTGCTATGGCTATTAGTGTTACCTTATTAGCAGGTGTCATGCAGCTTGCTATCAATAGTAAAGACACTTATAGCTTCAGACACAGCCTATCGCTTACTCAGGAAAACACTCGTTTTGCTTACCACTTTCTAGACCAGGAACTAAGCAAAGCGGGATATATTAACAGCCCCCAAAACCCAAAAAACTTAACATTCCCTTTTGCTTCAGCCACCACTCAATGTGCTGTATTTAAAGCAGGGCAAATAATTTCTAAAAGCCTTGAAGGTACAGGGGTATGCACTCGATATCAGCGCGGGAATTTACCTGAGGCCGACTGTTTAGGAAACAACATAACCTCACCCAATGTCATCGTCAGCCGATTATTTTTTGACTCAAAAACAAACAGTCTAAGGTGTGGAGCGCAAGGTTCAGCCGCTGCAGAACTAGTGCAGCATATTAACAAAATGCAGTTTATTTATGGTGTATCAAATGAAACAGGTGACGCTGGGCGTTCAATAGAAGCTTACGTATCAACACCTGATAAATGGGAAGATATTGTGAGCATTCAAGTAGCTATTCTCACCTCAGGTGATATACAGACAAAGAACACACCACCTCCGTACTATTTCCCATTGAATGCGACAACAACTACAGAGGCTACAGACAAGCACATTTAT
>JADGDV010000047.1 GCA_016744695.1 Hahellaceae bacterium
GCCTTTTACCATTAAATCAGCCGGTATCATTACGATACCTACCGCCATAGCCAGAAGTGAAACGGCAAATGAAATCTTAACGAAAAATAACCAACTTTTACTGCTGCTCTGTACGTTCTCGGTCATCATTTTATTTCTCCTGAGTGGTTTTACTTTTCTATGTTTGCACTGCTTGGGTGCAGTTGATGAACGAAATTTAGTTTATGGGTGCGCTCTACACAACCTAAATGATTGAAGTATAGTTTTAATGTACTGTTGGTATTGATATGTAGTACTTTATGGCTTGGTTATGTTCTTCTGGGGAATAGGATGGCTGAAACAAATAATATTGTGAGTACATTAAAACGTGCACTAAAGTCGCACGGTTTGACGTACAGAGATGTAAGTAAAGCCCTAAGTATTTCTGAGTCTAGTGTAAAGCGTCTTTTCTCAGATAAGGATTTTTCGTTAAAGCGCCTTGATCAAATTTGTCAGTTAATGGACATGGAAATATCCGAACTGCTACAACAAATGGAGCAAGAGGCACGCTTAATTAGCCAGCTTAGTCTGGAGCAAGAAACCTTATTAGTGAGCGATCTAAAATTGTTATTAGTGGCCGTATGTGTGACTAATCGGTGGACGTTTGGGGAAATTCTGGACACCTATTCATTAACTGAGCATGAGTTAGTTAGGTCGTTAGCGGCGCTAGATAAATTAAAACTCATTGAGTTGCAGCCTAACAATCGAGTGAAAATGTTGATGTCTACCGATTTTAGCTGGATTCCCAATGGGCCCATTAATCAGTTTTTTGAATCACAGGTTCAGTCTGATTTTTTTAAGTCACGTTTTAATGGCGTAGGTGAGATCAGGTTGTTTGCATCAGGCATGTTGTCGAGAGCATCAAATGCGATCTTGCTGAGGCGAATAGAGAAACTGGCTCAAGAATATAAGCGGTTTAATGATGATGACCAAAGTTTACCGCTTAATGAGCGTCATGGCACCAGTATGATTATTGCTATGCGACCTTGGGAGTTAGCGGCTTTTGAAAAATTCAGAACGGATGGTGGTAAACAGTTTTAGCACTGCTCCTACAAAGACTTATTATAAATACGAAGTCTTTGTAGGAGAGTATTTTGATTACAGAGACTAAGCTAGTCTTTTTTATCGAGGGTCATTTCAATATTTTTTGTACTGCCCGCAAACCACTTTTGCACATAGAGTGAGCCGACAATAGGGGCTTTACCTTCTTCAGGTACTTCTTTGTATCGGACACTGTTTTTGGTTTCTTTTTCGTATTCAAATTTAACTGAGATTTTAGACATTATACGATTAACCTTTTGCCTTTATGATTTGAACCCCATCACTGGTTCCCATCATCAGAATGTTCGCAGGTCGGCAGGCAAATAGACCATTAGTGACTACGCCTGTAATTTGGTTGATGCGCTCTTCTGTGGATATTGGTGCAGAGATATCCATGTTATGTACATCAAGGATAATATTACCGTTATCAGTAACAAAGCCTTCACGGTAAACAGGGTCGCCTCCCAGCTTAACCAGTTCTCTTGCTACATAACTGCGAGCCATTGGCATGACTTCTACTGGAAGAGGGAATTCACCTAATATGTCTACTTTTTTACTATCATCAACAATACAGACGAACTCTCGGGCAACAGCCGCTACAATCTTTTCGCGAGTGAGTGCTCCTCCGCCGCCTTTAATTAATTCCAGTTGCTCGTTAGTTTCATCGGCACCATCAACATAAAATTCCAAGTCAGATACTGTATTAAGTTCATAAACAGGGATGCCGTGTGCTCGAAGCCGTTCAGCGGTTGCTTCAGAGCTTGCTACCGTGCCATCAAAGGATGTTTTAATCGTTGCTAATGCATCGATAAAAAAGTTTGCTGTTGAACCAGTACCTACACCAACAATACTGTCTTCTGATAACTTGGGGTGTATATAGTCAAGCGCTGCTTTTGCAACGGCTTCTTTAAGTTGATCCTGGTTCATGCTGTCTCCGCAAAATGTTCGAATTTTGGCTGTTTTGTAAAAATAAGATTATACAGACGATTAGGGTTTTTCACTAACTCGGTTGACGAATAACTGATATTAAAAGACACTCATCACAACCCCCTCAGCTTCACTCTACAATTATGAAATATTTATGATAAAAATTAACTGGAAACAAGAATGTGATTTGTTTTTTACTGCGTTAACGTTTTTAACGCGTATTCCTGCACCTAACTGTGTGACATTTAAAGAAAGTTATCTTAATGAGTCGGCTAGGTATTTTCCTTTGGTTGGGCTGGTCATAGGGTTAATCGCTGCGTCATCTTATGCCCTGCTATTACAACTATTAGGCCCATTACTTGCCATTATTCTATCGATGGCCCTGATTATTTTTACAACAGGGGCATTTCATGAAGATGGTTTTGCAGATATGTGTGATGGCTTTGGCGGGGGGTGGGAGAAAGATCAAATTCTGAACATAATGAAAGATTCTCGGCTGGGAACCTATGGCGTGACAGGTTTGCTATTGATGCTGGCTACAAAGTTTTTGGCATTGTTGACATTAAGCCAAGCAGAATCTTCATTAACTGTAGTGATTGCCCTAGTGGTTGCGCACCCTTTAAGTCGTTTTTTTTCTGTTGCATATATTTATAAACTTGAATACGTACAAGATACGGCTAAAAGCAAAGTGAAGCCTCTTGCAAATCAGATGACAGAAAATGCGCTTATATTTTCAGGTCTTAGTATTATTGGGCTTTTAGTGTTGTTAGACCCTATAACTATACTGGTATTAACAGCTGCGCTGTTTGCATTGCACCTTGGTTTTGGGCGTTATTTAATATCAAGAATTGGCGGTTATACAGGGGATTGTTTAGGGGCTGCTCAGCAGTTATCTGAAGTGATCATTTATCTTGTTTTGTGTGCTTTTATCCTATGAAAATGCTTCCTTTTAATGTTTGGCTATTAATGGCAGTGGGCGCTATTTCAATGACGGCAGCCCCTATGGTAGTGTTTTGTGGTGGCTTAATTGGTGCGGCCATCGCGCCTAGTACGTCGTTGGCAACATTGCCTGTGGCTATTATGGTTGTAGGTACGGCTGTGGCGGTTATACCCGTAACGCTATTAATGCAACGGGTAGGGCGCAAACCTGCGTTTATTCTGGGCAGTTTAATGAGCATAGGCGGTGCGTTGTTGTCAGCATTTGCTGTTGCACAGTCTAGCTTCTGGCTTTTTTGTGGTGGCATATTTATTCTTGGTTCAGGCTTAGCCTTTGTTCAGCAATATCGCTTTGCGGCTATGGAGAGTGTAGCGCCGGATCAAATGGCCAGTGCTGCAGCAAGAGTGCTGTTAGGTGGGCTTATTGCAGCCTATATTGGGCCAGAAATTACGCTCGAAAGTAAAGATTTATTGGCAACGCCTTATGTGGGTGGTTTTGTTATTTTGGCGGGTTTGTATTTGTTGAGTACGTTACTTTTATTGTTATACAAACCGACAGCTATGGCGGCCATTCAGCATGAAGGGACTGGACGACCATTAAGTACCATTATTGTTCAGCCTGTATTTTGGGTGGCGGTGCTTGCTGCGGCAGTTGGTTATGCCATTATGAGTTTTATTATGACGGCTACGCCAATGAGTATGCATGTAGATGTCGGGCATTCATTGGCTGATACTAAGTGGGTGATACAGAGTCATATTATGGCGATGTTTATACCCTCGTTCTTTAGCGGTTGGTTAATTAGTCGCTTTGGTGCCGATAAAATTATGCTAAGTGGCATTTTGGCTTTTGTTCTATGTGTAGTGATTGCTTTTTATGATCAGGCATTAATGAATTATTGGCTTGCGCTCGTGTTGTTGGGTATTGGGTGGAACTTTCTTTTTGTAGGCGGAACGTCATTGTTACCGAGAAGTTACCGTGACGAGGAACGGTTTAAGGTTCAGGGTTTTAATGAATTCTTTGTTTTTGGCTTTCAGGCAGTCGCTTCCCTGTCGTCAGGGTGGGTTCTTTATTCGTTCGGCTGGGAAGCGTTACTAATTGCCTGTTTGCCGCTATTACTGGTTGTATTAGCGGCTATAGTTTGGTGGCGAAGAGCGCCAGTTTAAGCTCGACGCTTTCTAAACGCGTACATGCCCGCACCACTTAAGGTTTTGAAGAATGTACCCCATTCGCTCATATCGGGTTTCGGCTGCTTTTTATTTGCCATTCTAGCTAACTGGAACTCATACCAGGTGATATCAAGAAGCGCCATCTTATCGATGATTTTAAACCCGGTTGTTAAAGGTCTTAGCTCGATACTGTGGTCTTCATTCGCCATTAATTTATTAGGTAGCTCAGGGTCGATAGCTAATGGTCTGGCAAGCCCTATAAAGTCAGTTGCTCCACTTTGCAGGGCCATCGTCATGCCTTCAGCAGAACGAAATCCCCCCGTGACGACCAACGGTGTATCAATTAACTTACGTACTTTTTCAGCGTATTCAAGAAAGTATGCTTCACGCTTTTGAGTGCTGGGCTTAACTTTATGGCCCACCATTGAAGGGCTCTCGTACGTTCCGCCTGAAATTTCAATCAGGTTAATGCCGGCTTTAGACAGTGCTTTAACGACTTCCATAGAGTCTTCTTCTGAAAAACCACCCCGCATGAAGTCTGCTGAATTTAACTTAATGCCTATTGGGAAGTCATTCCCTACTTTTGTACGTATAGCCTTATACACTTCAAGCACAAAGCGCATTCTGTTTTCTAGAGAACCGCCCCACTGGTCATCACGCTGATTATGGCGAGGTGAAAGAAACTGGCTGACCAAATAACCATGAGCACCATGAATTTGGACACCGCTAAACTCTGCTTTCTTGGCTAATTCGGCGCTTATCGAAAATTTACGAATGATATTTTGAATTTCAATCTCAGTTAATGCCCTAGGTTTGTTAAACCCTTTTTCAAGACCGTTTTCTAGAGCAATTGCTGAAGGCGCTAAGGGCTCATTAGTCATGAAATTTGGAATTTGCTTACCTGGGTGATTAAGCTGTGTCCATAATTGAGATCCATTAGTTGTGCCTGCTTCAGCCCATCGCTTAAAAGGCTCAAGGTTACTTTTTTCATCTAATACTACATTTTTTGGTTCACCCAGAGCGGTTCTGTCAATCATAATGTTGCCCGTGATTGATAAACCTAAGCCGCCTTCTGCCCATGTTTTGTAAAGAGTCGCTAGACCGGGTTTTGGATTATGATCTTGCGTGCCGAGCTGCTCACTCATGGCTGATTTGAACAGTCTGTTTTTAATGACTGTGCCATTTTGTAGGGTAAATGGAGCATTTAAATGGAGATTGCTATTGTCTTGAGTTGCTGTGTTCATTTAATTGTTCTCATTTATTGATTAATGTTTTTTTGGGGGAAAGGGGGGAGCAGTAAGTGCTCAAGCATTAAAGACAACACTTCTTTTGCGCTGTCTACGCTTCCTTCCATTTTCATCTTTAACAAACTGCCTTCCCATGCGGCCCAGAAAACAGATGTGATTTGTTCCGCACTTAAATCATTTCGAACTTGCCCTTTTAATTGGGCGTCAGCTATTAGTTGATTGACTCTGAGCTTCCAAAGGGACACTGATTCAAGCATTGCGGTTTGGCATAGTTCACTTTGGTTGCCTATTTCTGCTGCAATGCTACCGATGAGGCATCCTTGTTGGCAGTTTTGGTTTGAAAACTCTTTCAACATAAAGTTATAGATCGTTTTAATTTTATCTAGGGGCGCTTCAGTTGACGTGTCTACATAGTCGTCAAGGCGGGCTAATGCTTGTTCGCTATACTCCTTTAGAACCTCCGCAACAAAGGCCTCTTTACTTGAAAAATAATTGTAAAACGACCCTTTAGGCACGTTAACAATATCGAGTATTTGTTTAATTCCAGTACCGTGATAGCCATTGAGAGATAGCTGCTCGATTCCGGTTTGTAATAGCGCTTCGCGCGTTTTTTCACTTCGTCTAGGTCTTGGCATAACACTAATATATGACCGGTCGTCTTTTAATTCAAGTGATGAATTGTAATTTTTATAAAATAGCGTGATTTTTGGAGGCTTTATTCTATTAGTTTTTACCCCTTTCGCTCACAGGGCTTCCGTGTATAAGGTTCAGAAGGTATTATTACCAGCAGAAAATTTGCCTCTGATTTATTAATTTGGATATAAAAATAGCCTCTATGTCACAACGATATATAAAGAAAATACTCGATGCCCGTGTTTATGATGTGGCGATTGAAACGCCTCTCACCAATGCAAGGCTCTTATCTGATCGTTTTGATAACCATATTATGTTGAAGCGTGAAGACTTGCAGCCAGTATTCTCATTCAAAATACGTGGTGCATATAACAAGCTATTTCGTTTAAGTGATGCTGAAAAGGCAAAAGGGGTGGTCGCAGCATCAGCAGGAAACCATGCTCAGGGCTTAGCTTTGTCAGCTAAAAAGCTGGGTATTAAGGCTATTATTGTAATGCCTAAAACAACGCCAGAGATAAAAGTTAACTCGGTAAAAAGCCGAGGGGCTACCGTCATTTTAAAAGGCGATGCTTATGATGAAGCATCGGCTTACGCACATGAATTGGTGAAGTCAGAAGGTATGGTTTATATACCTCCGTTTGATGACGAGGAAGTGATCGCCGGGCAGGGGACAGTGGCTATGGAGCTTCTATGGCAGCATACCTCACCCTTACATGCGGTATTTATTCCTGTGGGTGGCGGGGGCTTAATTGCAGGCATGGCGGCATATATTAAGTACCTAAGGCCTGAAGTTAAAGTGATTGGCGTTGAGTCGGAAGAGTCTGCGTGCTTGTTCGAGGCACTAAAACATAATAAGCGTGTCATTCTTGATGAGGTGGGTATTTTTGCAGATGGCGTAGCCGTCAGGCAAATTGGTGCGCTGCCTTTTGAGGTTGCTAAAGATTGTGTTGATGAAGTCATAAAAGTAACGACTGATGAAATTTGTGCTGCTATTAAAGATGTGTTCGAGGATACTCGCTCTATTGCCGAGCCAGCCGGTGCCTTGGCTGTTGCAGGCCTCAAAAAATATGTAGCTAGGGAAGGTATTAATGGTGAGAATCTAGCTGCCGTGGTTAGTGGGGCCAATGTTAATTTTGACCGATTACGCTATATTTCTGAGCGTACAGAAACTGGTGAGAAGCGTGAAGCTATTTTGGCGGTTACTTTGCCAGAAAAATCAGGTAGTTATAAAACATTTGTGCAGGCTCTAAGTCAGCGAAATATTACTGAGTTTAACTATCGTTATTCCGATGTATCTGGTGCACAGATTTTTGTAGGTGTTCAGGTTAAGCAGGGCGAGGAAGACCGTAAAGAGTTGGTCAGTAGTTTACGACAAGATGGCTACCCAGTGCTTGACCTCACTGATAATGAAATGGCAAAGCTGCATATTCGATATATGGTGGGCGGGCATGCGGTGTCTATTAACAATGAAAAAGTCTTTCGTTTTGAGTTTCCTGAGCGACCCGGTGCTTTAATGAAGTTTTTAATGTCGCTTGGTGCTCGCTGGAATATATCAATGTTCCATTATCGCAATCACGGGTCTGCCTATAGTCGAGTGTTGATGGGGGTTCAAGTGGACGATAGTGATCTGCCTGAGTTTAATGAAATGCTTGATAGTGTGGGTTTCAGGTTCTGGGATGAATCAGATAATCCTGCTTATAAATTGTTTTTGGGCTGTTAGGTTTAAGCATCCAAAAAACACTATTTCTAAGAAGATAGCGTCTTTTTTGGGTGTTTAAGTAAGAAACTTTAAAAAAACGATCAAAAACTGGACAAATTCTAAAAACCCTATATCTTATAGTTACAACAGTAAGTTATGTTACGGTTTGTAATATGGTTTCAACTGGTTGATAATTATAATAAGAAATGTATAGGGGGATTTATGAAAGGTAAGCCTGATAGCATGGTAGCACTGGTTTTTTTGTTTTGTATTGGTTTGGCTGCAACAGGTTTTGCATCAATATTATCAGATGATGATGCCCGTATTGGTCAGGTGAGTACGGTTCAGCAGGCACCTGCTAAGCTCTAAACTTAGTTCTCTATCCTTGTCACCGTGATGTAGTGCAACGGGATCAAGGAGGGTTTCATCGGCAAGACCCCTGATTCAGCTTCGCTGCATCAAGGCTACGTTTAAATACTTTTTTGTCTGTCGCAATGCCATGAAGTGGAATATCCCAAGGCTCTGTGGGTAGTTTATCCACTTCTTGAAAATGATGCGCAAGCCCGTAGAGTTTGGTTCTGCTCTGTGTAAATTCAAACGTTCGATCATAAAAACCACCTCCCATTCCTAATCTCCCACCTTTGTTGTCAAATGCAACCAAAGGAAATAAGACCAGCCCTAGCGCCCAGGGTGGTATTCTGTTTTTATTCTTTAAGCTCGGTTCTAAAATGCCAAAACGGTTAGGCCTTAGTTGGGTTTTGGTGTCGTATTGATAGAACCATAGGTGATTTTTTTTAACAGGATGAATAACAGGGAGGTAGCAAACTTTTTTGCTTTTCCAGAGTTGCTCTATAAATAAAGAAGGGTTTATTTCGCCGTCGTTGGCTAAGTAGATGGCTACATGCTTGTAGCGTTTAAATAGGTCGCTGGTTTTTAATGATTGAACCAGGCCTTTAGCCGCATTTTTTTGTTGGTAAGCTGATAATGCCCGTCTCTTTTGACGCATGGTGCGTCTTAGGGCTTTTTTATTAAACAATAAAGTTTCCCGGTGTGCCGCTGCTGAATATAGCCCTGAACCCTATGGCTCAAGGTGGTGGCCGCAGTGATAAATTAGGCTTTCCTCTTGCGAGGACATGCACACAGTACCACGAGTTGCCACCTGGTAAACGCTTATCGGCTCGAGGACGAATCCAGCTAGCAAACAAACCAGGAAACCAAAATCTATTATAATTGAATTTTTACATAAATTAAACGGGTGGCAGTGCTGCGTCTAATTTTTCATCAAGTTCATTGATCATTTTTTCGGTGCTTTCAGAAAGTTGTGAGTCCTGAAGCATGTCATGGGTAATGTTAAGTGCGGCCATAACGGCGATACGTTCTGTGCCGTGAACCTTTCCGCCGGTCCTAATCTCTCTCATTTTTCCGTCTAGGTGTTTCGCTGCACTTTCTAACTGTGCTCGCGCCTCCTCCGGACAGGCAATTAAGTATTCTTTATCGAGAATTTTAACTTCTACAGTATCAGAACTCGACATTAATGTTGCTCCAGTGCTTTTAGACGACCAATCATCGCTTCAATTTTATTGCGTGCCAAATCATTTTTTTGCATTAGTTGGCTGCGCTCTTGATTCCAATCATTCTGGAACTCACGAAGTGTAGAGTTATCATGCTCTAACTGTTCGCAGTGCTTAATGAGTCGGTCAATTTTATCCGATAATGCTTTAAATCTGGCTTCAGCCATAATACGTTTCCGAAAACCTATTTATAAAACTAATGTTGAAACTATAAATGGCTGCATGCAGTGGGTCAATCGGGCAGGCAGTCATTAACGTTATTTATCTAAAAAATCCTTCAATGCATTGATTTGATGCCTGAATTCTATAAAACTCAGTATAGCTGTTTTGTTGAAAAAATCCTCTAATGAAACAAATCCTTGTTTTAGCCTTCTTAATGTATACTAGACGGCTATTTTATATTGACTGGAAAAACCAAACCTATGACTGATTTTAATGTTGAGCAAGAATCAGAGTTTGACTGGCTGGCTAACTTTTATGCTAGTCAAGGTGCAATTAATCATCCTTGTGAATTACATGGCCTGCTTATTGGCCGTCTTGCAGGTGGCGAAAGGCTAAATGCAGATGAGTGGCTTAAGTTAGTGGTTGAGCATATGGGGCTTGAGCAGTTAAAAAAAGATGAAAGAAGTGATCGAGCACTGACTAATTTGGTTGAACTCTATTCCGAAAATCTTCAGCAGTTAGAAGATATGGAAATGAGCTTTAGCTTAGTGCTGCCTGATGATGAATTTATTTTAACGCAGCGGGTTGAAGCGCTCGGTTTTTGGGTGCGAGGTTTTTTAGAGGGCTTAGCACTGGCAGCAAAAGGTCAGCTAGGATCATCCAATAAAGATATTCAAGAACTGCTAAGAGACTTAGTCGCAATCTCTCAAATTGATGATCAGGCTGATGATAGCGAAGGTGCTGAAAAAGAAATTAATGAAATTATTGAATACGTCAGAATAGGGATAGTGACTATTTTTGCTGAATTTAATGGTAATGACGAAATGTCTGACGATGAAAATCAAACAGTACACTAAATAGCCTTCAGGGTATTAATGATATGGGTATCACACTTAAAGAGTTTTCCACGCGGCGCAAAAAATTAATTGAGCAAATGGGGGGCAATAGTATTGCAATTCTTCCATCTGCCCCGGTTAGAACCCGAAACCGTGATGTAGATTACCCGTTTAGACAGGGGAGTGATTTCCACTATCTTACTGGCTTTGTTGAACCTGACTCAGTGTTAGTTTTAATACCCGGGCGAGAGCATGGTGAAAGTATACTGTTTTGCAAAGAGCGAGATATAACAAAAGAGCTTTGGGATGGTGTAATAACTGGCCCGGAGCGCGCCATGGAAATGGTCGGTGTTGATGATGCATTTCCTATCGGTGATATCGATGATATTTTGCCGAATATGATTGAAGGTACCGAAAAAGTTTTTTACTCCATGGGGCTTGATTCACAATTTGATAGCCGAGTCATGGAATGGATTAATGTAATTCGAAGTAAAGTAAGAAATGGTGCCCACCCTCCCGGTGAATTTGTGGCACTAGAGCACTTTTTACATGACATGCGTTTGTTTAAAAGTGCTCAAGAGATCAAGGTTATGGATAAGGCCGCTAAAATTAGCGCTAAGGCGCATAAACGAGCCATGGAAAAGTGCAAGCCAGGTAAGTTCGAGTATCAGTTAGAAGCCGAAATAACCCACACCTTTATGGATGCTGGGAGCCGTTCAGCGGCTTACCCAAGTATTATTGGTGGTGGTGATAATGGCTGTATTTTGCATTACATTGATAATGCCTCTGAATTAAAATCAGGTGACTTAGTTCTGATCGATGCCGGTTGCGAATTAGACTATTATGCTTCAGATATTACTCGCACCTTCCCAGTTAATGGTTGTTTCAGCGAAGAGCAAAAAGCCCTTTATCAGACAGTTTTAAACGCCCAGAATGCCGCTATTGCAGCGGTTAAACCAGGCAACCATTGGAATCATCCACATGAAGCGGCAGTACACGCTATTGTTGAAGGTTTGGTTGAGCATGGCTTACTAAAGGGTGATATTAATACACTCATAGAAGAAGAAAGCTATAAACCTTTTTATATGCACCGAACCGGTCATTGGATTGGAATGGATGTTCATGATGTCGGTGAATATAAAGTGGGTGGTGAATGGCGAGTATTGGAGCCCGGCATGGCATTAACCGTTGAGCCAGGGCTTTACATTGCGCCTGACTGTAAAGACGTCGAACCTCGTTGGCGTGGTATAGGTATTCGTATTGAAGATGATGTTGTTGTAACTAAACAGGGTGTACGCATTTTGTCTGAGGGCGCCCCTAAAGAAATTTCAGAAATAGAAGCCTTAATGAGTTAATAGGGCATTCAATTGAGTTGGACGAGTGACAAGAATGGATAATCATAACGACGTTGGTTTCTACGATATCATCATTGTCGGTGGTGGCATGGTAGGTGCCAGTTTGGCAGTAGCATTAAAAAATACTTCTTTGAATATTGCCGTGATCGAACAGTTTCCCATGTCTAATGACTTAGGCTTTCAGCCAAGTTACGATGCTCGTTCAACCGCTATTTCATGGGGAAGCCGCTTAATCTATCAACGCCTAGGTCTTTGGGATAAATTATCTGAGCATGTGACGCCGATTAAGAAAATTCATGTGTCAGATAAAGGTCAGTTTGGAGCCGCTCGTTTAAATGCAAAAGAACACAATGTCGCTGCTCTAGGTTATGTGGTTCCCAATGAGTGGATAGGGGTTACTTTAACATCTGCTTTAGAGACTCTTGATAATGTTGACTTTATTTGCCCTGCTACAGTGCTCAATATCACGCGTGCGACTAATACCACTCAAATTACCTTTTCAAAGTCAGGTGAAGATGCCGTTTCAACAATTTCTGCGAGTTTAGTGGTTATCGCAGATGGAGGGCGTTCAGAAACGTGTCAAAAATTAGGCATCGATATGCATGTCGAGTCTTATGATCAGCATGCTTTAATCGCTAACGTAACCACGTCAAAATACCATGATTATGAAGCCTATGAACGCTTTACGGAAAGCGGCCCAATGGCGATGCTGCCCTTAGGTGAATCTGATACGAGTGATTCACGTTGCGCTCTGGTATGGACGCTACCTGAACAAGAGGTTGAAGCAATAATGGCCTTGTCTGATAAAGACTTTATGATTGAGTTACAAGACCGTTTTGGTTATCGCCTGGGGAAAATACTAAAAGTGGGGGAGCGTTTTAATTACCCGCTTAAGCTATCTCAGGCAACAGAGCAGGTTCGTTCTGGTATTGTGGTTGTAGGTAATGCCGCCCATGCCTTACACCCAGTGGCCGGTCAGGGTTATAACTTATCGCTTAGAGGGGTGGTTGCGTTAGCCGAGTTAGTTAAGCAAGCCTCAGATAAGGGGGAGAATATCGGTGCGCTTTCCGTCTTGCTTCCTTATATGAATGAACGTTATGCAGATCAAGATAAAACAATATTATTTAGTGATAAGGTCACTCGTTTATTTGGTGATACCCATACCGGTGTCGGAGTATTAAGGGATATGGGCTTAATCGGATTAGATATAGTACCCGCAGCGAAACGCTTATTTGCACGTCAAGCGATGGGAATAGGCGGAACAGAGGCAAAGTTTTCTTAATGGATAATTTAAAACAAGCAATTGATGCAGTTCAAACTTACGATATTGTTATTGTGGGTGGGGGAATAGTAGGAGCCACTTTAGCGTGTGCACTATCCAGAAGTCGTTACAAGGTAGCATTAGTTGAGGCTCAAGCTATAGAGCAGCTAACAGCCGTTTTCGCTAATGATAAAAGTGAACGAGATATTGATCAGTTTGATCCAAGAGTTAGTGCGCTTACCGTCGCCTCCCAAACTTTTTTTGAAAACCTTGGGGTTTGGCAGAGAATTAAAAATAAGCGAATAAGCCCTTATCAAGAAATGAAGGTCTGGGATGGTGAGGGAACCGCTAGCATTGAGTTTTCTGCCGCAGAACTGTATCAGCCTGCATTAGGGCATATTGTTGAAAATAGCGTAACCTTAAGTTCTCTTTATGAGCAGCTAACGTCTGATAATAAAATCACACTATTAACCGGTCACAGTATTCGTCAGGTTAACCTTAATAGTGATTGCCCTGAATTAATTCTTGAAAATGATACGCACATTCGTGCTTCCCTTGTGGTTGCGGCAGATGGCGCTAACTCACTTATCCGTAAGCTGTCTGGTCTACCTACAAGAGAGTGGGATTATCAGCATCACGCGATTGTTGCGTCGGTTAAAACTGAAAAAAATAATGAAGAAACTGCTTGGCAGCGTTTTATGGGAACCGGACCATTAGCCCTGTTGCCTCTCTCAAATGGGCGTGTTAAATCACACTATTCATCTATTGTCTGGTCTGCGGTACCTGAAAGGGCAAGCGAGTTGATGGCCTTAAATGATGAGCAGTTCTGTGAAGAATTAAGCCGTTGTTTTGAATCTCGCTTAGGTTCAGTTGAAGAAGTATCAAAACGCTATAGCTTTCCTTTAAAACAGCGACACGCGAAGCAATATGTAACCTCTAATGTTGCCTTGGTGGGTGATGCTGCACACACTATTCATCCACTGGCAGGGCAGGGTGTTAACTTAGGTCTACAAGATGTAGCGGTGCTAGCCGACGAGTTAATTAAGGCGTCTAAAAAAGGGTTAACGCCTAATGATGCATTGATGTTAAAACGTTACCAACGTCGCCGCATGGGGCCTAATTTAGCGATGATGGGCTTAATGGAAGGCTTTAAACAGTTGTTTTCTCAAGATTCTCTTAGTATTCGCTTGTTAAGAAATACCGGGATGCGTTGGTTGAATGGGAATAAGTTTCTAAAGAATCAAGTGGTTAGTCAGGCTATGGGCTTGGATAGTAAAGTGCCTTAAACGTAGCCTTGATGCAGCGAAGCGGAATCAGGGCTTATTGTACTGTAACAATAAAGTTTGTCCCTTATATCGGGAGTAACTCCACAATAGTTTTTCCATAAGAGCACCGTCTTTATCATTTGATGCTTGAGAGCTATTGCCACAAATGAGTCATTAGAGATAGGGCTCTGCGGCTATATTGAGTCTGATCCTTCTTGTTGAATGCGATGTAGGGTGTGCCGTGCGCACCGATAAATGTTTAAACAAACGGTGCGCACGGCACACCCTACAAGATGTTACTTGTCTGCATTCAGCAATGGGCGAAAAGCAGTCGCTATCATCTATGTTTAAAGCTTAAATGTCTGCTTGATAACTTCCTTGATTCCGTTGCACTGCATCACGGCTACGGGTCGAGAGTAATATTATAGGGTTATGCGAAGCTTGGGGTTAAATAATGTGGTTTCACGTTGATAACCCTTTTGATTGGATACAATTCGGGTTTTACCTACACGGTAATCAACATTAAAGTGCGTATGCCCAAACAGCCATAAATCAGGTTCTTTTTCGGCCATGAACTCACTCAAATCGTTAACAAAATATGCGTTAAGCTCATCCCCTGCAAATTCAGGGCTTACGCAGCCTCTCTCTGGGCCAAAGTGTGTGCAAACCACTTTCTTCATATTTGAAGGGCATTCATCGAGTGCATTACTTAGCCATTTTATATTTTCATTAAATAAATTTTTAGTATCAGTAGATCGAATTAAGCCATCATCACCGTAAGATATGGCTCTGAAATCAGCTAGTTTTCCTTGTGCAGAATGAACGACCCATGGCATTTCTTCTTTGCCGTTGAGTAAAAAATTACTCCAGAGCGTACAGCCAAAAAAGCGTACGTCTTTAATATCGACATAACCCATTTGTAAGAAGGTGATGTCATACTTTTTACAAATGCCAGGGAGTTCGCTGTTCAACTCCTGATAGTGGCTTCCATAATATTCATGATTACCGGGGATAAATAAAATGGGTTGCTTGAACTTTTCTCGAAAGGCCGCAAAGGTTTGTTCAAATTGATTTTTAGTCTTGTGGTAGCGATTGGTAATGTCGCCGGCCAATACAATTACGTCAGCATCGGCAGGAAGGTCTGGAACGGGCACTGAACCACGGCTTAGTTCAATGTGAAGGTCGGATGCAAGGGCTATGTTAATAGGCATAGGTGAACCATTCAAAATAGTTTTGATAAAAGAACAGGAGCCGCCGTTTCCGTTCGTAATATTCGATCTCCAAGCGTCACCGCTTCAAACCCGCACCCAAGCAGTTTCTCTATCTCATAAGGTATAAACCCACCCTCAGGGCCAATGGCTAGTGTGGTTTGCTGTTTAACCTGAATAGGGCAGCTTTGATGGCCGCCAGGGTGGGCTACTAAGCGAAGTGAGTTTTCTGCTATTGCAGGTAGCTCATCTTCAACAAAGGGCTTAAAGCGCTTCCTTAGGTGAATATTGGGTAGTTGAGTATCCATTGCTTGCTCAAGCCCTAATATTACATTTTCAAGTAACTTTGGCTCTGTTAACCAAGGAGATTGCCAAAAGCTTTTTTCAACTTTATAGGAATTGATGAAATAGAGTTCTTTTACGCCCATGGTGGTAAGGGTTTGAATTATTCTCTTAACCATTTTTGGGCGGGGAAGGGCGATAATGAGTGTGATTGGCAGAGGTGTTGGTGGTTGCTTCGTCCAGGTTATCGCTAATTGAACTGATTGCTCTGTAATTTGAGTGACATTTGCTTGGCCTATCATTCCATTCGCTTTCCCCACTGCTATCTGGTCACCTTGCTGTATGTTTCGAATTTCTTGTAAGTGCTTAAGCCTGCGATCAGATAGCAATGCCACATTCGGCGAAATAAAGTCTTCTTCAAATAGTAGCGCTATATTCATGGGGGACGCTTTATTCCGCAGGTTGATCTTCTGGTTGCTCTCTATTTTCAACCATTCGACTGAAAAATATACCGACCTCAAACAGCATCCACATGGGTATTGCCAATAAGGTTTGAGATATAACGTCAGGTGGTGTTAATAGCATGCCCACGACAAAACAGCCGACAACAATGTAAGGGCGTTTTTGACTAAGGCTTGCTGATGTGGAAGCACCAGTGGCGACCAGCACTACAGTAGCAATGGGGATTTCAAAGGCGAGGCCAAAAGCAAAAAACAGTTTTAATACAAAATCTAGATATTTACTGATATCCGTCATCACCGTAACCCCTTCTGGGCCTGCACTGGTGAAAAATCCAAACACCAAAGGAAATACAACAAAGTACGCAAATAGTACGCCCATGTAGAAAAGGAAGACGCTAGATATGAGTAAGGGAATGGCTAGCTTTTTCTCATTCTGATACAAGGCCGGGGCAACAAAACGCCAGAATTGAAAAAGTATAAAAGGCATCGCCAGAAATACAGCAAGTACTAAAGTGAGTTTAAAAGGGGTTAAGAATGGCGAGGCAACATCAGTAGCAATCATTGATGTGCCTTCTGGCAGGTAAACCCTTAAAGGCTCAGAAATAATGAGATAAAAGTCGTTTGCAAAGTAATAAAGCCCAAGGAAAATAGCCAATACAACCAACACTGCGCGAAGCATTCTGTCACGCAGTTCAATTAAGTGTTGAATAAGTGGTTGCTGTTGCTCCACGGAGGCATTTTTATCGTTGTCTTTAGGTGGAGAGCTTTGAGTGGTCATTTACTTAGGAGTATTCCCATTCATTTTTGATCAGATTTTTCTGTTGGTGGTTGGCTTTCTGTTGCATCAGCATTAATGAGGTGTTTAAAATTCTCAGCTTGATCAAGGGCATCTTGAATCGTTTTCTGCACCTCATCAACCTTTATGCTGTCGCCTTCCATATCGATTTTCTTTTGAAGCTCATCAATCTTTACTTGCCGGTCTAACTCATCGGTTAGATTACTGGCCATACGCTTAGCCTTGCCAACCCATTGCCCAACTGTTCTTGCTGCATGAGGTAGACGTTCTGGCCCCAGAACAAGCAGAGCTAGCACGCCAATAAGTACTAATTCAAGAAAGCCAATATCAAACATAGTGGTGCTCGAGTGTAATGGACGTTAGCTTTTAGATTTTTCTTCTTCTGCTTTTTCAACTTTGGCGTCAATTATCTCACCAGAGTCATTTTCAAGCGGCTTTTTTTCTTCATCAGTGACGGCTTTTTTAAAACCTTTAACTGCGCCACCTATGTCTGAACCCATATTGCGTAGTTTCTTGGTGCCAAACAGCAACATTACAATTACAAGAACAATTACCAGTTGCCAAATACTAATGCCACCCATCAGATTACTCCCTAAACGATTCGTTTAATGTCTTTATTAAATTGTACACCAAAAGCACCATAAAAGAATGTTTGATATTTGTGTATATTAGATTGCGCTATTCTGCCGGAGTTGAGAGTGTGTCATTATGACTTATTATTTGTTTCTTGATGCCTTTTCTTCTAGGCCAGACAAATCAAAACGACGCTCAAGCTCAGCCAAAATAGCCTCTGGCCCAATATTCAGGTGAGAGAGCATTACCAAACTGTGAAACCATAGGTCCGCGGTTTCGTACACAAGGTCATCTGTATTGCCAGATTGTTCGGCATCTTTGGCTGCGAGTATGGTTTCTGTACATTCTTCACCCACTTTCTCAAGAATTTTATTGAGGCCTTTTTGGTGAAGACTAGATACATAGGAACTCTCTGCATCTTCCTGCTTTCTTTGTTCAAGCACTTTCGATAATTCTTTAAGTACATTAGTCATTACAGGGTTCCAGTATCAGTTG